>DASXQR010000017.1:0-164566 GCA_036507075.1 Acidobacteriota bacterium | reverse complement strand
TCGTTTCGAAGCGACGAATCCAACAGTGACTCAGGGACGGCCTTAGTGAAGAATCGTACTCACCACCGGGGCGAGCCCGGTGGCGTCGATTTTTTCACACGTTCTTACGCGCGCGGTTCGGCTGATGGTTCTACATCTTCTTATAATTCGGGCCGTCGCCGCCTTGCGGAGGTCCCCAGTCGATGATCTGGTAGGGATCCATGATGTCGCAGGTTTTGCAATGCACACAGTTTGAGAAGTTGATCTGCAATTGCACCTCTCCCCGCTCGCGGGCCAGAATTTCATACACGCCCGCAGGGCAGAAATGCTGGCAGGGATTGCCGTACTCATATCGGCAACGATGGTGGCATATGTTCAGATCCAGAACATGCAAGTGACATGGCTGGTTTTCATCGTGGGCAGCGCCCGAATGATACACGTCGGTAACTTTGTCAAAGGTCAGCGTATTGTCCGGCGGTTCCTTTGCAGCGGGTGGGAGCGAGTGAGCGGGAGAGCGGGGGTGTGGGGGAGCGGGTGAGTGAGTGTGCGGGGGAGCCGGAGAGCCTGGCTCCACTGTCTGGTACTTTTGCATTCGCTCGTGGCCCGCGCGGGTGGGATAGCGCTGATGCAGGCCTCGGCCCCCGCTGAGCATCTGCAGGCCGGCATGAAACATCCCGGCAAGTAATCCGCCGTCGAAGCCCTGATGAAAGTTGCGAACTCTATAAAGCTCACGGTGGGCCCAACTTTGCCGGTATCGCTGCGGATAAATTTCGAGCCGCTCACGCGAAAAGTCTCCCGCCACCAGACAGTCGAAGATCGTTTCGGCGGCGAGCATCCCGGATTTCATTCCCAAATGGATTCCTTTCAGCCGCTGCGAATTCAAGAAGCCCGCAGAGTCGCCGATGACCAGGACGCCGTCATACGCCATGCGTGGTTGCGAGAACAAGCCTCCTTCGGGAATCGCCTTGGCGCCATATTCAAGGAGCCTGGCGCCCCTGAGCAGACCGGCCGGCAGCGGATGTTTCTTCCACCGGCCAAACAACTGATGTGGATCGGTTGCGGGATCCTGGTAATCCAAACCCACCACCAACCCGACATAGAGCACATCTCCGGCCGGGGCGTAAATAAACCCGCCGCCGAAGATCCTGTTTCCCAACGGATATCCCATCGTGTGTATCACTGTTCCGGCAGGCAATCTATTTTCAGGAAGCTGCCAGATCTCTTTTACGCCTACCGAATACACCTGTGGGTTGCTTTCGGGATCGAATCCGAATCTCTGAATTAATTTCTTGGCCAGCGTGCCGCGCGGCCCTTCGCCGAGAACAGTCACTTTTGCCAGCAGATCCGGACCGGGCTCGAAATTCGCTTTCGGCTTGCCCGATTTGTCCAGGCCTTTGTCGGCGGCGCGCACACCCGATACCCGTTCCCCCTGGTAAATCAAATCGGCTCCGGGAAACTCGGGAAAGATGTTGACATCCAACTGCTCGCACTGTTCGGCAAGCCAGCCGACCAGCCGGCCCAGAGAAATAATGTAGTTGCCGTGATTGTTCAATGGAGGAGGGATCACCGGAAAAGCCAGTTTTCCTGAGCGGGTCAGAAGGTAGATGTGGTCTTTTGTAACGGGTGCATCCAGAGGCGCTCCACGCTGCATGAAATCCGGCATCAACTCCCTGAGCGCGCGCGGATCGAGAATGCCGCCGCTCAGAGCGTGGGAGCTGACTGTTTTGCCTTTCTCTATAACGGCGATGGAAATCTCATCCAGTCTCCTTCCGGAAACAGAACCGGAAGCTACTCCCTCGTTGTGGCGTCGAATCATTTGGGCCAGATGGTAGGCCCCGGCGAGACTGGCCGGACCGGCCCCGACAAATAAGACGTCAAATTCCAGGCTTTCGCGGTTCATATTGATTTTGAAAGCGCTGGCTGAGAAGCTGTGAATAAATCCAAAAAGCTTGAACCGCGAAGAACGCAAAGAACGCTAAGCTCATCATGGCTAGGAACAACCTGCTGGCTGCAAGCAATTGAAAGTTCTGAAGAAGAGTCACGTGTAAGGTGCAGTACCATCTGAACCCGCACTGAAAAAGAAATTCTTAGCGTTCTTAGTGTACTTAGCGGTTCAATTTTTTCTCACCCGCGGTGCTGAATCAGGTGCATCGCTTAACCTTACGGATAACCCCGATGCCATCTGCCCTTCGCGGCTCGTGCGAAAGGAGCCGCTCTTTGTCGTAAATCATCTCCTCGCGCGAATAGGCGGAAAAATCCAGAATGTGCGTGTCCATGCGGATGGCGTCCTCGGGGCACACCTCGACACAATAGCCGCAAAAAACGCACTTCCCCAGGTCGATGTCGAATCTTTCCGGATATTTTTCGATATTCGGATCCGGATGCTCCGCGGCCACAATGTAGATGCAGCGCGCCGGGCAAATCGTTTCGCACATCATGCAGGCTACGCAGCGCGGCGAACCGTCTTCGCGCCTGGTGAGACGGTGCAGCGAACGAAGTCGGGGCGAATAGCCGCGAACTTCCTCGGGATACTGAATAGTCTCCCCGCCCCGGCGGTCCTTCCAGAGGCCGACCAGATGGAAAATGTGAATTACCAGGTTGCGAAAAAAATGCGCGGCCGTAATTTTCAGGCCTCGCAACACCTCGGGCACGTAGGTCCGTTCCCAAAAGGTGAGATCGGGCTCGCCAGGAGGCGCCTGCCTTACGCTTCGCTGCTCTGCGTTCTGTTTTTCCATGTTCACTGCTGCAACAGCAGAATCACCGCTCCGGTTGCCAGTATGTTCAAAACAGAGAGCGGAAGCATGAACTGCCAGCCAAGGCGAATCAATTGGTCGTAACGGAATCGGGGCAGCGTCCAGCGCACCAGCAGGAAGAACCAGCAGAAAAATGCCAGTTTGGCCAGAAATGTCAGCACCTGGAGGATGCCGACTGCCAGTTCCGGCAACGGGATGGAGGCACCCCAGGGGAAATGAAAACCGCCCCGCGCCAGATAAGGAAACTGCCAGCCGCCGAAGAAAAGCGTCGCCACCAGGCCGGCCATCACAACTGTTTCCACGAAATCAGTCATGAAGAACATTCCGAACTTCATTCCCGAATATTCGGTAAAGTAGCCGATGATCTCCGATTCCCCTTCCGGCAAATCAAAGGGAGCACGCTTTGTTTCCGCCATGGCCGCCGTGGCAAACAGAATAAATCCCAGCGGCTGGAAAAAAATTCCCCATGCAGGCAAAAACCCGAAGAGGAGTTGTCCCTGCTGCTGAACGATCTGCTGCAGGCTGGCAGTCTGAAACACCATGATCAGGCCCACCACCGTCGCGCCGATTGTGATCTCATAGGAGAGCATCTGCGAAGATGCGCGCAGGCTTCCCATTAAGGAAAAGCTGTTGTTGGAAGCCCACCCCGCCATCACAAATCCGTACACGCCCATAGACATGGCGGCAAACACATAAAGAATCCCCACGTGCAAATCGAACACCTGCAGCACCACCAGCTTGTCGCCGATCCGGACCTGGTCACCGAAGGGGATAATCGCGAAACTGATCAAGGCAAAGAAAAGCGCCACAAAAGGCGCCAGCGTATGGATGGCCCGGTTGGCGCCGGCGGGGATGAAATCTTCCTTGGTGATCATCTTGATTGCGTCGGCCAGCGGGTGAAACAAACCCATCAGAGTCAGCCCGAAGATGGAGGCGCGGTTGGCTCCGATGCGATCCTGCATCAGAGCGCTCTGCTTGCGCTCAGCCCAGGTAAGCAGCATCACGAAGTTGAGCAGCACAAAAAGGCTGAATCCCACTTTGACTGCAGCAATGCCCAGATCCGCGATCACGCGCTCTCCTGCTGATCCAGAGTCTGCCGGTAAACTGTCTCAACCTCGGGCGGATCGAGCCCGGGCTGGTCAAAGAATTTGATTTCCAATCGCAAGTCGGACAACAGCCGCTCTCTTTCAAATTTCTCGACTGCACCGCCGAAGTGAGCGGCAACGCGGCCCACAATCTCCGTCTCCGGGCGCGAGTCTCCCAGCGGGTCCAGCGCCTTGTCGAAGCGCTGGGCTCTGCCCTCGAAATTCGTAAAGCTCCCGTCTTTCTCGGCGCAGGTGGCGGACGCCATCACCAGCGGCGCCCGGTCGCTTGTGCCATTCCGGTTGCTGCCGAAGAAGACAAGATGTTCGAGCGAACCGAGCGCCCGGTCAAATCCCGGATCGAGCGTCAGATCCTGCAGAAAAACGACCAGCGTCCGAATGGCGCCGCTGCGGATCTCATCGGCCATCCAGGAGCCGTTTTCACGATCCTTCCGATAGAGGCCCATCTCCAGGCAGCCTCGCGTGTTCGGGTTTTTGTCGGCTCGAATCAGAAAATCGTCCTGGTAGCCGGGCCGTTCGGCGGGGCTTCGAAAATCGATCTTATGCACTCCCGTCAACCGGCCCAGGTTCAGTATGGCGTAAAGATCTTCGTTGGACAGCTTTGGCGAAACGAAGAAGCCGATTGAATCCCTGCCGTGGCGGTCGATGGATTCGCCAATCCAGCCGGCCATTGTAAGCGCCGCCTCATCCACACTGACGGGCAGTTTTTCGGCTCCCTCCTGCCGCTCGAAATTCTGCAAACGGCCGGGAGAATCTATGAATTCAAATCCGTAGCGGCCTTCGTCGCAAATCCACCACTTGTTGACATCGCGATTGAATCGCGGCTTGATGCGCAGCACCCTGCGGCCGCGGGATTGATAGGCGCGTCTGATGTTGTAATGAATCTCGATGTTGCAGCCCCGGGCGCAGCCGTTGCACACCGATTTGGCCCGGTCCAGGTACCAGACGCGGCACTGGAAGCGAAACTCTCGCTCCGTCAACGCTCCTACGGGACAGATATCAATTACATTTCCGCTGTATGGGTTGTTCAGTTCCCTGCCCTCGAAGAGCGCAATTTCGGCCTGTTCGCCCCTGTTCACGATTCCGAGCTCGTTGCTTTTGCTTACCTCTTTGCAGAAGCGCACACAACGTGAACACAGAATGCAGCGCTCATTGTCCAGGACAACGTGTGGCCCGATCGGCTGGGCCTTGCGGCGTTTGATTTTGTTCTCCAGGAACTCGCTTTGATAGAGCCCGAATTCCATGTAGAAGTTCTGCAGATCGCACTCCCCTGATTGATCGCAAACCGGACAGTCAAGCGGGTGGTTGCTCAACAGGAACTCCAGGACCGCTTGCCTGGCGAGTTTGACCTTGTCCGAGGTGGTTTGCACAACCATGCCGTCGGCAGCCGGCGTGTAGCATGCGATCTGGAGCTTCGGAGCTTTTTCAATTTCCACCAGGCACATGCGACAACTGCCGGCGATACTGAGGCCGGGATGGTAACAGTAGCGTGGCACGTAGATCCCGAGCGCCTCGGCCGCCTGGATGACCGTGGTTCCCTTTTCAACCGTGATTTCTTGTCCGTCAATCGTCAGCGTCGGCATAAGGAAATCCGAATGCGGAATGCAGAATTCCGATTGTGGAGTGCGGAATGCGGAATGGTCCGAATGCGGAATGCAGAATGCGGAATGCGGAATTGGTAAAGGATTGTGAAATGCAGCATCCAGGATCGATTCACGCTATTTCCTCGCAGGCAAAACTACATCGTAGTTATTCCGCATTCTTCATTCCGCATTCCGCATTCTTCATTCCGCATTCTTCATTCCGCATTCTGCATTCTTCATTCCGCATTCTGCATTTGGGATTAAGCCACGGCCAGGCATTTGCCGTGCTGCAGGTGGCTTTCGAATTCTTCCCGAAACTTCTTGATGAAACTCTGTACCGGAAGCACGGCGGCATCTCCCAGGGGACAGATTGTGTTACCGATGATATTTCCGGCAATACGCAGAAGGTTTTCCAGATCCCCTTGCACACCGTCTCCGGTGAGACTCCGGTTCAGAATCCGGGTCATCCAGCCGGTCCCCTCGCGACACGGCGTACACTGCCCGCAACTCTCATGCTGGTAAAACTTGGACAGAATTGTGAGCGCCTTCAGCAGGCACGTGCCCTCATCCATTACAATTACACCGGCCGATCCAAGCATCGAACCAACGGCGGCCAGCGAATCAAAATCCATCTTCACGTCAATCTCGGCGGCGGTCAAAACCGGCGACGATGATCCACCGGGAATGACAGCTCTGAGCTTCCTGTCGCTCCTCATTCCGCCGGCGTGCTGGTAGATGATTTCCCGCAGTGGAGTGCCAAGAGGCAACTCGTAGACGCCGGGCCGCTTTACATGACCGCTGACTGAATAAAGACGCATGCCGCCGTTTCGGGGCGTGCCAAGAGCGGCAAACCATTCCCCGCCGTTGCGGATGATCGAAGGAACGTAGGCGATTGTTTCCGTGTTGTTCACCACTGTGGGGCATCCGAGAAAACCGGATATCGCCGGAAACGGCGGCTTCAGTCGCGGCCATCCACGTTTACCTTCCAGGGACTCGAGCAGAGCGGTTTCCTCGCCGCAGATATAAGCGCCTGCCCCCAGATGAATGATCAGTTCGAGGTCAAACCCACTGCCAAAAATATTCTTTCCCAATAACCCTTTAGCATAGGCCTCTTTAACTGCTTCTTGAAGTATGTTGGCGTAGTGGTAGTACTCCCCGCGCGTATACACGTAAACCTGGTGCGCGCCGATGGCATAGCTGGCGATGATGACTCCCTCGACCAGCGTATGCGGATCCCATTCCAGGATGTGGCGATCCTTAAAGGTGCCAGGCTCACTCTCGTCACTGTTGATGATCAGGTACTTCGGTTTGGGGGAATCTTTGGGAATAAAGCCCCATTTGCGTCCGGTGGGAAAACCGGCTCCGCCCAGTCCTCTGAGGCTTGATTCTGTGACTTCCTGGATGACCGACTCAGGCGTCATCTCGGAGAGCGCCTTGCGTGCCGCCTCATATCCCCCGTCCCGCAGATAAACCTCGATCTTGCGCGCTTCGGGGTTGAAGAAGTTCTTTGACAGGATTTTTTCCATTCGGATTGCCCAATCGGGAACCGGGCGAAGACGGATGCGTTTGCGTCACCACAGAGCGGCGAAGAACGCCGAGTTTCCGCAAGGTCTCATCACGACCTCAGCGAGACTCGGCGTTCTCGCGTCTCTGCGGTGAACATAACCTATCCGTCTCCGCGCTGTTACCGTTCATCTTTTAGCTTGTCGATCAGCTCGAGCACCTTGTCCGAGGTCATATTTGCGTGGTAATCGTCATTCACCTGCAGCGAGGGCGACATATCGCACGCTCCCAGGCATTCCACCGTGGTAATCGTGAATCTATTGTCCTGTGTGGTATCGCCTTCATGAATTCCCAGTTGCCGGCAAGCCGAAGCGACCGATTCTTCGGCTCCCAACAGGCTGCAGGAAATGTTGGTACAAAACTGCAGGTGGTACTTACCCGCGGGCTTGCGGCGGAGCAGGCTGTAAAAGCTGATTGTTTCCCGTATTTCAATCACAGGGATGCCAAGCAACTCGGCGACTGCCTCCTCGGTCCGCTGCGAAATGAAGCCGTATTCGCGCTGGCAGGCATTCAAGATCGGCAATAGAGCGGCGCGCTGCTGCGGATACCTGGCCAGAATCTCAGAGATTTCCGACAGCATCTTTTCCGAGAGAACTTCCAGACTCATCGATCCAGCTCTCCTCCGACCATGTTGACCGAACCAAAAGTGGGCACGATGTCCGCCACCGAGTAGCCGATGAGCAAATGCGGCAGTGCCGCCATAATGGGAAAACACGGCGGCCGGCAGCGCACGCGATACGGGCGATCAGTGCCGTCACTTACCACGTAAAAGCCCAACTCTCCGTTGCCGCCTTCCACCGCCGAGTAGGCTTCACCCTTGGGAGGTCGCACTCCGTGACCGGTCATCACCATTTTGAAATGGTTCATCAGGCCTTCAATGTTGCTGTAGGTCTCCTCCTTGGGGGGCAACACGACCCTCTTGTCCACAATATTGACCAGCCGGCTGGCCGCGCGATTTGTTCCCTCCAGCGTCGGCTCGGGCTCTACATCGCGCCTTACCAGACCTTCGGTCGCGCCCAGTTTCCCTAAATCCCTCATCTCAGCCGCCGGAATTGACATGTCCGCGACATCCACATTCAGCTCGCCTTCCGGCATCTGGTCGAATGCCTGTTCAATGATCCGCATGCTCTGCTCCATCTCGGCCATGCGGCAGCGGTAACGGTCATAGTTGTCGCCGTTTGTTCCCAGAGGAATCTGGAAATCAAAGCGGTCATAAACCAGGTAAGGAGTCGTCTTGCGCACGTCGTAGTTGATTCCCGTGGACCGCAGAAACGGGCCCGTGATGCCGTAACGGACCGCGAGTTCCTGAGTGCAAACGCCGACGCCCTTCATGCGATCATGGAAGATCCGGTTCTTTGTCAACAGCCGGTCGACTTCGCCGAGCACTTCACGGGTCTTGCGCATGGCAACGCGGGTCTTTTCTTCAAAGCCCGGCGGAAAGTCCGCCTTAACCCCTCCGATGCGAACATAACTGACCGTTAAACGGGCACCGGTGACATCCTCGATCAGCTCATAGAGGTATTCCCGCGCCTTGATCATGTAGAGAAATACGCTGAACGCTCCCAGCTCCATAGCGCTGGCGCCGATACAGGTCAAGTGGTCCGTGACGCGCGACAGCTCGCTCATGATCACGCGGACGTACTTGCAGCGGTCGGTAATCTCCACATCAAGGAGTTTTTCCACCGCCTCGGCATAACCGAAATTATTGATCAGCGGCGAGACATAATTAAGGCGATCGGCATAAGGGATCGGGTGCTGATAATTTCCCTGCTCCGAACTTTTCTCAAACGCACGGTGCAGGTAGCCAATCTCGACGCGGGCGTCCATCACCGTTTCCCCGTCCAGCTCCACATCGATCTTGATGGTCCCGTGCATGGCCGGATGGGACGGGCCGAAAGACACCAGCATCCGGTTGGTGTTTACCGGAGTCGAAGAATCAATAACTTCACTTTCCATCGATTTCACACAAAGGTTCGCGCACCACTTTACCGGCTGTGTCTCCAAGGACTGCGTTGAGGAAACGATCCGTTAGCTCCGCCTCAAGCTGCTCCATCGCCTGCGCATTCAAACCTTCGAGGCGAACCTGGCCCCCCGCCATTGTGCCGTGGCCTCCCGCAGTGCCGTAATCTCCCACCACTCGCTGCATCACGTTGCCGGCATCTTCATCCGGACTTATCGTGCGCGTGGAGAGGATCAAGTCATTGCCGAATCGCGCCATCGCAAATGTCCATTCCGTTCCGCGCAGCCGCAACAGGAAGTCGGCAATCTCGGCCACCATATCCGGATTACGGATGGACTGCAGGCGCGAAACCACGGCTTTGTCGCACACAAAGCTGTTCTCCAGCGCCGCATGGAACGCCTGGTAATACTCTCGTGGAACGGAAGCCTGCTCGATGCGCGCCAGGCACGACTTATCGACAATCGGATAGAGAGTGAGATAAGCCTGCATGTCGGCCTGGTGCACTTCGCGCACCAGGTTTGCCGTTTCTGTTTTGATCGCGTAGAACAGGGCGGTCGCCAGTTTCCTGTCAAGCTCAACACCGGCTTCGTTCAAATATTCAAGCAGCATGGTGCTGGTGGCGCCATAATGCTCCCGTACGTCGTGATACGTTACCCCCGCTGTTTCCTCCCGGAACGGATGATGGTCGATGACAATATCGGGCACGATACCTCCCGGCAGCGCGTTGTTGCCGGTGCGCGGCTGCGTGTCCACAATTGCGATCGTATCGCTCGTCTTCAACTGCAGATCGCGCACGTGAATGAGCTCAATTTGCAGGATGCGAACCATCGCTTGATTCTCGGCTCTCCCCAGCATGCCGCCGTAGGCCAGCCGGCCTTCAAGACCCCGCTTTTCACGCACCAGTGTGCGCAAGGCCAGCCCTGAGGCGATACTGTCCGGATCGGGATTGTTGTGGGTCAGAATGACGAACTCGCCTCCAGGACGGATCACCCTCAGCAACTCTGAGAGTCGCTGCCCGACCAGTCGATCTGCGATGGAAGTTCGTCCCACGGAATTAGTTTTTGGGCCCGATCAGGGGCTGTCGCCTGTTGATGGGGTAATCCTTGCGCAGCGGATGACCTTCGAATCCTTCGTAAAGAAGGATGCGCCTCAGATCCGGATGGCCCTGAAAGCGAATACCAAACATGTCCCACACTTCACGTTCAAACCAGTTCGCTCCATCCCACAGTGACACCAGCGAAGGGACTTCCGCGTTTTTCTCCTCGACGGGGACTTTCAACCGAACCCGATGCTTAAACGGGAGCGACAAGAAGTGATAAACAACTTCAAAGCGCGGCGAGCGCCTGGGATAATCCACCGCCGTCAAATCAATCAGAAAGTTGTACTGCAGCTCAGGATGATCGCGTATAAAACGGGCGATTTCCACGATGCGATCGCCGCGGACCACGGCAAAGTCGTCTCCCCGATAGTTTCCAAGTTCGAAAATGGAATCACTGAAATTCTCTTTCAGTTTTCCAAGAGTCAGGCTCATCCGGCTCACAGCAATTGCGGCTCCATTTGTATCTTAGCCTGGAGTTTTATCAGGCCGTCCAAAACCGTTTCCGGCCGCGGCGGGCAGCCCGGTATGTAAACATCCACCGGAATGATCGTATCGATTCCCATGACAGTCGCGTAATTATCGTAAAAGCCGCCGGTGCAAGTACAAACACCGAAAGCCACCACCCACTTGGGCTCGCACATCTGGTCATAAATCATCTTCAACGTGGGCGCGAGCTTATGGCTGATAGTTCCGACGACGAACAAAACGTCGGCCTGGCGTGGAGAAAAGCGCGGGAGGCCCGCGCCGAAACGGTCCACATCGTAATGCGCGCAGGCCGTGGCCATGTACTCCATTCCGCAGCAGGCGGTCACAAACGGGTACTGGAAAATCGAATATTTCCGTGCCCAGCCGATCATCTTGTCCAGGCGACTGGTGAAAAATCCGCCGGCAGGCGTATTCACTGCCATTGCAATGCCCCTTTCGTCCAGGCGTAAATCAAACCCACGAACATGAAGCCGAGGAACGCCGCCATCGCGACAAAACCCTGGACTCCGAGCGATCGGAACACCACCGCCCACGGAAAAAGAAACATCAGCTCGACATCGAACGGAATAAACAGCAGGGCCACAAGAAAAAACTTTATGGAAAACCTGCCGCGCGAAATATCGTGAGGAGGGTTGCCGCACTCAAATGGTGTTGCCTTGACGGGGTTGGCTCGCTTTGGCCCGACAAAAGTCGCCAGCAAAAGCAACGCCCCGGCAATTCCGGCAGCCGCCACGATATACATTACCAGGCCTATGGTACCCATATGGATTTAGTTCCGCGTTGACGGGTTACCGCATTGCGGGTTAGCGCGTTGCGG
This sequence comes from Acidobacteriota bacterium, assembly GCA_036507075.1. Lineage (GTDB taxonomy): Bacteria > Acidobacteriota > UBA6911 > JACQSX01 > JACQSX01 > DASXQR01. Next base: position 153,223 of record DASXQR010000017.1, on the reverse strand, counting down.
GTTACCGGGTTGCGGGTTGGCGGGTTACCGGGTTGCGGGTTATCTAGTTACGGGTTGGCGGGTTACCGCGTTACGGGTTGCGAGTTGTCGAACTCAAGATTGGAAAATTGAAAGTTCGCCCTCGCGGTGAGCCGCTTTCAGTAATTTTTCATTCTGGATTTGAACTCCATAACCCGTAACTCGCTAACCCGTAACTCGCAAACCCGTAACTCGCAAACCCGCTAACCCGTAACCCGCTAACCCGCAACTCGCTAACCCTCAACCCGCTAACCCGCAACCCGGTAACCCGCCAAGTCGATAACTTAATAGATCTTGAGTTTCGTGACGCGCATCTTTTTGCCCACCAGCGTGACGTCGTACCCCACTTCCAGACCCACGCGCAGTGAATCTTCCGACCCCATTAAATCGATTTCCGGAATGAAAAAGAAAAGATGCCGCCCGTTTTTTGCTTTGATGAATCCGTAGTTCTTATCTCTGAAGTACTTGACGATTCGGCCCCGTGGATAAGTAAGGTGCAGAGACGCAATTTCGCTTGGCAGTTTCCAGTTCAGCCGGTGTTTTCTTTCGACAAACTCTATATGCATGATTCATCGCGCGTGATTCATCGCGAGGCCAGACGCGATGGTTTTTCACTGTCTGCTTGCGGCCCGAACTCCGCCTCGGGTGAGGCGTAATCCAGGATCAGAACACCATTGAGGTGATCGATCTCATGCTGGAAGACGACTGCCTCCAGGTCGCTTGCCGTGATTTGGAAAAAGCGCCCCAGTTCGTCCTGGGCCTTGACGGTGACCTGCGCCGCCCTCACGACACGGATTCTCACGTCGGGGATACTGAGACACCCTTCCTCCATGGCGATCTTGCCTTCAGAATGAAGGATCTCAGGATTGATCACCACGCGAGGCTGGTCTCGATTCTCCGAAGTATCGATGACCAGGATGCGCTCCAGGAGATTGACCTGCGGCCCGGCCAGACCGACTCCTTTGTTCCGGTACATCGTCGCGATCATCCTTTGCGCCGCTGACGCAAGCTTTCGGTCAAATACTTTAACGGGCGGCGCCACTTTGCGCAGTATCGGGTCGGGATACTGAATGATCTTGTAACTCTTCATTTCGCATCAGACGTCGGGCTCAAGCCGGGCAGCGCTGTTGGTCCGTGCTCAAGTTTGTACTTGTCCCATTTCGAACCGTTCTTGTCGTAGGCAGCCAGTTCGAAATACTGTGTCAGTTCGATGGCATTGACCGGACATGCTTCCTGGCACAATCCGCAGAACAGGCAGCGTGACAGGTCAAAGGTAAACTCCTGCAGGATTTTTCGGCTGGTCTTTGGATCCCGTTCGCTGGTAACTACGATCAGGTCCTCCGGGCAGGCCAGGGCGCAGAGGTTGCATGAGATGCACAACGTCTCTTTGGTCTCAGGATCAAGATTCAATCGCGGCGCACCTCGGTACCGTTCCGCAATCTGCGGCCGCTGCGTCGGATATTGTTCCGTATAAGTACGGCGGAACATGTAAGGAAACGTGATCAACAAACCTTTGATAATGTCGATGAACAAGATGCGCCGCAGCAAGTTCATATTTAAGCGACCTTTCCGGCTTTACCCATGATCTTGTCCTGCAGTCTCATCACTCCGTACAGCAGAGCCTCCGGCCGGGGAGGGCATCCCGGAATGTAAACGTCCACCGGAATCACCTTGTCGACTCCCTGCAGAACCGAATAGGAATTGAAAGGACCACCGCAATTTGAGCAGGCGCCCATGGAGATCACCCACTTGGGATCGGGCATCTGGTCGTACACGCGCTTCACGATCGGCGCCATCTTCAGAGTCACGGTTCCCGCGATAATGATCAGATCGGACTGGCGGGGGCTGGGACGAAAAATCCCGGCGCCAAAACGGTCCATGTCAAAACGAGAAGCGCCCGTAGCCATCATCTCGATGGCACAGCAGGCCAGGCCAAAGGTCATCGGCCAGAGCGATGATTTCCGGGCCCAGCGAAAGACCTGTTCCACGGTGGTGGTAATGAAATTTGGCTTAGGCTCCTTCGACTCGCCGATCACGGGAATCGCCGAAGCCATATGGACCTGAAGCTCCTCTTGCATCTCTTCCATAGATTTATGCCTGAATTCCTAAATTTTCCTTCAACTTACGGGCATTGAAGGGACTGCAACTAAATGTGCGGCCGTCGATTTCAAATGTGGGAACGCTGCGACGTCCCGCATTGGCCTGGACCACAAAATCCACCGCCCCAGGATCCTCCTCGATATTGATTTCCTGGAACTCAATGCCACGTTCTTTAAGGAATCTCTTGGCGGCGTGGCAGTCCGGGCACCACACGGTTGTGTACATTCGAATCATCATAAACCTCTCAAGTATAACAGTTTTCATGATTTGCCGCAAAGCCATCGAGCCACAGAGAGAAGCCTGGATTCCTCAAGATCCTCCGTGACTTTGTGGTTTTGTGGCAAATTCTCCCTCGAGCTCGGCCAGGAGGCGGGTGATTTTGTCTGCAAGCTGGGCGCGCGTCTTCCGGTAGAATCCGATGTCGCGACCGATCGGGTCTTCGATGTCCCATTCCTGGACCAGTTTCCCCTGCGGCCTGGGAACAAAGTCTGCGGCGGGAAATCCGCCCATGGCAACGATTACGTCCATCTGGTCCACGTCGACGGCATCAAGACCCTTGCTTTCCTGGTCGCCGATTTCGATCCCTTCCTCCTGCATCACCGAGATCGCCTGTGAGCTGACAAAGCCGGCAGGAAGCAGGCCGGCGCTGTAAATCTCGTACTGAGGAGCGATTTTTCGAGCCAGGCCCTCAGCCATCTGGCTTCGGCAGCAGTTTCCCAGGCACACAAACAAGATCCTGAGCCGCTTCTCTCTTCTCTGTCCGGACGGCATGAGCTCCCGTAACCGATGCTACCGAAGGAGGAGCAGTGTGGGAATTAAATAATTGTGAAATTCTCATTCAGTTGACGGGGGTTGACGGGTTAACGAGTTCCGGGTTGGCGGGTTGACGAGTTACGGGCTCTTTGCCACGAAGCCTCGAAGTCACGAAGAATCAGGATTTATCCTGTAGTGTGATTTCTTAAATCACCCACGATCGAGCAGGAGTGACACTTCTAACTGAATTGTTAAATCTTCGTGCCTTCGTGACTTCGTGGTAAAGATCCCGTAACTCGTCAAGCCGTAACTTAACATTCCCATAATCACAGTTTTCTGGCATACCTTACTGACCATGCCTCTTTTCGGCAAACAGCGCGTTGTCATCATCGGCGGGAATGCCGCAGGCATGACGGCCGCTTCACGCCTCCGGCGCCTGCGCCCCGATGTGCAAGTCGTGGTTCTTGAGAAGAGCCGCTACGTCTCCTATTCCATCTGCGGCGCCCCGTATTTTGTCGAAGGACTGGTCTCCCGCGAAGAGGAGTTGCTCGCGCTCACACCTGAAACGGCCAGGGCCGAGCGGGGAATCAACGCCCGCACCGAATGGGAGGCAACAGAGATACTCACAGGCAGAAGAGAAGTACTGGCGCGGGATGCGCGCACAGGACTGGAAGAGCGCCTTCCCTACGATCAGCTTTTAGTCTCCACCGGTTACCGGCCGGCACTGCAGAGCATCCATGGAGCCGACCATCCTTCGGTGTTCAAAATCAGCCGGCTTGAAGACGTTGTCGCGATTCGAAAATTCATTGACGACCGGCACCCCGGTACCGCGATTGTAGTGGGAGGCGGTTACATCGGCCTGAACATGGCCGAGTCTCTGGTTAAAAAAGGGATTTCCGTGCAGGTTCTCGAAAGAAACGAGCAGATTTTCTCGGCCGTGGATCCAGATATTGCCGCCTTGATTGCCGGCGAGTGCGCTGCTAACGGCATCAGGATCGGATATTTCGAACCGGTGCGCGAGATAATTTTCCACAGTGATACTCCCAGCGGCGTAGTCACGTCGAGTGCCCGCTATCATGCAGACATGATCCTGCTGGACACCGGTGTCGTTCCCGACGTTGCTCTGGCCCAAAAAGCAGGACTGGCTATTGGCCGCAGCGGCGCTATAGAAGTCAACCCGCGCATGGAAACCTCCCAGGACGGGATTTACGCCGCGGGCAACTGCGCCGAAGCAAAGCATCGGATCACCGGTAAAGCGCTGGCCAGCGCTTTGGGAACTCATGCCGTGCAGCAGGGTCGAGTGGCCGGCGAAAACATGGCGGGCATGCGAACCGAATACCCGGGAGTGCTGCAGACTTCCATCACGCGGTTCTTTTCGCTTTCCGTGGCGCGCACCGGATTGAGCGAAGGAGAAGCTCGCGGGATGGGATTTAACTGCGAAAGCGCTTCTGTGGGCACCGCTTCGCGGGCGGGATACTTCCCTCCCCGGGAGAAAGTCACTGTGAAAATCGTTTTCGACCGGGAAACGGAAAAGATCCTGGGCGCGCAAATTGCCGGAAGTCCCTGGACCTGCAAGCGGATTGACGTAGCCGTGGGCGCGATCAGCTCGGGGTTAACCTTGACCCAACTGGCGCAACTCGATCTTGCTTATTCCCCGCCGCACGCTCCGCTATGGGACCCGCTTCAAATTGCGGCCAATGTGGGTTTGCGGAAATTGAGATAAGTAGGCAACAGTTGTGAACATTTTCCAAGATACGTAAAAATGCGGATTTCGGAATGCGGAATATTACAGAAATTTGCGAAGCCCAAACCCAAATTACTCCTTATTCCACATTATTCCACATTCCGCATTCCGCATTTCTGAGATTCCGCATTCCGCATTCCGAAATCCGCATTTTGATCGAGCCGCGTAGACCGCTGTTCTCATATTTTGATCCCATGACGCAGATAAAAATTGTAGGTCCTGAATTCCCGGCGCAGGGACTCCAGCATCCCGGGAGGCATTTCCGCTTTGCATGCAGCAACGTTCTCGTCAACCTGCTCGGTGGATTTCGCTCCCGGTATAGCGGTGCTGACGGCCGGATGCGCCAGAATGAATTTCAGAGCGGCCTGAACCGGTCGGAGCGAGTAATCCCTGCACAGCTCAAGATAACGATCTACTTTTGGAAGCACTTCCTGCAGCCTGGAGGCGGTGAGGAAATTGTTGCGATTGTCCCGGGGATCAAAACTGCCGGATCTGATCTTTCCGGTGAGTAAAGCGGAGGCCAGAGGCACGCGCACAATAATTCCGCAGTCGTTTTTCCTGGCGGCATTGAATAAACCGTCCGCCGGTTTCTGGTTCAAAACGTTATAAAGAACCTGCAGGGTAGCGCCGAAGTTCCTTCCAATGATTTCCAGGCCTTCTGAAGGATGGCTGATGGAGACGCCGAAGCTGCGAATTTTTCCCGACGACTGAAGTTTCTCCAGCGCCTCTCCCGCATCTCCTGAAAAAATCTGGTCCAAGGTGGGGTTGTGCAACTGGTAAAGATCAATGTAATCCGTTCCCAGCCTGCAAAGGGAATCGTCGCAAGACTTCACAATGTGGCGCGCGGAAAAATCCTTCAAGCGCATGCCGTCCGCCTGGCGGGTGTTGCCCACTTTGGACGCAATCACAACCGAATTCCGGAACCCGCGCAGCGCTTCGCCCAGTATTTTCTCGCTGTGTCCAAAACCGTACACATCGGCGGTATCGAAAAAGTTCACACCCAGTTCCAGAGCGCGGCGCACTGCGGCTATCGACTGGTTGTCATCCACGGGACCCCATCCGATCGGCAACCCGCTCAACTCGAAGGGTCCGCCAATCGCCCAACACCCGAAGCCTATTTCACTCACTCGGAGGCCGCTTTTGCCCAGTATTCTGTAATTCATTGTTCGTGGTCAGTTGTCCGTTGTCCGTGGTTGGTTGTAAGAACCAAGCCAGGAGCCGAACCGCGCGCGTAAGCAAGCGGACCCTGCACTGGGGATTTGCCACGAAAGCACGAAGACCCGAAGAACAACGATCAAGTTAGAAGTGCCACTTCTTCGACAATCTGATCGAGTTATGGGAAGTGTTCAACAAAATGAATAGCGGCTCTTCGTGGCTTCGTGGTCAAATTCCCAGTGCAGGGTCCGCTTGCTTACGCGCGCGGTTCGGCTCCTGGCTTGGTTCTTACGGTTGTTATTTAAGCTGCAGTATTTCTTTTTCCAGTTGTTTGATGAAAATGGCGCGCTGCTCGGGATCGGAACGGACCCGCTGAAGGTTGTCGATGGCAAACTGGATCAACTGCATGTGATGCTTTTCTTCGTCTGCAAACTCCAGGCACAGTTCTCTGCCCACGCCGTCCAGTTTTCCCGCCATGTTGGCAAAGAACTCGTGATTTTCTTTCTCCATATGCCAGGCTTCTTTCAGGGTGTTCATTTCATCGTCCTGGCCGGTGAGAGTCTTCTTGAAGTCCGAAGACGAACGGCTGAACGCGTTGGCGACTTCATTGGAATCGAAGATAAAGAACCGCGGCTTTTCCTCCAGCCACCGATTTTCCTGCAGCAGTTTCTGATACTGGCGCTGCAGCAGCTGCAGGTGATGGTTCTCTTCCTCTGCCAGCGCGGAGAAAAGACGGCGGCTCCAGTCTTCCTTGAATCGGTTCAGTCTTGAGCTGTAGAACCTGATCCCGCGCTCCTCTGTCTGGACGAAAATGCGGAGCACATCGCGCTCGAAAACCTTCGAAACGTTTTCCTGTACGGGCCCGCCCCCTTTTTCCATCTTGGCGCCCTTCTGACATTTCTCGCACGTGCCGAAGATCTGCAGTTTGTGGCCGGTGGCAACGAATCCGTACTCGAGGGGAATCTCCTCCATGATTCGCTCCAGCGTCGGATGGATGAACTCGATAGTGGCATGACATTCCGAGCAAACCAGATGATGGTGGTGCGTCGGATTGTATTCGTAGCTCTTCTCTTCATCGCTGATCTTGACGGATTTGGCAAGACCGCATTCCTCGAGCAGTTTCATGGTGCGAAAGACGGTAGAGATGCCAATCTGCGGATTTTTCTTCTTCACAATCGCGTGAAGATCGAAAGCGGTGAAATGGCCCGGCATCTGCAGGAACGTCTCAAGAATCTGGAGCCGCTGCTCGGTATTCTTTAAGCCTTTTTTCTCGATGTATCTGAAGTAAAGCTCTTTTTCACTTTGCATAATCGCGCTGTTCGCGCCTTCGCCCAATTTTACTTCCTGCCGATCAGACTCAGGAATTCATTCCTGGTTTCCATGTGCTCCTTGAATGTGCCCAGCATGGAGCTTGTGACGGCGACGCTATTTTGCTTTTCCACGCCGCGCATCACCATGCAAAGATGCACCGCCTCCATCACCACAGCCACCCCTCTGGGACGGACCGCTTCTTCGATTGTTTCCGCAATCTGGACCGTCAGGCGCTCCTGGATCTGCAGCCTGCGGGCAAACGCGTCCACCACCCGCGGGATTTTGCTCAGTCCGATTACCCTGCCGTTCGGAATATAAGCCACATGGCACTTCCCATAAAAGGGGAGGACGTGGTGTTCGCAAAGTGAGAATACTTCAATGTTCTTGACGATCACCATTTCGTTGTAACTGACATCGAAAAGCGCGTCCTTGATGAGCTTCATGGGATCAACCCGGTATCCGCTGGTCAAAAATCGGAATGACTCGGCCATTCTCTGGGGTGTTTCCCGCAGGCCGTCACGCTCCGGGTCTTCGCCCATTTCTTCAATCAAGTCGCGCAGCTTGTCTTCGATCCTCTTCTCTTTAGATTCCACGGGTGGTTCTGAAATTTTGACTGGCATATCTCCTCAAAGGTTCCGGGTTTGCGGGTTGAAACTCTCAACCCGTAACTCTGACCGGCCCGGACCTGTATAATGATACGAGAGTATGAAAAAGATCACCAGTTGCTTCCTTTTCGCTTTCCTGCTTTTCAGCGTCTGCTCTCTGGCCGGTTATCGCGCCCGGGCTTCATCACTGGCAGACACGTATGCTCAGCGGCGCGCCGCCGTGATGAAAAAGATGGGAGAGCAGGGGATGCTGATCCTGTTCAGCCCGCCGGCAAAAAAATTCAGTGGAGATGTACTTTACAAGTTTAGACAGGAGAATAACCTTTACTACCTGACCGGCATCAGGCAGGAAGGAACGGTGCTGGTCCTGATGCCTCCGGCGGTGACTCGAAAGGAGAATCTGTTCGTTCTGGACCGAAATCCGTCACGCGAGGTTTGGACCGGACATCGACTCACGCGCGAAGAGGCTCTGCAGAGCTCGGGCATCAGCAACATTTACAGCCGCAGCGAATTCGATGACTTTATCGACGCCCTGCTTTACGGCCAACCCTACGGCGTGAATCGGTACCTGAATATGGACGAATACGCCCGGTTCTTCACTCATTTGAAAATGGGAGAAGTCCCGGTATTCCTTTTGCTGGAAGACCATCCCGGCCTGCGCGGGCAGCTCACGCCTGAATTTGAATTTGCCAACAGGCTTCGTGAGCGGTTCCCGGTGGTGAATATTCGTGACGCGAGCGACATATTCGCTTCGCTCCGCCAGGTCAAAGAGGCGCAGGAAATCGAGAACGTGAAACGCGCCATCGACATCACTTCGGATGGACTGCTGGACGCAATTCGAAAAGTGGCGCCTGGAATGTACGAGTACGAGGTCCAGGCGGTGATTGATTCGAATTACACCAAAAACGGAACAGAAGCCGCTTTTCCGTCAATTATCGGCTCCGGCCGAAACTCCACCATTCTGCACTACGAAGAGAACAACCGGAAAATGAATGCGGGCGATTTACTGTTGATGGATGTGGGCGCCGAATTCGACTACTACGCCGCAGACATCACACGCACCGTGCCCGTCGACGGGAAATTCACCCCGGCACAGGCCGACGTCTATCAGATTGTCCTTAACGCACAGGAAGAAGCGATTAAAGCGATCAAGCCGGGCGCCACCATCCAGCAGGTGCATCAGCGCGCCGTGGAAGTTGTCAAGCAGGGCCTTCTGCGTTTAGGTCTGATCACAGACCCGGCCAGCGACCAGTATCGCAGTTTTTTTATGCATGGAACCAGCCACTGGCTGGGTCTGGATGTTCACGACGTCGGCGACCGTGGAACAGCATTCAAGCCAGGGATGATTCTGACTGTAGAACCGGGAATTTACGTCCGCGGGAGCTTGCTTGAGGAGCTGGCGCAGGACGGAAAGAACGCCCAGTGGATCGAAAAGATTCGGCCTGCCTTCGAAAAATATACAGGCATCGGTGTTCGAATCGAAGACGATTTCCTGGTTACCGCCGACGGCTGCCAGCATCTGTCGCATCGCCTCCCGCGCCAGATGCGCGACATTGAAAAGCTGATGCACAAGACGCATTCCGCCAATTCGGCGGCAAAGGCTAAGAATTAGAGAATTTTCTTAGTAAGATTCTAAAAAACCGAATACGCATCAGACGTAGTCGTGGTCGTTGACGTGCACGTGCTCGTGGCCGGCTTTCTGGTCTCGGCCGGGCCGCAGTTCTCCAGAAAAAACCGCCTCCACCACAGAGTTCTCATCAAAACTGGTAACTCTTGCTCCTGTCAACTTGTAACCTGGATGGTAGCGCTAACGGGAATCGAACCCGTATTTCAGCCTTGAGAGGGCCGCGTCCTAACCGTTAGACGATAGCGCCGGTAACAGCCAGTTTCCGAATTTAACACTCAGAATCCACAATTACCTAGAATTTTCAAGGTGGGAGGGGTCACTTCAAACCTAAATCCTGATCCTTTGTGGCTTGGTGTCTTTGTGGCAATCCACGAGAAACATCGAAAACCGCCAACAGTGTGTCTTCAAATATCGGCGCACCGAATTCCCGGCGGTAGTAATCCATCCAGTGCGAAACATCAACCGCCGGTCTGGGCGCAAGATTGGGAATCTCGTGCGCTATGTCTTTGTGAAAGATGACATAGTTGACATGCCGGTACCGGAGACCCGCAAGGTCGGCGACATGCACAAAATTACGGAACCAGAATCCGGGCAGGGCGCGAGGCAGCTCGCCGGTCCGCACAGCGAGAACATTTTCGTCCACAAAGCCGACATACATCCACTGCCGGTGGGCCTGCTGGTAATACAGAAAATGAATGTTTTGCCACTCGTAGTACCAGGGAGCTTCCACCACCGAAACACTGCCCCGGGGAAGTGAAGCCAGCCGGCTGTAAAAGGCAGGAATGGCTTTGGGTCGCAGGATGTCCTCATAGGGATTCTGCCCCTCCGGCCGGTAGTAGTAGTACTGGAAGATGGCATGATTGGTCCAGTTGTTCGGGAAGTAGTAAATGGAGCGAAGGGGCCCGGCGAAGAACTGCGCCAGCACCAGCAATGCCGCCAAACTGCCGGCAGGATAGTAGCTCAGCTTTCCCAGAGCCTGGTCCAAACGTTGCACGCTGACAGCCGCCAAAAGCAGCAAAATGGGAAGAAGCGCCAGCAGGTAGCGCGCCAGCACGATCGGCACATGGATCCCCTCGGGCGCTGTCGCCACCGCGAACAGCGCCTGGCAGAAAACCACAAACAGCAGAAATGCCGCCAGGCGCCGGCTGCGGCGATACAGAATAACGGCGCCCGCCACGCAAAGAAGCGCAGCGACCATCACAAACGCATTGCTGCGCGATCCGGCCAGAAGATGAGCAGCTCCGCTGATACTATTCCATGTGATGCCGCTTCGGCTCACTTTCCCCTGCAGCGAGCCAAAGTCAACCAGCACAGGAAGCAGAAACAACAGACAGAATCCGCCCGCCAGGGCGACGATAAGGCTTCCTATCTGCCGCCAGCGGAAATGATCCTGATGGGTAGTCCTTGATGCCACGCTCCAAAACAGCAGCAGCACCAGGGGGGACAATAAAACCGGAGCTACCACGAGATGAAAATAGGGTCCCGCAACCGCACAGGCAACGTAGACCCAGCGCCAGTCGTCCTGGGCGTTTACCCACCAGCGATAAAACGCGAACAACCCGACCCAGGCGATCAACATTGTGATGCCGTAAGGTCGGGCGTATCGGCTGAAATAAATATGAAGCGGTGAAAGCGCAAGCAGCGATCCGGTGATGCGGGCTGCGGGCCGCCCGACGGCAAAACCAGCCACCAGCGGCACAACCAGCAGAGCAGCGATGCCGCAGGCCAGAGGCAAAAACCGCATCTCCATCTCCGACAGCCCCACAGTATGGGAGAGTATTTCGTAAAAAGCGGTCAACGGGATGCTGCGGTCCGCGCTGCCAAAATGAGTAAGGATAGAAGGATAGTCGGAGTACAGAACGGCGGTCAGCGCATGCCATTCATCGTCGGCGGGGATTTGTCTTCGGATCTGGTAGAGGCGGAGAGTGATGCCGGCGGCCAGCGAACAGCCGAAGACCCATTCACTGCGAAGAAGCTGAAACAGCGAATTACGGGCAGAGATGCCGGGCCTTTTCAGCACTGAAACAGAACTTTGGCGGATGTCTGGGTTTTCGCGCTTTCGCGCCTTCGCGGTTCAATCCTCGAAATGCTTCCAGTGAAACACGAGCGATCGATCCATGTACTGCTTCAGGTATTCCCATCCGTGATCACCAGGGAGGATGGCAAACTCGTGCTTGAAACCTTTCTCTTCCAGAACCCGATGGAGCTCGCGCGCGCCTTCGTCAAAACCGTAGCGGTCTTTGTCTCCACAGTCAAAATAAAGCTTCAAATTGCGAAATTTCTGCGGATCTTCGGCCAGGCGCAGCGGGTTTTCGCTTTCCCAGTAATCGCGATTGAACGGCTTGCCGAAAGGGCCCTCCAGGATTTGCAGGTAACGCGCCTGCCGGGTTCCGGGTTCGATCACCTCGGGGAACTTTGGAACCAGCACGGCACTGTGCGCCGAGACGGAGTCAAACAGGTCGGGATGCTTCATGCCTATTTTCAGAGCGCCGTAACCGCCCATGGAACTTCCGCTCAAAGCGCGTGATTTCGTTCCCCGCAGGATGCGATAGTGGCTTTCCACATATGGAATGAATTCCTGCAGCACGGCATCCTCGTATTTCCTGGACCCGTCATAATAGTTGGTGTAAAAGCTGCGTCCCCCATCCGGAATTGCGACGACAAGCTCACCCACCTTCTTGTCTGCAATCAAACGATCCAGCAGTTCTTTGCCGCCGCGGTCAGACCAGCGCTTCTCGTTTTCAAAAAGGCCATGCAGGAAATAGATCACTCGATATTTCTGCTCTCCTTTGGCGTAGGAAGGGGGCAGATAAATGCTGAAGTTCAGAGGCTGGCCCAGAATGTTGCTTTCCAGCGACTTGAATTCCACCGCGCCCGCATTCTCCGGTGCGATGCTTTGGGACGTGACCGGCGCGGTGCGAACGTCGGCCGCGGGAGTCGACTGGGCGGGCACAAAATGGTGCCAGGAGGCGAGACCTGCCAGAATCAACAGGAGGGACATTAATTTTCGTTTCATGGCGCCGAGATTACGGTGATGGTTTATTCGAAGTGTTTAAGTTTCAGGTGAGCGGCGGCGATATCGGTCAAATCCACCGCGCCGGCGGCGGCCACACCCATCGCGATCGCGATTGCCTCACTGAGCTCTTGCTTGCTGGCTCCGTGCTTGAGCGCTTTCTTGATGTGCCCTTCCAAACAACCCTGACATTTGAATCCGATGGAAGCCGCGATGGCAACCAACTCCTTGGTCTTCCGATCCAGGACGCTGCTTTTGTAGGTTTCCCGGTAGAACTCAAAGTAGATCTTCCGCATCCGATCTTCCACCATCGTGTAGGAGGGCCACTTGCCGTCGGTTTGCGGGGATGGTTTGTCGCTCATCGGAGAATCTTCTATGTTCGGCACGGCTGCGTTTTTCTTAATCGACTTTATCGGCATACTTTCCCTTTTGAATCTCATATTACGTCAAGTCAGGCGATATGTTTCCCCTAAAATCGCCTGGCAGGGATTAATCAAGAAAACTTCACCGCCAAGAACGCCAAGACCGCTAAGAATAGCGCACAGGACCGGGCTGGAACTTGAAATATGAAAGCCAAACCTACAACACCTGAGTAGTTTCTATTTCAAGTTCCAGCCCGGTCCTGTGCGCTACTCTTGGCGGTCTTGGCGTTCTTGGCGGTGAAGTTTTTGCCTGAATAATCCAGGGACTAACGCGCAGCCCGGCGGATATTTTCCTTCAAGATCTCCCCAAATTCACGAGATCCGACAGTGCTGGATTTCTCCATCTGCACGGCCAGGTCGGCAGTCACGCGGCGGCCCTGAACCGACAGCTCAACGGCCTTGGTGACAAGTTGAGCCGCTTGGTCCCAGCCGATGTAGTTGAGCAGCATCCTGCCTGACAGGACCAGGCCTGAAGGATTGGCCAGGTCTTTTCCGGCGATATCGGGCGCCGTTCCGTGCGTCGCTTCAAAGACGGCGTAATGATCTCCGATGTTGGCCCCGGGGGCCAGGCCCAGCCCGCCCACCAGTGCGGCACAGGTATCGGAAAGGTAATCGCCGGTCAAATTGGGTGTCGCCAGCACGGCGTACTTGTCGGGGCGAAGGATCACCTGCTGGAACATATTGTCGGCAATGCGATCATTGATGCGCACTTTGCCCGGGATCGGCGGGCCCTCTCCTTTCACAATCCGGCCGGCAAATTCCTGTTCGGCCACTTCATACCCCCAGCGCATAAACGCGCCTTCGGTATGCTTCATGATGTTGCCTTTGTGAACCAGCGTTACAAGGTCGCGCTTGCGATCGAACGCGTATTGGATAGCCTTTCGGACAAATCGCTTGCTTCCAAACTCGCTGATGGGCTTGATTCCAATTCCCGATCCTTCTCGAATGAAATCTCCCAGCTCCTCGCCCAGGAAGCGCCTAAGCTTGTCGGCACGATCCGAGCCCTTTTCGTACTCGACGCCCATGTAAACGTCTTCGGTGTTTTCGCGAAAAACCACAACGTTGACATGCTCGGGATGTTTCATGGGACTGGGGACGCCCGGAGTGTAGCGGCAGGGTCGAACGCAGGCGTACAAATCCAGCAGTTTTCGCAAGATCACGTTCACGCTGCGAAATCCCGCGGCCACGGGAGTCGCCAGCGGACCCTTCAGAGAAACGACGTGTTCGCGCAGATACTGCAGTGTCTCGCTGGGCAGGCGGCTGCCCACTTTCCGCTCGCCTGCGTCACCGGCCGGGAGCTCGAACCATTCAATCCGGCGGTCCGTGTATGCCGCCTCGACGGCGGTGCGCAGAACATCGATGGTGATCGGAGAAATATCCTCGCCGATTCCGTCGCCGACGATATAGGGAATGGAAATTTCCCTGGGAACCTCGAGTTTGTTCTCCGAGATCCGAATCCGATCGAGTTGGGGGGCACGTACCAGCAACTGTTTTATCCCTTCTGAAAGCGTTTCAAGCTACCAGAATCGGGCGGCGTTTTCTAGTTACGGCCGTCACGCAAGCTAAATTCCACCGCAAAGGCGCGAAGGCGCGAAATAAAAAAGCTAGCCTTTCGCGCTTTCGCGGTTAGAGCTTTTGGGATTTGCATTCAATATCCGCTTCAGGTTACAAAGCCGGGATGACGTGGCGCAAATCGTGGCTGCTCTGCTGCTTCTGTTTCATGTTCAGCCCTCTGTACTCACAGAATGCGCCCCGCGCCACGGCGGAAATCCCACGACCCGACGGTGTAATTCTTCTTGAGGCCGACCGCATCGAGCGACTGGGAAAGGACCAGTGGAGCGCTACTGGAAACGTGCGCATCACGCACAAGGATATGGTCCTGACTTCAGAGCGAGTGGAATACAATTCGGAAACGGATGATGCCGTTGCACCCGGCCGGCTTCGCCTGTCGCAGGGGATCCACTGGATCGAGGGAAGCCGCGCCGAACTGAACCTCAAAAATCAAACCGGACGGCTTTATGACGCCGAAGGCTTTACCGACCGCGAGTTTTACATTAAAGGCGATGTGATCATTAAGACCGGGCCGGAGACTTACAAAGTCGAGGGCGGATTTGTCACTTCCTGCAACGAAGCGCTTCCCAAATGGAGTTTCAATCCGGGCCGGGCCTCCATTCGGGTAAACAGCTCGGTGCATGCGTACAATGCAATCTTCCGCGTAAAAAGCCTGCCCGTGTTCTATACCCCGTTCGTGCGGATCCCGCTGCAGAGAAAGCGTCGCGCATCGGGCTTTCTGCTGCCGGCCAGTGGTACTTCAAATAACAAAGGGCGTCGCTTCAGCGAGGAGTTCTATCTCACCCTGGGCGAGAGCGCGGACGTAACCATTCTGGGAGAGTACTTTACGCAGCGGGGCCCGGGTTATGGCGCCACTTTTCGAGCGCGGCCCAACAAGGCCACCGACATTCTTCTGAATGTCTACTCGGTCAACGACCGCCTGCGACAGGGGGGCACGATTTTTCTTGCAAACGCGCACACTCAGTTTGCCAACGGATTCCGCGGCGTAGCGATGCTCAACCTCACTACCAATCTGGTGTTTCGTCAGGTGTTCTCGGATACTTTTCGCGCCGCCACGACGCCAAACGAAATTTCCACGGCCTTTCTGACGAATAATTTCGGGTCTCTGAGCTTCAATATTTCCTTTAATCGCGAGGAGACATTTTTCCCCGTCCGCAATATCCTGGTTCGCAGCTCGCCCTCCATCCAACTGAGATCCGCAGGCGCCCCGCTGGGAAGGAACTTTCGCTTGGAATTCGAATCCACGCTGGAAGGACTGAACCGCTCAGACGCTCTGCTGCAAACTCCCGATATCGTCCAGAGGTTCGACTTCTTTCCCCGTATTTACTACTCAGGCCTGAAGACTTCATTCTTGTCGATCTTTCCGAAATTCGGGGCGCGTGAAACTTTTTACAGCAACAGCCGCGACACAGCGACCGGCCGCCTTTCAAATAAGAGACTGAATCGTGAATACCTGGAGGCGGTGGTCGATGTGCTGGGACCCGTGATCGAGCGCCGCTTTGAACTTTGGGGCGGATTTCGGCATACCATCGAGCCCGAAGTGCGCTACCGGTGGATTCAGGGCATCAACGAGTTTCCGCGCATCATTCGTTTTGACGAGGTCGATGCCGTCGCTGATACCAACGAAGTCGAGTACGGCATTACTCAGCGCTTCTTCCGGCGCCGCAATGTATACGGCGATGGGGATACCAACATCGAGACGATGTCATTCCAGGTGGCGCAGAAATATTTTTTCGACCCAACTTTCGGGGGTGCTCTGGATCCGGGAAGCGTCAACCAGTTCTATCCGCTGAACACGCTCACCGGGTTCCTTTACGCGACCGAAAAAAGACGTTTTTCTCCGGTGACGGCAGTGTTTCGATTCAACCCGTCGTACAGATACAGCGCCGACCTGCGCGCCGACTACGACACGCAGCGCAGCAGCTTTCGGAACACCAGCGTGACGGGTTCGTTTTCCAAAGGCCTGTGGTATGCCGCTACCACTTACTTCCTGACGCGGAAACTGGATCCTTCAAGCTTTACAAGCAACCAGATTCAAACCTCGGCATTTTTCGGAAATCGCGCCCGAGGTTTTTCCGCCGGAACGACGCTCAACTACGATATTCAGCGATCGGCGCTGGTCTACAACAGCACGCGGCTGAATTATTTCTGGGACTGCTGCGGAGTGTCGCTTCAGTTTTTCCAGTTCGACGTCGCCGTGCGCCGTGAATCACAATTCCGGTTTTCGTTCTTTCTGAAGGGAATCGGAACGTTCGGAACAATTCCACAGCCGGAGAGTCTGTTTTGATGAGTGAAGCCTGGATCGGTTTGGGCTCCAATCTGGACGATCGAAGGGCTTATCTGCGGCGGGCCGCCGAGTCGCTTTCGCGCCTGGGAGAAACACGGTTTTCATCTATTTACGAAACGGCGCCGGTCTGGGCACCGGGTTATTCCGGGCCTGGCGGGAAGTTTCTCAATCTGGTTTGCCGCTTGCAAACGGACCTGGATGTAGTCCCGCTTCTTGCCGAAATGCTGAGGATCGAAAGAGATAATGGTCGCGTCCGCAGCGACTCGGACAGCCGTCGCACTCTGGACCTGGATCTGCTGGCCTTTGGGCGCGTCTGCTTCACGCTGGGCCAGCAGCACCGGGCTTCGGGCCCCAGCTTAGCCCGGCTCCCTGTTGCTCTTGATCTGACAGTGCCACATCCCCGAATGCATTTTCGACCTTTTGTCCTGGTACCCATGCTGGAAATCGACAAGACTTGGAGACACCCTTTACTGGGACGCACCGCAGCCGATCTGATGGCCGGCCTGGACCAAAGCGGAGTCAAATTGCATTGCGCCTGCCGGGAACTCTTTTTATAATCCAAGGTTTGCCTAGACTCCGGCCCGATGTGCAGGGTGGTGAAGTAAAACGAATTCGGCCGGCTGGGGATCAGAAGTGTGGAAGTTGAGCTGGCTTGGTGCCTTGGTGGTGAACAAAGAATGAACCACCAAGACACCAAGTCAGGTTTGTACGTATACTTCATGTGGCGGGTGATGCCGATCCTTGGATTGGCGCGCATCAGCTAAGACTTATGGAGCCTTGAATTGAATTTAATCGATCAGCGCGAAGAAATCGAAGAGCAGCCGCCGGTTGCCACAGCCGAGCCGCAGATTCAGTACAGTACCTTTCGCGAATACTTTGTAACAACCGCGATCTGCACCATCCTGGCTTTGTTCGTGACAACGTTCATTCTCCATCCTATGACGGTTCCCACGCCGTCCATGGTGCCCACCATCCTGGTGGGCGACCGCCTGATCATTGACAAATTTACCGTCCGAACCGGGCTTCATTCCAGCAATCCACTGCTTCCCAGGCACAAAATCCGCCGGGGAGACATCATTGTCTTCAAATATCCGCAGAACCCCGAAGTCCTGTATGTCAAACGTGCGATCGGCCTGCCGGGAGAAAGGTTTGAGATTCGCGACAAAACTGTCTACATCGACGGTAAACCACTGCAGGAAAACTACAAAGTGCACTCCGATCCCAACGTTTTCGCGTGGGGCGCCTATCACGATAACCGTCGCGACAGCCTCGCACCCTTTACCATCCCCCCCCACCACTATTTCATGATGGGCGACAACCGCGATGACAGTGCCGACAGCCGTTATTGGGGAACCCTTCCAGAGGAGCTCATCGTCGGACGTCCTCTGTTCATTTTCTGGTCATACGAGGACGATCCCTACGCCTACACTAAGACGAATCTTGTTGAACTGGTGAAACTTTACGGCACAAGAATCGTCTATTTCTTCAGTAAAACCCGATGGAGTCGCATCGGTAAAGTGGTGAGCTAAGAGACGCCAGACTACAAGACCAGGCAAAATTTGCAGATCTTACCTGTCCAGCATCGTTGTGTGCAGCTAATCACTTGCGGCTATTGGGTTTTTAGTTTATAGTACGGGAACTTTTGCCGCATGAAGATATCCAGGTACTTCCCTTCGACTCTAAAAAACATCCTGCTGTTGGCAGTTTGCCTTTATGTGACGCTGCTTTCCGGCTCAGTATCCAACGGTCGTTTTGTCTTTGGAGTGCAGCAACGCACTGTCGCCCCCGACGGCACAGTTTATCTGCGGGCAGGTTCGGCCACATCGCAGCCCGTGCGGGCAGGTTCGGTTCCTCCTGCGCCCACGCTGGCTATTGACCCGGCTCTGGAGGCGAAGATCGAAGAACTGATCAATCGGCACCCCAATGATCTGGCTGAGTGGGGCATTGAGGTTCTTTCTCTTGATGAGAACCAGATCATCTACTCCCACAATTCTTCCATCCCGATGATCCCAGCGTCGAACATGAAACTGTTTACCACTGCCACGGCAATGCATTACCTTGGCGCGGATTATCGATTCAAGACAGCCGTTTACAGTCATTCTAACCTGGATCCGGACGGAACCCTCCGCGGTAACCTGGTCTTGCGCGGCGGCGGAGATCCTTTTTTCTCGCGTAATTTCCTTAAGAACAACGCATCCAGCTTTTTTGACGAAATTGCCGCGAAGTTGCGGGCCCATGGAGTGCACCGCATTGGCGGCAACATTGTGGGCGACGATTCTCTTTACCCCTACCAACCTCCCCCGACTTCTGCCGTGGCGCAGCAGCTCAGAGATGAGAATTCCCCGGGAGATCGGCTGGGAGATCAGAAGTTAGCGGACAGCGACTCCGATGATGACACGTCGGTAAGCGCTCTTTCTTTCAACGACAATCTGGTTGCAGTCCGCGCGATCCCCGTCCGCAACGGCGCCCCTGTGCGCGTCTACACGGAGCCGAGTACGGACTATTTCCGGATCATCAACCGGGCTACTGCAACGCGGGCGCGCAGAAGCACTTTCAACGTCTCCAAAGTCCCGGGAAAAAACACGATCGTCCTTACCGGAAGGCTGCCGTTGCGCGCGGGAAGTCACTCCCGGTACATCAAAGTAGACGATCCGGCAGGTTTTGCCGCCTATCTGCTGAAGGAATCTCTGCAGCACGAAGGGATCGACGTTGCAGGAATGCCCGTGTCGCACCACGGCGGCGGAATTCCCTACCGGGAAATGAAGGAATGGGCCAGGCACGAGTCGCCTCCCCTGCTGGACGCGATCAGTATCATCAACAAGCGGAGCGTGAATTCTTATGCAGAGTTGCTCCTGCGCCTGGTCGGCAGCGAAGTGCGCGGACGCAGCACCACCGAAGCGGGCATCTCCGTGGTCCAGGATTACGTGGCGCAGACCGGCATCAATCCCCGAGATGTTGCCATTTACGACGGGTCCGGATTATCCAAGAGCAATTTATTGAGCCCGCACGTCGAAATCTCGTTGTTGCGCTTTGTAGCCTCGCAGAACTACTACCCCCAGTTTGTGTCGAGCCTGTCGGTGGCATCAATCGACGGAACGCTGCGGCACCGGCTTTCCAGCGACGCCACAGCGCAGCGGATCTTTGGAAAGACGGGAACTCTGTCCAACGCCGTTGCGTTGGGAGGTTTCCTGTACACACTGCAAGGCAAGCGTCTCGCGTTTGCGATTTTCTGCAATAATTTTGCCTCTCGAGCCGGGTCGGCCCGTCACTGTGTCGATGAAATCATGGAAGTTCTGTCACGACACGAATACAGCCGCTCCTCCAGCGCCCTCGCCTCCGATTCCGGGAGAGGGAATGAAGGCACAGTGCGGAGCACAGCGACGGGCGCTTTCCATGGCCTGGTTGGATCTTCTTTCGCTTCCCATTAGTTGGTGTTCTTTGTGCCTTTGTGGTTAATGAGTCTTTCACCACTAAGACACAAAGGGCACAAAGAATCGACGCGTACTCAAGGCATCTGGGTCATCGTTGCCCTCCTGGTCACGGCGATTGTCGCCACCAGTCCCTTCTGGCTGTTCCTGCTGACGGGCAAGAGCGGAGTGCAGCCGCCTCCTCGGCGAATTGCGGTACTTCCCTTCCTCGGGGCTGAAAACGCAGACAATGATCGAATGCTGGACGGCCTGGCAGGCAGTATTGCGAGCGAAATTTCGCGTTACCGAAGGCTGGAAACGCTTCCTTTCCAGGAATCCAAGCCATTCAAGAGCAGACAATCCGACCTGGGCCAGGCAGCTCGCGAGCTGGGGATCGACTTTGTCGTTACCGGCCGCGTATCGCACGCCAAAGACAATCTGCATCTGAAGGTATACCTGGCCTCCGTGCACCGGCCTAATCTTCCCTTCTGGCTCGAGGATTACAAATTTCCAGCGGGCGAGCCAACACAAAATTTGCCGCATCGGATCGCATCGGACGTGGTAAGGGCCGTTTCGAATTTCCGTTAATACTCACCGCGAAGGCGCGAAGGCGCGAAAATGCCTGACTCTGTTGTTCGCGCTTTCGCGCCTTCGCGGTGGACCTGGGGGACTACGGACAATCCGCTTTTGCAATATCGCCATTGACGAGCTTTCGATAGAAAGCCTCGTATTGGGGGACGATCTGATCGCGATCGTATCGTTCCAGAGCCCGCCGCCGCGCCTCTGCTCCAAAACTTCGCAGCCGCTTCTCGTCGGTCAGTAATTCAATCCCGCAGCGAACCATCTCGTCAATCGCCCCCACAGGAGCCAGGCAACCCACCTGGCCCGCTTCCACCAGTTCGGGAAGGCCTCCCACACGGGTTGCAATTACCGGCACCTCACATGCCATCGCCTCCAGCGCCGCCAAACCAAAACTCTCCAGCTCGCTCGGTAGAATCATCAGGTCGGAGATGGAAAGGTACTCGGCCGGCTTGTTCATCTTTCCGATGAAAAAAACCTTGTGATTGATGCCCAGCTCGCGTACCAGAAACTCGACATTCGACCGCTCCGTTCCATCGCCCAGAAGCAACAGCACCGAGGGGACACTCTTCTGGATTCCGAAGAACACCTTCACCACATCCTGCACTCGTTTGACCGGACGAAAGTTTGAAAGATGCACCAGAATACGCTCACCGTCGGGCGCAAAGCGCTGGTACAACTCCTGCGAAAAGCGCCGCTGGAAGACGTTTCCGTCGATGAAATTGGGAATCACCTCGATCTCGCAGTCGCAACAGAATTCGCGCTGGGTGGCGCTCTTCAAATAACGCGACACAGCCGTGACGCCGTCGCTCTGGCGAATGCCGAAGCGCGTGATCGGCAGATAGCTGTGATTGCGACCCACCAGTGTAATGTCGGTTCCATGGAGCGTGGTTGCAATTGGAAGGCGCCGTCTTTCAGCCAGCATCTCCCTTGCCAGGTAAGCGCTGATGGAGTGCGGAATGGCATAATGCACGTGAAGCAGATCCAGGTTCTCCTGCTCTGCCACTTCCGCCATCCTCGTGGCGAGCGCCAGGCAATAGGGCGCATATTCAAAAAGCGGATAATCCATCACATCGACTTCATGGAACCGAATGCGGTCGGTCAGCTCAAAAATGCGGTTCGGGAGAGAAGATGAAATGAAGTGCACTTCGTGGCCCCGCTCCGCCAGGCTTTTTCCAAGCTCCGAAGCAACCACACCGCTTCCGCCGTACGTGGGATAACATGTGATGCCAATTTTCATAAGTCACCGGTTGCTATTATAAATAGGAATGCCAAACCAGCCTTTTGAATTCCTCAGGGCGGTCTGAATGGAAAAACAACCACGTTTACCGGTTCGCCTGATTGCCTTTATCTGGTTTGGCGCCGGCATCGCCTATTTCGCGGCAGAAGGCTTTCCCAATATGTTCAGAGAGTGGAAAGACTACGCGGGTCTCAAAGGCAACCTGCAAAAGCGCGACGTGATGTTCCCGGGCTCGGGAGAGTGTGTGACGGTAGTGAGAGAGAAGGTCCCTTCCGGATCGATTATTTTGCTGGCTGGAGAGATGGAGGATGAGAAAAGGGTCTATCTTCATCATCTGCTTGACTACGAGCTGTATCCCACCCGGACTCTTTTCGATACCATCTCGAATCCGGGACTGAAACCGGAATTCACCCTGCTTTATCCACGCGTTCCCGCCGGATTTTCCTTCCAGAATTATGAAAAGCTCTATGAAAGTCCGCAAGTGGTCCTGCTGAAGAACCGAAAGCAATGAGCTGGCTCGCATTTGTCTGGCTTTTGTTGACTGGCGCCGGGATGGTTCATTGCGCCATCCCGCGGGCACGTCTTTCGGAAAAGCTCGGATTGGCATTTCCGGTTTCGGCCGGCGTTCATGCGCTGATCGATTTCGGCCTTATGGAAGCCTGGCGCGCCCAAGCTTTCTGGAGCGCATTGATTCTTTCCCCGTTTCTGCTCTTCACCGTCGCCATCAGACCGCGCTGGAATATCAAGAACTGGACCTGGAAAGACGGTGCAGCGCTGTTACTCATCGCAGCGGCGCTGGCACAAGTCTGGACGCATGTCGTAATCATGCCTGTCGTTGAATGGGATGCCATATCGATGTGGCTTTTCAAGGGCAAGGTAATCGCGATTGAAGGAAAGCTGACCGGCCAGGAGGCCGTCAGATTCCGCGACGTGCAGCCGTCCTACCCGTGGAATATTCCGCTGATGCACGCATGGTTTGGCAGGCTCAAAGGAAGATTTTCCGAAGACGCCGCAAAAGGCATCGTATTTATGTTCTTTTGCTCGCTGTTATTGATCCTCTATTCTTCGGCTAGATTGCGATGGGAACGCGGCTCCTCTCTCACTTTCACAGCCGCTTATGTCGTCATACCCTTTGCTCTTGTGGGTGCCTTCAACCGCGATGCGGATTTGATCCTGGAAACCCTTATTGCCGCGTCGATTTTTCTCGCGCTGCTGCTGCAAATCCGGCCCGAACCGCGCACGGCGGTTCTGCTGGCGGTTACCATCTTTCTCACCTGCTGGACCAAAGCTGAAGGAATCGCATTCTCGTTATTGTTCTGCGCCTATCTCATTTTCGCCGAATTCCTTTCAGCGGGCGTGAAGAAGCGATTGCCGTTGATAGCCGCCCTGGCCGGCGTGACAGCCGGAATCTTTGCATTCTGGATTCCAAAGCACCTATTCGGCTCGGAGGCGTGGTTTGTGGATCGCGCAACAATTCCGGATTTCGAAATGCTGCCCAGGGCAGCCGGCATTCTAGGAGTGATGCTGACGGAGATGTTTAATGGCTGGAAATGGAACTTTGCCTGGTGGCTGCCGTTATTGCTGCTTTGGACAAGGCAGGACCCGTACCGGTTGAAGTGGCTGTTTTTCGGTCAACTCGCTTTGTATTTCTTCAGTTATTTTTTCGCGCCTTACCCATTTGAATGGCATATGGGCACGTCGCTTTCCAGGGTGCTCCTGCATGTGCTGCCCGCCCTGTTTGCCTGGACTGTGTTCGCATGGCCGGGAGGCGCCGAAAATCGAGCCGCGAAGACCACGAAGCCCTAGACCTGCAACCACGGTAGCACGGACCAACGATGCGGCAGAATGAAAGTTTTGGAGCTTGGTGTCCTGGTGGTGAAAAAAGTTTTGGAACCACCAAGGCACCAAGCCAGGCTTTTCGCTCCGGTGTGGAACCCGGCAAGCCCGACCGCCGAAACCGCCACGAAGACACGAAGACACGAAAGGCGAGATTTAGTTTGTAGTGGCACTTCTCATAAATATTGATTGTTTTTGCCCGAGTGTCACTTCGAATAGAACTGTTGAACTTCGTGCCTTCGTGACTTCGTGGCAAGGAGCCTGGCAAGGTGGAATTTGAGGATTTGTGGGGCGGTGATTCAAATGCGGAATTGATTTGTCTTCCCACTGAGCAATTGTGTAGCTATAAAAACGGCCGCGATCAGAATGCTCAGCACTACGCCGTAGGCCGCGGCTGTTCCGAAGCTGAACTGTCTGAGTTGCGCCAGTATCTCTACCGAGATGGGGCGGTTTAGAGGAGTGTACAAGACGATGGAAGCAACAAACTCGCCCAAAGCCATGACCAATGCCATCAGGCTGCCCGTGACAATTCCCGGCATCACCAACGGCACCACGACGCTCCGCAGCGTAAGCACCGGGCCTGCCCCAAGCGTGTAGGCGGCTTCTTCAATAGCAGGATCCGCCTGAGCGAAGCTGGATTGAATCGCCCGCACCATCAAAGGCACGTTCCGCACAAAATACGCAAGCGGCAGGATCCAGAAACTACCCACCAGCAAAATACGGCCCTGCAGCGGGGCATTCACAGAAAAAGTGGAGGCCAACGCAATGGCCATTACCGTTCCGGGCAGCGCCCAGGGCAGGAGAATGATGCCTTCCAGCACGCGACGTCCCAGAAACGCCCTCTTTGATGACAGCAGGTAGGCAGCCAGAAAACCCCAGACCAGGTTGGCCAGCGTGGCCGCCAGAGACATCAGCAGGCTGTTGCGGATCGGCTCAAAAAACTGCGCATCGGCGAACAGCCGCCGGTAATTCTCCGTACTGTACTCGGGAGGCAGGATCTGCGTCGTCCAGGAACCTTCCTTCACAAAGCTGACCAGCAGGATGGTCAGGTGCGGCAGCAGCAGGAAGATGACCGCAACAATCCCCGCCAACCCCAGCAGTTTTTCCAACCGCGGATTGCCAATGCGCCGCCGCACGGCAGCAGTTCCTCTGGAAGCCCCGGCATACAACCGGCGCGATTCAAAATACCGCAGCAGTGCCAGCATCAAGATCGAAACCGATACCAGGACGATCGACTGCGTATAGGCAAGAGCGACGTCGCCGTTAACTTTGGCATTGAAGATCTGCACCGTTAAAACGCGCGTTCCACCCCCAAAGAGGTATGGCGCGCTGAAGCTTGCCATCGACGTCAAAAATGTAATCAGCGATGCTCCCACCAGAGCAGGCGTGAGCAGCGGCAGCGTGATGCTGAGAAATGTTCGGGTTTGTGACGCCCCCAGGCTGCGGGCGGCTTCCAGTTGCGAGCGATCCAGCCGATCCAATCCGGAACTGACAAAAAGAAAAAAATAGACATACAGCGTATAAGCATGCACGGCAAGGATTGCAAAAAACCCCGTGAACCGAAAAGGAGGCTCACTCAAGGCCAGAACGGCCTGCAGCGAGCGGCTGAAGACGCCGCTTTCGCCGTAGAGAAACATGATCGCGATGCTCCCGACCAGCGGTGGCAGCAGTATGGGAAGCCCTGCAAGCGTTGCAAATATCCTTCGCCCCGGAAACTCCAGGTTATGGAAAAGAAACGCCAGAGGGGTTCCAATCACGGCTGCCAGCAAGACGCTCCAGACCGAGATCCAGAAGCTGTTCAGCGTGGCTTCAAGATTGGAGGGTTCGGTGAAAAACTGGCGATAGTTCTCCAAACCCCAGCCGTCCGCGGTGCGGACACTTTCCGCGCCGATAAACAAATGTGGAAAAAGTATCAGCCATACCGCTATGAACACCACCAGGGCAACGACGACGGCGCGCGCGCGATTACTCATGCGGAAAGAGATGAATCGCATCGGGCGGTACGTAGATCTGTACCTGGTCGCCGATTTTGAGGCGGGAGAGAGATGAATCCGACACGGACATGGGCGCCTGCACTTCAATCAGATGCGCTTCCAAACGCGCCACCAGCAACAGGCCGCGGATGGTGCGTTGCAGATCCACAATCTCCACGGTAGCTGAATTAATGCCGGCACCACCGAGCTGGACCTGATCGGGTCGAAAGAACGCATGCATACTGCCGGACCGCTCCGCGGGCCGGCCCGCTTTCCAGACCAGATCACCGGTTGAGAACTGCCCGGATCCGTTGCGAGCGCTTACGTCGAGGACGTTGGACTTTCCCATGAATTGCGCCACGAACAGGTTTGCCGGACGCTCATATATTTCCGACGGGGTTCCGAGCTGCTGAAGCCTGCCGGACTTCATCACGGCCACTCGATCACCCAGCGCAAACGCCTCTTCCTGGTCGTGCGTAACAAAAACGGCGCCAATCCTCAGCCTGCGGATCAGCTGCCGAAGCTGAGTGCGGGTGGTTTCACGCAACACGGCATCCAGATTGCTCAACGGCTCATCCAGCAGCAGCAGGCGCGGTTCAATGACAACAGCGCGAGCGACCGCAACACGCTGTTGCTCGCCTCCGCTGAGATCCTGAATTCGGCGATCAAACTTTGAATCAATCTGGAGCAGTTCCAGGGCCTTTCTAACGCGCTCGCGAATTTCGCCTTTTCCCACGCCCAGAGCTCTCAGACCGAACGCGACGTTTTCAAACACGTTCATGTGAGGAAACAATGCATAGGACTGAAATACCATGCCAAAGCGGCGTTTCTGCGGAGCCACGTCCGTAATGTCGTGCCCGTCGAAGCCGATCCTGCCCTGATCGGGAAATTCCAGCCCGGAAATCAGACGCAGCGTGGTGGTCTTGCCGCAGCCGCTCGGTCCCAGCAGGCACAAGATCTCTGCGGCATTCATCTCAAGCGAAAAGTCTGTCACCGCTTGCGTCGCGCCATATTTCTTTGAGACGTTGTCGAGCACCAATGACATGCAGCAATAGGTTAGCAGGTTGGGGGTGCGAGTTTCGAATTTGAAAATCGAATTAGCTCGAACTATTCAAAAAATCTTAACCGCCAAGACCGCCAAGATCGCTAAGAATGGCGCAAAGGACGGGGCTGAAGCTTGAAGTATGAAGGGCATCACGCCAACTTTTGATGCTGCCTGGATGGCCTTCATACTTCAAGCTTCAGCCCCGTCCTTTGCGCTGCTCTTGGCGGTCTTGGCGGTTAAGTTCTCCTGAATAATCGAGCTAGCCGGAGCCCCTGATTTCCGTTTCCCACCTTTTTATCCAGCCTTTGGACTCTTTTTCCAGCACTTCCCAGTCAAGGTCCAAGGGGCGGATTTGTTCTCGAGCCCGCGCAATGTTGGGAGGAAGGCTGGAGGCGGGGATATCAGCACGGGCCGGAATGCGGGCATATTTTTCGGCCGCCATTCTGAGACTCTCCTCTGAAGTTACAAATTCATAGTACTTCCGGGCAGCCTCGGAATTCCTTTCCCGTCGTACCAGGGCAATCCCCTCGGTAAGATACGGTGTCCCGCTGGACGGGAAAACGTAGCCGAAAGGAAAATGGTAGATGTTTCGCTGCAGTTCCATGTCAGGCATGTTCCACAGCGTGATGTCGGCTTCACCGCGCGCCATCTTCTGAAAGAGAATCGTCGAATTGGCCACATATTCTTTGGTGTTTGCATCCAGCCGGCGAAGCCAGTCAAAGCCCTTCTCGACGTCTCCCTGTTTCTGAAAACGGAAAAGCATAGCTCCAAAGATCGTGCGCATCGTCCCCGACGCGACCGGGTCGCGAATGATGATCCTCTTTCTCCAGCGCGGCAACAGAAGATCATCCCAGTCTCGCGGCACATCCTGATCCTTCACCGCATTACTGTTGTAACCGATCACCTCGGGCGTGAAGTAAGTCCCAAACCACGCGTCGTTTAAGCCCCGCGCCGAGGCGGGCACCTTATCGGCCCAGGTGGGAAGGTAACTCTGGAGCAGACCCTCGCGCGAGGCCTGGCTAAACATTACGTTGGGGGCGCCAAACCAGACATCCGCCTGCGGATTTGCCTTCTCGGAGCGAAGCCTGTCCAGCACGTCCTGCGATCCCATGTCCAGCCACTGGACATCCAGGCCCGGATTTTGGCCCTCAAACCGTTTTTGCAGGTCGCCCAGAAGCTCCTTGCCGTGCGTGGAGTAAACCACAATGCGGTTGGTGGCATCGCTGCGGCAGGAAGCGGACACTAGAAGAGCAAGCAGCAGGACCAGCAAGACTTCCGAATGCGGAATGCGGAATGCGGAATGCGGAATGATTTTAAATGCGGAATGGAGAATGCGGAATGGGGAATGGAGAATGCGGAATGGGGAACGCCGAATGTTTGGCTCGACTCTCCGAAGATAGAAAAAGCTCACTTCCTTATTCCGCATTCCGCATTCCGCATTCCGCATCTAAAATCATTCCGCATTTCGCATTCCGCATTCCCCATCTAAAATCATTCCGCATTTCACATTCCGCATTCGAAATCATTCCAGGAAGCTCTCGATGGACTTATTCAGGGTCTCCACTTTGTCTTCAGGTACCTGGAACACCTTGTCTGACTGGCTGCTCCTGGCCAGCCAGTCCTTTCCCTTCTTGAAGATTTCTACGCGGATGGTGGAGTCGGATAGGGTCAGCGTATAAACCAGCGTCGGTTTTACGAGCGCACCGGGATTCTTGGCTCGATCACCGCGTAATGTTTCCAGAGCGAACAATACGCGAGAATCCTGAAAATTCTTCTTTTCATTGCCCGCCGGCTCCGTGACGCTCCAGCGGTTTCCCTTCCTGGCGACTGACCACTTTCCCTTCTCCGTTGTGGCTTCAATCTTGTTTACCTTGTCGCGTTCGAATTTCAAAACTTCGCGCGAGAGCAATTTTTCCGCTGGCTGAGTTGCCTTCTCCAGAACGTCCTTGGGGACGGTAAACACTACAGTCCGCCCGGCGGCGTACGCGTAGTTGTTGTCACCACTCTTCCCACCAACATTGAGTTCGCTTCGTTTCTCTCCCGCAAAAACAACGATCTGCAAGGCAGGCGGCTGCAAGCCGTATTTTTTGAGTTGGTCCAGGGAATCCGCGGCAAAATCCTGGATCCGCCCATATCGGATCGAATTGACCAGCGAATCCACGGTCGCATCGTCCGCGTGATCCGGCACAGGCCTTGCCAGGCGCCACCCATCCTTTTGTTTCTTCAGCTCCACAACATCGCCTTGGCGGTGGATTTCGATTCGGTCGATAGCATCCGCGTTGAAATCCAGAATGGTTTTATCCCGCAACTCTGAAACAGGAGCCATCGCCTTGGTATAGGCGGCGTCGGGAACAATTTCCACCTTTGCGTTGTCCAGCGTCAGGTAGACATTGCTGCCGGAAAAATCTTTGTCTCCGAAGTAAAGCACAAGTTTCTTGCCTGGTTCCTCCAGGGTCACCGTGACACTGGGACTCTTCAAACCGTATTTTCCTAAGTCCACTTTCTCCAGAGTGCGGTCCGAGGACATATCAGCCAACGACTGCAGCAAAGCGTCAACCGCCGTGCTGTCGGCGACCGCCTGAACCGGTTCGATGATTCTCCACTTGGCGCCTTCTTTCACGGCAACAGTGGGACTCTCGTTTCTTCGCGACAGGGCAATTTTCCGAACCTTGTCGGCATTGAACTGAACGACCTTCTTAGCCTCCGATTGCTGCTTGTCGGCTTCGCCCTTCCCGCGTATTTCGTGGAAATAAACGAAGGCCAGAAGTCCCAGAAAGATTACGCCCAGAACAGCGATCTTTTTGCCGGCAATCATGATTAAGCTCGTCGTCGATTCCACCAGACGGCAGCGCCTGCAATCAGCGCCGCGGCCGGCATCAGGATCATGGTCAGGTAAAAGAGCATGTTGGTCTGGGCAAGCGACATGTTAATGCTCCGCGACTGGGGGGCGTGCGGCCGGATCGCCATCAGTTCGGTGTCCTCTGCAAGCCAGTTTACGGAATTCAAAAACAGATCGCCGTTGCGGGGCGTAGGGCGCTGGAAATAGGCGTTGCCGGCAAAATCCGAGTCGCCAAAGAGAACGATCTTGGCCTGCCTCTTGTCGTCGATCCGCTTGGTGGCCACTACGGCCATGTTCAGAGGCCCCTGCTTGTCTTTGCCGGCGTCGAATTTTGCGCTGCCTCCCTTCAGCTCGGTTTCTCCCCAGGACCGCTGATTGCTTTTTATCAAGACCTGCGACGAGTAGCCCTGATCGCTCGACGCGGCTGTGGTGATGGATCGCGCCAGAGGGAAGAACGTCATGGTATTCTCAAATCCCTGCGTAATAGCGTGTCCCTCGTAGGTGGTCACCAGCGGAGCCGCCGGGCCAATGCCGAACATCTGCCCGATTCCACTGGCATCGACCACCACGTCATTGTCGAGCGTTAAACCTTTGCTCTTCAAAAAATCATCCAGGCCGGGATTGGTTTCAGGATCAACCAGCAGCAACAGGCGTCCTCCCTGGTCAAGATAGCTCTGCAGCGCGTCCACCTCGGGTTGCAGCAACTGAAACTTCGGTCCCACCACCAGCACTACTGACGCATCGGCAGGGACTTTCTTTTCTTCGGCCAGGACGAGGGGCTTGAGGTCGTAGTTCTGTGTGTCCATCTTTTGTTTGGCCACCGAAAAACCGTCGGCGCCGGTGCTGTTCAAGTCTCTCTCGCCATGACCGGTAACGTAGTAAATAATCTTGTTCTTGCCGCGGGTCACCTTGATTATCGCGTTGGTAATGGATTCTTCCGTTGCCGTCTCGATCCGCTCCTTTTTGGATCCTGCCGAAACAATGATGTCTCCGAGCCTCTGCACTCCAAGCTCGCGGGCCTTGGGCGGGTTTTGGTCTGGGTCCACCACGGTGAAGTGAAAGCGCTTTCCGGCCGCCTGATATTCCAGCATCAGATCCCGAAGGCTGTCGGGAAGTTTTCCTTTCTGGAAAACGGTGACGTAAATATCCTGCTTCAGATTCTGCGTGATCTTTCTGGATTGGTCGGAAAGACTGAACAACTGGTTTTCCGTCAGGTCATAGCGCTTACTGTGTTTGAAGCTGAGGAAATTGATCAGCCCAAGAATTCCTAGAAGGACCAGCAGCACCAGGCCGGCCGCGCTTCCATAACGGACCGCCCGACGGTGAAAGCTCTTCTGGATTCTCTCCCACTGCCAGAAGAGGGAAAACAGCAGCAGCGCTCCCCCTCCATAGACCATTACCTGCGCTGCGATAGACCACTCGCTTCGAATGGAATAATAGAAGTAGCCGGCCAGCAGCAGCACCACCCCGGCCGCCGGAACATAGCGAAGCAAGCGATTCATTCCCGCCACCGCATCGATTCAATGGAAGCAGACGTCAAAAACAGCCCAAACAGGATCAGGCTGCCGTAAAAAACGAGGCTTGTCGTGTCGATTACTCCCTTGGTGAAATCTTCGTAGTATTTGAGTATTGACAGGTAGCGCATCAGCTCGCTCCAGAAACCACTCCCCTCAGGCCCGGCATTAACGTCTATCACCCAGAGAAAAATAAAAAGGGCAAATGTTACAACCCCGGCGATAATCTGGTTCTCGGTCATGGATGAAATGAAAATCCCGATAGAAATCA
This sequence comes from Acidobacteriota bacterium, assembly GCA_036507075.1. Classification (GTDB taxonomy): domain Bacteria; phylum Acidobacteriota; class UBA6911; order JACQSX01; family JACQSX01; genus DASXQR01. Next base: position 121,912 of record DASXQR010000017.1, on the reverse strand, counting down.
GCACCGCGCCCAGAAGGAAAATTCCCAGATAGCCGGACAGTATCGGTCCCCATTGCGGCGCCGGCTCGCTGTGGCTGAACAGAAAAAAACCGTAAATAAGAGTGGGGAGCAGCATCAGCACAAAGAACGAGAGCGATCCGAGAAACTTCCCCAGGATAACCTGCCAGTGGGTGAGAGGCGACGTCATCAGCAACTCGATGGTACCCCGCTTCTTCTCTTCGGCGAATGAGCCCATGGTAAGCATCGGGAGCACAAACAGGACAATGGTGCTCAGAACGCCAAAAAAGTTGCGAAACACATCCAGCACCATATCGCGCGGTGGAGGCGGGCCGCCAAACTGCTGCGACCGCAGCATTTCCTGAATGCTGCTGCGCATCACACCGGTGACGATGACGTAGAAGAAAAAACCCGCCAGGGCCAGGAACATGGTTAGCACCACGTAGGCGATCGGCGACACGAACATCAGATTCAGTTCCTTCTTCCAGATCGTAAAGATATTCTTCATGCTTCAACCTCGGTTCCGGCGGTTTCGGCAATTTCGTCAGTGGTGAGCTTCAGGAAGACTTCTTCCAGGCTGGGGCCGCTGGTTCTCAGCTCCAGCAGTTCGGCGCCGCTCTGAACCACTGCGCGGGCAATGGCTCCCCTGGCATCCTGTCCCGGCTCCATCTCCACGCGAAACAGGTTCGTTGCATTCGACGATTCGAGCTGAATATTCTTCAGCCCGGGAACAGAGGCCAGCACCGCCCGTATTTTCTCCGATTCACCGCGGCACTCGACATGCACTTGATGCGCTCCTACAAGCTTGGTCTTGAGGTTTTCGGGAGTATCGATGGCCACCACTTTGCCGTGACTGATGATTACCACGCGCTGGCAAGTCATGCTCACTTCGGGAAGGATGTGAGTGGAGAGAATGATGGTATGTTCTCCCCCCAGCCGCTTGATCAGCTCCCGCACTTCGATGATTTGTTTAGGATCAAGCCCGACGGTCGGCTCATCCAGAATCAACACTTCAGGATCATGGATCAGTGCCTGTGCCAGTCCGACGCGCTGCCGGAATCCCTTGGACAGATGCCTGATCAGCCTGCCTCCGACATCCGACAGCCCGCACTGTTCCTTGACGGCCTCCAGGCGCGAGGGAAGCTTGTCAGGGTTGACGCCCTTGATCTGGCCGACAAAGGTGAGAAACGAGTCTACCGACAATTCCAGGTAGAGAGGCGGGTTTTCGGGCATATACCCGATTCGTCGCTTCACTTCGAGCGGTTGCTCGAAGACGTCAAAGCCGCTGACGCGGGCGGTCCCGGCGGTTGCCGGAATGAATCCCGCCAGAATGCGCATTGTCGTGGTTTTGCCCGCGCCGTTTGGCCCGAGAAACCCGACAATCTCTCCCTTCTTGACGTCAAACGTGACATCCTGAATTGCCGTTGTGCCGGCATAACGTTTTGTGAGATTTTCAACCTGAATCAATCAGTCCTCTCCCGCTGTGTTTGCAGAAAAAAGTTTTTCTACCAGCTAGGAGAAGGTTTGTCAATCAGCTAGCAGCCAGGAGAAGGTTCGTCAATGCAGGATCCGGTTTGCGAGTTACGGGTTCCGGGTTGCGAGATATGACGAATTTGCAGAGACCCGAAATCTATGCGGGCAAAGATTGGGTTTACAGGCGGGAGTCTTCGGTAGAGCAACTGAGAAAAGCAAGTTTCTGGGTTACGAAAACCCGTAACTCGAAACCCGGAACCCGTAACTTTTGTTCGGAGCCTTACATGATCGTTTCCCGACCGCCGCGCTTTCGGTTTTTTTGTTCATACATCTGCATATCGGCGGAGCGAAGGGACTTTTCCACATCGTCGCCGCCCACGCACGTGGCATAGCCGATGCTGAATTCAAGCGGGCGATCGAGAAAAGATTCATCCTGATTCCAGATGTGCAGCTTCTCTTCAATCCGACGCACGACGTACAGGATCTTGTTTTGATCGGTTTCCGGCAGCAGAATCAGAAACTCGTCTCCTCCATAGCGAACCAGCGTGTCGGAGTTTCGGATACTGGACTTCAAAATACGGGCGCTTTCCTTGAGCACCTTGTCGCCGATCTGATGGCCGTGCCGATCATTGATGGCCTTAAAGCCGTCGATGTCGATCAGGGCGATGGAAAGAGCGTAACCGTGGCGCTTGGAACGGGTAATTTCTTTCTGCAACAACTGGTCAAAGTAGTAACGGTTGAAAGTCTCCGTAAGGTGATCGGTGATTACCAGATGCTGCAGAGTCACTTCCAGTTTTTTCTTTTCCGTGGTGTCCCTGGCAATCGCGCTGGCCCCGACAACGCTCCCCTTCTCGTTCCGTATCGGTGATACGGAAATGTTCAGGTGTATCTGAGTGCCGTCTGTTCTAACCCAGGTCAGTTCCAGATCGCTTACAGGGTTCCCCAGCGCAAGGTTTCGGCGCGCTCGGTAGTAAGAAAAATACTTATCTTCGGGGAAAATCTTGTCGATCGGCTGCCCCAGCATTGCCTGCCGCTTTACTTCAAAAATCCGCTCGGCGCCCTTGTTCCACCCCTGAATCGTTCCTCTGTCGTCGGTAACAATGATGGCATCCAGCGCATTGTCGATGACGCTCTGCAGATGATTCTTGGTGGAGACCAACTCCCGCTCCAGAGCTTTGCGGGCGCGCATATCTCGCCCTATTCCCACTATCTCGACGGTCTGGGCATCGACCTGCAGCCGCTGAGTGCTGATTTCAATCGGAATTCGATTGCCGTTTATGTCGAGCACTTCGATTTCGTACGCTCTGCTCGGTTCTCCCTGCAAACGCTGCTTGAATTCTTTCACCACGAGGCTTATGTACTCGGGAGCAATCAAATCGCAATCGACGATATGCTTTCCCACCAGAGAGTCGCGCGCAAACCCGAGAATCCGCTCAAACGCGCGGTTCACCGAGACGAAACGCCCTTCTGAATCGAGCGTCCAGATAGCATCGCCGGCATTCTCGACCAGGCTGCGGTATCGGATTTCAGCCGCGACCCGCTCGGTGACGTCCTGGATGATTCCTTCGCAATAGAGGACCTGCCCCTCGGCGTCAAAAACCGCTTGACCGGTCTCTTCGACGATAATTGTTTCTCCGTTTTTCTTTTTCAGCCGAAGGCAATAGCGCGAGACGGAGCGGTCTCGAATCAGTGTGTTGATGTTCTCTTCCCTGTCGAGCGGGTCAACGTACATTTCCTTTACGTTGACGCGCTTCAAATCGGCTACCGAGTCGTATCCCAGGATCTTTGCCAGGGCCGGGTTGGCCAGCAGGATTTGACCGTCAAAAGTGCTGCGATAGACGCCTTCTTTCAGATTCTCCACCAGCGCACGGTAATCCACATGGGAAAGATTTTCTCCTGAGCTTTCCGTACGCTTGTCGACTGAGCCGTCCGATTCCCTGCGGTTTTGCTTCATGTAGAGTTGTCCTGGAGGAGCAATCCGGAATCCTACACTTTAAAGTGCTGCGTTTAAAGCGTTTTTGACCCGGCTGTATAAAAGCTATTTATTACCAGATACTTGGGGAGGGGGGCGTGATGTGAAACACAACCCGGCTGGTGGCCTGAAGTGGCGGCCGCGGACGGCCAGCCGGGCAAAGAAGGGCACTACTTGAAGTAGTTCTTATTAATGTCAATATACTGCTGCCATTTTTCGGGCACTTCATCTTCCGGAAAGATTGCCGTCACCGGACAAACAGGCTCACAGGCGCCACAATCGATGCACTCGTCCGGATGAATATAGAGCTGATTGTCAGTCTCGGCTCCATAGATGCAATCTACCGGACAGGCCTCGACGCAAGCCTTGTCTTTGACGTCGACACAGGGTTCGCAAATAATAAAAGTCATACTGCCTTTCCTCCAATTCCCTATTGAGCCTGCGATGTCAGGATATCACCGGGCCGGCCTCAAGGGGCTGGTATAAGTTGGATCAACACAAAAATCAAGTTTTTTTTCGCACCAAACCAGCTCACAAAACGCGGGAGCATCGATACTTCTCAACTCCAGTTTAACGGACCAAATCGCCCGCTGGCAAGGTCATGCGCCTTTGCGGCAGCCATGCGCGGCTTCGCCGCTCGGAGAGACGTCCTGAGGGACGTCTCAGAGGATGTCGACGGGATTGCCCTGCCATCGACTTCGCCCGAGACGGCCCTCGGGCCGTCTCTCCACTCTCACTGTGTCTTTGTGGTGGAATCTTAGAGCTGCAAACTACGTAGACGCAGAGCGTTTGCGATAACGGAGACGGAACTGAATGTCATCGCCGCGCTGGCAATCATAGGGCTGAGCAGAAGACCGAAAGAAGGGTAAAGCGCCCCCGCCGCAATGGGCACGCCCAGCATGTTATAGAAGAAAGCGAAGAACAGATTCTGCCGGATGTTCCTCATCGTGGCCCGGCTTAGCTTTCGAGCTCGAACGATTCCGCGCAGATCACCCTGAACCAGTGTGATCCCCGCGCTTTCCATGGCCACGTCGGCGCCCGTCCCCATAGCGATTCCGACATCACTCTGGGCCAGCGCCGGCGCGTCGTTGATGCCATCGCCGGCCATAGCCACGATCCTGCCCTCTTGCTGAAGCTTTTTCACGATTGCCGCTTTTTGCTCAGGCAAAACTTCTGCCTGAACGCGGTCGATGCCCAACTTGCCCGCCACCGCCTTTGCGGTAGTTTCACCATCTCCCGTGACCATTACGATTGTCACGCGCTCTTGATGGAGCGCCTCAATGGCTTCCACTGTTGAGGGCTTGATCGGATCCGTCACCGCCAGAAGCGCGGCTGCGCGGCCTTCCACGGCGACCGCCATCACTGTCTGACCATGGGAGCGCATCATTTCCGCGCGCGATCGCAAAGGGTCGATGGGAATGGAAAGCTCCTCGAACAAGCTGCTGTTTCCCGCGGCAACAGTCTTGCCGCCGATCTTCCCAACTATGCCTTTGCCGGTAAGGGCTTGAAACTCCTGCACTTTGGAGAATTCCACCCCCCTCACTTCCGCTGCGCTCACGATCGCGCCGGCCAGGGGATGCTCGCTGGCGCGCTCCAGACTCGCCACCAGGCGAAGGATCTCCTTTTCGTCGTTTTCGCCAAGGACAAATATCTCTCCCAGTCGAGGTTTCCCTTCAGTCAAGGTGCCTGTCTTGTCCACCACCAGGGTATCGACCTTTTCCAGGACTTCCAGCGCTTCTGCGTCCCGGACTAAGACCCCGGAAAGAGCGCCTCGTCCTATTCCCACCATGATCGACATCGGCGTCGCCAGACCGAGGGCGCAGGGACAGGCGATAATCAGGACCGCGACTGCATTCACGATTGAATGCGTCAGCTTTGGCTCTGGTCCTGCAAACCACCACACCGCGAACGTGATCAGCGCAGCAACGATCACCAAAGGTACAAAATAGGATGCGGCCAGATCCGCCACTCGCTGAATAGGGGCCCTGCTGCGCTGCGCCGTGCTGACCATCCGCACAATTTGCGCCAGCAACGTCTCGCTGCCGACTCGCTCCGCTTCCATGATGAAGCTTCCCGTGCCATTCACTGTGCCGGCAGACACACCGCTTCCCGGCGTCTTTTCCACGGGCAAGGGTTCTCCGGAAATCATTGATTCATCGACGGAACTTACGCCCTCGATCACGAAACCGTCCACCGGCACCCTGTCGCCCGGGCGTATACGCAGCCGGTCTCCGGCTCGGACTTGTTCCAACGGAATATCTTCTTCTTGTCCATTCGGCGCCACTCGCCTCGCGGTCTCAGGCGTCAGTTGGAGAAGTGATCGAATGGCGGCCCCAGTCCTGCTGCGGGCGCGCAGTTCAAGCACTTGGCCCAGAAGAACGAGGGTGGCAATCACCGCAGCGGCTTCGAAGTAGACATCCGGCTGACCTGAATGGCCGCGCGCGCTCTGTGGCAACCACCGTGGAAACAGTGCGGCTACCAGGCTGTAAAGGTATGCGGTTCCGACGCCCAGCGCGATCAACGTGAACATGTTGGGACTTCGGTTTACGATCGATTCCCAGCCTCGCTCAAAGAAAGGCCGGCTTGCCCACAGAACCACCGGGGTAGCGAGGGCCAACTGAACATAAATCGACCAGGCCCCCGTGATCTTCCACTCGTGACCCAGGATCATCCCGCCCATAGCGCTAATCAGGAGTGGTGCTGTCAACACGGCGCTGACCCAAAATCTGCGAGTCATGTCGACAAGCTCCGGGTTCACTTCCTCTTCCAGGGTTGGGATTCCGGGTTCGAGCGCCATGCCGCATATCGGGCAGGACCCCGGTTTGTCGCGCACCACTTCCGGATGCATGGGACAGACGTACTGTGATTTGTCTGATTTGGGTTTGCTGTTGGCTTGGTGTCTGAACATTCTCAGGTGTAGAGACGCGGCATGCCGCGTCTGAGCTCAGACGCGACATGTCGCGTCTCTACGCACGACGTAAAGCGGTGACTGCGGAGTTTCATGCTTTGCCTCACTTGCAGCGCCGCACGTCGCCGCCGAGACATACCACAGCGGCGAATGAGACGGCCGACAGCTCGCGGATTTTTTTCAACAGTTCAGCAGGCACGGGAGAGTCGGTGTTGACGATTCCAACCGCCTCGCCTCGGGCTTCGTGGCGGCCGAGCGTGAAACTGGCAATATTGATTCCGCTGTCGCCCAAAGCGGTGCCGACCTGGCCGATTACACCCGGCTGGTCCTGATTGCGAATGAACAACAGGAAATCTCCCATGGGCGATTCCAAGCCGATTCCGTCGACGGAAACCAGCCTCAAATTACCGCGATGCAGCAACGCTCCCTCGGCCCATTCCGCTTCCGTTTCATTGCGCATTTGAATGCTGATCAGGTTCTTGAAGCCTCGCTCGCGGTTGCTGGAAGTCTCCGTGACCACAATTCGACGCTCGCGGGCCGCACTGAAAGCATTGATCATGTTTACGCCTTCGATTCTATTGGCTTCAAAAATCCCCTTCAGGATGCAACTGGAAATCGGTTTGAAGTTGAGCGCAGCCAACTCACCGTAATAACGGATCCCAATTTCGCTCACCCGGATCCTGCAGATCTGACCCAGGAACAGCCCCAGTTTCTCCCCCAGTTCCATGTACGGGGCGACCTGCTCGAACTCACGCGAGCTGATGGAAGCAAAATTCACAGCATTACGAACCACGCCCCCGCGCAAGTAATCGATGATCTGCTGCACGATTTCGAAACCGACCTTCTCCTGCGCCTCCTGCGTCGAGCCGGCGATGTGAGGCGTGGCGATCAGGTTGGGGTGTCCGATCAATTCCTGATTCGGAGAGGGTTCGCGCTCGAAAACATCCAGAGCAGCCGCGGCGATCTTGCCGCTCTCGAGAGCCCGCAGCAGCACTGCCTCGTCAATCAGGCCGCCGCGAGCGCAGTTAATCAGCCGCATTCCCGGTTTCATCTTGGCGATGGCCGTCTCGTTGATCAACTTTTCAGTGGCATCCGTCAGAGGCAGGTGAAGGCTGATAAAATCCGAGCGCGACAGCAGATCGTCCAGTGGGAGAAGCTCGACTTCCAGCTCTCGCGCCAGCTTCTCGGGAACGTACGGATCATATGCGACCACGTCCATCCCAAAGGCGCCCGCGCGCTTGGCGACTTCCGATCCGATCTTTCCCAGTCCCAGCAGGCCGAGCGTTTTCCCCAGCAGCTCGATGCCTTCAAACTGCTTCTTATCCCATTTTCCCTGCTTCATTGTGGAATCGGCCCGGGGCACTTTTCTCGCCAGGGCGAGCAGCAACGCCATGGTGTGTTCCGCGGCGCTGATGCTGTTGCCGCCTGGCGTGTTCATCACCAGCACTCCCCTGCGGGTAGCAGATTCCAGATCGATGTTATCGACACCGGCGCCGGCGCGTCCCACGACTTTCAACTTTTCAGCCGCTTCCAGAAGTTCCACATCCACCTCGGTTTTGCTCCTCACAAGCAGGACATCGACCTCGCCGACGGCGGCGAGCAAATCTTTGCGCGAAATGTCGGGCCGAAAGTCGGGCGTAAAGCCCGCCTGCTTTAGAAGGTCCACCACGCCTGGGGACAGGTTGTCGGAAATCAAGATGTTTTGTTCAGGCATTTCTCGAGCTCGAGTGGAACTTGTGGCTGCTTACTCAGCTTCTCAGTCGTTCAGTCGTTCAGTCGTTCGGTCGTTCAGTGTACCAACAGGCGTGAAATCCACTGTATGTCCTTTCGGACAATCGATCAGCATGGATCGTTAGGCTCATACCTACCGCCTTCCGCCTTCCGCCTTCTGCCTTCGATCCGGTGGCCGTAACAGTTCCACTTACATTCCCCGCCGCGACCTAACGGATCGCGGTACTGATAGCGTCGATCCCGTCTCCCGCCTCCTGCCTCCTGCCTCCTGCCTTCTGCTTTCCGGCTTTCCATCAATCCGCCGCCAGCACCTGCAATGCTGCCGCCACACCGCTTCCCAGTTCGAACTTGTGTCCTTGTTTGCGCAGACAATACTCAATGGCGCCCAGCAAGCCGATCAGGTCAAGCGCGTCATAATATCCAAGATGGGCAATGCGGATGATCTTGCCTTTCATCTCTCCCTGCCCGCCCGCAATCACCGCCCCGAACCTGTCCTGCAACTCTGAGATCAGTCTCTGCGCATCCAGGGGAGGCGCAATGGAAATTGCCGTGAGCGCATTAGCTGGCTGGCGGGGAAAGAGCGTCAAGCCCCACGCCTGGACCGCCGCCCGCGCCATCCGCGCCAGCAAAGACGCATTCGCGACTAGATCGTCTACGCCGTCCTGCAGAATGAAGTTCGTTGATTCCAGCAGTGCTTGCACCAGATTGACCGCCGGCGTGAAAGCCGTCTGGCCCTTGGGCTGGTTGGCCTGCTCCCGGCTCCAATCGAAATAGAATTTCCTGGCGCTGCACTTCTTGGACTTCTCCCAAGCCTTGCGGCTGATGGAGACAAAAGCCAGGCCCGGAGGAATCATGAAGGCCTTCTGCGACCCTCCGATCACCACGTCCAGCTTCCATTGATCCGTGTACAAGGGTTCGACGCCCAAAGTGGTTATCGCGTCTACCACGCTTACCGTGCCGGAATGGCGCGAGACCACCTCTCCGATGGCCTTCAGATCCATGGAAGCGCCCGTAGAACTTTCGCATCCCTGTACAAACACGGCCTCAATGCCGGAATCCTTTTCCAGGTGATTTCCGATTTCCGAAGCGGTGATGGATTCACCATACTCCTTTCGGATGACCGTTGTCTGAATCCCGTATTGCTTGCACAGACTTTCCCATCGTTCTCCGAATTTTCCGGCTGTGGCGATCAGCGCTTTGGCTCCCGGCGAGAGCAGATTCACCACTGCCGACTCCATGGCGCCCGTGCCAGAGCAGCTTAAAATGAGCAGATCGTTTTCGGTCCGGTAGATTGCCCTTAGATTTTTCAGCGTTTGTTCAAAAATCTCTTTGAACTCTTTTTTTCGATGGTGTAGCGCCGGCCCGGCCATCACTTTGCTTGCTTCCGGGTAGATCGGGGTGGGACCAGGCGTGAAGATGCGTTTCTTGATCAATCATCCTCCGGAAAAACCATGAAGTTTAACCGACGCAGGCTTCAAATACAAACGCCGCGCAGGCAGACTGCTGGGGTTAGCGGGTCAATCCGAATCCGAATACGGATTTCGGAATGCGGAATGCGGAATAGCAAGGCATTTGGTCTGCTTTGAAGAATTAAGTTGATTGTATTCCGCATTCCGCAATCCACATTCCGCATTCTGATTTTCGAAACGGTCTTTCCACGGTGGTCCCGAAAACGGTATATTGATAAGTTTGGGATTTAATATATGACCCTGAAGAATCCAGGAAAGACAGTTGCAGCGTGCGTTCTAGCCTGGGCAGTCCCCGGGATGGGTCATTTTTTCTTGAAAAAATGGTTCCGGGCCCTGGTATTTCTAGCCTCATTTGGAATTCTCTTTTGGCTGGGACTGAGGCAGAACGGAAAAATCTATGGTCTGGAGGGCGGCGACTTTTTTTCTATTCTCAAGTTTTTCGACAACATCAGCATGGGGCTGATCTATTTCTGGGCGCGGCAGGCCGGGATCGGTCAGGGAGACATCACCGCATTTACGTTTGAATACGGAAATACGTTCCTGCTTACGGCAGGATTACTGAACATGCTGTTTGTGGTCGACGCCTTTGACATTGCGCAGGAGAGGAAAGATTGAGTCATTTCTTGTCGCTGGTTGTGTTCGCCATCGTGGTCTCGGCCTGTTTTGCGCTGCTGATGAAGCCTACAAAAATCGAGCGGTGGCGTTATTTTTTCTGGCTCCTTTTTTGTTTCATAGGTTCAGCCTTTGCCCTGGGATGGGTGATGTACTTTTTCCCGTTCAAATGAGGCGACGAAGCCTGTGAGGGCGCAGCGGAGTCAAAGCCCGGCCGTAGCAACCAAAGAGCCGCCCAAGTCCACGAGTTGCCACGAAGGCACGAAGATCTAGATTGATCTTAGAGTGCCACTTTTAGAAACATGATTGTGGATTTCGTAACGTTTCACTTCAGGGTAAATACGGAAACCTTCCTGTCTTCGTGCCTTCGTGGCAGACTCGTGGACGGAGCGCCTCCAGTCTCGATTTGGGCAACGAGCCCGTCGAGCCGAGAGAACCAGACTGGGCCGGTGAAACAAGTGCGTTGCGATCCGTAAGTGCCAAAAGGACATGTCGTGTCGCCCTGGCGGCGGCGTGGTGTGCCTTCAGCTTGAGCAGGGGCTCCCAATATTCTAAAATGCCTGTTGTTCATTCACTTTGGTCATCGATCAGGTAGTAGGAAGGGCGCAAGAATTGTGACGAATCAGATCGGATTTCATCGCGGGTCCGGGCGCCATTCTGCAAGTTTTGCCTGTTCCGAATCTACCGGGCCCTTTACAAGCCAGCTAAACAAATTGAGCCTGCGCCTCCGGAAAATTGCTTTCTGGCTGCCGGCTCTCGCCCTGGCGGTCTTTGTGAGCGCCTGCAGCAGTGAAAGAACCACCACCGCGGCTTCACGCGAAGGTGCGGCCGATACCAGCCAGCGGGGACCGAGATCTACCGCGGCACCAAGAAAGGTCCGCGTGACGCGCGCTCGGGAAGAAACCGTGGCGCGCGCTGTTGCGGTAAGCGGAACTCTGGCCGCCGAAGAACAAGTCGTGCTGGCAATGAAAGTCCCGGGTCGGTTGAGCGAAATCTCCGTGGACCTGGGAAGCCCGGTGCGCAGAGGACAGGCGATCGCCAAGCTGGATACCACTGATTACCGGTTGAGGATGGAGCAGGCGCAGACGGCGTTGCAGCAGGCCCGCGCGCGACTGGGCCTTCCACCCGAAGGAAAGGACGATCACATCGATCCGGAGAAGACTTCTCTGGTGAGGCAGGCGCGGGCGGTGCTTCAGGAAGCAAAGCTTAACAGCGACCGCATGAGCGCTCTTTGGGAGCAGAAGATCGTTTCTCGGGCGCAACTGGACGCAGCGGCAACCTCCCTTCAGGTGGCGGAAGGCCGGTATCAGGACGCGCAGGAAGAGGTTCGCAACAGGCAAGCCATCCTTGCTCAGCGTCGCTCGGAACTGGAAATTGCAAGACAGCAGTTGGCCGACACCATCCTGCACGTTCCCCTGGACGCGATGGTGCGCGAGCGCCACGCCTCCATGGGCGAATACCTGGCGGCTGGAGCTCCAGTGGTAACACTGGTCAAAATTCATCCGTTGCGGCTCCGGCTGGCAGTCCCGGAGCGTGAAGCCGGCGGAATTCGCACCGGCCAGTTCGTGAGAGTTCGTGTGGAAGGCAGCCAGAGTGAGCATTCCGGGCGTGTGGCGCGACTCAGCCCGTCGATTTCCGAAGGCAATCGAACCCTGATGGTGGAGGCTGAAGTGCCCAACGCCGGCGGGCAGTTGAGACCGGGCAGCTTTGCCAAAGCTGAGATCCTGACGGCGGCCCTGAAACCCTCTATTTTCGTGCCGGCTTCTTCGGTGGTGACGTTTGCCGGAATCGAGAAAGTAATCAGCGTCAAGAACGACAAGGCGGTGGAAAAACGCGTTCAGACGGGACGGCATGACGGCGATCGCATCGAAATAAGCAGCGGGCTCGCCGCGGGTGAGCCTGTGGTAATTGAGCCCGGAAACCTGATCAGCGGAGACCCGGTAACAGTGATCTGGGAAGAAAATGCAAAAGCTCGCTGAAGTCTGCATAAAGCGCCCTGTCTTTGCCGCCATGCTGATCCTCGCGCTGGTTGTCGTGGGTACTGACAGCTACTTTCGCCTCGGGGTAGACCGCTTTCCATCCGTGGACCTCCCCACTGTGGCCACCCGTACTTTTTTGCCCGGGGCCTCTCCTGAAGAAACTGAAGCCGAAATCTCACAGCGCATTGAGGAAGCCGTCAATACCGTTGAAGGCATCAGTGAGCTGCGCTCCGTGTCCGGACAAGGAACTTCTTTTGTCATCGCCACTTTCAACCTGGATCGGGACATCGATACGGCCGCGCAGGACGTTCGCGATCGTGTAGCGACTGTCGTTCGTGATCTTCCGCGTGACGCGGATCCTCCGATCGTGAGCAAATTTGACAACGACTCCACCCCGGTTTTGACCATCGCCGTATCCGGCCCTCGTCCGCTGCGGGAGCTGACAGAGATCGCCGACAAAGTGGTGCGCCAGCAACTGGAGCGCTCCGAGGGAGTGGGAGAAATCCGCATGCAGGGCGGCCTGCAGCGCGCCATCAATATCTGGGTCGATGCCGATCGACTGGCTGCGTACCAGATTCCCATCACGCAGATTCGCAATGCTCTGGTCCGCCAGAATGCCGACATTCCCGGAGGGAATATCACCGGCGCTGTCAACGAGCACACGCTACGAACCATGGGACGGATCGTGGATCCGAAATTATTCAACGATCTGGTAATCACAACCATCAACGGGACTCCGGTCCGGGTGCAGGACATCGGGTGGGCGGAAGACGGGACCAAAGAGCAGCGCAGCACCTCGCGCCTGAACGGAGTGCCTACCGTCACGCTGGAGGTCCGCCGCCAGTCGGGCGCCAACACAGTGGCGGTGATCGAAGCGGTCAAGGCGAATATGCGCCGCATCGAATCCCAATTGCCCGCCGACATCAAGCTGATGCCCATTCGCGATCAGTCGCGCTACATTTACGAAGCGCTGCACGAAATCACTATTCATCTGATTTTGGGCAGCATTCTGGCATGCCTGGTGGTGCTGGCGTTTATGCGCAACTGGCGATCGACGCTGATCGCCGGCGTGGCGATTCCCGCTTCCGTAATCTCGACTTTCGGCATGATGCGCGCGCTGGATTTCACGATGAACAGCGTCACGATGCTGGCGCTGGTTCTGATGGTGGGAATCGTTATCGATGACGCCATCGTCGTCCTGGAAAACATTTTCCGCTTCGTAGAGGAAAAGAAGATCCGTCCTTTTGAGGCCGCGCGCGCGGCGACCGCGGAAATCGGGCTGGCGGTCATGGCCACAACCTTGAGCCTGGTCGTCATATTTGTGCCCGTTTCGTTCATGTCCAGCATCTCAGGACGGTTTCTCTACCAGTTTGGAATCACCGCGGCCGTCGCGGTGATGGTCAGCTTGCTGGTTTCCTTTACGCTCACGCCCATGATGAGCGCGCGATTGCTGCGCTCCCAGGATGCAGCCAGCACCCAGCAGGCTGCACGATCCAGAATGGGCTTCTACGGCTGGATCGATCGCACCTACAGCCGGCTGCTTGCCGTGACCATGCGCCACCGCCTGATCGTGGCGCTGCTGGCATTGGTGGTAATCGCTTCTTCAGTTCCGCTCTACCGACAGGTGAGGCAGGAATACATTCCGACCGATGTTGACGAGGCCGAGTTTGACGTCAATATCAATGCCCCGGAAGGTACCAGCCTGGCATCCATGGATGATGTGATGCAGAAAGTGGAGCGTGAAATCCGCTCGGTTCGCGGTGTCCGACTGGTGCTGGCGGGTGTTGGAGGAAGCTACATCAGCGGGGTAAACGAGGGCCGCGGATATGTTCGGATCGCTCCCCATGACGAACGCATCTTTTCTCTCCCGCGCTTGTGGCGTGGAATCCTTCATGGAAAACCGCTGCAAGCCTTTGAAGGGAATTACTCGCAGCGCGACGTGATGGTCGAAATCCGCAGGCGGCTGCGGAAATTCCGCGACCTGCGATGTTCCGTCCGCAACGCGCCTTCTTTCAATATCGGCGGCGGCTATTCGGAAATTGATTTTGTACTGCGCGGACCGGACCTGGATTCACTGGCCCTTTATATCGCAAGGCTGCGTGACAAAGCCCAGCAACTGGGCGGTATCGTTGACGCCGACACGACTCTTAAACTTGATAGACCGGAGCTGCGGGTGGAAATCGACCGCGCTCGCGCAGCGGACCTGGGCGTCAGCACCGAGGATATAGCCACCGCGCTGCGCCTGATGGTTGGCGGGGATCAGAGGGTGTCGCGGTTCCGTGACGCCTCCGTAAATGACGACTACGACGTACAGCTTCGACTGTCGGAAAAAGACCGAAATAATCGAAACACCATCGGCCTGCTCTACGTTCCGCGCCAGGGCGGCGATCTGGTTCGCCTTGACAGCGTGGTGCGCATAGTTCCGGCGCGTACGGCCACGCGCGTTGACCGGTTGGACCGGCAGCGCATGGCCAGTTTGCGTGCCTCGGTGGGGCCCGGCTATGCCCTGGCGGACCGAATCGCCGCATTAAGAAAGGCGGCGGCGGAAATGAATTTGCCGTCTTCCTACACCACAACCGTTGCCGGAAAGGGGCGGGAACTGGAGCGCACTTTTACGGAATTCCTTTTTGCATTCCTGCTGTCGGTCATTTTCATGTACATGATTCTGGCGTCGCAGTTCGAGAGCCTGATGCATCCGTTCACCATCCTGTTGTCCCTTCCGCTTTCCGTTCCTTTTGCGCTGCTGTCGCTTTGGGCGACCGGCAACACTCTCAATCTGTATTCCGCGCTGGGCATTCTGGTGTTGTTTGGCGTCGTTAAAAAGAACGCCATCCTGCAGATTGATCACATGAACAATCTGCGGGCCGCCGGAATGGACCGGCTGGAAGCCATCATGCAGGGCAACCGCGACCGATTGCGGCCGATTCTTATGACCACGCTGGCGCTGGTGGCCGGCATGCTGCCGCTGGCCGTCGGGACCGGTCCGGGCGCCGAGGAACGTCGAGCCATTGCGATGGTGGTCATCGGGGGTCAATCGCTGTCGCTGCTGCTCACGCTGCTGGCAACTCCGGTGGCTTATTCCTACCTGGATGATCTGGCCGCGACACTTCACTGGCGCCGGCTGGGGCGCTCCGGACGCGACGTCATGGGCCGCTTCCGCCGCAGGCCCGCAATGGCGCCCGTCAAAGGATCCGAACCTGTCACCCGCGTTGATACGCGCAAAGTGGTTTAATCAAGGCTGAAAATCGGCGAACCGCGATACATCGCGCCCCTGTGTGTTGGTCACGCGGAGAGACGGTCCGATGGCCGTCTCGGGCGAAGTCGACGGCAGGGCAATCCCGGGACATCCCGGAGACGGCCCTCGGGCCGTCTCTCCGCCCCAAGTATAGAAACTCCAGGGACGCGACATATCGCGGCCATCTCAGGCGCGTCGCGTTTCTACCCCGAAAATATCACTTCACTCCCGCATGATTCTTAACCCCACGCTGGACCCGTTCAACTAAAATGAGCCTATGTCGCTGAAGGATTACGCCAGGAAACGGGATTTTTCCGCCACTCCCGAGCCGCGCGGCAAGGTCAAGAAGGCCAAACCCCGGAAACTTACGTTTGTGATCCAAAAACACAAGGCTACGCGGCTGCACTATGACTTGCGCCTGGAAATGGAAGGAGTGCTTCGCAGTTGGGCTGTGCCTAAGGGTCCTTCTTATGATCCGCGCGAGAAGAGACTGGCCGTTCAGGTTGAAGATCATCCCCTGGACTACGGAGATTTCGAGGGCACTATTCCCGAAGGAAACTACGGCGCCGGAACGGTGATCGTATGGGATAAGGGGACGTACGAATTGACAGATTATGATTTCCCGGATCCTCAAACGGCGTGGGAACAGGGCAAGCTGCACATTCTCTTCCATGGAAAGAAATTGAAAGGCGTCTGGATCCTGGTTCGTACCAGAGGACGGACCAGCAAGGATTGGCTGTTGTTCAAAAAGGGAGACGAGACAGCCAACCCTGATGTTGACATTACCGCCGAACGTCCCGAGTCGGTCAAGTCGGGAAAGACCATCGAGCAACTGGAAAAAAGCAAGGGTGCCCGCCAGTGGCATACGCCGACTGAAAAACAATTGGAGAAACTGGATATTAAGTCCGGCAAGAAAGAACCGATGCCCAGGCGAATCGGCATGATGCTGGCTACGCTGGTTGAGGAAGCGTTCGATTCCCCGCAATGGCTGTTTGAAATCAAATATGACGGCGTGCGCGCCCTGGCATACAAAAACGGCCAAAATATTCGTCTGCTCTCGCGCAATGATCTTGAAATGAAAGATCGCTTCCCTGAAGTTCGGGAAGCGCTGGAGGAGATGCCGTTAAACCAAGCGATTTTCGACGGCGAGATTGTGGCCCTGGATGAAAACGGGTTGTCCAGCTTTCAACGCCTGCAGCCGCGCATGCATTTGACTCGTGCAGCGGATGTGGAAGCGCGAATGCGCGACGTGCCGGTCCACTTCGTGATTTTCGATCTGCTTTACTGCAACGGTTACCTGCTGGCGGAAGTTCCTCTCTGGAAACGCAAAGAGATCCTGCAGGTCATCCTTTCCAACGGGAATTCACCGTCGGCAGGCCGGCTGATTTACTCCGACCATGTGGAAGAACGCGGCAAGGCCTTTTTCCGCGCCGCAGCGGATCGTCACCTGGAAGGAATCATGGCCAAGGAACGCAACAGCTTCTATGAATCCAGACGCAGCCGCCAGTGGCTCAAAATACGATGCACCTTGCAGCAGGAGTTTGTGGTTGTGGGCTACACGGAGCCGAAGGGTTCGCGCCAGTATTTCGGTTCCCTCCTGTTGGGACTCTACGACGAGCGGAAGAATCTGGTATTTGCCGGCAGTTCCGGCGGCGGCTTCACGATTTCAACACTGAAGGAGATATACGCCAAATTGAAGAAGCTCGAGGTGGAGAAATCACCGCTCTCCAATCCACCGCGGTTGCGCGAAGTCCACTGGGTAAAACCCGTACTGGTGGCGCAGGTGCGTTTCACCGAATGGACCCACGACGGAATGATTCGCCATCCCGTGTTCCTCGGATTGCGCGAAGACAAAGACCCCCTCAACTGCGTCCGCGAGAAGGAACAGGATTCGAAGCGGACGGTTCGCCTGGCTGAGGAAAGCGCCACCGCCAAGGCTAGAAAACCAGCCGGTATGAAAAAGCGCAGCACCAGGACCCGGCTTGGCAGCGAAGGACAACCGGAGGCGAAAAAGACGGCTTCGGGTGCGCGCAGGACTGAAAAATCGGAAGCGAAGAAGACAGACACGGCGTCTCTGAAGGACCCGGCAAAGAAGTCCGGCGTCACAACCACGCGGGCAAAAGCGGGGAAGACTTTGACCTCTCGTAAGGCCGGCTCCCGCTCCGCTGTTGAAAATGAGTTCCACACGGAACATGAAATTGCATTTTCCAACTTGGACAAGGTCCTTTGGCCCGAGGACGGTTACACGAAGAGAGACTTGATTTCCTTTTACGACCGGATCGCGCCCATCATTCTGCCCCACCTGCGCGACCGTCCGCTGAATCTGGAGCGCTTTCCCGACGGCATAAACGGCCAATCCTTTTACCAGAAAAACACGCCTGACTACTTTCCCGAATGGATCCCAAGGGCAAAGATCTATAGCCCTGATACCCGGCGGAATGTCTACTACACAATTTGCAATGATCGCGACACGCTGCTCTATCTGGCAAATCTGGCCTGCATCCCCCACAACCCGTGGAGCTCCCGCGTCCAGAGTCTCGATAATCCGGACTTCATCGTGTTTGATCTTGATCCGGAAAAGGCCCCGTTCTCGATGGTCCAGGAGGTTGCCCTGAAGCTCCACGAGTATCTGGAAATGATCGGCCTTCGCGCCTATCCGAAAACCTCAGGAGCGACCGGGATTCACATCTTTGTCCCGCTGCAGCCCGAATACACCTACGAACAGGCGCGCCAATTCGCAGAGCTGCTGGGAAACATCATGGTGCAGCGCTATCCCCGGCTTGTGACACTGGAACGGGCGGTGAAGAACCGGACCGGCAAGGTTTACATCGACTTCCTTCAGAATGTTCGAGGTAAGACGGTGGTTGGACCCTACGTGTTGCGCCCCCGCACCGGCGCTCCGGCTTCAACTCCGATGACCTGGCGCGAGATCGGCAGAAAGAATCTGGATCCTGCCGATTACAACATGAAGACCATTTTCAAAAGACTTGACCGGACGGGGGACATCTTTGAGTCTGTGCTGGTAGACAAGCAGTCGCTGGTGCAGGCTTTCGGCAACCTTGACCGGCTGGTGGAACGAGCAGGATTGAAGTGAACTTTCTCGAATGCGGAATGCGGAATGCGGAATGCGGAATGCGGAATAAAAGTTTGAAATACGAATTGCGGAGTGTCAAATGGAATGTATCGTCAGACCGCGATAATCGAAGCAATTCCTAGGCAAATTTCGTATTGCGCAATTGCCAATCCGCTTCATATTTCCCAAATCTATTCCCTATTCCGCATTCCGCATTGGACGCGTCTCAAAGCCACCCCCGGCTCATCAAATGACTCGATACACACCCCCTTTGAGGTATCTCGTCTCCGGCATTCCCGGCAGCACTGGATGGTCCGGTGATTGAACGAGCACAGCGATCTGCTGCAGTTCCCTTCCCGCGCGGCGCGCCGCCTGCATGACAGCTTCCTGGAACGTGTCTTCCGTGATGTGATGCGAACAACTGGCCGTGACGAGCAGCCCATCTGGCTCGAGTACCGACATTCCCAGCTGGTTCAGTTTGATATAAGCCTTCCGCGCCGCGGGGACGCTCTTGCGGTTCCTTGTAAAGGACGGAGGATCCAGGACCACCAGACCGAAGCGGCGCCGCTCGGCGCCCGCCGCTTGCAGAAAATCGAAAACATCGGAATGAACTGTCTCCAGAGAATCGGCCCAGCCGTTCAGAGAAGCACTCCTGCGGGCCAGCTCCAATACCTCCTTTGACGCGTCGACCGCTGTCGAACCGGCAGCTCCTCCCCTAATTGCATTCAGCGAGAACCCGCCGACATTGCTGTAGCAATCCAGGACACGCAATCCCCTGGAGAAACTCCGAACCAAGATGCGATTCATCTTCTGGTCGAGAAAATATCCGGTTTTTTGCCCTCCCCACAAGTCCACCAGGAAGCGAATGCCGCACTCTGTGACTTCTGTCAGTTGGGGCTGTGCGCCCAGCAACACCGTTCGTCGCCTTTCCAGTTCCTCGTGCTGGCGAAGAATCGACTCGTTGCGCTCCACCACGGTTGTCATTCCAAACTCGGCGCCGAGTATCTCGGCAATCGGGTGAAGCATTGCATCGGCTGCGGCGCAGAATGTCTGAACCACGGCGGTGTTGCCATACCTGTCGACAACAATTCCCGGCAGCCCGTCGCTTTCACCAAAGATCCAGCGGGCGCTGCTGTCGTCGGGAAAAAGGCGCCGCCGAAACTCGATTGCCGCGCCCATGCGGTCCTTAAGCCACTGTAGTGTGAGCTCTTCCGACGGCAGGCGCCGGTCCAGCAGCCTGCAGGAAATCAACGAGCGGGGGGAATAAAACGCGCTTCCCAGGAAAACCCCGCCGGCGGAATAACAATTTGCCAGAAGCGCGCCATCGCTGTTCTGGAGTGCGGCGATTTCGTTCGAAAAAACCCAAAGATGCCCGGAACCAAGGCGCAGGTCCTCTTTCTTCTTCAGCCTGACGGTGGCCACGGATGAGCCGGCAAGAAGAGTCATTCATTGATTCTACGCATACTGAAAGCCAGGTAGAAAGAGGAACTAGGCCGGGTAACCGGGCCCATCCCTCGACCTGATATTAATCAGCATTATTTGCGCAAATTCGCGGCCCGCTTCTATCCGGGTCAATTCGTGTAAATCAGCGGCTGGTTCTTCTTCATGAAAAAGTTTCGCAGATTTTCAGGGTGCCCGGTTGAGTATGGCATGCGAGTGCTGCGCCAGGAATCGCCCGAAAAGGAATCCGTTTCAGCTCTGTCAGAGCTTTTCCACTGGAACGAGCTGGAATGTCGGATCTTTCTGGCTGGCTTCGGAATGCGCGGACTGCTTACGGTCACTGTCGAGGAGTTGAAAGCCCTCGGGATCGAAAGCTCCCGGGTTTCCGCCTTTCAGATGTTGGTGCGAAAGGTCCAGGAACCTGTGCTCCTTCCGGGTCCTTTCCGCAACAGCAGACAATTGTTTGAGCACTACCGCGACTATTTTCGGGGCCGGACACACGAGATCTTCCTTCTGTTGCTGCTCAATGGAAAAAACCGGGTAATTCGCGATGAAGTCGTCTCGGAAGGTTCGCTTACAGCTTCTCTGGTGCATCCGCGTGAAGTATTCACTCCGGCGGTACGCCATAGCGCTGCGGCTGTGATCTTTCTTCACAACCATCCGAGCGGGGATCCCGAACCGAGTGCGGAAGATCGACAAATCACGGAACGACTCGTAAAGTGCGGCCAACTGCTCGGAGTCAGGGTGCTGGACCATGTTATCATCGGGGACGGTTGCTATTACAGCTTCCTGGATCGTGGAGAGTTGAGCACGAGTTGAGCACGAATTTCACGAATTTCACGAATTTATTTTAAAAGATTCGTGAAATTCGTGTAATTCGCGTAATTCGTGCCCCCTAAATTCATGATGCATTTTTCTCAAGCTCTTCCGGACGCGACAGAAGGCAGGTCGTCACCACTCTCCGGCCTTTACGTGCACATTCCGTTCTGTGCCACGAAATGCAACTATTGTGATTTTTCCACCGCGGTTTTTGACGAGGCCGTAGTCAGGCGCTACCTTTCCGCCTTGATTCGTGAGATTCACTGCGTCGAGGTTCCGTCGCTGCTCCGGTCGGTTGATAGTATCTACATCGGAGGGGGCACTCCCTCTATAGTTTCCGAGCACTTTATAGGCGAGATCCTTGAAGAACTGGCGCGCAAGTTCACCGTCGCGGCCGAAGCCGAAATCTCGCTGGAGATGAATCCGTCTCCGCGGGAAGCGCAGCGAATCGGCTTTTACCGATCGGCCGGGATAAACCGGTTGAGTATCGGGGTTCAATCCTTCAATGACGCCGAACTTACCGCAATGACTCGCGCCCATACCGCTGATGACGCGCGTGCTGCGGTTGATCGTGCGCGGCGTGACGGGGTGCGGAACATCAGCATTGACCTGATACTCGGGCTGCCCGGCCAGACCAGATTGTCAGTCAGACCTTCAGTTGATGCGGCTGTTTCCCTTCCTGTAGACCATCTTTCCCTTTACATACTGGAGCTGCATTCGGGAACACCGCTGCACGGCAGTATCCGTGCCGGGAAAGCAGCGCTGCCATCGGACGATTTCGTGGGCCGTCAGTATCTCGACCTGGTCGCCGCCCTCGAATCTCACGGCCTGCAGCAGTACGAGATCTCCAACTTCGCGCGCCCGGGGTTCCAAAGCCGGCACAACTGGAAATACTGGAGGCGGGTGCCCTATCTCGGCTTCGGGGTAAGCAGTCACTCGTTTGACGGAGTGCGAAGGTGGAACAACATAAGATCGCTGCGCGGTTATCTTGAAAGGATTGAATCCGGGACCTCGCCGCGCGAAAACGAGGCAGAGGTCTCGGCAGTGGAGAGTTTACAGGAGCAGATCTTCCTGGGCATGCGTACGTGCCGCGGAGTGCACGCGTTGTTGCTTGATGCCCTGGTTGACAAGCAGGATCGGCTGCGAAGACGCTGGCCGTGGTTCCTGGAACAGGGATGGGTAAAGCGCGCCGACGATCGCTATTTCTTGACGCCCCCCGGTTTCCTGGTGAGTAACGAGATCCTGAGCGAGTTCATGTAAAAAAGATAAACCACCAAGACACCAAGCCAGCACGATGACCGTTGTACAAGCTTGTTGCCTTGGTGTCTTGGTGGTTCAATTTCCGCTTTAATTCGACAAAAGCCTCTTCAGCACTCCCAGCACATGCTCGATGTCTTGCCGGCTCACATCGGCATGAGTGACGGCGCGGATGCGCTGCGGCCCGATGGCGCCCAGAAAAACTTTCTCCTCTTTCAGCTTTGCAAGAAGGTCGTTGGCCGGGCCTTTGTCGGCCGACAGATCAAAAATCACAATGTTGGTCCGTACCACCGCCGGATCGATGGAGATTCCCGGCAGGCTTGCCACGCCCTGGGCGAAATAGGCGGCGTTTTGATGATCGATATGGAGCCGCTTTGGCATCTCTTCCAAAGCGATCAGGCCCGCGGCAGCCAGCACTCCGGCCTGGCGCATTCCCCCGCCCAGCATTTTGCGCAGCCTTCTGCCTTCTTCCATCGCATCACGGCGACCAAGCAGCATGCTCCCTACCGGGGCGCACAGTCCTTTTGAAAGACAGAACATCACAGTATCAAAAGGGCCGCACAGATCCCGCACAGACGTATTCAAGGCTGCCGATGCATTGAAGATTCTGGCACCATCCAGGTGTATCGGGATTTTGCGCGCGTTCGCCTGATGGCAGATCTCGTCGCTTTGCGCGCGCGTGTAGACGGTGCCTCCCGCCATATTGTGGGTATTCTCGAGTGCGATCAAGCCGGTGCGGGCGTAGTAGTAAATGTCGGGATGGATTGCCGCTTCGATCTGGCGCCATTCCAGGATGCCGTTTGTGCTTTTCACCGGTCGTGCCAGCACGCCTGAGAATGCAGCCATGGTGGCCATCTCGAAGTTGAAGATGTGCCCCTGCTCTTCGACGATCACCTCTTGCCCGGATCGAGTGTGCAGTTTTACCGCAATCTGATTGCCCATCGTGCCGGTGGGGACAAACAATGCGGCTTCCTTGTTGAAAACCTCGGCCGCGCGCTCCTGAAGCCGGTTTACCGTCGGATCCTCGCCATAGACATCATCGCCTACTTCGGCCGATTCCATGGCACGCCGCATTTCAGCCGTTGGCTTGGTGACCGTGTCACTTCGGAGATCAATGATTCTTGAGTTCAAGTGCTTACCCCTGCGAAGTCATGAAAATCACGAAGCGGTCGGAGTGCTGCGAGTTACGGGTTTTCGGGTTACGGGTTTTCGGGTTACGGGTTTTCCGGTTACGGTTTTCGGGTTACGGGTTTTCCGGTTACGGGTTTTCCGGTTACGGCTTTGGTTCGATTAGCGATCCAAAGATCTCAGATTCGATGCTCTAGCCAGGATTTGGAATCCAAGAACATCAGTAATAACCGAACACGCCCTACGTGAAAACTCGTAATTGGAAAACCCGTAACCCGGAAACTCGTAGCCCGAAAACCCGTAACCCGAAAACCCGTAACCCGGAAACTCGTAACCCGGAAACTCGTAACTCGAAACTCGTAGCCCGAAAACCCGTAACTCGAAAACCCGTAACTCGCACCCGATGACCGTTTACACTTTCTTTAGATGATGGCCCAGTTTTTCTTTTTTGGTCCGTAGGTAATTGGCCGAATACTCGGAAGGGGTGACTTCCAGGGGAACCTGCTCCACGATGGTCATGCCATAGCCCTCCAGACCGACCACCTTCTTGGGATGATTTGTCAGCAGTCGGATTTTGCGCAGGCCCAGGCTGTTGAGAATCTGCGCTCCCACGCCGTAGTCCCGGAGATCGGCCTGAAAACCAAGCGCGGCATTCGCTTCGACCGTGTCTTTGCCGCTGTCCTGCAAGGCGTAGGCTTTGATCTCGTTTATCAATCCAATGCCCCTTCCTTCCTGACGCAGGTAAACCAGTACCCCGCGTCCGCAGTTGTCGATCATCTGCATGGCCTTGCGCAACTGCTCGCCGCTGTCACTGCGCATGGAATGGAATACATCCGACATGGTCGACTGTGACTGCATCCGGACCAGCACCGGCTCCCTGTCACTGCCGGAAACGTCGCCTTTGATGAGCGCCAGGTGTGTCTTGTGATCGATCTCGTTCAAAAAGACCTTTACTCGGAAATCTCCGAACGCCGTCGGTAAATCGGCTTCCGCCACCTCGTGCACGAACTTTTCGGTCTGCAGTCGAAAACGGATCAAGTCCGCAACAGATACAATTTTCAGATTATAGCGCCGGGCAAAGTGCTCCAGCTCGGGAAGGCGCGCCATGGTGCCGTCGTCGTTCATGATCTCGCAAATCACACCGGCAGGCTGCAGGCCGGCAATGCGAGCCAGATCAACCGCCGCTTCCGTTTGACCGGCGCGTTTCAGCACTCCCCCCGGCTCGGAGCGCAGGGGAAAGATATGGCCGGGGCGCACAAGATCTGAAGGTTTACACTTGGGATCGACCGCCGTCAGTATGGTATGCGCGCGATCCGCCGCAGAAATACCAGTGGTGATACTCCGGCGGGCGTCGATCGATTCAGTGAATGCCGTTTGAAAACGTGCGGTATTTTCCGCCACCATCGGGGGGATCTCGAGTTGGGCCAGCCGTTCCGGAGTCATCGGAAGACAGATCAGGCCGCGCCCGTAGCGCGCCATGAAATTAATCGCCTCCGGTGTTACCTTTTCCGCAGCCATGGTCAGGTCTCCTTCATTTTCACGATCTTCGTCATCGACGACGATCACCATCCTGCCTTCACTTATCTCTTCTATCGCTTCCGGAATCGTTGCAAACATTGGCATTGCTTCCCTTTCAGGGAAAACATTATAACACTGGCAACTCGCAGCCCGGCTCGCGTTGCTTGGTCATTGGTCATTGGTCATTGGTTGATCGTTAATCGTCAGTGAACTGTAACAGAAGAAACGATAGTGCTGCATCCGAGCTCAGCCCTCCACCGGCCTTGGAACGTGAGAAGAAATCGAAGAGAACTTGCGGCTTTGCCGCCCATCGTGCGGAAAGGCTTTGCCTTTCCGGGCGATGCCCTCCATCCTATCTCCGCAAACCGAGGCTGGGCCTCGGTGTGCGGAGAAAGGAAGAAGGTGAAGAATGGGGCTGCCGGAAAGGCAGAGCCTTTCCGCACGATGGGCGGCAAAGCCGGGCGCTTCGCAGTCGCGGTACCACTATCGATTCTGCTGTTACAGGCAACTAGACTAGATCATTAGCCACTGATGACCGGATGACCAATGACCAATGACGAATGATCGAACCGGAATTTTGAAATCTTTCCATTCGTAATTGAAATAGAGATGATCCGCACGCTGGCAATAATGCTCTTGATTTCCGTGGTTCTCATCCTTGCCGGACCGGTCTTGCTTCTTTATACCGCCATCACGAGCAATCCGCATCCGATGTACGTGGTAGCCCGGTGGACTATCCGCGCGGCTTTCAGGATTGCCGGCATTCGGATCCGGATTCGCGGTGACACCGAGAATCTGGCCTCCAGAAATTTCATTTTTATGGCCAATCACGTCAGCAACGTGGATCCTCCGGTATGTTTTGCCTGCATTCCTCATGACATCAAGGTGATCTTCAAAAAGGAGCTCTTGAGGCTGCCGATCCTCTCGACGGCAATGCGGCTGGCACGCTGTGTGCCGGTGGACCGGGGCGATACGGAAGCCGGAAGGGGCGCTATCGACCGGGCTATCGAACAGGCCACAAGCGGCGATTCGTTTCTTCTTTATCCCGAAGGCACCCGGAGCCGAGACGGCACCTTGGGTGCCTTCAAGGGGGGAGGATTTATCCTGTCGATCAAGTCCGGCGTGCCCATCGTTCCCATTACGCTGGTCGGGACGCGCGAGATTCAACCCAAAGGGAATTGGAAGCTCAACAGAGGCCAGGTAGAGGTCATGTTTCACCCGCCCCTTGTTCCTCCCTCCAGCACAGATGACAAAGATCTTTATCGGGACAAAGTAAGGTGTGCCGTAGATTCGGGCCTCAAAAGGGGCTGGAGTTTGGACATTTTTTAGAGTGCGACCAATTTTTAGACTGGGACAATTTTTAGAGCAGGACAATTTTAGGGTGGGACAATTTTAGGGTGGGACAATTTTCAGGGTGGAGAGACGGCCCGAGGGCCCTCTCGGCACCGGGCGTAAGCCAGCTCGGCAGCGGTCAATCCGATTTCGCCAGCGGAGTGAATTTCTCGGTCAACGGAATGAGGCTGCGCTCGAATAACTTCATGATCGACGGGCAGGATAGCAATGATCCGAGTGTTTCCGGTCGACAGCAGCCGATCAACAACACCGACATTGTTCAAGAGGTCCGGCTGATTACAAACCAGTTTGCCGCAGAGTACGGCCGGAGCGCCGGCTCGGTCATGAACATTATTACCAAAAGCGGGTCCAACCGCTTTCACGGCTCCGCCTTCGAGTTCTACAACGGCAACAAATTGAATTCTTTAAGTAATCTGGATAAAAGTGCCGGGAGAAAAGAAGCACCCTTCCGAGTTGCACTATACCTGGAGCGCTTATATCGACGACGCATCGGAAATCTTCAACCCGTCTGGAGGCGAAGTTGCCGTTTCGCAGGATTCATTCAACAGGCGGGCGGATCGCGCAAGATCTTCGTATGATCGTCCGCACCGTCTCACCGGGAATATTGTGTATGAACTTCCCTTTTTTAGAGAACAACAGGGAGTGACGGGCCATATCCTTGGTGGCTGGCAGTTGAATTCCTTTTTCACGTTTCAGAGCGGAGCGCCGTTCACCGTCCTGAATGGCGCAGATCCGACAGGCGCCCTGAGTGGTATTGATAGCCTGGTTGGGAACGCTATTCGCCCCAACCTGAATACAAATCTCAATATTGCTTCTATGTCGATTGAGGAACTGGTGAAGGCCGGCGGCGCAAGTCTGTTTTCACGCTTGCCGAGCTCAGGAGTGCGAACCGGGAACGTGGGAAGAAACACCCTGCGAGCAGACGGCATTGGAAATCTGGATATGGGATTCCAGAAAAATACCCGCATCACGGAGAACCATCGCCTGCAGTTCCGGGTGGATATGTTCAACGCCACCAATACGCGGAACTTTGGCATTCCGGAGGGGCGCGTTAACTCCTCAAATTTTCTCAACCAATGGGGCACCGACGGCGGAAGGCGTGAAATCTGGCTCGGCTTGCGGTACGTCTTCTAAACGCGGCGTTCCGGGTTGCGGGTTCACGGGTTCCGGGTGAGCGGGTTGCGAGTTCCGGGTTGCGGGTTCACGGGTTGACCGGTTGACAGGTTGCGGGTTAACGGGTTGTCGGCTTGCGAGTCGGCGTGTTACGGGTTACGACTTGGCAGATTGAAACTCAAAATTGGAAAATTGGTATCGTGACGTACCGGCCAGTCAACCCGACAACCCGTAACCCGTCAACTCGCAACCCGTAATCCGACAACCCGACGACCCGCAACCAGACAACCCGTAACTCGCCAGCCCGCGAACTCGCCAACCGGCGTTTTTTAGCGCACCCAGCGGAGAATACTCCCCTTTGTGGTCATGCTGCGAATCTTCTGCGTGTAGTACTGATTCTGATACTCGAGCATCAACGGATTGACGGCGCTGTCGAGAAAGATCCAGGTGGCGCCGCGCGTGTCTCTAACTTTCAGCGCCGGTACCGTGACGGCTTGCTTGTTGAGCAACAGCGGATACTGCAAGGATTCGTCCAGCACAAACTCATCCTTCAGAGAATCTACGGTTACGCGCGCCCGATTGCTGGTCTTGAGCTCCTGGTAGATCTGTTCGCTAAGCCAGAGCGTGAGCGAATCGGTCTTATCAATATCTACGCCGTTGTCAAAGAGCCTGGCGAAGGTAAGCTTCTTCCCTTCCTTAAGGATTTTTGCCGGAATCTTAATGGTGCCCTGATGGGCGCGACTTTCCCATTCGAAAAAACGCTCCGGTGAATACTGGGCGATTCGGATGATGAACTCGGAGGTGTAGTCCCGGGCTTTCGTGTCCCAGACAATGATGGCTCCCTCGTCCAATTTCAGTGAGGGGACTGTTTCAGGGAATAACGGAATCACCACAGAGGCACAGAGAACACAGAGAACGATGCGCATCGCGCCTCTTTTGACCGGATCAACGAGTCTGCTGAATGTCATTCCCTATCCTTCCCTGACAAATTTCCAGAGAAACTGTTCGTCTGAAGCGTCGGTCGTCGCCGTGAAATTTCTTACATACTTTGCCAGCAAGTCAACTTCCACGTTCACCAGGTCTCCGGGCCCCAGTTCGGACAGGGCCGTATTCTCCCAGGTGAAGGGTATCAGGGCAATCCAGATCCGGTTTCCGCGAATTCCGGCAATGGTGAGACTTACGCCGTTAATGGCAATGGATCCTTTCTCAACGCAGTAGGGGAGAAGGTTCAAAGGCAATTCCAGCGCCAGACGCCATCCGGGAGAATCCTGGTCAACCGAGGCAACCGCTCCCGTGCCGTCGACGTGCCCCTGAACAAAGTGCCCTCCGAGGCGGCCGCTGGCGGCCAGCGGCCGCTCCAGGTTTACCGTCCTGCCTTTCGTCAGCGAGCCGAAGTGCGTGCGTTCCAGTGTCTCGGAGGAAAGAGTGAATTCTACGACGCGTCCTTTCACCTTCTCACATGTAAGGCAAACACCATCAACGGCCAGACTGTTCCCTTTCCTCAATTTGAGATTGCGGCTGCAGGTGACTTCAACCTTCATGCCGCGATCGATCTTCTTACTGCTCCGAACGTTGCCAACCGCTTCGATAATGCCTGTGAACATGGCTAGATTATAAACCGACTCTACGCGGTATAACGTCGGTCACACTGTTTACGGGTTGCCGAGTTGCGGGTTACGGGTTGTCGGGTTACGGGTTGTCGAATTCGAAGATTGAAAATCAAAATTAGGTTTGAAGTATTCTAATACTGAGCTTCCAAATTGGCCAACAGAAAATCGCAACCCGACAACCCGTAACTCGACAACCCGCAACTCGTGATCCGACAATCCGTAACCCGACAACCGGTAACCCGACAACCCGCAACTCGATAGCCCGTAACCCACTGTGACCGATGACTTCAGCTGGTATCGCGCAATTTCGTCAACCGGCCCTCAACGCTCTTCTTCAGTCCCGCGATTTCCTGGGCAGTCAGCGAGCGAAACTGGCCTGGTTTCAAAGACCCCAGTTTCACCGGTCCGATCGCGATGCGTTTGATTTTGGTCACACGGTAACGGCGCTTTTCAAACATTCGTCGTATCTGGCGATTCACTCCCTGAAAAAGCGTCACGCGATACCAACTGTTTTCTGCAAGTTTGTGCGGCACAATTTGACAGGATGACAGCTTCCTTCCATCCAGCACCACCCCGGACTCCAGTTTTTGGCGATCCTCTTCGTTCAGAGAGCCCCTGATCTTGACAAGATAGACTTTGGGACAATTTCCGGCCCGCGTGATGGCGCGCGTGAGATCGCCGTCATTGGTCAGAATCATCAGACCTTCACTCTGGTAGTCCAATCTACCCGCCGGTACGACTCGTTCACGCACCTTGACCAGATCCAGCACGCCAGGCCGGCCTTGAGGATCAGAAACGGTGCTGAGAAAATTCTTCGGCTTGTTAAGCGCAATATAGGCCTTCCTTTCCGGTTGAATTCTCCTGCCGGCAACCTTGATAGAATCCGTCTCGGGATCCGCCTTGTCGCCAAGGCAGGCCGCGCGCCCGTTAACCGTCACCTGACCCTGAACGATCAGATCTTCCGCTTTGCGGCGCGACGCGATTCCGGCTGCGGCGATTATCTTCTGAAGGCGAGCAAGCATGGGGTTGGCGAGTTATGAGTTACGGGTTGCCGAGTTACGGGTTGTCGGGTTATGGGTTGTCGGGTTGTCAGGTTGCGAGTTGTCGGGTTGCGAGTTGTCGGGTTACGGGTTGTCGGGTTATGGGTTGTCGGGTTACGGGTTGTCGAATCCGAAGATTGAGAATCAAGAATTAGGTTCGAAGTGTTCCAATACTGAGCTTCCAAATTGGCCAACAGAAAATCGCAACTCGCCAACTCGTAACTCGACAACCCGCAATTCGACAACCCGACAACTCGTAACCCCCCAACCCGTAACTCGACAACCCGCAATTCGACAACCCGCAACTCGTAACCCGACAACCCGTAACTAACTCGCAACCCGACAACCCGACAACTCGCAACCCGATAACCCGACAACAGTTATTTCGGTTCGGCCGAGTCCTGCTCGTCGCCGTTGAATCCGCGTGGGGTTATTTCGGACACGGATCCCGTCTCTGCATGCAACAGCTCCTCGAATTCTTCCAGCGTCGGGAGCTCGGCCAGATCTTTTAAGCCGAAGTGCACCAGAAAGTCCGTCGAGGTTCCATACAGGATCGGCCGGCCAACCACCTTCTTGCGACCCCGGGTTTCGATAAGCTTTTTGTCCAGGAGAGTCTTGACGGCGGTGCTGGACTTGATGCCGCGAATCTCGAGGATCTCGGGAAAGGTCACAGGCTGTTTGTAGGCGATTACAGCCAGGGTCTCAAGCGCGGCAAGCGAAAGCTTGGCAGATGGTTTTGTCTTCAGGTAGCGACGTACCCATTCATGATGTTCCGGACGCGTGGAGATCCGGTACCCGCTTGCGATTTCGCGGATCTCCATCCCCTTGTGAAACTCGTTGAACTCACGAATCATCTCTTCCATGGAGTCCTTCAGCAATGCGACGTCTTCGTCGGGGAAAACTTCGCGAAGCTGGTTCAGGGTTAGCGGCTCGTCGGCAACAAAAACCAGCGCCTGCAAAATCTGTTTCAATTCAGACTTTTCCATACCTGACCCCTCATGCCACTTTGACAATTTTTATATCGCTGTGGATCCGGTCCTGGTAGACCAGTATCTCACGCAGGCGCACCATTTCCAGCAGTGCCAGAAATGTCACAATCAGGTGCAGCTTGCTGATCTTGCGCTCAAAAAAACTGGAAAAGTACAGGGTCGGCTGCAGGGCCAGAAGGCTCCGAAGCTCCAGCAGCTTCTGTTCAAGGGTGACCGTGTCATGCTCGACTTCCAATACAATCTTGTCCTGGAAGCGCTGCACCACCGCGTGGAAGGACTTTATCAGGTCGAAAACCGTCGCCGAAATCAACTCCTCTTCTTCTTCCCTGAATTCCGTTTTTGGATTTTCCCACACCGCCAGCTCGATCGTCTCGCGTTCATAAAGCATCTGCGCCGCATTCTTGAATTTCTGGTGTTCGAGCAGTTGCTGCACCAACGGCATTCGCGGGTCTTCTTCCTCCGGGGTTCCAGGAGCTTCCGGATCGGGAGGCAGAAGCATCCTGCTCTTGATCAGGATCAGGGTTGACGCCATTACCAGCCATTCGCCGGCCACGTTGATGTTCAAATCCTGCATCATCTGCAGGTATTCCAGGTACCGCTCGGTGATGCGCGCGATCGGGATGTCGTAAATGTCGATCTCTTCTTTCCTGATAAGGTGCAAGAGCAGATCGAGCGGACCTTCAAAGATATCGAGCTTGACTTTCAGTACTTCAGGCGTTTCTTCGGCGGTCTCGTCTTGAAAGGCGGTGCCGGATTCCATCGGGGCAGCGGGGCCTTGTTCTTCCATGCTTTGCCTTTAGATCTGAATCAACAGCTCCAGAGTATCCACCAACGGTTGAAAAACCACATTCAACGCGCGGGTATAAACCAGAGCCATCAGCAGAAAACCGCCGTACGGTCTGAGTCGATTGTACGCGTTTGACAACCGAAGCGGCAGAACACCCGAGAGTATCCAGCTTCCGTCCAGAGGCGGAATCGGAATGAGATTAAAAATGGCCAGCAGAAAATTCACGAAGACCCCCTGGAGCAGGAGCTTGAAGACCGGAGTGATGATCCCGGTACTGCCGATTCCAACCTGCCCGTAGGTGGCGAGGATGATTCTCAACAGCACGAGGAAAATGACCCCGGCGATCAAATTGACTGCCGGCCCGGCAGCCGCAATGTAAACGTGGTCGCGTCTCGGGTTTCTTAAGTTGAGGAGATTGACAGGAACCGGCTTGGCCCAGCCGATAAGCGGTATTCCGGTAATCGCAGCAATCAGTGGGAAAAGAACCGTTCCGATGGGATCGATATGAACAATCGGGTTCAAAGAAACCCGGCCCAAGTGGCGGCCTGTGGGATCGCCCAGACGATCGGCGGTCCAGGCATGCGCGGATTCATGAATGCTGAGCGAAAACAGCAAAACGACAAGCGAAATTAAGACGTGCGCCAGATCCAGATTCGCCAGAGAAATCGCAGTACCCCCCAAAGGGTTCGCACCAGGGAACGATCTGTGAGGAAACCAGTAAGAACCCGCCAGGCGACTATAGCAAATGGCCGCTGCAAACACAAAGGAGTGCTATAATTGCTTTTCTTTTCAACGGTTTCGTGATGCTCCTCAGCTTCATTCTGGCAGTTTGTTTTTATCTGGGAGGCCTGCTCCTGTCGCTGATCAGCCTGCGCGGCAAAAAGGAAGGCTTGTCTCGACTGGCGCTGTGGTTCCTGGGGGCGGGCTTTCTGTGCCACACGATCTCTTTGGCCAGCCTCACTATTGAAACGCGCCGGCTGCCGGTTTACACCTCGCGAGAGGCTTTTTCCTTTTTTTCCTGGCTGGTTACATTAAGCTTCTTCATCTCCTACTTCAGATACAGAGTTAAGCTTCTGGCCGTGTTTGTCCTGCCGTTGGTTTCCGTTTTCATGTTGATTGCCGGCTCGCTGGAACGCCAGCCGCTACCTCCCGGCTGGCGAGGATACTGGGTGTTGATGCATATGGTGCTGGTCCTGATCGCATATGCCGCATTCTTTCTTACATTCATCGCCAGCATCCTGTACCTCCTGCAGGAGCATTCGCTGAAGACAAAACGGATGAAGAGTTTTCCGGGGAAGCTTCCGTCGCTGCAGGCCCTTGACCGCCTGCTGGTCGGTTCCCTTCTGACGGGTATTGTTACCATGACGCTTGGCATTCTTACAGGCGCAATCTGGGCTGAGCGTGTATGGGGGCGATACTGGGGATGGGATCCCAAGGAGATTGCCGCACTGGTTACCTGGCTGATCTATCTCTTTCTGATCCACTGCCGGTTGGCGGCGGGCTGGAGAGGAAAACGCGCCGCGATTGTAAATGTAATCGGTTTTATTTCGGTGCTCTTTACCTTCCTGGGAGCGAATTACTTCAAGGGAATGCATGCCTTCTGACGTGAAGCTCATCCTGGTTGGTACCAACCACCGCATGGCCCCGGTTGAAGTCCGCGAGCGCCTTGCGTTCAATTCGGACAAAATGGACAGCGCTCTCAGGGATCTGGTCGGCCTGGGCGGTGTTTCGGAGGCCGTGATCCTTTCTACCTGCAACCGCGTGGAAATCATCGCCGCCGCCGAAGAACAAAACGCCGCCTTCGAAAGACTCAAAGAATTCGTGGCCAGGTATCATGGTCTTTCGACTGCGACCCTGGAGCCTTACCTGTATCAGTACGCCGCCCAGGATGCGGTGCGGCATCTGTTTCGCGTGGCCAGCAGCCTGGATTCCATGGTCGTAGGCGAGGCACAGATTCTCGGCCAGGTCAAGGAAGCGTTCTCGCGTGCCTGTGATTTCGGCACGGCAGGGCCGGTGCTGAGAGACCTCTTCCCGCGCGCTTTTCGTGTCGCAAAGAAAGTTCGTTCGGAAACGGAAATCTCAGCCGCCTCGATCAGCATCGGCGCGGTAGCCGTGGAGTTAGCCAAGAAAATATTCGACAAACTGGAGGGCAAGTCGATTCTTCTGGTAGGCGCGGGAAAAATGGGCCAGCTCACCTCGCGCCAACTCCTGAAGAGCGGCATCGGGCGGGTGTGGGTTTCCAGCCGCCGTCCCGAAAAGGCGTTGCAGCTTGCGCACTCTGTGGGAGGAAAGCCCCTTCCCTTTCAAAATTTGAAGGAGGCGCTGGTGGCTTCCGACATTGTGATTGTCTCCACCAGCGCGCCCCACTTCATTATCGAGCAGGCCGATATGGCGCAGGTGGTTCGCCAGAGAAAAAACGCTCCCATCTTCATTATCGATATTTCAGTTCCCCGAAACGTCGATCCGAACGTGAACCAGCTCGACAACATATTCCTCTACGACATTGACGATCTGAAGAGCGTTTCGGATAGCAACCGTCAGGGCCGCGCCGGTGAAGCCGTGGCCGCCGAACAGATCGTGGATTCCGAAGTGGAGTCTTTTCTGCGGGAAACGAACATCAGGGAGAGCTCTTCGATCATTGTCGGCTTGCGGGAAGCAATTCGCCGGATCTGCGAAGAGGAGGTGGTGCGCACTGTCAATCGTCTTCCCCGGCTGCCTCCGGAATCAGAAGACATGTTCCAGAACATGGCACAGCGTATTTCAAACAAAATTTCCCATCCCTTCATCGAAAGGCTGCGAAAGCATCCCCAGGAGACATCCCGGGTACTGTCGGAAATCTTCAGTGTCTCCGATGAAGAAGATTAAGGTCGGCTCGCGTGGCAGCAATCTGGCGTTGTGGCAGGCGCGTTCCGTAATTGAGCGGCTGTCCCGGTTTGATCTGGAGTGCGAAATCGAGGTGATCAAGACCACCGGCGACATAAACCGCAATCGCTTCCTGGAGATTCCTGGCAAAGGGATTTTTGTCAAGGAGATCGAGGAGGCCCTGCTGCGGCGAGACATTGACCTGGCGGTTCACAGCCTTAAAGACCTTCCCACCGCCCAGCCGGCGGGGCTGACTGTAGGTGCGATTCTGGAGCGTGAAAACCCACGCGACGTGCTGATTGCGCGCCGGGCCCATTCAATCCAGGATCTGCCGGCCGGAGCGAAAGTCGGCACAAGCAGCTTGCGCAGAATCACGCAATTGCGGTCGATTCGGTCTGATATCCAGTGCCAGGAGCTTCGCGGAAATGTGGAAACACGAATCAGGAAGGTTCAGGACGGCCATCTGGAAGCGGTAATTCTGGCATACGCGGGAGTGCACCGCCTGGGAATGGAAAGACATATTTCAAAACAACTGGAAATCGACGAGATGATCCCGGCGCCCGGCCAAGGCGCTCTGGCAGTCGAAGTACATGAAGAAAATACGCGATTGCGGGAGATCCTCAGTCAGCTCGATCATCCGGAAACGCGTACGGCCACATCGGCCGAGCGCCTGCTTTTGCAGAATCTGGGCGGAGGGTGTCGCTATCCATTGGGGGCGTTCGCGAGCTGGAAAGACGATCGCCTGGTGCTGAAGGCAATGGTGGCGAGACCGGATGGGTCAGCCCCGATTTGGGGAGAGGTGTCAGGCAGTTCAGCCGCAGAAGTGGCGGATAAAATGATGCTGTTGTTAGTCAAGCAGCGCATCCGGACATGAGCTTGCAGGGCAAGAATATCGTTCTCACCAGAGCCAGGCGGCAGTGCGCCGGATTACTGCGGGAACTGACCGAAAAAGGGGCCAGCGTGCGGGTTGCGCCATTGATCCAGACCGAGCCCATCCACAGCGAAAACACGGATTTGCAACTGGCAGATCTGGGCCGTTTTGGTTGGATTGTGTTCACCAGCACAAACGGAGTAAGGTATTTTCAACAACGCTTGTCCCTTTTAAGGTTACATTTGCCGCAGACGGTGCGCGTCGCCGTCATCGGGCCTGCAACGGCTGCGGCAGTGAATGAATTCGGTTGGAAAGTATCGCTGGTGCCCACTCGCGCGGATTCCGAGGGTTTGGCCAACGCGTTTGAGAAAGAACCGATCAAAGGAGAACCGATTGCCCTGTTTGTGGCCGAACGGACCCGCGATGTGCTTCCGGCGGCACTGGAAAAACAGGGAGCGGTTGTGACCCAGGTCCCTTTATATCGGACCATGCCCGATCCGACCGGCGTGAGCGTCCTGAAGGGAATCCGCTGGTCCCGGACCGATGCAGTAGTTTTCATGAGCGGTTCGGCTGCGGAAGTTTTTGCCACAAGCGCTCCGGTGTGCTGGAATGAAAGTGATGTCCGGCTCTGTGCGGTCGGTTCGATCACCGAGCGGCGTATGCGCGAACTCAGGCTGCGTGTCGATCTTGTGGCCCAGGAACCCTCGGCCAAAGACGTGATCAAAGTTCTGGAAGAAGGTTTAAATGGAAGATAATCTCGATTTGCTTCTAAAGCGTGCCGTGGAACTGAACGCTTCTGACGTGCACCTCTCCGTCGGAGTACCGTGCCAATACCGCATTCACGGCGACATAATTGCGCAAAACGGCGGCCAGGCTCTCACCGCGCAGGATACGGCCAAGTTTGCGGCCAAGATTCTGCTCAAGTCTCGCAAAGCCACTCCTGAAAACGTCCGCGACGTGATCACTCAGATGAGTGATGAGGATTTGTCTTATTCCATTACAGGGTTGGGCCGTTTCCGCGTGAACATCTGTTGCCAGCGCGGCACTCTTTCGCTGGTTCTTCGGAACATTCCCAACCGCATCCCCGGCTTTGAAGAGCTCAATCTCCCCCCGGTCCTGGCAGAAATAGCCATGGAGGAACGTGGCCTGATCCTGGTAACAGGGATCACCGGAAGTGGAAAGTCAACCACGCTGGCGGCGATGGTTGACTATATCAACAAGCTCAAGGGAGGAAAGATCATCACCATCGAAGACCCGATTGAATTCCTGCACGAGAATAAAAAGGCCTCCGTTGTGCAGCGTGAAGTCGGCATAGACACCGAGAGTTTCGCGCGTGCCATGCGCGCCAGCCTCCGTCAGGACCCGGATGTGATTCTCGTGGGCGAAATGCGCGACCGCGAAACGATTGAAACCGCGCTAAGGGCGGGAGAGACCGGTCACCTGGTGCTGAGCACGCTGCATACCACCGACACCGCCAAAACCATCCAAAGAATCGTCTCCTATTTTGACCTGAGCGAGCAGAAACTGATGCGGCTGCGGCTTTCCGAATCCATGAAGGCCATTATCTCGCAGCGCCTGCTGACCAGACTGGACATACCGGGACGCATTGTGGCCATTGAAATCATGCGCAACACGCTGGCTGTTCGAGACTGCATCGAGAATCCTGAAAAAACGGATGCTATCTACGAGTTCATGAAAACCGGTAAAGATCCCTACGGAATGCAGACTTTCGACCAGCATCTGATGGAGCTTTACAAAGCGGGCAACATCTCCCTTGATGAAGCCAAGCGGAACGCCACCAGCCCTGACGACTTTGAGCGAAACCTGAAGTTTATCTGATCACAAGCAGCGACAGAGCCTCGACCGGAAGGCGCGGATTTGCCCCGAAGCCACGAAGTTGACGATACAGTCGAACGTGACACTTCTGCGAATAAGGGTTGAGTTGTAAAAAAGTTTCACTTCAATAGAAAAGAACTGCCTTTGTGCCTTCGTGGCTTCGTGGCAAACTCGCCTCAAGCACCTTCTCGGCTTCTTTCGGATCGAAGCCGAATGGGCCCATTTTTCCTTTATAAAGAATTCGTCCACCGGGACTGATGATGTAGAGACGTTCCGGCCAGGCGGCGAAAAGGTCCTCCGCGCGATTATCCATCGCGTCAATGGCAATAGGAATGCGATACCGAAATCGCTGCATCAGCAGTGTGGCCCCGCTCCGCCGTTCCTGCAGAGTGGTCGGTTGTTTGTATGAAATCCCGGCAAGCCGGTTCACCTTCAACGGCCATTCATCTTCGGGGTGGGCCTCCAGAATGTATACCGTCAGGAAGTTTGCATGGTCCTTGTAACGATCGTAGAAACTTAGAAGATCGACGATCTTCCCTCGGAAGAGATTTCAGGTGCAGCTCGCAAAGATCACGACCAGAGGCTTGCTTTTCCAGAGCGAGGAAAGCTGTAGTGGAGTTCCCTGCAAAGTAGTCAACCGGACATCAGGCGCCGCGCCTCCCGCCCGTAAACTCCCCTCGCGGCGCCTGTCGTACTGGTTGTACTTGATCCTGGCCGTTTTCAACAGGTAAAGGTAGGTGCCTCCAGCTCCTGCAATCAGGAGTATCACAACGGCCAGTCCAACCATGATTCGCTTTATATTCATACACCCTCGCTCTTGCAGCGATTCGGTCATCGATTTGGTCATCGGCTATGTAGTGTGAAGGTTCAGGAGTTTGGTGCCTTGGTGCCTTGGTGGTAAAAAAAAATTGAAACCACCCAGACACCAAGGCACCAAGCTCCTGAACCTGACCTATGACTGATGGACCGATCTCCGCAGCGTAGCGAACGCTCCGTAAACCATATATCAAAACAAAGGTTGTTGAGCTAATTGCGGGGTGACAGTGATGCGGATCTCAAGAAGGTTGCGACACCACTCTCCCGCCTGCAGCCCCTGGATGAACAGCGGCCGGGTATCCCCGACGAAACACTTGAAAAACAGATTGCCGATAAAATCCGCGATGTTCAAGTAATAAAAATTCTTCAACAGGTAGGCATCACTGGCATGATCTCCCACGATGCTGCTTGCCGAGAGAACATGAATCCCTTGCGGGGAAAATGTCGTAAAGCATGCTGACTGGCTGATTCCGAGAATTTCTGCCGCTTCCTCCTTGATATTATCCGAGTCAAACAGATTCCCCTCCTCGGTGGCCGCCCGGTTCAAACTGGCGCGGGCGCGAAACAGAATACCCTTCTGAAACCGGAGCTCCGGTTCATAAAGACTTATCATCAGGGCGGCGCCACGGGCTTTCGGATGGTCGAAACGCCGTGGAATCAGGCGCACTCGAAAATTTTCCGAGTCTTCCACAGAACGCCGGCTCAGCTCTCCAAAGAAATGATCAAGCATCTTATCCGGTTCAGCAACCGCCCCGTTCCAATGCTCGTTAAAAGCGGCTACGGCGGTGACGAAATGCTGGCGCAGTTGGAAATTGAGCTTTTCTTCCCCGAACTTTTTGAGCATTTTAGATCAACCGTCCTGTATCAACCATTCCCCCAGCCAGCTTAAATAGGCGGCCGAGCCGTGTTCGATTTTGATTTCCACAAGCTCGGGAAGATCGTACGGGTGATTTCTCCTGAAGATTTCCCCTATCCTGGCGGTCAAATCCGAGCGGGTTTTGATCAGCAGGAGCCACTCCTTGTCCTGCTGCAACTTATCTTTCCAGTTGTAAACTGAAACAACGTCTGGAATAATATTGACGCAGGCGGCAAGGCGTGTTTCAACCAGTTTTTGCGCCAGCTTGCGGGCTTCCTCCTCAGAATTGACCGTAGTCAACACCACCGAAAAGTCTGTCATTATTCGTCCCTTTTTGTCCGGTTGCTCGACATGGGGAAAATATCATGAGCGCGTCAGAACGGTTACGCCGGGAGAGCTTTTTTATCCTGTTGCTTTTGTTCATTATTTTCCTCGTTTATTTTTGCATTTTAGGCCAGGGAGGTTATCGAAAATTGCAGCAGCAGCGCCAGCAGATGGAAATCCTGCGTCTGGAAAATACCCGATTGAGAGCCGAAAACGATGCGCTGATGAAGAATATAAGGGGGCTGAAAACAGATGCCGGCGTCATTGAAAGGATTGCCCGGGAAGACTACAACTTCGCCAGACCAGGGGACATCATTGTAAATCTGGCGGAGAAATGAGGGATGGAGGGACGGAGGGATTGAGGGATGGAGGGACGGAGGGATAGAGGGATGGAGAGACCGAGGGATGGAGGGACAGAAAGACTGAGGGTTCAATTCCACTATCTCTCAATCCCTCCATCTCTCAATCCCTCCATCTCTCAATCCCCTTAAAGCTCCGGAACACCCACCGTCCTGCTACCATCGTTCCTGCGCAACGGCCGTAAACCTTCCAACCCTCAAATGGAGTATTGCGGCTGCGCGATTGAAAGCGCGCCCCTTCGATTTTCCATGCCGGTCGCGGGTCGATCACAGTGATGTCGGCATCGCAACCCAGTTTGAGACTTCCCTTCCCGGGCAGGCCCAGAATACGGGCCGGGCCGGACGACAGTAATTCCACCAACCGGCCCCACCCAATGACCTTCTTGCGAATCAGATAGGTGATTGCCAGCGGGAGCGTTGTTTCCAGACCCAGCACGCCAAACGGGGCGCTCTGAAAATCGAGCATCTTTTCGTTGGGATTGTGAGGAGCATGGTCCGAGGCGATAGCATCCACGGACCGGTCCGCCAAACCGGCCAGCAGCGATCTCACGTCTTGCCGGTTGCGCAGCGGCGGATTCATCTTGAAATTTGGGTCGTAATCGGGGATGTCTTCATCCGCCAGAGAAAAATGGTGCGGCGTTACCTCACAGGTGATCGGAATCGATTTTTCTTTGGCGCGGGAGACCAGCTCGAGTGATCGTGCGGAAGACAAATGGGCTATATGCACGCGTGCCCCGGTCACCTCAGCCAGGATGATGTCGCGCGCCACCTGAACATCCTCAGCGCAGCAGTGAATTCCCTTCAACCCAAGTCGAATGCTTGCCTCGCCCTCATTCATACAACCGTCGCCGGCCAGGTTCCTGTCTTCACAATGATCGATCACAGGGATGTCCAGCATGGAGGCATATTCCATCGCCCGCCGCATCAGTTGAGCATTCATAACCGGCTGCCCGTCGTCGCTGACAGCGCGGGCGCCTGCCTTGGCCATTTCCCCGATTTCAGCCAGCTTTTCACCGTTGCTTCCGCGGCTGATCGCTCCTACCGGATAAACATGGGCCAAAGCTGCCGCTCGCGCTTTCTCCAAAATAAAGCGGGTCACGGTCTCCGAATCGTTGACCGGTTCGGTGTTGGGCATACAGGCAACACCCGTAAAACCTCCGGCGACGGCGCTCCGACATCCGGACTCAATTGTTTCTTCATCCTCCCTGCCGGGCTCGCGCAAGTGAACGTGCATGTCGATGAGCCCGGGCGTCAGAATCAGGCCGGCGGCATGAATCACCTCGCAGTCCTCGCCGACCGCAATCCTTCTCTTCAGCTCAGCGACCTTGCCATTGCGCACCAGCAGCTCTCCCGGGCCATCCCACCGGGAGGCCGGATCCACGATGTGCGCGCCGCGAAACAGTGTCTGATTTACTCCCATACAACTTTTGTGGAAGCCCCGGGCAAGAGCAGCAGGTAAAGCAGCGCCATCCTGACGGCAATGCCGTTTGTCACCTGCTCCAGAATTACAGAGAATTCTCCGTCCGCCACGTCGGAAGATATCTCCACTCCCCTGTTTATCGGTCCCGGATGCATTACCAGCACGTCTGGCTTTGCCACC
Organism: Acidobacteriota bacterium; assembly: GCA_036507075.1. Classification (GTDB taxonomy): domain Bacteria; phylum Acidobacteriota; class UBA6911; order JACQSX01; family JACQSX01; genus DASXQR01. The sequence continues at coordinate 80,885 of DASXQR010000017.1, read as the reverse complement.
CGGAGCTTTTGCCGGTCCAGGCCGAAAAGATCAAAGTATTCCTTCACCGAGGGAAAGAAGTTTTCCTGCTGCCTTTCCTGTTGAATTCGCAGCATCATGGCGACGTCGGCATTTTCGAGGGCCTCGCGAAGATCCCAAGTCAACTTGACGCCGAACTGCCGGAACTGTCCGGGCATAAGAGTTGAAGGGCCGCACAGCCAGACCCTGGCTCCCATTTTGGTAAGCCCGTAAATGTTAGATCGCGCCACCCGGCTGTGGAGAATATCGCCGATGATGGCGACCTTGAGCCCTTTCAGCCGCTTCTTGTGCTCGCGAATGGTCAACATATCGAGCAGCGCCTGCGTTGGATGCTCATGCATTCCGTCGCCCGCGTTAATCACAACCGTCTTTAAGTGCTTTGACAGGACAAGCGGCGTACCGCTGGCTGAATGACGAATTACCAGCGCATCCGGCGCCATCGACTGCAGGTTCTTTGCCGTATCCAACAAGGTTTCGCCCTTGCTTGCGCTGCTCGTGGAAGCTGAAAAATTTATCGTGTCGGCGCTCAGTCTTTTGGCGGCAATCTCAAAGGAGGAGCGAGTACGGGTGGATGGCTCGAAGAACAGGTTGATAACCGTCTTTCCGCGAAGAGCCGGAACCTTCTTAATGGGGCGGGCGGAAATTTCACGGAACGATTCGGCCGTCTTCAAAATCAACTCGATCTCGGCCGGTTCGAGATCTTCGATTCCGAGAAGGTGAGGACGATTTAACGGCATGTTGTGACTAAAACAGATGCGGATTGTACCCAAATGCGGATTTCGGAATGCGGAATGCGGAATTTATCCAAGTAGGTGTTGGAAGCCACGAGCAAACCTCTCACCCCATTCCGCATTCCGGAATCTGCATTGGAAAATATTCCGCATTCTGCATTCCGCATTCCGCATTTGTATATTCCGCATTCAAATGTAGATTAGAGTCCCTTCTTAGTTCTGACTGAGTCACGATTGGTAAGCATCACTCTTTCCGCATGATCGATCTCGGGGAGTTGCACTTCCACAATTTCCTCATCTGCTGTCTGGACTGTCTTTCCGATGTAATCCGCCTGGATTGGAAGTTCCCGGTGGCCCCGGTCGATCAACACGGCAAGTTCCACCTTCCTGGGCCGGCCGAAATCGATCAGGTGATCAAGAGCCGCTCGAATGGTCCTGCCCGTATAGAGCACGTCATCAACCAGAATCACTTCACGACCCTCAACCGGCGTGTCTATGCGCGTGCTTTCCACAACCGGTTGCGCCGCCACGGTGCTCAGGTCGTCGCGGTAAAGAGTGATGTCAAGAATTCCGATCGCCACCTTCTTTTGCGTAAGCTTTTCAACGTGCTTTTGCAGCCGCTCGCTCAGGGGAATGCCCCGCCGGCGGATCCCTACCAGAAGCAGGCTTTCCAATTGAGGGTGATTTTCAACAATTTCAGCGGCAATGCGGGCGAGCGCCAGATCCATCTGGCGGGCCGACATGATTTGGTGTTCCATAGTGACCTCGGAGCGTCCGTACAATACCCGATGTTTTTTTAAAAAGGAATCGCCAAAATTGTGTTTTGCAGCGGGGTCTGTTATTTTCGGATCGAGGATGCGCTACTTCACCGCAAGACTGGTAAGGCATCAAAGGTTGAACGGCGATAACTTCCTCCTCCATTTTGCGGATCCTCAAATTGCCGCTCAGGCTTTGCCCGGCCAATTCCTGATGATCGCCGCCGACGTCGACGCGCTCAGCCCTTATCCAATCCTGATGCGACCATTCAGCGTGTTTGGCGTTTCTCCCCAGGAAGGAAGCTTTTCAATTCTGGTCAAAGTGATCGGCTTGGGAACGCGTCAAATGTCGCAGTTCGGCCTGGGAGCCGATGTGCCTATGATCGGTTTGCTGGGAAATCATTTTGAGGTCGACGCGCAAAAAGCGGCGGTGATGGTGGCGGGAGGCGTGGGAATCGCGCCTTTTTACCTGCTGGCCCAGAAATTGATTCACGGCGGAGGCCCTTTATTGCTGCTCTATGGCGCACGTTCCCGGTCCGATCTGGTGACAATGGAAGCCTTCGAGGAACTCGGCGTGGAGGTTCGTGCCTCTACCGAAGATGGAAGCTTCGGCACCAAAGGCAGAGTTACCGATCTGCTGGTCACATATTTGAAAGACTCCTCCAACTCACAGATCCTCGCTTGCGGCCCCGGCCCGATGCTCGAGGCGGTTTCGCGCATAGCGCGGCAGCACCGGGTTCCGCTTCAGGTCTCCGTTGAGTGCTTCATGGGATGTGGGTTCGGTGTTTGCTTTGGCTGTGCCGTAGAGACGACAGAGGGATACCGCCTGGCATGCCAGTATGGGCCGGTATTCGATGGTCATAAGATGAAATGGGACACGTCCGGCCATGTTTGATCCGCGTATTCAAATCGCCGGAAAGAATTTCCAGAACCCTGTCTGGACTGCGAGCGGAACGTTCGCATACGGCGCCGAATTCGAGCCCTTCTTGGATCTGAACGAGATCGGCGCTGTTGTCGTTAAGGGTCTCTCCATTCAGCCGCGGGCCGGAAATGCCCCAAACCGCATTTACGAGACACCTTCCGGAATGCTTAACTCCATTGGACTGCAGAACGTGGGCATGGAGAATTTCGTCAAGGAGAAACTGCCGCGACTGAAGCATTATCGAACTCAGGTAATCGCCAACATTTTCGGCAAGACGGAAGAAGAATATGTGCAGGTCGCCGCATACCTGAGTGACCACGCCGATATTGCCGGGGTGGAGCTGAATATTTCATGTCCCAACGTGAAAGAAGGCGGGATCGAGTTCGGCAGCAATCCGGAGTTGACACGGCGCGTGGTTTCAAGCGTCCGTAAGAAGTGCAGGCTGCCATTGTACGTCAAGCTGTCACCGAATGTCACCGACATCTGCCCAATTGCAATTGCGTGCCAGGATGCCGGCGCGGATGCAGTCACGCTGATCAACACTCTGGTGGCCATGGCCATTGACATCGAACGCCGGGAACCGGTGCTCTCCACAATTTTTGGCGGTCTGAGCGGTCCGGCCATAAAGCCGATTGCACTGCGAATGGTTTACCAGGTTGCCCGGGCGGTGAAAATTCCGGTGGTGGGAATCGGAGGTATCAGCCGGTGGCAGGATGCCGTTGAATTCTTTCTTGCCGGGGCCACTGCTATCCAGATTGGAACAGCCAATTTTTACAAACCGACGGTCGCCAAAGAAGTTCTGGACGGCCTGGTGTGTTATTGCGAACGCAAGAAGATACCCGACGTCGCCGCGCTGAGAGAGGCCATGAAGTCTGAAAAAGCACAGACATGCTAGTCCGGATCATTCAAAAACACTTAACCGCCAAGGCCGCCAAGAGCGCTAAGAATAGCGCAAAGATCGGGGCTGAAGCTTGAAGGATGAAGGACGTCAAGTCAGCGTTTGACGCGCCTTTGATTGGCCTTCATCCTTCAAGCTTCAGCCCCGATCTTTGCGCCATCTTGGCGTTCTTGGCGTTCTTCGCGGTTAAGTGTTTTCGAATGATCCGAGCTGGCAGGCTGGCGGGCCTATATGGAAGATCGATTGATCATTGCACTCGATGTTGCGTCCGGGCGGCAGGCGCTCGACTTGGCCGAAAAACTGTCTCCTGTCACGCGGCGCTTCAAAATCGGCAGTTATCTTTTCACACTCGAAGGCCCTGCGCTTATCCGGCAGATGAGAGAACGGGACTATCAGGTCTTTCTGGACCTGAAGTTTCATGACATTCCAGATGTTGTGGCAGGCGCGGTTCGCAATGCGTGCGATCTGGGAGTGTCAATGCTGACCATCCATGCGGCCGGCGGCCTGGAGATGATGAAGACTGCCATTACCGTCATTCGTTCTCTGCCGGAACATGACAGGCCGCTGTTGCTGGCCGTTACCGTGCTGACCAGCTTTTCCGTATCTCAGTGGCAGCAAACCTTTCCTCACGACTCGCTGCCCCAGGCTGCGACCAGGCTGGCCCTGCTGGCGCGTGACGCCGGCCTGCCGGGATTGGTTTGTTCCCCGAAGGAGCTGGCACAGCTGCGCCACGTCGACATGAAAAAGATCGTGCCCGGAGTACGACCGGCTCGGAGCGGTCCGGACGATCAGCAGCGAACCATGACACCGGCAGGCGCCATCGCCGCAGGCGCGGATTACCTTGTGATCGGCCGCCCCATTACCCGCGCCGCCGACCCGATTCTGGCCGTCCGCGCCATCGCCAAAGAAATGTCCTAATTCGTTAATTGGGGACCGTTAATTGGGGACAGTCCCCTTTTCGTAATTGGGGACTGTCCCCTTTTTCTAATTGGGGACTGTCCCTCTTCAAGTTTTCCTTCCTTTCGGTTTAACATAGAGGCATGAAAAGTTTTCTCGCTTTGGTTTTGTTTTCGCTGCTTGCGGTTGTTGCGTTTGGTGCTGAGCCTTCAGGGCGGCATTTTATTTATGCACAGTACGATTTCATTCTGACATTTGAGCTTACCGGTCAGAAGGAAGCCATTCTTAATGTGGTAAATTTCACCGAGCGCACTTACTTTGTTCGGCCACAGCACATCTCCCTCATTGACTCAAAGAACAATCCCGTTCCAGTCCAGAAGATCGTGATGGAAACGGGAAACCCCAGCGATCCTTTCAAGACCTCAAACATGAAGATCCTGCCAAATTCCTTCATCGGGCTGACGTTGCAGGGAGATTTTTCCAATGTGGAGCAGCTAAAATTTGCTTCAGTACAGTTCGGCAATACCATTTATTCGCTCGATTCCCTTTCAGAACTGCAATTCAACATCGCGGCCGACAAGATTAACAAAGTTAATTTTGATTCTCCCGACGTGCGCGAGGACTTTCGCGTTGTCAAGCTCGACTTTCTCGGCCGCAAGCAGGTAAGCGGCGAGCCCGTCCGTTGATCAACCTCGGGGGTCAGCGAAAGAACTGGGACTTGTAGGTTACCGGAATGTAATAGTTCTGCAGCGTATAACGACGCAGCACGTTCTTAATGTATTGGCGCGTGCTCGGGTAGTCGATGCGATCCAGAAAATTCTGCGCCGGCTCGGAATGATCGCGCGGTGAAGGCTCGAGCCACTTCTCAACTCGCGCTTCACCCGCGTTGTATCGGGCCAGTGCGTATGGCAAGGGATCTTCGAAATTCGAATAATGATCGATGGAGTTTCGCAGATACCAGCAACCCACCTCCAGATTCATCTCCGGGTCATAAAGCTGTTGGGGTCTCACCTCTTTATTGCCGGCGCGGCTGAAATCCTGTGCTGCAACCGGTGTGATTTGCATCAGGCCGATTTCACCCGCCTTGCCATGGGCGCCGCTGTTGAACCAGGTCTCTTCATAAACCACGGATTTGACCAGATGGAAATCGAGCTTATACTTGGCGGCCTCTACAGCGATCAGATAATCGTAACGGGTAGTCCTCCACCGAACATAACCAAAGAGAACAATCCACAACACGACGGCGCTGATGCCAAGAATGGGAGGGAGTTTACGGCGCATGCGTGACAGGGATTATAACTCATCTCCACTATGCGTGGACGTGGTCGTCAACCTCTATCGTTGACGTGCACGCGCTCGTGGCCGGTCTTCGGCTTTTTCTTTGGTTGCAGCTCTGCCGAGATCTGTCCCTGCGGTGAAAGGCTCCAATTCTATGAGTCAGCTCGCCGCTCGGAATTGAGCACCGTGGCGAGTTGAATGCCGCGAAGACGCGGCTGAAACCGGCGCACAACGGCGAGAAATTCTGGCATATGTCTCTTTTCAAGCGGTGCTGTTGTAGGAAAGCGAACCGGATCGAGGGGATTTACAAACTTCTTTCCAAAGCGAATCCGATAATCCAAATGGGGGCCAGTCGACAGGCCGGTCGAACCTACGCGGCCGATTCGCGCTCCCTGACTTACATAAGTTCCCGCGCGGACCAGAAGAGCCGAAAGGTGTCCGTAGCTTGTGACGTACCGATTCCCGTGATCCACTTCGATGTATTTGCCGAATCCCGCTCTATACCCCGCGAACCGGACGACTCCGCTTCCGCTGGCCAGCACCAGCGTTCCTTCCGGCGCTCCAAAGTCGACGCCAAGATGAGGGCGATATCGCTTTAAAATCGGATGGAAGCGGGCGCGCGTAAAGCGCGATGTAACTCGATATACCATGGCCAGTGGCGATCTCAAGAAAGCCTTTCGAAGAGGCCGCCCGAAGGGATCAAAGTATTCTCCTCTATCTGCTTCCCTGACCTTGCGAGGCTTCGGGAGCCGACTCATCCGGCCCAAGAGGCGATCTTCACGGATCGCATTCTTCCTTTCAAAATAAAAAGCCTGATGAACCTTATTCTGATTGACGAACTCGGCCGATAAAATCCGGCCATACCCGCTGAATTTTCCATCCAGCATCTTCTTTTCAAAGATCAGCCGGAAAGTGTCGCCCGGCCGGATGTCGGAATTGAAGTCGATATCCCAACGGAAGATGTTGTACAGCGCGTCAGCCAGCTCTTCAGATTCTCCCAGGTTGGTCAGCGTCGCAAACAGCGAACCTTCAATCGAGCCGCCCAGCTCTTCCTGTCGTATCTCGTATTGGTAATTCTCGACGCTGGCGGTAAACCGATCCTGCTGCCGGTGCACCGTCAGGTAACGGTCGTGGTCGATTTCGTATCGAAAGAATATCAGCTCTCCGGAACTGCCGCGCTCCGCGGCATAGCGGTTCCCGGCGCGAACTCGCCCCAGGTCGTATGAGGGTCGCACGTCGGCTATCAGCGCCTGAACCTCGGCTGAATTCATTCCCAGACGCGAAAGCAGGTCGCTCAAAGTGGTGTGTTCTTCAAGACTTCCCTGGACCAGAGTGGGAACCGCGATGCCGGTCTTTGTCGCCGGACCTGAAAGGCTGGATACCGGAGCTGCCTGCAATGCCGGACGCGTCTGCCAATGGATCCAATAGCCGACGGCAACCAGACAGACAAACGCGCACGATGTCCAGAAAATCCTTGGTTTCATTCTGCCTCCGATGGATGAAGCAGCAAAAAAAGGAGGAGGTTCAAAAAACTGGCAAGAACTCTAACACACACCGACTGTGATCTGAAAAGCAAAAAGTGAAAAAAGGAGCTTCTCACAAACTCTTCCAGCCCTTTAAGGCCGAGTGAGAATAAGACGGAAGTAAATGCAATAAGGTTCGAAAACACGAAATGAATGAGATTACTTGGCTACCCAAATCTGACTAAGGCATAAATCCGCGTAAGAATTTTTCACCACAGAGATACAGGGAACACAGAGACGGACGAGGGGCAGGCAGGGTCCGTTTAGTCTCGCAAACTGAGTTGTGGCACACGTTATTGGACCTGGGCGGACACTGCCTGCCCTCGTCCGTCTCTGTGTTCCCCGTGTCTCTGTGGTGAAGATTCTTAGGCGGCAAGTCCTGAATTTCTATCGTCTGGCTGCCGCCGGGCGCTTGATTTTCTGGGCCAGTGCGGCTTCGACCAGGGGGGGAACCAGGCCGCTCACATTTCCGCCCAGCAGGAAGACCTCTTTCACCAGGCGGGAACTGAGGTACGAATAGGATTCGGCGGGCATCAGAAAGACGGTTTCAATTCTGTCATCCAGACGGCGGTTCATCAAAGCCATCTGCAGTTCATACTCATAATCGGAAACAGCGCGGATGCCTCGGATGATCACCCGGGCGCCCTTCCGGCGCGCGTAATCGACCAGCAGGCCGTCAAAAGTGTCCACAGAAACATTTTTCCAGGCGCTGGTTACGTTCCGGAGCATCTCGACTCGTTCCTGCATGGTAAACAACGGATTCTTCTCCGGGTTTCCCAGGATGGCGACGATTACTTCCTCAAACAGCGCCGCACAACGCTCCACGATATCGAGGTGGCCGTTCGTGATGGGATCAAAGGAGCCCGGATAGATGGCGATGACGCCGCGGGACAGGTTCATAACAATCGCCGCGACATTATAGCAGCTTCCCTTCTACGGGCCTCTTCAATAATCTCCTGCAAATAATCACGTTCTCTCAGAAGCTTTCCGTGCAGCCCGGGCGGGGGCCCGTTGCGGTTTACCGAGTCGTGCAGCAGTTGCTGAATTGAAGCCCAGCGAGTCTTGTCCAGACGTGTTCGATTGAAGGCGAGCAGCACCGCCACTTCACTCTTTAGCTTGTTGATTTCTGGGTCCACGCACTATATAACTGAGCGCAATCAAAATTTGCGACGAAATTTTAGATTTTTTTTCAAGCACCCTTCGGTCCGACGATTTTCCATGTTTTCCCCAAAGGAGCGGAGAAATGCCGAAGAGTTTCGGCGAGCGTGTCCGGGAAATTCGCGAAGAAAAGAAATTCACCCAAAAGCAGATTGCCCAGCGAATGAAGACGGACGTCTACTATATTTCGCGCGTCGAAAATGATCATACCAGCCCGACACTTGCCACCATGCTGAAGCTGGCTGAAGCTCTGGAAGTCGGCGTTCGAGACTTTTTTCCCGTCCCTCAGGCGGAATTCGAAATCATTCCCCCCAGGCTGGATAAAGAATTGAAGAAGGTCGTTCTTTTGTGGAAGGGTTTGACGCCGGAACACAAGCATTTACTACTCAGATTCATCGAACAGACGCATAAGATTGATAACCAGAGGGGCCGGTCAAAGCCCGGACCTTAATTGCAGGGCCTTAACTTCGCGGTTTTTCGATTTTTCTAGCCGTATGTCCAAATGCGGAATGCGGAATGTGGAATGCGGAATGTGGAATAGGGAGTGATTGGGTTTCAGCTTTGAGAATTTGACCTGGATACATTCCGCATTCCGCATTCCGAAATCCACATTTGAGAGCGGATATGGATCCCGGCCTGCTGGAAGATCTCTGGACATCCCACCTGCGGTTGTTCCGACACATCGCCTACGCGATTCTCCGCCACACCGACTATGTGGATGAAGTTACACAGGAAGCTTTTGTTCGCGCCCTTAAATCCAAAACCCTGATCAGCACACCCGAGGAAGCCCTGCTCTATCTTAAGAAGGTGGTCACGAATGTTTCCATCGACCACTACCATCGCAGGCGCCGGCAACTGCAGGATCAGGACCTTCAGATGGCGGACCGAGTGTCCGAACTGGGTTCATCCTCACCGCTTCGGCAGGTGGTGCGGTCGGAAGAGGAAAGCCTGAAGAGTCGTCGCCTGCAGGAAATCATGCGTGAGATTGAAAGCCTGCCCCCGGAGCAGCGCCTGGTAATTGATGCTCTGGTCCTGAGTGAGTCACCACCCACGCTGGCGGCGCTCAGCCAGTCGACGGGAGTGCCGTCGTCTACTCTTAAGAGCCGTCTTAACAATGGGTTAGATAAAATTAGAAAAAATCTTCGCAAAAAGAACCTTTGGGAAGTTATGTAAGTATGAAATGTGAAGACGCAGACCTGACCGGATTCTTAAATTCTGACCTGGACCCTGACCACACGGCGGCTGTAGCCGGGCACCTGGAACAGTGCCCCGACTGTCACGAGCGGTTGCTCCTGTTGATGGAAATCCGGCAAAACCGAACGGAATTGCAGCGGCTGAAGAAACATTCCAGGCCGCATGCGCTCGTCTGGCCAATCGCAGCGGCCATCGTGTTTATGGTGCTGCTGGGATTTTGGGTGGGTCTAAGGGCACCGAGTCCTCGCCAGCTTGCCGTTAACACTCCATATCCCTTGGTTCCTCCGGAATTGAGAACGTCCCGGGTGAGCAGCGAGTTTCTCGAGGCCATGCGGGCATATTCGAACCGAAACTGGCCCCTGGCCGAAAGCAAATTCCAGCGGTATCTGGCCGCGGATCCTCTCAATTACGATGCCGCCTTTTACCTGGCCAATGTCGAGTACGTGCTGGGAAAATACTCAGAATCCGAGCGCATCCTTACACAGCTTGCCACCCGCAATCCGGGCGACGACAGAGTCCAGTGGTACCTTGCAAATGGCCGGCTCAAACAAGGAGACCGAAATGGGGCAAAAGCCGTCTTGGAGAAGCTGGCTGGCGGTTCGGGTGAGTTCACTGATCAAGCCAAGTCCCTCCTGCGGAGAATAAGACGGTGACTCGTTTCAGGCGGCTGCCTGCCATGCGTGAAATCTTTAACCAAGCCGCGCGCGTCAGCAAGCGGACCCTCAGCCCATTGTTGTGCATCACGTGCGTCCTCCTGGCCGGCTCCAGCGCTTTGGCCGACGAAGGGGCAAGCTTTATTCGCGCTCTGAAAGTCTCGCATATCAGCCGGGCAGAAAGGATTTTTCTTGCGAATCAGAACGAAGCCTGCAAGGCCTTCGAGAGATTTTTGGTTACGCAATCCGGCTCGACTGAGATCTGCCGTAATGCCGTCAGGGCATTGCAGCCTCGCCTGAAGAATCAGAGCCTGCATCGGATCGAGGCCGAAGATCCCGATGCGCTGGCCCTTGTTTATTCACACAAAGAGCAGGGCTGGCGTGACCTGTCAACGGGCAATCTGGCGGCGGCGCAAAAGCATTTCCGGGAGGCTCTGGAAGCGGCGCAAAGCTATGCACTACGCTGGCAACAGCATCATCTTCTCTTTCTGATCGGCTACACGCTGGTCGACCAGGCTCGACTGCAGGAGGCCAGAAAATACCTCTTGCGAAGTTGGGAATTGAGAACTCCGGGGAAGCCCACCCACCTGGACGGAATGATTCAGGAGAACCTGGGAGCAGTAGCTCAGAAGCAAGGTCTTTTCTATCAGGCGCTCAAGCATTACCAGGCGGCGCTCGAGCTCCATTCTGCAATCGGTTATTCCGAAGGCGTAGCCACGGAAGCAAACAACCTGGCTGAGCTGCACAAGGAATGCGGAAACCTTCAGGCCGCCCTCACATTCTATCGGCGCTGCCTGGCGACACTTCCGAAACACCACGTTAACTTTCCCATTGTCCAAAACAACGTCGCCGAATGTCTGCTGATGCTCAACAGGGCCGGGGAGGCCGGTGAACTTCTGGATCGCCGGTTGCCAGCCGGTTCGAACGCCTACTTTCAGAGGCTCACATTGCGGCAGCATTATTTTCGCGCCCTGCATCAGGATCGCCAGGCGGCTCATTTGTCGCAGATCGCCCTGAGGCAGGCGCTGCTGGTGAACAATCCGGAATTCGTCTCCGACGCCGTGTGCGATCGCCTGATGTCGCTTGATTCAGCCTCAGAGGCTTCGAATCTGCTGCGCCAGCTCGAATCCAGGTTGCCGGCGGGCGATCCGGGTCGTTGGCGCATGCAGCATTTGCTGGCACGGATCCAACTGGCGGAAGGAAACTACCCGGCTGCTGCAATATCGGCTCGAAATGCTTTTAATCTGCTCGCCGGCGAAAGCAGCATTGCCGACTTTGAATTCAATTTTACCAGCCGCCTGCTGGAAGTGGCTCGTCTATGGACCGTAAGCCTGATTCGACAGAACCGTTGGCATTCCGCTTTACTGGTCTGGGAGATGGCTAGGAGTCATACACGGCGCGATAAGCAAGTCGATATCGCCGCGCTGCAGCAGACTCTGGGCCCTTCGTGCGCGGTAATCGATTTTTGTTTCACACGCGAACAGCTAATGGCGTGGATTATCCGTCGCAACAGAATCGACTTTGTTCCTCTTTCGTGTCCTCCGGAGAAGTGTCTGCCTCTTATAGACACGCTACTCGGCTCGATGGTTGCGACCTCCAACCTGCTGGCACCCAATTACAACCGGCATGCCTCGCGGCAGCTTTTCGACATCCTGATACGACCTCTGGAGAGACATCTCGACAATACGGACTGTTGGACATTACTTCCAGACGGGCAGTTACACGCTATTCCATTCGAAATCCTTGAATCAGGTGGAGGTCAGGCGCTGTTGGATCGGGCTTCCATTCGTTACTGGTCAACGCTGAGATTTCCTCCGGGCACTGAAGATTCCCTGAAAACTTTTACCGCCTGGATGGAAGAATCCAATTCGGACCGTTCCTTTTTGCCGGCCGACACAAAGATCGCCCGCAACTGGGAGGAAGCCAGGACCATGAATCGGGATACGCTGCATTACGCAGGACACTCGCTTCTGAACCAGACTTTTCCCGCGCTCTCGATGCTTGCCGGCGGCGAACCGGTTACTGCGCGCCAGATCGCGCACACGTCGCTCTCCTACCGCCTGGTCGTTCTCAGCTCCTGCGAGTCGGCAGGGGAAGTTTCCGGCTACGGAAACGGCCTGCTTGGGCTGTCCGCTGCTTTTCAAACGGCGGGCGCGCGACAGATCATCGCGACGCTCTGGCCGATTGACCAGCACTCGAGCCTGATCCTGGCGGATTTTTACCGTCTTCCGCTGGTTGAATCAGAGCTTGCCGCGAATTTTCGAAGGGCCCGCCTGAAATTTCGAGCGAAATCCTATCCGGTCCAGACGCATGTTGTTTCCATGGCGAGCCCTTATTTTTGGGGACCCTATGTGCTGATCGCACCGCACTACGCTCATGCCTCTCAGATGCACCGCATGGCCGGCGACTTTTTGAGCCTGATCGTGCCGCTGGCAATAGTCAGCGGGCGATTGGCTTACACACGGAGAAGAAGGCGGAAGGCGGAAGAGAGAGCGCGAGGAGCCGGAGAGTGAAGGAGAGTCACAGTCAGAGCCGCGCGCCGAAGAGCGTGTTGCCCGAATCGGAACAGAATGGAGACGGCTACATTATGTTCACCGCAGAGCCGATGTACCCCTGGTCGTTCTGAGTCACGATAGACCAGCGGGGTTACTTCCTCCCGGTTGGGATTCGTACGCCGCAGCGCACGGTCCCGAGTGGCGCGATCTCCAGTAGCGCCTGTCTCGGCGCTCCACGCGAGGTACATGGCAAATTGTCCCCGGCAGCGATCATCTAATCGCCGGTAGCCAGCCCCATGCGGTCGCGGCAGCGATTCTCGAACTGCTGGCAGGAATCCGTCGCAGAAAAGGGGAGGAGTAGGGCGCGGAAAACAAAGCGAGGCTGTCTCAGAACTCGTGCAGAGATAGCAGCGGTTCTGCCGCTTTCTCTCTGGCTCCGCATTCCGCCTTGACACCATCCCGGTCAGTCCCTACAATCCCAACAAGGACGAGGTATTGGAAACCAAACTCGAAGCCCTTCAAGACTTTCCCCAGGATTCAGCGCACTGCTCGCTACCCTTTGCTCACACCAGCGAAAGTGATTTTGCCGATCTTCTGACCTTCTATGGAATAACGTGGCTCTATGAGGCTGTCTGCTTCCCCCTCAGGCGCAACGGCTCGGGCATCGTTACCGAGAGTTTCACTCCCGATTTTTATCTCCCCGAATACGACGTCTATGTTGAAGTTACGACTTTGAAGCAGAGGCTCGTCACGCGGAAAAATCGGAAGATCCGCCTCTTTCGACAAACTTACCCCGAAGTCAGCCTGGTTATCATCTATAAAAGGAATTTTGAAAGCCTCCTGCTCAAACTCGGAATCTGAAGTCGGCGAAGTTCTCTTCTCAGCCGAGGCGCTCGGGCGCAGGGTGGCCGAGTTGGGAAATGAAATTACACTGGCCTACCGAAACGACCCGCCGCTCGTGATTGCGGTTTTGAAGAACGCGACTGTTTTTGCGTGCGACTTGATTCGAAACATCGACCTGCCGGTGCAGGTAGACTTCCTGGCCATCACACGATTCAAGAAGGAACAACCCGCCAGAGGGGTTCGGATTCTGAAAGATATCGATCAGGACATCAGCGGCAAGAGCATTCTGATGGTTCAGGATATCGTGGACACCGGCTTCACAACCAACTACCTGCTTAAGAACCTGAAAGCGCGCCATCCGGGCGAGCTGGCTGTTTGCGCGCTCCTTGACAGGCGATCGATCCGCATTATCGATGTTCCCGTGGAATATAGAGGATTCACCGTCGGCGAAGATTACGTGGTGGGATACGGGCTGGATTATCGCGATCGCTACGGTAACCTGCCCTATATCGCCCGGCTGCAGGTCACTTCGGCTGCGGCGGAGGGCTGAACTCCGATCCCGCGAAAAACGAAATAACGGTGTCTCCCTGCCGCACCTGGCGGTAGGGCGTGAGTTGTTCCGTCAGCCGGCTGGCCGTCTGTGAGCGCCTGGAGTGCTCGATGACCACCAGACTTTCCGGCCCGCAGACACCCGAGTCGCGGATGGCGTCGGCCAGCTCCAGATACAACTTGAAATCATAGGGGGGGTCGACAAAAACCAGATCGAAATGAGTCCCGGCGGATCTGGCCCAACGGACCGCATCCGCTTCAATCACTTCCACCAGGTCGCCTGCGTTCAGAATTTCAATATTCTTTTTCAATATTTTCAGGGCGGATCGATCCTTTTCCGTAAACACCACATGGGAAGCGCCACGGCTGAGCGCTTCCAGGCCAAGAGCGCCCGTCCCGGCGAATGCATCCCACACGGCAGCCCTTTCCACGCGCGCCTGAAGAATATTGAAGAGCGATTCGCGCAGGCGATCGCTGGTGGGACGAATCTCGTGACCGCGAAAGGACTGAAGAACCCTGCCTCGATACCGGCCGGCGATGATGCGCACTCAACCCACCCGGCTCAAATGAAAACGGTCCTTCCAGACCTGTCTCATGTTCACGATGTATTGCTGTCTTTCAGCGCCGCTCAATCCTTGCAGGAACAAGCGCGCTTCTTCGCGCGCCAGCTCCATGATCTTCCGGTCGCGCACCAGGTTGCCATGGCGAAACAGAGGAACGCCTGACTGGCGCGTCCCGGCGAACTCTCCTGGCCCCCGGATTTCCAGGTCTTTTTCCGCGATCAGGAATCCGTCCTGCGTTTCCTTCATGATTTGCAGTCGCTCCCATGCCTCCTGTGAGGCAACACGATCGACGAGAAGCACGCAAATGGATTCCCTCGCGTCACGCCCCACCCGCCCCCGCAGTTGATGGAGCTGGGACAGGCCGAATCTTTCTGCGTGCTCGATGACCATCAGGCTGGCGTTGGGAACATCAATACCGACCTCGATCACAGTGGTGGCTGCAAGGATCTGTACCTCTCCCGTCGAGAATTTCTCCATCAGCTCCTCCTTCTCCGGCGGTTTCATACGGCCATGAAGGACACCGACTTCAAAATTACGGAAGCGCTGCCGCAATTCCTCTCCCATGGCCTTGACGGCGCGCAAATCGATCTTCTCCGACTCTTCAATCAGTGGATACACGACGTACGCCTGCCTCCCGGCCGCGACTTGCCGGTAAATCAGGTTGTAAACTTCCTCCCGGCTGGTTTCGGCTTTCAGCACCGTGCGCACGGGCTTCCGTCCGGGCGGCAGTTGGTCGATCACAGAAACATCCAGGTCCCCGTATTGCACCATGGCCAGCGAGCGGGGAATAGGTGTAGCGGTCATGATCAGAACGTCGACGTTTTCTCCCTTCTCCATCAGAGCCGATCTTTGCATCACCCCGAACCGTTGCTGCTCGTCGATGATCGCCAAGCCGAGATTGGCAAAATTCACTTTTTCCTGAATCAAAGCGTGAGTCCCGATTACCAGGCTCACTTTACCCGCCTCCAGCGATTTCAGAATCGCGGTGCGCTCTTTCTTGCTGACCGCCGATGTAAGCAGGGCCGTTTCAACCCCGAGAGGCGCGACCAGTCGCCGGAATGTCTGGTAATGCTGTTCTGCCAGAATCTCGGTCGGGGCCATCATCGCCACCTGCCATCCATTGTCGACGGCAATCACCGCCGTCTGAGCGGCGACGATCGTTTTGCCGCTTCCCACATCTCCCTGCAGCAGGCGATTCATGGGATGTCTGCCTTTCAGATCATCAACGATCTGCTTCAGGGTTTTCTTCTGCGCCTCGGTGGGATGGAATGGGAGCATCGTTTTGAGCCGGGCCCTGATCGAATCGGAGATCTGCAGCGTGCGGCCTTTGAGCCGCTGCTTTTTTTGTTCGCGCGCGATCATCACGCCTGTCTGGAACAAAAAGAATTCCTCAAAGATCAGCCTGAAATGGAACGGGGACCGGAACTCGTTCAGTTCTCCCAGTTTTTCGGGTCGGGAGTATTCTTCCAAAGGAGCGTGCAGCCGCATTACGGCTTCAGTTCTTTCGGGCATTTTCCATTTTGCGGCGACTTTCTGCGGCACCAGAGGGGGGAGCTCCTCATCAAGCTGTGCCAGCAAATCCCATACAATCTGCCGGATTACTTTCCCCGTGAGCGAGCCGATCCTCCTGTAAATGGGAGTGATGCGCCCCGCGTGCGCCTGCTTGCTCTCCGGATTCTCAATGATTTCCACCTCCGGCTTTTGCATTGCCAGGTAGCTGGATTTAAAGGGGTCGCGGCGCACCTGCCCATAGGCGACCAGCCAGTCTCCATTGTGAATCACGTTTCGCATGAAGGGCTGGTTGAAGTATTTCAGAATGAGCGTGCCGGTGTCGTCGCGGACTACCGCCTCAAAAATGCTCATTTTTCTCACCGGCGTGCGGTAAACACCCGCCAGCGCCACCTGCCCAAAAACCACGGCCCAGTCGCCGTCGCGCAGGGAGCTGATTTTTCTGAAGCTGGTGCGATCTTCGTATCTGAAAGGGAGATAGAGCAAAAGATCTTCGACGGTAAGGATGCCTTCCCGGGACAAGTCGGAGGCGCGCCGCGGACCGACGCCTTTAAGAAATTGAACCTGGTTGTCCAGCTTTAAATTAGGATTCGGCATTTCAGTACACTTATACTTAACAGGTGGGTACTGAAATTTGCGAAAAAATATTAAGGTGCTGCCATGAAAAGGCGTGAAATCCTCTGGCCGGCGATATTGCTCATTGGCGGCGCGATGCTGTGGGCCTCGTGTGCCGGAAAAAGCAAGGCAAACAAACTGGCGATCAATCTGCTCCAGGGGACCGAACTCGAGTCGCTCAGCCCCACAATCGAGTTCACCAGCTTTTCGCCTACGGGAAGCTCAGCCGTCGCCGAAGGAACCGTTACCACGGGATTCCGGTTCGAGAGAGAAAATGGAAAATGGGTTCTAAAGGACATCAGGCTGGCCGAAATGCAATGGATCAGGGTGCAGGACCTGAAGGAGGCTCTCGATCAGATACTGCGCCGCCGCACGCAGGGGGAAATGAAGACTATTCTGCAGGCCGCCGAAAAGTACCGGCAGGTGAACGGCGCCTATCCGGCCGCAGTGGATTTTGTCGACCTGGTGGACAAGCTTTCGCCGGGTTATCTGCCCGAAGTGATTCGCCTTGACGCGTGGAATTCCGAATTCCGAATTCAGCGGCAGGCCGGTGGATTCGCAGTCATCTCCAACGGCCCCGACCGGAAACCTGACACCGCCGACGATCTTCGCCTCCCCTAAGAGTTTGCGGGGGGGGTTGCCACGAAGCCACGAAGATCAACAATTCAGTTAGACGTGCGACTCCTGCGCGATCGTGGTTGATTTGAGAAGTGTCACTGTACGGTAAACCCTGGCCTTCGTGGCTTCGTGGCAAAGAACCCGTAACTCGCAACCGCGCAGTGAGCGAGTGTTATACTTTCCTGCATGGCTCTAAACAAGACCAGAATACCGAGATCGACTCTTCCAACCGATACCGGAACATTTACCATTTATGGCTTCGAAGATACCACATCGGGTGAAGAAGCGGTTGCGCTCGTGCATGGCGCCGTCCCGTTTTCCGGTATACCGCTGGTGCGTATTCACTCGCAGTGCCTTACGGGTGATGTGTTCGGATCGCATCGATGCGACTGCGGAGCGCAACTGAGAGCCGCACTCAAGGAGATCGCTTCCACTCCGGCGGGCATCCTGCTTTACCAGATGCAGGAGGGTCGGGGGATTGGATTGATCAACAAGCTGATGGCTTATGAGCTTCAGGACCAGGGTGTCGACACGGTGGAAGCCAACGAGCGCCTCGGTTTTGCAGCCGATCAAAGGCAATATCAGTTCTGCGCCGAGATTCTCAAATATCTGGGCGTCCACGAAATAAGATTGCTCACAAACAACCCTGCAAAGAAGAAAGGACTGGAGCGTGAAGGCATCGCCGTGCCGACCATGCTGCCGTTGAAAGTCGACCATTCAAAACGGGCCGAGTCCTACATGAGAGCCAAACGGGAAAAACTGGGCCACCTGCTCTAGCCGGAGTTTGCCACGAAGCCACGAAGGCACGCAGGATGATCAGCTTCAATTGCCTGCAACCCAGGCTGCACTCCACCAGATTGTAGACGTTATCGTAGACGTGGCCGTCCCTCGTGGACGTTGGACGTAGTCGTGGACGTCTCGTGGACGTAGACGGCTTTGATAAACTTGCCAAAAAACAATTCTCAAATCAATCATCATTTCGTGCAGAAGTGCCAATTCCAATTGAGTTGTTAAATCTTCGTGTCTTCGTGGCTTCGTGGCAGAAGATCTTTCGGTAATCAAAGACTGCTTGCGGTCGAAGGCCTTTATTTATAACATGTTAATCATTGGCGAGGCAGCGATACCTTTCTTCAGGTGATCTCTATATCCTATTGCCGCAATGGGCAATGTCAGGGACTGCTGTCTGTCTGGTTTACCTGTCCCGCGAACATGCGTACTATCTGCCGTACCTTCTAGCCTCTCTGGCACTCATCGGGATCTCAACTTTTATAACCGTCAACCGCTCCACTCTGTTCACTAATCCATCGCTGCTGCTGCGCTTGTCGACGGTCAATATCGCCGCCGCTGCCGCCCTTTATTTGTTCCCATTCTCAAACACTGCGCCGTTTGCAGTACTGCTGTTTTTACTCGGCGTGGCCGGTTTTGTTCCCGGCTATCGGCTGGCTATGATAGCGATTTCGGCAGTCATGATTCTGTATGTTGGTCTGGCCGCCTACTTCGCAATCGAAGCATGGGCGGATAAGGCCGATTTTTCATTGCGCCTTGTTTTACTTTTTTGTCTTTCCTCAATCGTCGCCGCGCTCGTTTCCAGACCCAGCCGGCACCTTCCGCTCACGCGGCGATCCATCGGTTTCACTCAGGATCTTGTCGGGTTCGGACGACATCTGACCCGCTCTCTCAATGAGGCGCAGATTGTCTCCAGATGCCCGCGAGCGGTCCGAGACATCATGAAGTGCGATGCGGTGGAACTCCTGGTAATGGAAGGCCAAACCGTGCGTATGGGCGCCTTCTGCGTCGATGACTCTTCGACCGATTTCGATGGTTCGACCAATCCGGGACTCTTCTGCTCGGCGGACATGAAGCAGTCTCCCGTGGGGGAGCTTTCATTCCACTCACGACTGGTGACACGACTTCAGAGTGACGCTCAGGATTTCGGCGAACTCCGCATCTATCACAAAGAGTCTCATCGCTGGACAGAAGAGGAACAGCTTAAATTTGATTTTCTGGGCACGCAAACTGCAGTGGCTCTTCAAATGGCGCAGCTTTTCAAGACCATAGAAAACCAGGCCCGCACTGACGGCTTGACTGAGCTCTACAACCGCCGCTACTTCTACGAGCGTCTTGAAGACGAAATAGAGCGATCACGCCGCAAGCACCGTGAATGCACCATCGTGATGCTGGACCTGGATCAATTCAAACAGGTAAACGACACTCAGGGACATGCCGAGGGAGACAAGGTTTTAGCTTATGTTGCCCAGCTATTGAAACGGACCACACGCTCAACCGATCTCCTGGCCCGCTACGGAGGCGACGAGTTCACCATCCTGCTGCCGGAAACCCATCCCACGCGCGCAAAGATGCTCATAGATAGACTGCGAAATGAACTCCAGTGCCATCCCGCACCGTGCGGCATGATTGAACTAAGCGCAGGGGTGGCAACTTTTCCCGAGCATGCCAAGGATGTGCGAGAGCTGATCGAATGTGCCGATCGAGCCCTGTACAAGGCAAAAGAACTGGGCCGCAACCGTACGGAAATCTATGCCGAGGGTTCTTTGCCACGAAGACACGAAGACACAAAGATTTAATAATTTAGTTAGAACTGACACTCTTGCTCGATCGTGGTTGATTCGAGAAGTGTCACTACTGGATAGATTCCTGATCCTTAGTGTCTTCGTGGCAAAAACCGGCCGAGGCTATTCGAAAACTATCTCCAGCCGGCTGTGAGCAAGCCGCAGCGCCGCCTCCACCTGTTCCGGTTCCTGGGAGCGTGCAAACAGGAAACCCAGGTATTGCGAGCCTTCCGGCCAGGGGACCAGCCGCTGGCCCCGGTGCGCCGTGATGCTGACCTCATCCACTCCCGGCACGGACCGGGCTTCATCCAGGCCCCGCACTTCGCGCAAAATGCCGCCTCGTGGAATCGGAATCATCATAACTCCCGACGCCGCGCGCTCTCTTTCCAGCATCAAGGGCAACCGCAGGGCGTGCCGCAAAGTCAGTTCTTCCAGGGAGACGCCGTCTCCAAACCGCAGCGCCCGCGAGCAGCGGCCGCCTATGGAACGCCCTGCGATTTCTAAAATCCACGGCCCGCGCTCATTGATCCGCAGCTCCACATGCACCGGCCCGTGCCGCAGGCCCAGCGCGCCGGCGGCGAGGCCTGCCGCGGCTATGATCGATCCCTGTTGATCGTGCGACAGTCGCGACGGCGTGACGTAGATGGTCTCTTCAAAGAACGGACCCTCCAGAGGATCGGGTTTGTCGAAGATCGCGAGCGGGTGAAGATTTCCATCAAGCAGAAGACCCTCCACGGCAACTTCCTTTCCGGGCAAATACTGTTCCACCAGGATGTTGCGGGAGGTGGAATTCCCGTTGCCGGACGCCGGGCCCTGCACGATTGACCGCACCCGCAGAAAACTTTGAATGAACTCGGCCTCGTTGTTGGCGCGTATTACGCCACGGCTTGCGGAAAGATTCAACGGCTTCAGCACGCATGGATAGGCGACCCGTTTGGACAACTGCGTGGGATCTTCTGACAGGCTGCAAGACTCGAATGGGGGGACCGGAATTCCACTCTCTGAGAGTTTCCGGCGCATCTTAAGCTTGTCGCCCGCAGCCACCACAGCTTCAATCGGATTGTGGCGAAGCCCCAGCTTCGCAGAAACCGTCGCGGCGACGACGGCTGTTCGCTCATCGACGCCAATTACGGCGTCGATTGCCGGCTGCACCTGCGCGGCCAACTGCGCGGCGCAAGCGTCGGGAGCGTCGAAATCCAGCGTCAGGAGCCCTGCCGGATTCAACCCGGCCAGTGCGTTCTTCTCTTCGCTTGCCACCACGATTTCAGCGCCAAGTTTTTGAGCAGCGGCCAGGAACGCGCCGCTACGATAAGAAGTGCCGGGAAGGAGTAATAGTACGCGCATTTGTCAGTTGTCCGTTGTCCGTTGTCGGTTGTCAGTTGTTAGTTGTCCGTTGTCAGTTGTTCGTTGTCAGTGGTCTGTCGAAGGTCGAAGATTAAAAGGCCGAAGGTCCGCACGTCAAACATCCCAACACCATCTTGGAGTTCAACGCTCCGACAACCGGCCTTCAACTTTGAGGGCGTTTACTTCAACCGACAACGGACAACTGACAACGGACAACGAACAACTGACAACGGACAACTAACAACGGACAACTGAAAACGGACAACTGGCAACGGACAACGAATTACTTCGCCGCCTCGTAGTACGGATTGGTGCCGGCGGCGTGGTCGGTGATGTCGATGACCTGCCAAATCTCGGGAACCTCGTCGCGAATCAGGGTCTCGATTCCCTGCTTCAGTGTAACGTCGGCGGCGCCGCAACCCTGACAGCCCCCACCCATCCGCACGTATGCGTTGTGATCCTTTACATCAATCAACTCCACGTAGCCTCCATGCGATGCCACGCCAGGGTTGATCTGAAGCTCAAGAAGCTCCCGCACTTTTTCCCGCAGCAGAGCCGGATCCGGCAAGCTGGCTTTATATTGTTCTTCGCTGGGCGCCTTGCCTGATGCAATAAACTCCCGGATGGCGGAGCCCACCTGCGGGCCGATCTCTCTCCACCCGCGGCCGCCCAGGCAGGTGAGCACCACGATACTTCCCAAAAGCTCCACACCTACGACCTCTTCAATCCGGAAAAGCCGCTCCGCTAATGCATTCCCTTTGGCTTCTTCAGCGTTGTTGAACGTCGCCCTGCCCGTGTACACAGGTCGGTCGACGGTAAATCTACAAGTTGAAATATTCAGCTTGTCGACCTCGGCTGTAATTTTTATCTCGTCGTTCACTTTAACCTCCTGATTTTGTCCGTAGTCGATTGCCAGTAGTCAATCGTCCGTTGTCCGTTGTCAGTTGGAGTTGAAAGTCGAAGGTCAAAGGTCGAAAGTCAAAAGTCTGAATTTCGACTTTCGACCTTTGACTTTCGACTTCTAGACTTCAACGGACTACGGCCAACTGACTACTCACAACCGGCCAAGAGAGCCAAACTGGCTCTCTGTCGGCTCCGCTCAGCAGAACCATGGTTCGGTAAGTCGCGCAGCCTGCTCTCGGATAACCGACAGGGAGGAAAATCCGGCATCACGCTTCCTTCCGGCGCCCGAAATCTTGAACACTCGTTTTTGAACTTGATGAAAGATGTCGATGGCTGGTGAAGACCGCTCTGTCTCCCGTCGCACCAATTCCGTTACCCAACAGTAGAGTTGTTCCATACGACGGTCAGGATGCTTCCAACGATAACTGAATGACGCCTGGTCCAATTCAAGCAAATGAGGCTTCATTGCCGGCTGCTGCAAAAGCCTGGATCCCGGCGGCACCAGCAGGCGGATGGAATACTGAACCGCGTCCACGTGGTCTATTAAATCTTCTCGCTCGATGAAATCGAGCATCTCCAGGTAATCCTGCAGCCCGGTCCATGGCGTGAACGCGACCCATGTGGGCCGGAAACAAATACCTGCGCGCCGGACAGCTTCCAGGGCCGCGACAACGTCGGCAGGCGTGTGTCCCTTGTGCAGGTTTTTGAGCACCGCGGCGCTCAAAGACTCGGCCGCAGTAACAATGAAAAGGCAGCCCAGTCTCGCCATTTCGGGAAGCAACGATTGGTGCTTCAACAGGTGCTCCACCTTGGCGGTGAAATCAAAGGTCAGTTGCGGAAACTCCTCATGCAGCAGGCGCGCGATCCTTAGTGAATGCGCCGGTCCGTTCAGGAAATCAGGGTCTCCGAAGGTGATATGACGCGCGCCCTGCTCTATCTGGCCTCGTACATCGGCAATGACCGTCTGCGCCGGAACGACAAAGAAGCGCCCGTCGTACACCGGAGGCCAGGGACAATGGAGGCAATGATGCAGGCAGCCCCGGGTTGCTTCTGCGTAACCAGCCAGCTCTCTGTTTCCCCGGTATTCCAGGCGGGCATAATGTTCCAGCGAGGGAAGATGGCCACGGCGAGGAGTGGGGAATAAAGATTTCTTCAGCCTCGGTCCTGACCTGAAGCCGTCGCGATAACTGACACCTTCAATTTCGGGTCGGGTGCCTTCCTGCAAAGCCTGGCAAAGCGCAATCAGCGAAGTTTCAAATTCCCCTCCGATCGTCGAATCGGCGACGGTGGTCAGAAGATAATCGCTGTTCAAAGCCGCGTACAGGCCATAGAAGCATATGTGGCAATTCGGATTGACGCTGCGCACACGCTCGGCCACCCTGACTCCCAAACGCAGCGCCGTGTGCATGGGAACGGAAATACCGACAAAGAGGGCGGCGGCCTTGGCGGCGTCAAAATTCTCCACGGCGATGTCCAGGGCGTGCGGGCGGTACCCGTCTGCCTCGAGAAACGCCATTGGAAATGCGATGCCTGCAGGCTGGTGCCCAAGCTCGTAACAGGAAATCAACAACACGGCACCCGGTTCACGCAGATTCATAAGCGGCAAGACAGCCCTAAGACGCAGACACGGGAAGTCGGGTTATCCGCACCCCTGTGAACGTCAGCACGTTCTATTTTAGGCTGGTTGAAGATGGACGGGAGAAAAAAAGCGGAGCGGACCCGGGCAGTTGAGCACGAATTTCACGAATTTCCACGAATTTCACGAAGTTATTTAAAGAATTCGTGAAATTCGTGAAATTCGTGCCTTGAAAATTCGTGCTCTTAAACCTCGAATACTTCTTTGCCTTCCGCGGGAATCTGCACCTGAACCAGTGGAGGAGCCCCCGGTTCTTTCAGCACGTGTTGACGGTAGAGCTGCGCCATCCGTTCGTGATCGACGCCATTTCCCTTTAGAGCGGCGTCCCGCGCGCGGCGCTTTTCCTCGCGCGCGTTTTTGGCGATTCCCAGTTCATCCAGGTCTGTCTGGGCGCCTGCAGCTACATGCTCGGCGTTCAGCCTCAAAGAATGGGCCGTGCTGCTGAGATCCACACTTTTTCCGCCGGCAAAGATTTCATGTCTGCCGTGCTCCTCATACCACTTTGTGAGGGTGGCGGTCATGTGCATATTCTCGATGATATTGCGCCAGCCCACTCCGGTGTTGTACGCGCAAAAAGAAATCTCGCCTTCCTGCGTTGCATAGGGAATGATGCATTGCTCGGTACGGCGGAAATCATAGTTGAAGAGGTCCTGGAACCACATCCCCGCAATAAACAGGAAGTTCCAGCGGTCGGCGCGACGCTTGACTATGTCCTCCTCGGTTCTTTCGCCGGAAACCTTGCCGTAATCGTGACCCGTTGCGCCAAAGGTTTTGTCGAACTTCTGCAGCAGGTCCGTCAACCGGAAATGCGTTGGTGACAGGAAAGGATCGTAGTTCTTCAGCAGTGCCAGCGCTCCGCCCACCAGCGAAAGGAAGCGACCGCGCGCCGCGTCATTCACTTTCTGAAGGTCCTTGGCGAATAACTCGGCGTTGAAGAACTTGGTGATGGGAGCCGACTCTTTTGTCTCCTTGTCGATCATCACCGCCATGCCGACGCCGCAGTTGGGATGGCATCCGCAGTTGAGCTGGCCCCAATTCGCCTGCGGTCCGTGGACCAGATCGGCCCAATCGGAAAAAGTGCCCATGAAGGAGATGGGAAACCAGTCTCGCACCGGTTCGCCCAGGCCGGTCTGGTTCTTGACGTCATGAGCCAGATGCGAAAGTGTGTAGCGCTGCGCCTTGCGGCGTTCGTCGGTAACCGCTTCGTCACGACCGGTAAACGACACAGGCTGGAACGAAAGGAATGAAATCTTTTTGGGATTATCCAGAGCGAACTGAATAATTCGTCCGACCTGCTCGTTGTTGATGCCGTTGACGATGGTCGTTACGGGAACGATCTCCACTCCGGCGTTGTAAAGATTTTCAATCGCGCGCAGCTTCACGTCAAACAGATTTCCTACTTTACGGTGCGCATTGGCGGCGTTTCCGATGCCGTCAAACTGCAGATAAGCGTAGCGCAGGCCGGCCTTGGCCGCTTCCTTGGCAAACTCGGGACTCTTGGCAAACTCAATTCCATTTGTCGCTGCCTGCACGCTGTTATACCCGACCTTGCGGGCATATCGCACTGCGTCCAGGAAATGGGGAGAGATGGTCGGCTCTCCGCCCGAGAACTGAACCGACATCTGGCGGCGCGGCTTAATTGAAATTGCGTTGTCCAGTATTGTCTTGATGTCATCCCAGCTCAACTCATGAACAAACCCTACCTGGTTGGCATCCATAAAGCAGGGATCGCACATCATGTTGCAGCGATTGGTCAGGT
The DNA here is from genome assembly GCA_036507075.1 of Acidobacteriota bacterium. Classification (GTDB taxonomy): domain Bacteria; phylum Acidobacteriota; class UBA6911; order JACQSX01; family JACQSX01; genus DASXQR01. The sequence goes on along the minus strand of DASXQR010000017.1, from coordinate 55,454 downwards.
CCACGGTCAAAACCGATCCCCGGCCGTGCTTGATGGTGCTGGTTCCATGATTGTGAAGCCGTTCATCGTTGTGTGCACGAATGTCGCGGCCCGGGAAAACCTCTTCAAGATGCTTGAAAAAGGCGGTATCGATGGCCATGACGTCTTCAAAATGCCCGTGCCTGGGACAGTCCTTCACCATCAGGATCTTGCCGTCGCGCTCGATAATTTGCGCCTTGATCTCGCCGATTTTTTCGTTGAGGAGAACCTGGTGCGGAACCTTGCCATCTATGATCTGCTGTCGAATTTCGGGCACACACTTGGGACAGAGAGAATCCGTGGTGCGAGGCCAGCCGAGCGGTGGCTTGGTCTTCTGGTAAGACTTCAACAGCGGCTTTTCTGACCATTTGGGAGTAAAAGAAGGATTGGGTTGGATGCGGTTCGCCCTTTCAAAAATGGCCCATGCGCCGGCAGCCGCACGGGTCACTGCCTTTTCAACATATTTAATAGGCTTGTGTTGCATTCTTCCCTCCTTATGAACTGGATTAGCGAAAATGACAGGCGCGGGGACTGACTGTCCGATGGCCAAATACGAAGCCCCTTCCTTCGTCTCTCGCCTCGTAAACCTTAGCTAATGAAAACGGTTGTTTTCCAAACGTTGCTCAAGAGATCTTTTAGAGGCTGGCAGTCTTGCACTAAAAATCGTCGAGATCAAGCGGCCAAACCCCGTGAAAGGGGGACAGCTTCAAATTTTTGATTGAACTGTACCATAGGACAGGTACAGTCGAAAACCTAATTTTTTCAAGATGTTGTGAAACCTTGTTCATATCGCCAGCCAAAGTGATGTATTTTCTTCTTCAGCCTGAGCTTGGTTTCTACGCGGCTGAGGACCCCGTGACAAAGGACAACAAATGAAGGCGACAGCACCGAAGAAACCGCGCCACGGAGCGCTCACCGAAGACCTCAATTTGAATCGGATCGTTTCAGCACAGTTTGACGAAGCGGCCACCCACATGAAAATTCCCAGGGACCTGGCGCTTCAAATCAAGACCTGCGACAACGTGTTTTTCATGCAGTTCCCGGTAAAGTTCGGGAATCGGTACCAGATCTTCCAGGGCTGGCGGGCGGAGCACTCCCACCATCGCAAGCCGCTCAAGGGCGGGATCCGCTTCAGCCCCACTGTTGACCAGGACGAGATCATGGCGCTGGCGGCTCTGATGACCTACAAGTGCGCCATCGTAGACGTGCCGTTCGGGGGATCGAAGGGCGGCGTGGCAATCGACACGCGAGAATACACACCTGATGAGCTTGAAAAAATCACCCGCCGGTACACAGCCGAGCTGATCCGCAAGGGATTCATCGGTCCGGGAATCAATGTCCCGGCTCCCGACATGGGCACCGGCGAGCGCGAGATGGCCTGGATCGCCGATACGTATGATGCTTTTTTCCCGGGTGGCATCAACAACATGGCCTGTGTCACCGGCAAGCCCGTGACTCAGGGCGGGATCCGCGGCCGGACCGAAGCCACGGGGCGAGGGGTCCAATTCGGGCTCCGGGAAGCGATGCGCCAGACAGACGAGTTGAAAAGGCGCAAGATTGCTCCCGGACTGGAAGGCAAGTCGGTGGTGATCCAGGGATTCGGAAACGTCGGCTATCACGCTGCGCGCTTCCTCTGGGAAGAAGATCGTTGCCGGATCATCGCCGTCGGGGAGCTTGACGGATGGATCTACAACCCTTCGGGGCTGGACATAGCGAAACTGAAAGAGCATCGCGACAAGCAGGGCAGCATTCGGAATTTCGACGGCGCCAAGACATTCGATGGATCCAGGGGCTGCCTTGAGGTGCCGTGCGACATCTTGATTCCTGCGGCATTGCAAAACCAGATTGCTCTGGACAACGTGGGACGCGTGCAATGCCGGATCCTGGCGGAAGCGGCCAATGGTCCCACTACGGTTGAGGCGGAGAAAGAGCTTCTGAAGCGTGACGTCTGGATCATTCCCGATATTTACCTGAACGCCGGCGGCGTCATTGTTTCCTATTTCGAATGGGGGAAAAACCTAGCGCACATGCGCTATGGCCGCATGGAAAAGCGGCTGGAAGAAATTCGCGGCGACACCGTCGTGAAAGCCCTCGAGGAGTGCCTGCACGCGCCCATTTCACCGGGTACGCGAAACCTGCTGGTGCACGGACCGGACGAAATCGAACTGGTCAACTCCGGGCTGGAAGGAACCATGATCCAGGCTTTTCAGGCCATCCTGGACATTTATCGCAAGCAGAATTTAAAAAGCCTCAGGACGGCAGCCTATGTCCTGGCCATCGGCAAGATTGAACGCTCCTACGGCGAACTGGGAATTTTCCCGTAAGACAGCCGCCCGGGAGAGCCGGTGAAAAGATTCACCACCGAAGGGCGGCCGTAGGCCGCAACCAAACAAAAAGCCGAAGACGGTCACGTGCACGTTCGTGGACGTAGACGGCTTTGGAGAACCCTTGTTAAAAAAATTCTTAGCAAAATTCTACTAATGACCAATGACTGATGACCGATGACGCGTTTGTTTGCGGCCTAGGGCCGGGATGCGCCTCTGTGGTAGATTCTTTCACCGGTTCCCGGCTCGGTTGACATGGACTTGAAAACAACCATAGTGCAATCACAAAACCGCAACAACCGCCGTCCCACCGCAGCAGGCCGCCGCCAGTTCCTGGCCTCGACGCTTGCCGCCGCCGCCGCTCTTTTGGCGCCCCGCAGCGCCCGCTCGGCCGATTCCAGGATTGAAGTTCTGATCAACGAACCGATCGGCACAATTACACCTGACATTTACGGGCACTTCATCGAGCATCTGGGAGGGGTAATCTATGACGGCGTCTGGGTAGGTGAAAACTCGAAGATTGCAAATCAGGCCGGCATTCGCAGCCAGTTGATCGAGTACATGCGTAGAATCAAACCGCCGGTGGTTCGGTGGCCAGGCGGCTGCTTTGCCGACAGTTACAACTGGCGCGATGGCATCGGGCCGCGTGAGGCGCGTTCGCGGCGCACGAATTTCTGGGCCGGTTCGATGAATAATGCCCCGAACGGGCCTCAGAAATACGATCCGAACCATTTCGGCACTCACGAATTCATGCGTTTCTGCAGGCTCACCGGATCACAGCCTTATCTGGCGGCCAACGTCCGCAGCCTTACGCCCAGGGACTTTTACGAGTGGGTTGAGTATTGTAACGCCCCTTCCGGATTGACCAGCCTTTCCGATCTGCGGTCAGCCAATGGTGACACCGCCCCCTTTGACGTTCGCTTCTGGGGGGTCGGAAACGAGCCCTGGGGCTGTGGAGGAAATTTTACACCCGAGGATTATGCGACAGAGTACCGCAAATTCATCAGTTGGGTTCCTCGCTACGGACGGATGCCCTCTTTTATCGCGGCCGGGCCAAACGGTGGCTCACCCAATGGAAGCGTGGACTGGACTCGCCGTTTCTTTGCCAACATGGTCGAGAAAGGCAGAGGGCAACTTAACAATCTTTATGGCTGGGCGCTTCATTATTACTGCGGAACAGTCGGCAAGCGCCAGTCGATCGATTTTACGCTGGAAGACTGGTACGAACTGCTAAACCGCGCGGACCGAATGGAAGCTCTGGTCGAGCAGCATTGGCTGGCCATGGGAGAAGCAGACCCGGAACACCGCGTCAAGCTGATCGTGGACGAATGGGGAGCCTGGCACGCGCAGTCTCAGGACGTTCCGGCTGCATTTTTGTTCGGTTATCTTCCCACACTGCGCGATGCGCTGATTGCCGCTCTCACTCTGGATACTTTCAACCGCCACGCCGACAAAATCGTGATGGCAAACGTGGCCCAGTTGATCAACACCATCCACTCCCTCTTTGTCGCCCACGAGGACCGCTTTGTCGCCACGCCCAATTTCCATGTCTTTGAAATGTACGCCGCCCACCAGGGCGCCCAAGCGGTGCGAACCGTGATCTCTGCGCCACGCGTGTCCTATCAGCGAGCGGAAAAACCAGCCAGCCTGTGGGGCCTGGCTGGTTCGGCCTCACTGCAGGGAAAGACGCTGCTGCTGACTCTGGTCAATCCCCATGCGAGCGAAAGCCGCGATACGGAAATATCCGTCGCCGGAGCTTCCCTGCGATCGTGCCAGATTCAGACCCTGTCTGCCTCGGATATTCATGCCCACAACAGCTTCGCCAACCCGACCGCTCTTATCCCGACCAGCGCAGATCTGGCCGTCAACGGCAAAACAGCCATCCACCGATTCGCGCCTGCCTCGGTAACTCGCCTCCAATTCACTCTGGCATAGAATCGTGTGATCCACACCGCCCGCCGTGGGAGCGGAGAAACGGCCTGAGGGCCGTCTCAGCTTGGCAATTTACATCGCGGCGGAGACGGCCCTTAGGCCGTCTCTCCGCTGGCTTACCTCTGCCGTTTCATCTCCCATCTGCTCGGGTTCAACGCGAGATATTCTCTAAACTCGTTCAACTGTTTCTCGCTGTGGACAACTTGATCACGGAATCTTTCCTGCCATTGAAAAGATTGATTCACTTCTTTTGACGGCACCAAACCAGTGCTTTCCTTCTCTGGTATTGACAGTGACGTGATAACAACCAGACCGATAGTCCCAATGCTGCAGTCTGGCGGATTCAACTCGGTAATAGTTACGAAAAAGAGTCATGCAGGACATAACCGGACAGGAAGCGATTTTGCGAAAAAAAAAGATGATCGGGATGATCGGAGAGACGGCCTAAGGGCCGTCTCATCTCACAAAATGGAAGATTCCCTTAGACGGCCCTCAGGCCGTCTCTCCGCTTGCAACATGCAGGGCCGGTTGCTAACGCAACGGGCTCTGCCATTGGTGCAATTGGCTCGAAGCGCCGCCTTGCAGCGCGGCCGAAAATGTCAAAAATTTTCGGCCTCCAGGGCGGACTGGCTTATCGTCTTTGGTATCCTGAAATCAGGTGAGCAGAACTGAGAGGGGTCAAATGATGCGTTACAACGAGAGTGTGCGACGAGCGGCGTTGGTGCTGTGGCTGCTCGTTTTTGCGTTTTGCAGTGTTTCTTCGTTCGCGGCTGAAAAACCGAAGCAGACCAAGGAGATACCTAAACCGAGCGGGACAGCCAGGCTTTGGCAGGATCCGGGGGACATCGCTTCCAAAGACCTTTACTGGGGAATAGGGAGTCCGGCGAGTGCCCCCAAGCCGCCCTTTCAATTCATCAAGGAAGATCTCAGCGGCAGCAACCCCAAAGTCGAAGTAACGGACGCAGGCGGCGTCAAATGGGGCGTCAAGTTTGAATCCAGCACCAATGAAGTGCATTCCGAGGTCGCCGCTGGCCGGATCTTATGGTCTCTGGGCTACATGGTCGACGAGACCTACTTTGTCCCATCAGGCCGCATTGAGGGCATCGGGAAATTGAAGCGCGAGAAGAACTCATCTCTGCGCGCAGACGGCAATTTCACAAACGCGCGCTTCAAAAACAAGTCCCCGGCTCGGCATCATCTCGGTTATCAATGGAAGTGGGATGACAATCCGTTCGCCGGGACCAGGGAACTGTCGGGGTTAAAGATCCTGATGACCATGCTTAATAACTGGGATACAAAGAGCAGCAACAACGACATCATCGAGACAAAGAAGGAAAGCGGTGAGATTGAAGACTGGTACATCATCTCCGACCTGGGCGCCACTTTCGGAAAAATGGCCGTGCTGCCGATGAATAAAAATCGCTGGGATCTGGAAGACTTCCGGCGCCAGAAATTCATCGATCGCTACTTGAATAATGGCAACGAGATTAAACTGCATTATCGAGGCAAGGCTTCCGTCGGGGTAGTGCCTACCGAGCATGCGCGTTGGTTTGCCAATCTGGCAGGACAATTGAGTGAGCCGCAGTTCAGGAAGGCGTTTGAAGCAGCCGGTGCGACTCCCGCAGAGATCAACGGGTTCTCGACGAAACTGATGGAAAAAATCCGCGAGCTGCAGGCCTATGCTGGTATGAAGGGTCCGGGTGCGCCTCAGATGATGCCGACAAAGGAAGTGGAGCTGAAGGTGAAGATGACGAAAAAGCCGAACTAAAGGCTACGGATTGGCGGTTTTGGCTTGCTCGCTGAGGTTCACCGCGAAGGCGCGAATTTTCAATTTTGACAAGAAACTCTTACGCTTGAGCTGCGACCTTGCTTTTGCGTCTCGCCGCCTTGCGCCCGAGCGCGTCATAGGTGGCGTATTTGTACATCTCAGTGAGGGTGGGGTAGTTGTAGCAGGTCTGAATGAAAAGGTCGGCTCCGGCGCCGAGCAGCAGGGCGCTAAGACCCACATGAATAATTTCGGTTGCCTGCTCGCCGATTATGTGAACACCCAAGAGCTTCATGTCTTCCTCGCGGAAAAGGAGTTTTAGAAAGCCCGTGTTGTCACCAATGATTTGTCCGCGGGCGTTGCCGGAATAGAGCGCCTTACCCGCGACATAGGGTATCTTTTTCTCCTTAAGGGTGTCTTCCGTCTCGCCAGCCATGGAACATTCCGGAATGGTGAAGACTCCGTAAGGCAGCACGCTGGCCAGTTGTGTTTTGTACTTCAAATCGAATGCGTGAACCACTGCAACACGGGCCTGTTCCATCGAGGTAGAGGCCAGGGCCGGAAAGCCGATGACATCCCCGACGGCATACACATTTGGCACATTGGTCTGATAATTCTCATTCACCTCTATTTGTCCACGTTTGCCGGTCGCAATTCCGATTTTCTGCAAAGCCAGGGTCTCAGTGTTGCCACTGCGCCCGGAGGCGACCAAAATCGTATGCGCATTGAGCACAGAGCCCGACTGTAGCCGGATTTCGATGGTCTCAGCGCCCGGCTCAACCGTCTCTATGGAGTCAGGCATCTTCATGTGAATTCCCATCGCCTCCATTCTCACGCGCAGCATGTCGGAGATTTCCGGATCCAAAAAACCCATTAACGTCTCTCGTACTTCCACAAGCGAAACATCGATACCGAAAGCCGCAAACATACACGCATATTCGCAGCCGATCACGCCTCCGCCGGCCACCACCATCGTGGGAGGCATATTGTGCATGGTAAGAATGGAATCGGAGTCATAAATGCGCGGATCATGAAATGGAAAAATGGGCGGCCGATGAGGATATGAACCAGTGGCGATAAGAATGACCGCCCCCTGAATCTGCACATCCGCGGATCTGGCTGGATGGATCAAGACCGTGTGCGGGTCGACAAAGGAGGCGATCCCCATATACAGCTCCACGTTGTGGCGCTTCAAATTTTCCATGATCCTGGCTCTCTCATTTTCCTTTACCAGTCTTTCCCGGAACAAAAAATCTGGAACCGTTAGTTTTTCCTTCATTCCGATATTGACGCCGTACAATTCGCGTTGTTGAAAACCGGACAGGTAGAGAGCAGTCTCTCGCAATGTTTTAGAAGGAAGAGTCCCCGTGTTGGCAGCGGCGCCCCCGAGCACAGGCTCCTTTTCAATGAGGGCTACTTTTTTTCCGAAATAAGCCGCCTGTGCAGCGCCTTTTTCTCCGGCAGGTCCTGAACCAATGACGATCAGATCGTATTTCTTTTTGGCCATGGCATTCGGAGAATTTGCTCAGTTCTCAGGGTTCCGATTGAACTTTATATAGGGCAAGCGCACGCTGCGCAAAAGAAATTGATCGGCGCGAATGGAAAGCGGCGCCTCAAAGCCGATGGTTCCAGCAGCGGTGACCACGTCGTCCTGATCCACGCCGTCGCCGCTGATCCCCAGTCCTCCGATCAGCTTTCCATTTCTGAAAAGGGGCGCGCTGCCAGGAAAGAAGACAATCCCGTTAACGTTCTCCTTGTTTTCCGTGTCGAATCCCTGAGAGCAGGGACTGGCCAGGTCGCGCAAAAAAAGGTCAAAGAAGGGACCCCGTTCATGGAGGGTAGAATCAATGCCCGGGGGAAACAGCGGCTGGGATCCAAAGCTAATGGTTCGATTGGTCACGGCTGTGCCCGGCGTGACGCCGGGTAAATCACGCGGGTCGAGCCGCTCACTACTGAAGTAAACCACGTTACGTGATTTGGCCACAGCCACATCGATGCTGAACACGGTGGCATCGGTCATCCGATACAGGCCCAGCAGATTGCCGCGCACATCAGAAACGGCAATGACCATACGGGTGCGGCTGCCAGGCGGCAGCCGAATCGCTGCGCGCGTCTTATTTGCCTGATCAATCGCCTGCTGGACAATGGTCTGAACTTCGGAAGCTGACAGTTCAGCGCTGTTTTTTGGATTATCAGGCCCCCCAACCAGCCATCCATCCGCAGCGACGACGCCATCACGCGGCAGCACGAGATACGCGCCCACGGACGTTCCCGGGCTGGTTCCCGGCAAAGTAGTCTTTCCAGACTGGAGCAATTGCGCTGCCAATGGCCCAATGAAAGGAAGCCGTAATCCGGCGAGGAAAACAGCACCGGGCGGCGGGAGGCAGGAAAGCGGCCCAAATGAAGGCCCACCTGAAATACTTCCCACCAGCGCTGCAAATTCTGCCTGCGCCGGCGGAATACCAAAAATACCTATACCGCCGGCTACGCGGCAGTCTTTAAATAACGGTATGCCGCCTCCGTCCACCTGCAGCGGCTTTTGATCCAACTTCTCGTCAAGCTCGATGTCAATCAAGCGGCCCTCTTCAAAGCGTCCTGAGTACTTGCCCGTGCTGATTCCAACTCCGCATCCACTTTGGTCGAAAGCATTGCAGGGAAGCGAGGGGCCAAGTTGCGGATTCTCATCGCGCAGCAATGCCAGAAGCGACTTGGCGCGCGGGACAAACTTGCCTTCGTTGAATTGCGCATTGAAATCGCAGCCCCGATTGGTATTTTCAATCCCGTAAAGGTCTGCGTTCGGCTGCAGCCGAATTCCCGGCGGTAAATGAATGCCGCTGATGAAGCGCACCGTTCGAGAAGAGAGCGGCGCTTGATCGTTGCTGAAAAAAGCGCCCGTTCGAGCCAGGGAAAGGGCCCGCTCGGCGGTTTCCAGAGTGGCTCCGGGCTGCTGCCAGACCGCGAGAATTCTTCCAGCCCTGTCTACTACAACAACGGAGTATCCCGGAACGCCGGCTGCCTGCAGGGCGCCCTTTACTGTCAAGTCCACTTCACTGGCAGTGAGAATGCTTGAGTCCGACACCTTCTCTGCTACCGTCTCTTCTACCGCAGCCGGCACTCGGGGCGGAATAAACCGGATGGTCCCGGTCTGAGCCGAGACCCGGCTGGTCAAACAGCAAAGGGCAAAGAGAAACAAAACAAATGCCAAGTCGCGTCGCGTCATCGTGAGCTCAAACACGCATTGAAGGGAGTGGAAAGGATGGAGATTTTTACACAACGGGGAGAGTTTTGCAATTCGAACACAGAGACGCGATAATATCGCGTCTCTACTTCCGTTGAATTTGATCTCCAGAGAAGGGCGCTTGATCGGGTCAGTTGGCTGCTTGCGGTACACACTTCTTCCGCTCGTGGTTGTTTTTTCCTGCTTCCTTTCTTCCTTGTTGGGAAAGGAAGCGGCACGGCCACAGATTCGGCGCCCTGAACGCCCGGGGCTGTCCGAACAAGCGCGTCTGCAGGGGACTGTGCGCGACACTGCCGGCGCGCCCCTGTCGCAGGTCATCATCACTGTCATAAACAGACAAACAGGAGAACAGCAAGGAGCCGTTACCGGAAATGAAGGAAACTTCCTGATTGAAAATCTTCAGCCGGGGACTTACGACCTGACTGCTGAGCGCAGCGGATTTCCGACTCTGTCAGTCAGGGAAATTATTCTGCGCGACCGATATACGCTCAATTTAGAAATGAAGGTCGAAGAGAGCGTACCCCCGGATCGAAGATTGCGCCGGCGCCCCGGTCAGGAGGAACCCGGCGCAAAGGAAGCAGAGCCGGAGCTACCCGAGACCAGCCAGACTGCGCCGGCATTTCGCAGGCCCGTGCCTCAGGTTGAAGAAGCAGAAACAGTCGAAAACGTGGCGCATCCGTCACGCACCTCCCAGTACCAGCCACTTGGATACGCCGGCCGTGTTTCCAACCGCCCGCGCGTGGAGGCGACTGAAGACTTCATTCCGGTGGCTGATCGGTGGCGCATCGGCTTTCCCGGCTGGGATCGCTACACCCCGTATCGCTCCGCCAATGGAGACTATCCTTATGTGCGCGGCCACTGGTGGGACCCGTTCAACCAGAATGTCCTGAAGGGCGATTACCCGATTTTCGGCAATCGCTGGTTTTTGAATTTCAGCGCCATCAGCGATTCCCTGGAGGAATACCGGCGTTTTCCCGTTCCCAGTCCTCCCAGTTCTTTGCAGCCGAACAATCCGGAGTTCTTCGCGCGCGGAGAAACATTTCTGTTCAACCAGAATTTCATCCTGTCGGCAGACTTGTTTCGCGGTTACTCTACTTTCAAGCCGGTGGACATTCGGTTTCGCATCACACCCGTTTTCAATGTCAATTATCTTGAGGCCCGCGAAAACGCGGTGGTGAATATCGATGTGCGCCGTTTCAACACGCGAAGCGATTCCCACATCGCCCTGCAGGAGGCATTTGTGGAAGCGCGTCTGGCCGAGACCAGTCCCTTCTATGACTTCGCGTCGCTGCGGGTGGGCACGCAGGGGTTCACCAGTGATTTTCGCGGTTTTGTCTTCTCGGACAATGAGCCGGGCGTACGCCTGTTTGGCAACTTTAAAGCCAACAAGCACCAGTACAATCTGGCCTATTTCAACATGCTGGAAAAGGACACTAACAGCGGGTTGAATACTTTCAGGCAAAGACGCCAGGAAGTGTTAATCGCAAATTATTACATCCAGGATTTCCTGGGCGCGCTCGGCTATACGGCGCAATTCAGCGCTCATTTCAATCATGACCGGCCCAGCGTACATTTTGACGAGAATGGTTTTCTGGTTCGTCCCGCCCAGGTGGGGAACGTCATTCCCAAAAGTATCAGCGCGGTTTACCTCGGATGGACCGGAGACGGCCACTTCGGATCCTGGAATATTGATCATGCCTTTTACCAGGTGCTGGGCCAGGAAATCCCCAGCCAGATTGCAGGTCAAAACGCGGTCTTCGCGCCGCTCAATTCCGACATCAATGCGCAACTGGCGGCTCTGGAGTTGTCACTGGACAGGGACTGGAAGCGGTATAAGGCGTCTTTCTTCTACGTGTCGGGCGACGATAACCCGAATGACAATCGCTCGCGCGGTTTCGACAGTATTTTCGATAACGTGAACTTTGCCGGAGCGGGCAACAGCTTTTGGACGCGACAAGGATTTCGGCTCACGGGAACGGGCTTGGGGCTCACTCAAAGGTTCAGCTTGAATCCAAGTCTGCGAAGCAGCAAGGATGAAGGCCAGGCTAATTATGTCAACCCGGGACTGTACCTGGGTGGTCTGGGAATGGATGCAGAAGTCACTCCGAAATTACGAGGCTCAGCCAACGTCAACGTGATGTGGTTTGCACATACTCAAGTTTTGGAGGCCCTGCTTTTTCAGTCCGGAATCCGCCGCTTTGTCGGCATGGATGCGAGCCTCGGAGTCAAGTGGCGCCCATGGCTGAATAATAACTTCATCATCAATGGCGGCGTAGGAGCATTTATTCCGGGCCGCGGCTTCCGGGACATTTTCACGTCGAAAACACTTTTCTCGACTTTCGTCGGACTGGCGGTAACGTACTGATGCAACAAGGATTGATGGCGCTGAGAATTCTTGCGTTGATCGGCGGTGCGGCAATTATCGCGCTGGGCAACGCCGGGCTCCGGCCGGCTTTGGATCCTGTAGAGGTTGCTCGCGACTCTTCGCCACAAACGCGGCACGAGGCCCTGGCGGGCCGGCAGTCCGTGATCAAGAAGGGCCCCGAAACCGGGTCTTATAATACTTTCTCTCAGATCCGCGCCTCTTCAGACCTTCGAGAAAGCCTGCTCTTTCAAACGCAGCAGGAAGCCGACAGAAAGAGTGCAGGATGCACTTCCACCGGTTGTCACACCAACGTGGAACCGATGCATGCACAGGAAACCGTACGCCTTGGATGTACCGATTGCCATGGCGGCAACGCTGATACCAGCGCGAAGGAGAAGGCGCATCCACAGCCACGATCGAAGGATTTTTTCAAGACAAGCGCCAATCCCGTTCGCATCGGCGCGCAGTGGAACCAGGAAAGCGAGGAATTTGTCCGCTTTAACAACCCCGGCGACCTTCGAGTCCTGGATCAGACCTGTGGATCGGCAGGATGTCATACGCGTGAAGCCTACAACGTGCGAAAGAGCATGATGACCCATGGCGCGATGCTTTGGGGAGCGGCTTTGTACAACAACGGCGCTTATCCGCTCAAGGATGCTCACTTCGGTGAGAGTTACGCACGCGACGGCACGCCGCAGCGGATTCAAACTGTTCCGCCCCCGACACCGGAGGAAACGCGCGCGAAGGGGATTCTCCCTTACCTGGATCCGCTATCGCAGTGGGGAATCTCCCAGCCGGGAAACGTGCTCCGCGTATTTGAACGCGGCGGCTTGCGGGTGCCGGATATTGGGATTCCAAATCCGGAGGAAGAGCCCGGCAAGCCGGACAAAAACCTCAGTGTGCGGGGATTCGGAACCGCCAATCGCACCGACCCGGTATTCCTCGGATTGCAGAAGACCAGACTGCTCGATCCGATACTGCATTTTCCGGGTACGAACGATCAGCCCGGCGATTACCGACACAGCGGTTGCACTGCATGCCACGTCATCTACGCAAACGATCGTTCGCCGTTGCATTCGGGCGCTTATGCGGTCTATGGAAATTCAGGACGCACGGCAAATCCCGATCCCACTATTCCCAAAAATCAATCCGGGCATCCGATACGCCATCGCCTGACCCGCTCCATCCCCTCCAGCCAGTGCATGGTGTGTCATATGCATCCGGGCACGAACATGGTGAGCACCTACTTCGGATACACCTGGTGGGACAACGAGACCGATGGCGAACTGATGTATCCGTCCAGGGAAAAGAAACTTTCGCCCAACCAGGTGGCCGAGATTCAGCAGCGCAATCCTGAAGGCTCGGCAATCCGGGGCCTTTGGTCCGATCCCCAATTCCTGGCGGATCTTACCAATCTCAATCCGCAACTGAAGCGCACGCAATTTGCCGATTTCCACGGGCATGGCTGGGTCTTTCGCGCCGTATACAAACAGGATCGAAAGGGCAACCTGCTTGATAAAGACGGCAAGATTGTTCCTCATAGCGATCCTGACAAATTCAGAAAGGCAGTGCATTTGAAGGATATCCATCTGGAGAAAGGAATGCACTGTGTCGACTGCCACTTTGAGCAGGACGCACACGGCAACGGCAAGCTCTATAACGAGCCGCGTGGCGCCATTGAAATCGACTGCACTGACTGCCACGGGACCGTGACGCAGCGTACCACGCTCAAGACCAGCGGCTTTGCGGCGCCGCCTCAGGGAACAAACCTGAGCACGCTGCGTACTCCCTGGGGCCGGAAACGCTTTGAGGTCATCGGAGACAGGATAATCCAGCGTTCCATGGTCAAGGAGGGGCAGGAGTGGGAAATCGTGCAGACATTGGACTCGGTCACGCCCGGTTTGTCTCATTACAGTGAGAAGTCCCGGCTGGCCAAAACTCTTCAGAAGGACGGAACCACCTGGGGAGTACCTGCAGATGAAAAACTGCTGGCGCATCCCAACTCCAGCATGACCTGCTACGCGTGCCATTCCTCATGGATGACCGGATGTTTTGGGTGCCACCTGTCGATGACTGCAAACAAGAAACGACCGATGCTGCACAACGAAGGACAGACCACCCGAAACTGGACTTCCTACAACTTTCAAGTCGTTCGCGACGATGTCTATATGCTGGGAATCGACGGCACTGTAACCGGCCACCGTGTGGCGCCCGCGGCATCACGCAGCGCGGTTCTTGTTGCCTCACAGACGGGGAATCGCGAGTGGGTTTATTCACAACAGCAAACTGTCTCAGCCGAAGGTTTCAGCGGCCAGGCGTTCAGCACCCACGTGCCGCACACAGTGAGGGCCGCGGAGACAAAGACCTGCACGGATTGCCACGTTTCAAAGTACAACGACAACAATGCCGTGATGGCACAGTTGCTGATGCAGGGAACCAATTTTGTGAATTTCATGGGAAGGTTCGTCTATGTGGGAGAAGAGAAACACGGGTTCGAGGCTGTCGTCGTCACCGAGCGGGACGAGCCGCAGGCAGTCATCGGCAGCGAGCTGCATCGCATTGCCTATCCTGAGAACTACCGGAAACACAGGCAGCGTGGCGAGCAGCTAAAAGAAGCCTATCATCACCACGGCGAAACCGCCGGCCTGCAGCTGCGCGGGGAATATCTCTACACGGCGAACGGCCCGGGGGGGCTTGAAGTTTTCGACGTGGCGCAGATCGACCACAAGGGGTTTTCAGAAAGAATGGTGTCAGCGCCGGTCTCGCCGGCGGGTCAGCGCTTTTACGTGAAAAGCAAATTCGCGACCGCCGTGGCCGCGCCCTCTACCCTGGCAGTGGATCCGGCGCGAAGTCACAGACAGGAAAACGACGAACAACTTCCCGCGCCGATTTACGGGTACATCTTTTTTACAGACAGGTACGAAGGATTGATCCTTGTTGGCGCCGCGACTCTGCTGGACGGAGACCCAACCAACAACTTCCTGGAACGCTCACTCACCTACAATCCCAATGGCCTGCTCAACGGCGCGAGCAATCTGGCGATTGCGGGAAACTATGTCTACATCACCTGCGATCGCGGCTTGGCGATACTGAACCTGACAGATCCCCTGAAACCAAGAGTGGCATCCATCATCGAAGGCCCATTTCTCTCGAAGGCCAAAGCGGTCGCGATTCAATTTCGCTACGCTTTCATAATAGACGACCAGGGGCTGAAGGTGGTCGATGTGACTATTCCTGAAAAAGCGCATCCCGTGGAAAGCGGGACGGTGCGCCTTGAAGATGCCCGCGATATTTACCTGGCACGGACGTATGCCTATGTCGCTGCCGGCAAAAACGGGTTGGTGATTCTCGACATCGAAAGGCCGGAATTTCCCAGGCTCTTTTTGACTTACAACGCCGGCGGAAAAATCAACGATGCTCATGCGGTGAAAGTGGCCATGACCAGTGCCAGCCTTTACGCTTACATCGCTGACGGCCAAAACGGATTGCGTGTACTGCAATTGACCTCCCCGGCCAGAACAGAAGGCAACTACGGCTTCAGCCCGGCGCCCGCTCCCGAACTGATCGCCACATACCGCACACGAGGCCCCGCCGTGGCATTATCAAAGGGCTTGGACCGCGATCGCGCCGCAGACGAAAGCGGCAACCAGATCGCGGTCTTTGGCCGCCGTGGAGCACGTCCCCTGAATTTGAAGGAGATGCAGCGAATGTATCTGCGCGACGGGAAACTTTACACGGTGACCGATGCTTCTCCGTGAAGCAGGAGGCAGGAGGCGGGAGGCAGGAGCTAGAGCGGAGGTCAGACAACAGCGTCATTCGTCATATGTCATTCGTCATATGAAGTCACATCAACTTTTCCTGCAGAAGAAAAATATAATCTGGTTGCTCAAATGCGCAGTGCGGCGGTTTCAATGACGTCCAATATCGCCGAGGGTTTTGGAAGATTTTCAATTGGTAAGCAACCATCACGAACAACGGACGGCCGATGTCGACAACCAGTGACCAATGACGCGTAACCAATGACGCATGACCAATGACGCGTGACGAATGACGCTTCTAGAACCCACTAAGGGATGAGGTTGCGCACTTGCTTCAATTGCGCTGCGAATTGTTCGGGATCATATCTTGAAGTGGACTGGAGCGTTTCATACAGGCGGCTGATTTGAGCGTTGAGCGGTTTGTTGTTTTTTTCCGTGGTTTGTTCGTATGAATTGTACAGAGCTTCCAGCGCCATCGTGGCCTGTTCGGCGGAGCGCATTCCAGCGTTGGAAATGGCGTCACCATCTGCAGCGATGGCCCGCATAACGGTGCGGGCGAGCGATTCGCTGTATGAAGCCTTTCCCAGTTGCGGAACCAGGTTATCCATCAACTGCGCAATCCGCGATGCCGTTTCCGCCACAAACGTTCGGCCTGATCCGGCGTTTTGAAGGCGCTGCTTCAGTTCTTCGATCAGTTGATCCAGAATGCGCCGCTCTGCGGGAGAGATGGCCGCCACGACTTGCCGAAATACCATGTAACGCGATGGATTCCACAGAGGAATACCAGCGCGTCCCGGGTAGCCGCGGGCCTGGCGCGCGCTCGGAAGCACCAGATTATGGTGGCAGGAAAAGCATTCGAAGTCAGCAAAGTCGGGCCAGCCGTTCCAGGGACTTCCGCGAACCCTGCGTTCCAACTGCTCCATTGACGCTCCCAGCGCCACTGCCTGGCCCACAGCCCATCGGCGCATTCCCTGCCAGGCGCTCTTTGGCTCCTCCCAGTGAGGCGGCATCAGGGCGCTGAATGTGTCCAATTCGAAAATGAGGTCAGGATGTCCGGCAGCAATCATTTCATGGTCGACAGTCTTTTTCTCGGTGCCTATGTGGCAGGAAAGACAACGCTCTACCCTCTTGGGCAGATCTTTTGTCTCGTACATTCCGAGGGCAAGGTTCCGCTGATGGGTCTGCCCTCGTGTTGTGTGCGGCCCCAGCCAGCCGGCCGCAGGCCCGTGGCAGGACTCGCAGCTTACACCGTCGGAAAGATCAAAGCTCTTCGCCTGCTCGCCCGTGGGAACGTTCAGCGCGTGGCAGTCGAGACATTTGCCTGCGGTCTCGGCCCGATCAATTCCCAGGTTGCGCGCAATCAGCTTGGAGCGAGGCTCAAGAAGCACGTTGTAGGCCTTGGCATGCCGGTCCTTGCCTGACCATATTTTGTATTCATTCTGCTTGATGCGACTTCCAGTCCTGGGCCACACGCTGCCGTGGCAGTTACTGGACGTACACGACCCGGCTCCCGTGTAAGCCACCGCGGCTCCGGCAGTCTGAGGTTCGGTGTTACGGTATTCAGTACTTTCAGAAAGCAGGAAACGCGGAAACACGACGATCGCAGACAGTATGATCCATCGTGCGGCGATGTTCAGGGTGCGATGAACAACCAAGCTGGTTTTCCTCCGCTATTTTTATTACATACGTGGTGCTTGCTTTGCGATAAAATTCAGCTACTTCTGTCAAACTCGCTCGGTAGTGGCGGCGTAGTTTTCCTTTATTGGCTTGACCTGCTTCTCCCACACTTACCGGATCGCAAGAGTTAAAGAAGCGTCACGAAAGGGACAAATGATCATTAACGAGCTCCGGGCCATCCAGCATAGATTTGGCTACATTCCCGAGAAGGAGCTTCAGCAGCTTTCTGCCCGGATCCGCGTTCCCGTTTATGAGTTGTACGGCGTGGCGAGCTTTTATCCCCATTTTCGCCTGCAGCCTCCGCCTCCGGTTGAGATCCACATCTGCGCCGACATGCCTTGCCACCTCCACGGCTGCGACCAACTGCGCCGGCAGGTAAACCAGATGGTACGCGATCAGCATGCCGAAGGAGTAGTGGTGCGTCCGGTCTCGTGTCTGGGCCAGTGCGACGGGGCCCCCGCCTTTGCCGTCAATGATCATATCTACGCGCGGAAATCAATCGACGAAGCGCTGGAACTCGCCGGCGCAGCCATCCGAGGCAACCTTCCCGAACCTCAAAAATTCCCCCCCCTGAACCGCAGATTTCTGACCGACCCTTATGCAGACGAACGTGAAAGGTATGGCGCTGTGAAAACGCTGATTTCTTCACGTGACCTTACCGGAACCATCGAAAAGTTGAAGGCGGCCAACTTGAAAGGTATGGGAGGCGCGGGCTTCGGGGCAGGATTGAAATGGGAATTGGTTCGCAACGCCTCCGCCGGAGAAAAGTACGTCATTTGCAACGCAGACGAAAGCGAAGTGGGAACCTTCAAAGACCGCGAAATCATGAAAAATCTTCCCTATCTGCTGATCGAGGGAATGATCGCAGCAGGCGTGGTGACCGGCGCCCAGCGAGGGATCATCTATATCCGCCACGAATACGAAGAACAGATAGAGATACTGCAGCAGGAAATCGCTCGTGCCCGGGGCGATGGATTGATTGGAAAGAACCTTCTGGGGTCAGGAATGAATTTTGATCTGGAAGTCTTCGTCAGTCCGGGAGGATACATCCAGGGCGAAGAGAGCGCGCTGCTGGAAGCGATCGAAGGCCGGCGGGGACAGCCACGCAACAAGCCACCCTTCCCGGTAACCAACGGTTTGTGGAACAAGCCGACCGTGATCAACAACGTGGAGACTCTCTGCTATGTGCCCGTTATTTTGATCAAGGGCGCCGAATGGTTCAAGGCACAGGGAGCACCAGATTTCACCGGATTGAAGTGGGTGGCGGTCAGCGGACATGTTAATAACCCCGGGGTGTTTGAGATTCCGATGGGCACGCCGGCTTCTCGCGTGATCTTCGAACTGGCCGGCGGTATTTCAGGCGGCAGAAAAATGAAAGCCTTTGCCCCGTCAGGACCTTCCTCTGGATTCTTGCCTGCATCGATGGCCGATATCCCGCTCGATTTTAAGACACTGGCACAGGCCGGAGCGATGCTTGGATCGGGCGCAATCGTGGCGATTGCCGAAGGCACATGCATGATCGATCTGGCTCTCAACGAGGTTCGTTTTTACCGCAATGAATCGTGCGGTAAGTGCGTTCCCTGCCGCGTTGGTTCTCAGAAAATGGTGGATATCATTTACGGCATTACCCACGGAAGCGGAACGAAAGAGGATTTGGAAACCATCCACCGGCTTGCCGACACTTTATTGATGACTTCCATTTGCGGCCTGGGCCAGGTGGTCGCCAATCCGATTACTTCGGTGATCAAACATTTTCCCCAGGAAGTCGAAGAGCACATGGTGCGACGCACGTGTCCTTCCGGAACCTGCTTTAAAGCGGAGGGAAGCCTGCAGTGAGCACGGAAGCGCGGACGATCAGCCTGACAATAGACGACAAACCGGTTACCGTCGCTGAAGGAACAACTTTGTGGGAAGCCGCCCTGGCTCTGGGCATTTCCATACCAGCGCTCTGTCACCAGCCAAACCTCGCTCCCGTGGGGGTGTGCCGGGTGTGTGTCGTGGCGGTGGAAGGCGCCCGCGTATTTGCGGCTTCATGTGTCCGTCAGGCTGAAAACGGCATGAAGGTGTACACGCGCGGCGACCGCGTGGAGCAGTCGCGAAAAACACTGGTGGAACTGTTGCTGGCCGATCACCCCGTTCCCTGTGAACGTCATAGAGAATACGGCGACTGCGAACTCGAAGTGCTGGCGCAAAAAATGGGGATCGAGCACCCTTCATTTTCGCCGCGTGCTTATTCCAAAGGAGGCGACCGCTCCAATCCAACAATTGCCATCGATCACAGCGCCTGCATTGTTTGTGACCGCTGCGTGCGCGCCTGTACCGATGTCAAACACAATGACGTAATCGGACGCATGGGCAAGGGATACTTTACCAGCATCTCCTTTGACAACGATAAGCCCATGGGCCAATCCAGTTGCGTAAACTGCGGCGAATGCATGGTCTCCTGTCCCACAGGGGCCATTACGGCCAGCAAACTGATCGGGACCAGACTGGAAGAAGGCGAGTCGCTGGGTGCGGAAGAGCTGCTCGAATATCCGGTTTTTTCGGGCATCTCGAGCGCGTTTCTCGCCCGCAATGAAGGCGGTGTTGTCAGGCGCAGCCTCAAGAAAGGGGAAATCATA
The DNA here is from genome assembly GCA_036507075.1 of Acidobacteriota bacterium. Classification (GTDB taxonomy): domain Bacteria; phylum Acidobacteriota; class UBA6911; order JACQSX01; family JACQSX01; genus DASXQR01. The sequence goes on along the minus strand of DASXQR010000017.1, from coordinate 35,756 downwards.
TGCAGGCAGGGAGAATTCGGCTCGACTGCCTTCTATATTCTTCACGGAACGGTGGACATTTTTGTGGAGACTCCCCTGTCGCATGTAAGAACACAGCGTGACCGGCCGGGAAGTTGGTTCAAGAAGATGACCAGCCTGCTCGCCCGCCCCGATGCCCATCCCAGATCGGACGCGGCAGCCCAGTCCTACATCCCGGTTGATGCCACCGTGGACCTGCCGCTTGACAATCCCGTGGCTCAACTCAGAGAGGGAGATCTGTTCGGCGAGATGACCTGCTTGAATTTCTATCCCAGGTCTGCCACCGCGCGCGCGGCTGAAGACTGCGTGGTTCTGGAGATGCTGCGCAATGTCTTGCAGATCCTGCAGAAGAACCGGCAGTTCAAGGCACAGTTGGACGCGGCATACCGCCAGCGCGCACTGGATAACCACCTGCGGAGCGTCCCTATGTTTCGCAACCTCAGCCTGGAGTTCATAGACTACCTGAGAGATCGCGTGGAGCTGCTCCGCTTTGAGCCGGGCGAGGTCATTTGCCGGCAGGGGGATGTTTCAGAGTCATTCTTCCTGTTGCGCATCGGACATGTGAAGGTCACGCAGAATTACGAGGGTGGAGACTTGGTGCTTTCCTATCTCGCGCGCGGACAATACTTCGGCGAAATCGGCCTGCTGGCAGAGGGGGTCCGCACCGCCACCTGTACGGCGCTGGACCACGTGGAAGTGCTGCGCATTTCCAAAGAGGATTTTAACAGTATGTTGGAGCGCTTCCCTGATATTCGCCGTCAACTGGAAGCGATCGCGCGCCAGCGCACGGAGTCCAATCGCCAGCAAGCCACACTCCTGAAGACGGCGTCGCTGAATGACTTTCTCGGCCAGGGCCTGATGGAGGCGCAGAGCCTGTTGATCCTGGATCTCGAGAAGTGCGTCCGTTGTGATGACTGCGTGCGCGCGTGCGCGGCGGCACACGACGGCGTGACGCGTCTGATCCGGGATGGCTTGAGATTTGACAAATATCTGGTGGCGACTTCGTGCCGCCAGTGCCGCGATCCGCTTTGCATGGTGGGGTGCCCGGTCGGATCGATTCATCGCAAGGAGTCCCTCGAGATTATCATTGAAGACTGGTGCATTGGCTGCGGTTTGTGCGCGCAGCAGTGCCCCTACGGCAACATCAACATGCACCCGTTCGAAGTAAAGGAAAAAGATCCGGTGACCGGTGAGACCCGCACTGCAATCAGAAAAAAGGCGACTGCTTGCGATCTTTGCACCGACCACAAGGAGCCCAGTTGTGTCTACGCCTGCCCGCATGACGCCGCCCACCGCGTGGATCCGCAGGAATTTTTCGACGTGCAGCTCATCGGATCGCAATTTGCGTCTGCCAAGCATGAACGCCAGTGATCATCAACCGAGACAGCAAGCCCTGGATCACGGCCAGCCTGATTATCCTTGCGATTGCAGGCGTGCTGTATATTCCCTATTCCAGGAGCGCTTCGGGCCCTTCGGGCGGGAGCCAGCCGGGTTTGATTTATGGCGCCGTCGGGTCGGCGATGATGTTATTTGCGCTGCTGCTTAACGCCCGCAAGAAAAAGCCCACCATGCGGGTAGGCCGGCTCTACACCTGGATGCAGGGGCACGTCTGGCTGGGCTTGCTCAGTTATCCAATGATCCTTTTCCATGCGGGTTTTTCCCTGGGTGGTCCGCTTACAACAATACTGATGATTCTGTTCACCGTGATTGTGATCAGCGGCGTTGCAGGCCTCGCATTACAGCAGGTCATACCCCGAATAATGCTCGAGCAACTGCCGATGGAATCCATCTACGAACAGATTGATCATGTGCTGGACCAATTGCGGAAGGAAGCGGATGACCTGGTTAATGCCATCGTGGAAAAGAACACAGCCGAGGCTTTTGTGATGGAGGTCGCGTCCGCTCGCCCAAAGACTGTGACTATCCCGACTGAAAAGACTCCCGCGGACGCGGCATTGCGCGATTTTTATCTGCAAGAAGTAAAGCCGTTTCTGCACGACCAGGCCCGCGCGGAAGGGAAACTTTCAACCAGGCAGAACGCGGAGAATGTTTTTGATCAGATACGCAAGATCCTGCCTCCGGAGCTTCACCAGCAACTGGAAGATTTGCAGCTCATGGTGGAAGAGCGACGTCAATTGCTGCGGCAAGTTCGACTGCATCACCTTCTTCACGGGTGGCTCCTTGTGCATGTACCCCTCTCTTTCGCGCTGCTGGTTCTGGCGGCGGTCCATGCGGTGGCAGCGCTGCGATATACGTAAGTCTCGGGCTCGGTAAATGCGCAAGCGAACAACCAAACAGATTGCCCAGCGAATCGAACTGAATTATTTCCAGAAGCCCCATCCGTTTCGCAACTGGAAGCGATGGTTATCGATTGCGGCACTCGTCGCGGCAATGGTGTGGTTGCTGGCCTACGCTCTGATGCGCGACGATAAATTGTACAACCCAGGTCCCCTTTCTACAGCACATTCCATTTTAGAATCTGACTGCGCTTCCTGTCACACCGGCGCGAGGAAGGAGCGCTTCCACCGCCCTGTCAGTGACCAGGCCTGCGAAAAATGTCATGCGGGACCCATCCACCACATCAACCAGATATACCAAGGCGCAGCGGGCGCACAGCCGCCGTGCGCCAGTTGCCACGTGGAGCACAAGGGCGAATCCCAGTTAAAACAGGCCTCCGACCAGAACTGCACGCAGTGCCATAGTTCGCTTAAGACTGCGCCGATTGTCGCCGGCGATGCCCCCGGCCAATCCAAATCCACCACTGCCGGCGCATTCCAAATGCGGAATTCGTCACCCGTCGCGCCGCCCGTTCGCCCCGTCCTCGGGTATGAAAAATCGATTACCAGCTTTGAGGCCAATCATCCGGAATTTCGGCTCCTTCGCGACAAGACAGCCGATCTTGCCAAGATAAAGCTGAACCACCAACTGCATCTTCGGCCGGACCTGCGCGGGCCGCATGGCCCGGTAAAACTGGATTGCGTTGCCTGCCATCACCTGGATGCCCGGAGAGCGTACATGCTTCCGGTCAATTTCCAGCGCGACTGTCAAACGTGCCACTCCCTCGCCTTTGAGGAACGCATCGACGAGCAGGCGCCGCACAGCAAACCAGAAATCGTGGACGCTTTTATCCGAATCGCGTTTTCAAAGTACGCGGGTAAGAATCCCAATGAATGGAGACGTCCTGTTGACTGGAATCGCGCCCGCCAGCTTTCCATTCTCAGCATGATGGTGGAAGAAGCGCCGCGCAACCTGCCGGCATGGATGGAAAGGCAGATCGCCTCAGCCGAAAGATATTTGTTCAGCGTCCGCTGCCGGGAATGCCATCTACTGGAGAATCTTCCCGGCCGGGATTACAGGACTGCCGCACCTATCCGCGACACCAGCCGGGCCTCAGCAAGGCTGCCGCAAGTGTTGGATCCGGAAATTCGCGTGCGCTGGTACGACCACAGTCGATTCGCGCATGGACCGCACAGGATGCTTCAGTGCATTTCCTGCCACAGTGGCGCGAGAGAGAGCACGAAGACGCGTGATGTCCTCTTGCCCGGCCGGGCAGAGTGCCTGCGGTGCCACAATTCTTCCACGCGTGTCCGCTCCGGATGCACGGAATGCCACTCTTATCACGACAAGACAAAGGACCGGGACCGCGATGGCCCCTTGAGGTTAGAGGATATTGTCGGGGGGCGCTGAGCACGAGTATTTAAAGGGATTGAACCGCCAAGAGCGCCAAGAACGCAAAGGCCCTTAATTTCCCTTGATCCCGCAACTGCTCGTTGGACGGTCCAGTTGTTCAATTCAGCCAATCGTCAGAAATGGTTAATCTCCGCCATCTAACCCAAATTTCTTCGCGTTCTTGGCGTTCTTGGCGGTTCAAGCTTTTGTTTTTGACGACCAAGGCGCCAAGACCGCCAACCACCTCCGCTTAACCACTTCTCACCGCCAGATTGCTCAGAGTCTGCAGCAAAGTTGGGAAATCCAGATTGCCCGAGGCAAGATTTCGCCTCCAACCATTGAACTCGTTTTCTTCAGGCATGCGATGGAGCACGGCAATGTACGCCAGAATCACCATCACATCGAATTTGTAATGCTCCACGCACTCTGGCGATGTCACTACCGCGCGCGCCATCTGGCCGCGGGTGGTGTGCTCGGTGTCCAGAGCTTCCAGCCACTTCTTCGCTTCTGACGCTGAAGGAGAGCGCCCAAGAGCGTTGTGATAAATCAGATCGGCGAACTCCTGGTTGGAACGAACCCCGCCAAACCGCAATCGAAATTCCTCCGAGCTGACGAAATACTCGGAAATATCAAGCAGGACTTTGTCGCAGCTCGCTCCGGCGCAATTGGATTCAATCAATACATCGGTCCAGGTCGTCCATCCACCGGGCTCCGGGCGGCGCCCCAGTATTCCCAGGTAGAATCGGATCACTTCGGCAATATGAGACGGTTCAAGCTTTGGATCCAGGAACTCCTGGACATTCTCCAAATCAGCCAGCACCGCATCCTGCTGCCGATTTGTTGCGGGGGGTTTTGCCTTTTCACTCTTAAGCGGCTCCGGCCTTTTCTGCGCCGTTTGAGAAGAAGCATCCGCTGTGGGTAAAGGAAGCGGCATTCCTTTCTCTCTTTGCCGCGTCTTGATACTCCGAATAGCCGCGGGAACACGCAGCGGCGGAAGTCTCACCATGGTCAATATGTCTTCATCCGGATCCGGCGGAAGCATGATGCGAATGAATTCGATTGTGAAGACGGCGAGGATCAATGCCAGATGGAGCAGCAATGAACCGGCTACGCGCAAGCGATAGTCGGGTCTGAAGCTGTCAAGGCGGCGAAAAGATTGAAACAGGTTTCGCTCGTCCGGACTTTGCGGGGCTTCTGACATTTGGTCGGCGCCTTTGGAACCGGTTGCCTGTAACAGCGAAGCTGGACCGGATCGGCTCTGCATGACCTCAATCGTATTCACCGCAGAGCCGCAAAGTCCGCCGAGTTTCCGCCGAGTTTGTTATCTCTGCGTAAACTCTGTCGCCTCAGCGGCTGTGCGGTGAAGCAATTGACCGCCTGGCAGAAACCTTCGCCGACATCCTCCCGGCGATCCCAATCCAGTCATTACAGCCTCCATTTTCTCAAGACAGAGGCCCAAAGGGAACCACGCGCGTTACCAACCACCTCCGCCCCCGCCGCCGGAACTACTATCACCACCGGAACTCCCTCCTCCTGAGTCCCCGGAATTGGAATCCCCGGAACTGGGAGATGAAACTCCGGAAGCAAAGGATCCAGCTGCCGCCGCCCACGTTCCACTCGCCCCCGCGCCGCCAAACGCGCCGCCGCCACCGGTCCAACCACTCCCCGGGCTGTGACCGCTCGAAGTGGAAGATGCGGAAGTTCCCCAGGTCGAGTCACCCCCGCTCGACGTCCCCGCCGGGGGCCCATGGGCCCGAAACCAGCGGTCCACATTACGCCCCAGGCCGAAAGCAATCAGATACGGGAACCAACTGTCCTTCAGCCCGGGATTAGGCTTTTTTAACTCCTGCTGAAAATACCGTCGAGCACCGATCAGTCGTCGACGCAGCGCGATTCTTTCCGGTTCCTCCCTGCTGCCTGCCATGTTCGCGACGCTGTTCGCGATTGCCAGAGAAAGAAGCGTCAGGCCCGAAAGTACTCCCGTGTTCAGCCGCCAAGCCCCCGAAACAAGCAGATAGATCACTACTCCGCAGAAGGAGATTAGCGGAAGCAGGAAAAGCAGCGCGCGGGCAAACAGGCGAACCATCGCCGTTTGCCATGCGGAGGCCGCCAGCAGCGCAAACAGGTATGGGACCACGGCAATGCCGGCAATCACGGTCGCAGCCACACTCTGCTCGGACCCAAACAAACTTCCGCCGACAAGCAAAGCCAGGGCCGACAACAACAGCCCCAGACTGCGTTTCCTCGGAGGCGGCTTTCGTCCAGGGGAAGGCTTGATGAGAGATTTGACCTTGCTGTGCAGAGTCGGCGCTATCCTTTGAGCAGGATCGAACCCGCGGCTCTGGTAATGCTTTTTGATTAGCTCCGTGTCGGTTCTGACGCCCGCAACAAAAAGAGACGCCGCCAGGCTCCTTTCATAACCCGAAAGCGATTCCATAGCCACGAGTAGCTTCAACTGCAGGACGTCCTTCTTAAAAAACGATCCGGACTCGCGAACAGAGCTGTGAAGCTTCCCTTCCGATACCATTCGAGCGATCACGGCCGCCACTTCCGAGGCTGATGTCTTGCTGTCCCAGGCTGCGCCGACCACTTCGGGAGGCATGCTGAAGACATTCATGTTCAGCCAGGACTCATCGATTGAGGAGGCAGCCGGGAGCGGCTGGAATCGGCCCTGCGATTTCTCCCGCACGTAAAGCGCGCCAAACAAATACGCCATGCCTGCCGCCAGCACCGCGATCAATACATAACGCACCGGCGCTGAGGCGCCTTTCCGGACGCCGGCCGGATCTCTCCGTCCCAGGTAATCCAAATACAGCAACACAGGCACCCCCGCTCCCGGCGGAAGGGATGCGCGGTGCAGTCGCTGAGACACGCCGCCCGCTGCCCGCCACAGCGGATCCAGTTGCAGGTCCAGCGTGAATTCTTCGATCACCCCGGAACGATCAGCAAAACAAAAGTCGTGATCCAGCCAGTATCCTTCCGCCTGCGGCACCAGGATATTCGAAAGCGTGTAGTCAATCAGGTAAACGAGGGTCGTTTCGTTAAACAGCGGCTCGGACGGCAGGCGGCTCCTCCAGCGCAGCGTGTGGCTGCCGGTCCAATCGTAGTGATCAACCCGCCACAGGCCTCCTCGAATCAAGTCATGGCTGGCGCCGGTTTCCGGATCAACCCGCGTCAATCGATTCAATTGGAGTTCCTGCCCCAGCCTTATATTGAAGATTCGCTCGCCGCCGTTCCAGTCACCGGTAAAAACAATGGCCTGGCGTTCCTTGACATGAAGGCGTCCTTCCGAGTCCAGTCTTGCCTGCACATCCACGGAACGCCAGTGAAGAGCGCGAGTCTGGGCAGACAACGGCAAACAACAGTGAATAATCAGAAAGCCAAGGATTCGCCCGGTGCGCATGCTTATATGTTCTGGTAAATTAGGGGCTACTGTTTTCTAGTTGAGCACGAACACGAATTACACGAATTACGTGAATCTGGTTAATTGAGTCCAGAGAGTTGCAATGTTAATTGATTTCAAAGATATTCGACATTTGATACCCAATTATATTTTCAACGAGTATGGCCAGCTCACCGGAAACTACGTCTATTACGACCGCATTGTGTGCGTCTCCCAGGAAGGCAGAATTCAGATCTGGCTGGACCGGGAAGCCTTCGACAACAAGGACGCCGACAAACTGATCTGCGACTACGACGAGGAAGTCCTGCGGGGACTGCGATAAGCCCAATAACGCCAAGGGAACCGCCAAAAACGCAAAGAACGCCAAGATTTATTAAGAACACGTTGGCGAAATCCGGTCCACATTGCAGTTGTCTCATATCTTGAATCGTCTGCTCGGAGTTAGCGGGTTAGATCTATTTAAACCTTGGCGTTCTTTGCGTTCTTGGCGGTTCACTTATCCCCTCAACCGCTCTCCTGCTAAACTGTCCTGGCATGCTGCGACGAAGTATTCTGCTGTTTTTGCCCGTGATGGCAAGGGCTGTTTTTGCCCAGACACCGGACCTCGGCGAGGAACTGACCGCAGTGCGCAAGCAGTACGTCAAGGGCGAGACCGCGCTCCTGGCCGGGAAAATGAGCGAAGCAGAAAGCGCCTTTGCCAAAGCGTTTGAGCTGGCCTCTGAAGTCCATCGCAAATTCCCTGAAGATCCCGACCTGAATCAGTTTATCCGGCGGTTGCAGGAAACATTCGAACAGCTTCAGGCAATCCACAAGATTGCCATCATTGTCGCTCCTCCCGCGAAGAAAGAAGTGCCGGCAGTCGCACAGGAACTCCCCAAAATCGACCTGTACGCGCATTCCATACAGGTATCGGCGCAGCTTTCTTCACACGTCAAAAAGAACCTGCAGCGGGCCCGCTATGACCTTCCCGTTGTGCTGAACAGCGATGTACTGCGAGCGATGGATTTTTTCCTCAAGAACCCGCACGGGCGAAAGCTGATGATGATCGGCTTTGAGCGGATCGGCTTGTACGAAGATCACATTCGAGAGACGTTCAGAAAAGAAGGTATACCAACCGACCTGATTTACCTGGCCCAACTGGAAAGCAATTTTTTTCCAAACGCGGTTTCCACCGCCAACGCAGTGGGAATGTGGCAGTTTGTCGCCGACACGGCGATGCGATACGGACTTAAAATGGACTGGTGGGTCGACGAGCGGCTTGATCCCTACAAGGCCACGAAAGCTGCCGCAAGGTATTTGAAATCGCTTCATGAGCAACTGGGAGACTGGTATCTGGTGCTTGCCTCATACAACACGGGCGAAGGGCGCATTATCCCGCTGGCCCAGAAGGGCCTCAGAGATTTCTGGACAATCTCAGACCGCAAGCTGGTTGCCCTCGCCACGCGCCAGTTTGTTCCACTCATTCTCGCCATCGCCATAATCTCGAAAAACGCCGCTGAATTCGGCCTTCCGATTGAACGCACTCCGCCCGTCAGATTCGAAACGATTACGTTGGACCGGCCCATTTCGTTGAAAGTAGTGGCACGGCGCCTCAAGGTGGAACTGGATGATTTGCAAGAGTTAAATCCGGAACTGCAGCACGACTTGACTCCACAATACCTTCGACATTACCCGCTGCGAATTCCTCCCGGGGTACCGCGAAAAGCGATCCAGCAGTTAACGCGCCTGAGCGCGCGCGAGCGAATGGGGGGATAAGGGGACCGCTCAGAAAGTGAACCGCCAAGAACGCCAAGAGCGCCAAAGGGAACCGCCAAGAACGCCAAGAACGCCAAGATTATAAAGAACACATTGGCGAAATCCGGTCCACATTGCAGTCGTCTGACAATCTTAAACTGTCTGCTCGCACTTAGGGGGTTAGATCCATTTAATCCTTGGCGCTCTTGGCGTTCTTGGCGGTTCACTTTCTTGGCGGTTCCCTCGTGACGTGACGGGATCTGTCGCATGCTAAATTCAATCTTCAAATAACTTGATCTTATTTCGCCTGCCAGCCCATCTCCGGGGCACTCGATCGCGACAAACGGCGTCACACAAAAACCACGCTAAACTGCCCCCGTATCAGACCGCCGCGCGCTCTTTTGGCCCGGGTTATGGCAGCCTGTTTGCATCCAGATGGTGGTGCAACAAAGTCTTTCCTTGAAAAACCCGATCCGGTACTGGCATATCGTCGTTTTCCTTTGCGTTGGCGCCTATCTTCTTTTGAACGCGGCAACCAACACGCTGCGCGTTTACCATTGGTTCACGCTGCTGCTGGTTCCAGCCGCGATGTGTTCCGGCGAGCGCGGGCGCAGATTCTTTTTGGATTGGCTTCCCCTCTTTGTCTTCTGGATTTCCTACGACCGCTTGCGCCTTGTTCAACCATTACTGCTTGGTCGCGTGGCCGTGAAATGGCCATATGACTTTGAGCGGCGCCTCTTTGGATGGATGTCGCCTGGCAGCGTTCCCCCCCACGCCGCGCGAGAATGGATGCGCGCGCATTCGGGCAGCATCTGGGCAGACGCGCTCTTTGACTTGGCGCAATTTGTTTACCTGTCGCAAATCTTTGCCGTGCCCGCATTGATGCTGCTGTGGTGGTGGCTGGGAAACCGGCGGCGGCAAAATCAGCATCATGTTATCGACGGCAGAAAATCGCCTCCCGAGCCCGGATTCGACAGCGGATCTGCTCAGCCCAGCGAATGGTACCGGCACTGGTTTGGGCGCTGTCTGTACGCTTTCACTTGGCTAAATGCAATCGGCTTGGCCGGCTACCTGCTGCTGCCGGTCGCCCCTCCCTGGTGGGTCACGCTGCACGGCATGTCGCAGCCGACCCAGTCGCTGATTGCCACTTCCCGGCTGTCTCTGGCAATGGATGGACGAATTGTTCAAGGGATGATTCAGACAGCGCCTTATTGGTTCGGTGCCGTGCCTTCCCTGCACAGCGCCTATCCCGTGCTGCTGGCCTTACTGGGAGTAAATCATCTCAGCCGCCCGGCCCTGATCGCAACGGTCGCTTATGCTGTTCTCATGTCAGTCGCTTGTGTAATTCTGAATCAACATTACGTCTTCGACCTGCTCGCCGGCGAACTGGCAGCCATTGTGGCGTGGCAGTTGGGCACGAAATCGATCACGAAGTTGAGCACGAATTTACGCAAATGACACGAATTTCACGAATCTTCTAAGTTTAACTTCGTAAAATTCGTGGGGAATTCGGGCTCAATTAGCAGGTGCTGCCGGGAGAGCGACCGGGACCGGCTTCTGTTTCCACCACTCTTCCAGAGCGTGTTGCAATTTGCCTTGAATCGCGGCTGCCTCCCGTTTTCCATGCAGATTTTTCTGCTCTTCGCGATCCTTGACCAGATGATAGAGTTCCCCCTGGACGTGATCGCGATTGGTCAGCGGCTCGATGAGTTTCCACTCACCGTTGCATACCATCCGGTCGCGAAGTACTGAAAAGGCCATCCCTTGCCAACCGGATGCGTCACCACCGAGCAACGGCGCCAATGATTTTCCCTGCAATCCAGCCGGTATGGGAATCCCTGCAAGATCAAGCAACGTGGGCATCACCGAAGTATTGTCCAGTACCGCATTCACCACCTTGTCCTGAGAGAACTTTCCTGGGGCGCGCAGCAAAAGCGGCACCCGCGCCGAGCCTTCGTACATCACTCCTTTGAACATGTGATTCCGCTCGCCCAGCATATTGCCATGGTCCGCGGTAAAGACGACGATGGTATGGCCGCTCATTCCCAGGTTCTCGAGCTCATCCAGTACTCTTCCCATCTGCCTGTCCACCAGGGTGACTGCGCCATAGTAATGAGCAATGACCGCGCGCAACAGGTTAGGATCACTGATGTACTTTCGCTTCTGCTGGTTTTTGTTTTCAACGCGCGTCTCTATATCCTCCGGCATTTTCGCTCCGGGCTGGAAGGTGGCTGGAAGCGGCATGTCCGCCGGCCGGTACATGGTGGCATAAGGTTCCGGAATAACGAATTCGCTGTGTGGTTTCAGCATGCTCAGGAAGAGAAACCAGGGCTGATCGCTTCCCTTTTGGGCTCTCAGGAAGTCAATGGCACGATCGGCCTCAAATGCCTCTTCATACAGGTTCTCAGGAAGAACCGAAGTGCCGATTCTGAGGGATGTTCGCGGCGGCCCAATGAGAGTGCCCGGCACTGCCTCGTTCTCGGGATGGCCGCGAAAGTCGGGCATCTTTTTTTTCAGGAAGTCCCCATATACATCTCCGATCCCGCGGTTGACGATCCACTGCCTGTCAAACCAACCATCGGGCGGCAGATGCAGCTTCCCGACCATGCCGGTCATGTAGCCATACCGTTTGAGTAATTGGGGAAGCGCCACTTCATCTGGATTCAGCGGCAGGTCGTTCTGCACGACGCCATGGATCTGCGGGTAGCGGCCCGTAAACAGGCATGCCCGTGAGGGAGAACAAACCGGCGAAGCTGTGTAGGCGCGGGTAAAACGGATGCCTTGGCGTGCCAGCCGATCAAAATTGGGAGTTTTGACAATCTTGTGACCTGCGACGCCCAGTGCGTCATGGCGGTACTCATCGGCCATCAGAAAGAGAATATTGGGAAGGTGCGGTAAAGCAGGTTTGGCTCTTCCGCTGATTTGCCTGAGGCTCAGGAGGGACAAAGAAATCAGCAGCACGGCCATCATCGGCTGAAGCCTGGAAAACATAGCTTTTTGGGAATCACGAGAAATCATGGCTCGCCATTAGCTCAAAGCGGCACCACGCCTGTAAACTTGAATGCTTAGCGTGATTCGCTCCTTCGCGGTGAAAAGATCTTCGCCCCTCAGAAGTAAAACCTCAAGGCAAACTGCATCTGCCGGGGATTGCGCGCCGCGGTGAATTCCCCAAAGCGGGTATTCACCTGATTGCCTGCGGCATCAAAGCGCGCGGCTGTGTCCAGCCCGCTGAATTGAGTATGATTGAAGGCGTTGTACAACTCCCAGCGAAACTGGACTCGCATCGACTCCCGAATCGGGAAAGCTTTAAAAATGGCAATATCGAAGTTGTTGATGCCGGGGCCGCGGATCACCGTCTTGGCCGCGTTGCCAAAAGTCCCGCGCGCCGGCAGTGCGAACACTTCAGTGCGGAAGTTGTGGCTGAAGGTCCGCTCGCTCTTTGGCAGCACCGGATCGCCCTTGACGACAACGCGGGCGCCGTCGGTTGGCGAACCTGTAATGTCTGTCGCGGTTACCGTAGAGAAGCCGACACCAAGGGGGGCGCCGCTGACAAAACTGGCGATGCCCGATACCTGCCAGTTGTTCAAGACCGCTTTCAGGGGCAAACTGTCCGATGGAGCCTTGGGTAGGCTCCAAAGCCAATTGATCTTTAAAACGTGAGTTCGATCAAAGGCGGCCAGCCCATAATTCCACACGCGCACCGGAATCAGCGTGCTCACCGTGTCTGAATCCAGGTCGTTAAAATCCATCGCTTTGGACCATGTCCAGGAGCCTCCAAACTGGACCCCGCGCGTGAAGCGGCGATTCGCCGAGACTTGAAGCGAGTGGTAATTGGAAGACGACGCCCATTCTCGAAAATTGATATTGCCGTATCCTTTGAAGGGTCGAAGAAAGGCCGGCGAGAGCGGCACCGAAGGGTTGGTCGGATCGGCATTGCGCGGATCGAAGTTTGCGCCGAACGGAATCGCATTCAGATTCTTTTGCCACAGAAGGTGCCGGGCGAGCGAACCGACATAGCCGACATCGACCACCGTGCCGGCGCCGATATTTCGCTGGACGGAAAGACTGAAGTTCATCACCGTCGGAACCTTTCCAATTGGATCCAATCCGAGGACGTTCGATGGATTCAGCAGGCTGGAAGAGGCAAGCAGAGTCGCTAATGTTCCAAAGTTAATGACCGGGTTGTTAACGATGGGGGGCTGGGTCGTGTAAGGATAGAGTGACATTCCCTGAGCCTCGCGGTTGTAGAAAACTCCAAACCCGCCGCGAATCGCGGTCTTCCCGTTTCCGAACGGGTCGTAGGCGAATCCGATGCGCGGCGCATAATGCACGCCCCTGTTCGCTACCAGAGCGCTCGGATAATCCTTGTCCTGGGTTGGAACCACCATTCCATTAACGGGGTTGCCGGATCCCGGGGCAATAGCGCCAATCAGACTGGCAGAGTAAGTTTGACCGGTGATCGGATTTATTCCTACACGCTGGTTGTTGAACCGCACGGGCTCAATCAGCCGCACCTGCTGCTTTGGGTCGAAACGTGCCGGCACAAAACCTGAAACCAGCGAATCCTTCTCGTAAGATGGGGGAATCCAGTAGAACCTCATTCCATAATCGAGAGTTAAACGCCGGTTAACTCTCCAATTGTCCTGTAGAAACCATTCTGTGTTTCTAGCCAGAGCGCGCGGGAACGGCCGCGCAGAGGCCTCCGTGTATGAGTTGAAAACCCCCAGGATCGCGTTCGAATATGCATACCCGGAATCGAAGGGATTGTTCGCGGAGCGGCCGAAGTCGAGAGTCCCGTTGAAGCTGAGCGCATTCTGGTTTTCCGCGTAAACCCGGTCAATGTAGACGCCCGCTTTAAGCGTGTGTGTCCCGTAGCTTTCTGTCAGGCTGTCGGTCAAGGTGAAAATATCGTGCCCGGTTACCAGCGGGAAGCGGCCTTCTATATTTAAGTTGGCCGCACTGGTGACCCCGCCGAAGGTCGCATTGGGGATGAGCTTCAACGGATTGATGCCGGGATTGGACTGCCCCAGAGTATAGCCCACCCGGTCGCGTTGATTGCGTTGCAGCTCGTCCTCAATGACCTGGTCATTTAGCGGCCGATGGCTGAAACCGACATTCAATTCGTTGATCAAGGTGGGAGAAAAGATGCGCTGATAGCGCGAAATATAGGCCTTGCCTTTGGTGGTGGTGTTCTTGAACAACTGCGGCCAATTTGCCCCCGCAATCGTGTTGTTCTGCAGATCCGAATAAGCGGTGAAGTTGAAGAACAACAGGTTGTTGGAGTTAATGTTGTAATCCAGTTTAAGAGTTTCGGTTCGTTGCGGAGTGCTGCTTTCGGTCTGAAAAACATAATTGTAGCGCCCCGCCGAGATTGTTCTGTCCAGAAAATTGGGCGCTGGGAAAACCTTCAGCAGGGCCTGACCGTTCGGGTCGATCCGGTTGGCGGGGATCCGATTATTAGGGAATGACTGGCGCGTCACCGGATCCACGACGGCAATCAGTCTTCCATTTAAATCCAGAGATTGGGAGAAGTCACCGCCACGTTCCAGTTCAGTGGGCACGGTCAGTTGTGCCAGCGGCTGGGGAACCCGTATCGGCCAGTATTCTTGAGAGAAGAAGAAGAACAGCTTGTCCCGGTTCTTGTTGAACTTGTCGGGGATGAAGACCGGCCCGCCGATATTGTAGTTCCAGGTGTTGAATCGATAGCGGGGTTTGGGAATGCTGAGCCGGTTGTTGAAAAAGTTGTTGGCGTTGAACTGCTCGTGTCGTTTGAAGTAAGAGACCAATCCGTGAAAATCCCGCGTGCCGGACTTGGTTACCAGGGTGATATTGGCTCCCGACATGCGGCCATATTCGGCCTGGTAGTTACTGAGCAGCACCTTTACTTCCGCCACGGCATCCTGGCTCACATTTACTACACCGTTAAAGTTGTTCCCAATCGCGTTTAAGGTCATGCCATCCAGCGAAACGGAGTTGGTGTTGCGCCGGTTGCCCTGCACATAGAGCTCCCAGTTCCGCCCGATCTGTTCGGTCTCCCCCAGATCGACGACTCCGGGCAACAGTTGCAGCAGCGATGTTGCGTTGCGGCCGCGGATCAGGATGTTTTCAACCTGCTCGCTGGTGATCAAGCCGGAACGCTCCGCACTGGCAGTTTGTACGCTGGCACCCTGGGCGGCGGTGACCGTGACTGTTTCTGCCGCGCCGCCTACTTCTAGAATCAAATCCCCGATCGATAATCTCTCGGACGCCGAAAGCATGATCGATTGCTTTTCAGTTCTCCTGAATCCTGGCTGAACAACGCTGATCTTGTATTCACCCGGTTGGAGACTGCCGAAGAAAAAATCTCCGCGATCGCCGGTCTTCGTTTGCCGTTCTGCTCCCGTCGAGATTTGCAGCAGCGTCAAACCGGCGCCGGTCACCGGAAGACCGCTGGCATCTTTGACGGTTCCCACGATCGAAC
This sequence comes from Acidobacteriota bacterium, assembly GCA_036507075.1. GTDB lineage: Bacteria > Acidobacteriota > UBA6911 > JACQSX01 > JACQSX01 > DASXQR01. Next base: position 20,472 of record DASXQR010000017.1, on the reverse strand, counting down.
CAGTGATAGTTTGGGCGAGGAGCGATTGCGCGGCGAGGAGAACGAGAAGCAGGGTGTAACCCAGGATGGGACGGCCTCCTGCGGTCAATGATAAATCGAGTGCGTGATGCTTTTTCATTTTGTCATCGGTGCTACATGCTCGATTCAGACGGGAAAACACAAGTGCATTACCGTAACATAACAGCAACTAACGGCGGCCTGCACGCTGAACATACGCGTATTTAACACCCACGCTTCGCCCTGGCGTTTCCGTCCAGGCCTCGAACCGCGCCGGTCCGTTTTTCAATGGAACACTGCTGAACAGGGCCGTCGCCGTCCCCTCATCAATGGTTTTCTTGAGATCTATTTCACTGATCCTGAGGTGGACATCAACGGGAGTCTTGGCAGCCGCAAACTCCAATCTGATTCGGTAGGAAGCCTTTTCTGCTACGTTGACTTCCCAGTAGCCCAGAGAATCGGGATTCCAGCCGGCCCGCGGCCCCCGCCAATCCTGGCGCGTCAAGGTAACGGGGTTCTCCTGCTTTGACCCAAGATCAATCCGGGGAGGATCATAACCGCGCGTCGCGCTGACGTCGCGAAACCAGCGTTCGTAGTCCCGGCGCATCTGATTCACAATCCCGGCATGGTCGGCCGCGATATCTTTCTGCTCGCCGGGATCCGCGACAAGATCGTACAACTCCTTTCCGTCGACCAGCTTGAATCTGGAGGAACGGGCTGCGCTGTTTCGATACAACTCAGGCTGATCTCCACGATGCCATTGGAAGTACAAGGTTCGCTCGGGCCAGGAGATGTTTTCTCCGCGCAGCAGGGGCATCAGGTCGCTTCCATCAAAGGGGATCCCAGCCGGCCTGCGTACAGAGCAGGCGGCCAGCAGAGTCGGCGCCAGGTCAATGTGCGCGGCCACGGCATCCACAGCTCCCGGCTTCAGGCGTCCGGGCCAGCGAACAAAACATGGCACGTGGATACCGCCATCGTACACGCTTCCCTTGAGCCCGCGCAGGCCGGCGTTATAACGCTGCTGCTGCGGCCCGTTGTCCGTCATCCATACAACGATTGTATTGTCCTGAAGATCGAGCGAACGCAGCTCGTCCAGCAGACGTCCGACGTTTTCATCGATGTTGGCTACCATGCCGTAAATCCTGGCGGTGGTCTCATTGAGTCCCATCGCCAGGTATGGTTCCACATATTTGTCGGAAACCTGGAGAGGGGTGTGCGGCGCATTGGTTGCCAGATAGGCAAAGAAAGGACGGGCGCGGTTTTGCCGGATAAAGTCGATGGCGGCGCGCGTGAAAATATCGGTGCAGTACCCCTGGTAGCGGCCCGGCCGGCCGTTATGCTGCAGGATAGGATCAAAGTAACTGTTGCCTTCCGGATCGGACGGCTGTGTCAGCCCTCCTCCGGTACAGACGAGCGCCTCCTGGAATCCCTGATCTATCGCCCGCAGCGGATGATTGTCACCGAGATGCCATTTGCCGAATATGCCGGTCCGATATCCCGCCCCGCGCAGCATCTCGGCCAGCGTAACTTCTTCGTTGTACATGAGGGCGCGTCCCAGGAAGGTGTCGACAACGCCGGTGCGGTAATTGTATCGACCGGTCATCAGGCTGGCGCGCGTGGGCGCGCATACCGGGCTGACATAAAAGCGGGTTAGCCTTACGCTTTCCCGTCCCAGCCGGTCCAGATTCGGCGTTTTGATGCGGTCGTTGCCGTGCAGGCCAAGATCGCCATAACCCTGGTCGTCGGTAATGATCAGCACGACATTGGGCCGGCGGGAGGAGCGTTCAGATCGACTGCTTAATTGAAAGGAGAACAGCGCAACAAGCAGGAAGAAAACTGCGGTGACCGGCATCTGGAGCACGAATTTACACGAATTTCACGAATTTCACGAAGCTAATTTAAAAGATCCGTGAATTCGTGAAATTCGTGTCATTCGTGAAAATTCGTGCTCCACTTCGCCGTTACCAGCGGTACATCAACGCGAGTTTGAAGTCGAGGTTGTGGTTGCCTTCGCCCTTGTGAAACACCATCAGGTCGGTGAAATCGGCCCGGATAGCGATCTTCGGATCCGGCACTACCTCAAACCCGCCGCCGGCGTTGACAGCAAAGCGGTAATGGTTGCGCCCGTCCGGGATTCCCTTGCCGGGATCCGCAATGAAAATCCCCGGCCCTAGAAGGCCGAACAAGTTGACTTTATAACGATCTTCCAGCCGGCAGGTGCCTTTGAAATCGAATGTGCCGGTAAAGACGTTGAGTGCCTGGTTCACAGGGTAGAACGAGCCCTGCATCTCAAACGCCCAGATCGGATTGTAATTATGAAGCAGGCGCCCGCCATACCCGGGACGGATGTTTTTGTCCAGGCGGGTGGCGCTGAAAACAAAACCGGCCTCGCTCTCTTTCAGGTCTGCGGGATAAGCCGGCACTGCGCCAAGGAGAAGCAAGCCGACCAAAATGAGATTTTTTTTCACTTGAGGCCTTTGTCGATTTAGAGCTTCGCACCACAAAGACACAAAGGACAAAGTCAGACGAGGGGCAGGCAGGATCCGGTCAGGTCGTAAAATAAAAAGCGCCAGCGTGTTCTGCGACCTGACCGGACTCTGCCTGCCCCTCGTCTTGCTTTGTGATCTTTGTGTCTTTGTGGTGCAACTCATACCTGATTACGCTACTCTTCGGGCGGAGCTCCTGCCTTGCCCTTTTCGCCTTTGCCCTTTTTGGCCTTCTTCTCCGTTTTTGGCTTGTATTCACTGCCGAGCAATTCAATCAGTGCAACTTCCGCGCTATCACCTTTGCGGAATCCGAGCCGGATGATTCGCGTGTACCCGCCGCTTCGATCCGAGAAACGAGGCGCGATCGTGTCAAAGAGCTTGTAGACGACATCCTTGCTCTTAATGAAGGCAAGCGCCTGGCGGCGGGCATGCAGCGTGTCGCGCTTGCCGAGTGTGATCATTTTTTCTGCGACGGGGCGGAGTTCCTTCGCCTTGTACAGAGTGGTAACGATATGTTCTTTGTCGAACAGCTCGGTGACCATATTCCTGAAAAGCGCCTTCCGGTGACTGGTCGTGCGCCCCAGTTTTCTTCCTGCTACCTGATGTGGCATTGATTTTGTCCGTTGTCAGTTGTCAGTTGTCAGCGACTTATCGACCTTCGACTTCAGGCCAACGGACCACGGACAACTGACAACAGACTAACTAAGCTACTTCATCCCGGATCGGGCGTCCCAGGTCGTCAAGCTTCATTCCAAAATGGAGGCCCATATCCTGGAGGATTTCCTTGATCTCATTCAGAGACTTGCGGCCGAAATTCTTGGTCTTGAGCATTTCCGCTTCGGTCTTCTGCACCAGCTCGCCGATCGTCTTGATGTTGGCATTTTTCAGACAGTTATACGAGCGGACTGAAAGCTCCAGCTCGTCGACCGATTTCTGCAGATTTTCGTTAATCGCCTCCTGTTTGGAATCCACCTGCGGTTCTTCCGTCTCAGGCTCCTCTTCAAAGTTGATGAAAATGAACATATGGTCCTTGATAATCTTGGCCGCCCGCGCCGTTGCTTCCTGCGGGGTAATACAGCCGTTGGTCCAGATCTCAAGATTGAGGCGATCATAATCTGTCGCCTGTCCCAGGCGGGCCGCCTCCACGTAGTAGTTCACCTTGCGCACCGGCGAGTGCACCGAGTCAATCGGGATATACCCCAGCGAAAGATCCTGATCAAAGTTCTCATCGGAGGAAACATAACCCCGGCTCTTCTTGACCCGCATTTCCATGGACAGCTTTCCCTCGCCGCCCACCGTCGCCAGATGGATGGATGGATCGAGGATCTCAACGTCCGGGTCGGGTTTGATGTTACCTGCCATCACCGGACCCGGTCCCTTCGATTCAAGATAAAGCGTTTTTGGATGATCCACGTTCAGCCGGATCGGAACAGTCTTTAGATTCATGATGATGTCGGTGACATCTTCCACCACTCCCGGAATGGAAGAGAATTCGTGCAGGATGCCCTCGATCTTGACCGCGGTAATGGCGGCTCCTTCGATGCTGGAGAGCAGCACCCGACGAAGCGCATTTCCAATCGTCGTCCCGTATCCCCGCTCAAAAGGTTGGGCATAAAAATGACCATACGTTTTGGTCAGTGTTTCGGTGGTACAAGCCAGTCTTTTCGGTTTTTGAAAACCTTTCATCTATTTAACTCCCCTGTAGGCATTAGTCAGTTGTCAGTTGTCAGTTGTCAGTTGTCGGTTGTTGTCAGTTATCAGCGAATCGAACAGCGGACAACTGACTACGGACAACTGACCACCGACAACGGACTACGGACAACTGACTATTTGGAATAAAGTTCAACGATCAATTGCTCTTCGATCGGCAAACGAATGTCTTCGCGCTTGGGCAACTCGCGCACGGTGGCCTTCAAATTCTCTTTGTCAACTTCCAGCCACTCGGGAAATCCCTGCCCGCTCGCCAGATCCACGGAAAGATGGATCTGCTGATTCTTCTGCGCCTTGGGTTTGAGTGTAATGACATCCCCTTTGGCCACCAGGTAGCTGGGAATATTGACCTTCCTGCCGTTGACCAGAACATGTCCGTGGCGCACGATTTGCCTGGCGTGCGACGGCGAGCTCCCCAGTCCGGAGCGCAATATCACCGTGTCAAGCCTGCGTTCCAGGGAAGAAAGAAGCCGCTCGCCGGTGATCCCGCGCTGCTGCACGGCCTTCTCGAAATAATTTCGAAACTGATTCTCCAGGATGCCATAGAGCCGCTTCACCTTCTGCTTTTCTCTCAATTGAAGGCCATAACCCAAAGTCTTGCTGCGAGTGTCCTTCCCATGCTCCCCGGGGGCCCAGCTCCTTTTTTCAACGGCGCATTTCTCAGAAAAGCACCGCTGGCCTTTCAGGAACAACTTCATCCCTTCGCGGCGGCAAAGCCGGCAAACGGATCCACGATATCTTGCCAATTTAATTCCTCCTCATTTGTGGCCTTTGTGCCTTTGTGGTGAAAAAGAATTCCACCACAAAGACACAAAGGCCACTAAGAATTACCTACACTCTTCTTCGCTTCGGCGGCCGGCAGCCGTTGTGCGGGATGGGGGTGACATCGCGAATCGAGCGCACTTCAATTCCCGCCGCCTGCAGCGCGCGAATCGCCGATTCTCTGCCCGCCCCCGGCCCCTTGACGCGCACATCCACATACTTCATCCCAAAGTTCTCGCGCGCTCCGCTGGCGGCTGTCGAGGCCGCCTGCTGGGCCGCAAAAGGCGTGCCTTTGCGCGAGCCGCGAAAACCCATCGCTCCGGCGCTGGAAGACGTGCAGAGATTTCCTTCCTGGTCGGTGATGGTCACCAGCGTATTGTTAAACGTCGCCTGGATGTACGCGATTCCATGCGGCACAATCCGCTTTTCCTTCTTCTTGCCGACGCGCTTCTTGGTGGTCGGCTTTTTGGTTACCGCATCCGATGGGGCTTCCGGTTTATCTTTCGCCATGTACAGCTCCCTTTATCTCTTCTTCAATCTGCCGGTCTTGCGCGGACCCTTGCGCGTGCGCGCGTTGGTGTGCGTGCGCTGTCCGCGAACGGGCAGATTCTTGCGATGACGCAGGCCGCGATAGGTCCCGATATCCATCAGACGCTTGATGTTCAACTGAACTTCCTTGCGCAGATCGCCCTCCACGCGGCCCTGGTCCTGAATCACCTGCCGTATCCGCGACAGCTCGTCCTCGGTCAACTCGCGGACTTTGCGATCCATATTTACGCTGGCCTCTTTCAGAATCTGAGTCGACCGCGGCCGGCCGATGCCGAAAATATAAGTGAGCGCAATCTGAATTCTCTTGTTTTCAGGGAGATTCACTCCCGCAATTCTGGCCATTACAACCCTCTCCTATCCCTGACGCTGCTTATGCTTGGGATTGCTGCAGATCACACGAACCACGCCGCGCCGCCGTATGATCTTGCATTTGTCGCAAATTTTTTTTACTGAAGCTCTAACTTTCATCTCTTCCCTCGTCTCATTCCACGGTTACGGGTTTTCGGGTTCCGGGTTGCGGGTTCCGCTTTAACCTAATCCGGCATCCAGTCTTACCCGGAATTCTGAATCCCAAATCCATTAACCCAAAACGCAACTTGGACCCTGTAACCCGCGACTCCGAACCCGCAACTCGTCAACCCGCAACTCGTCAACCCGCAACCCGTCAACCTGTAACTCGTCAACTCGTCACCCCGCATTCCGTCAACCCGCCAACCCGTAACTCGCCAACCCGCAACTCGTCAACCCGTCAACCCGCAACCCGAAACTCGCTAACCCGGAACCAGCGAACCCGCCAACCCGCCAACCCGCAACCTATTTGTACCGGTAAACGATCCGCCCGCGCGTCAGATCATAGGGCGACAGTTCCACCAGGATCTTGTCACCGGGCAAAATCCTGATGAAATTCTTTCGCATTTTTCCCGATATGTGCGCCAGAACCTGGTGCTTGTTCTCAAGCTCTACCCGAAACATGGCATTGGGCAGAGTCTCGATGACTGTCCCCACGACTTCTATGGCGTCTTCCTTGGACATATCAGTTCTTCTGACTCAGTATCCAGGGCCCATTCGACGTCACGGCGACACAATGCTCAAAATGAGCCGAGTATCCGCCGTCCACCGTGACCGCCGTCCAGCCGTCCGGCAGCGTGCGATGCGCGGGGCCGCCGGTGTTGACCATGGGCTCGATGGCCAACACCATTCCTTCCTCCAGCTTGGGGCCGCGACCGGGCGGGCCATAATTTGGAACCTGCGGCTCTTCGTGCAATTGTTTTCCGATCCCATGACCGACAAATTCCCGCACCACAGAAAACCCGAACGATTCGACATGCGTCTGCACGGCAGCCGAAATATCCGAAACCCGGTTCCCCAGTCGCACCTTCTCAATGGCCCGATAAAGCGACTCCTCAGTTACCCGCAGCAGGGTCGCCAGCCGCTGGCTGATCGGGCCCACCGGAACCGTCACCGCCGAATCGCCGAAGAAACCCTCGCAGCAGACCCCGCAATCGATGCTCAGAATGTCGCCTTCCTTCAACTTGTAGTCTCCGGGGATGCCGTGTACGATCTGGCTGTTGATCGAAGTGCACAGCGTGGCCGGATAGCCGTTGTACCCTTTGAACGCCGGCTTGCCCCCTCGTTTCAAGATCAGCTCCTCGGCCAGCGCATCCAGGTCCTTGGTCCTGACACCTGGCGCCACTGCCTTCTTAACCTCCTCGAGCACTTCGGCCACGATCAGTGAACTGTGGCGCATTTTCTGCAATTCTTCAGGCGTCTTGCACACGATCATTCAGATTCCACGATCCTGAGAAGCTCGGTGTGAACTTCATCGGGCCGCCGGTTGCCGTTGATCTGATAAAATGCGGACTTCTTCCTCAAATGTTCCACCATTGGCGCGGTGTCCCGGCGGTAGACACTGAGCCGCTGGCGGATTACTTCCTCGCGATCATCCGCTCTTTGAACCAAAGGCGATCCGTCTTTGTCGCAAACGTCGCCCGCTTTCGAAGGATTAAACATCACATGAAAAATATGTCCCTGCGCCTTGCAGGTCCGCCTGCCCGACAACCTGCGAACCAGCTCTTCATCGTCCACGTCAAAATTTACCGATACCAGCCGATGACCGTTGATGATCTTCTGCAGGAACTCGGCCTGCGGAATGGTCCTCGGATAACCGTCAAGGATGTATCCACTCTTCGTGTCCGGACGCTCTAACCGGTCCGCGACGATTCCATCCACCAGTTCGTCGGGGACCAGCTTTCCTGATTCCATTACCGCTTTGGCTTGCTTGCCCAGTTCGGTTCCCTGCGCGACCGCGTCCCGCAGCATATCTCCCGTTGAAATGTGCGGCACACCCAAATCCGCTGAGAGTTTTTTCGCCTGTGTCCCCTTCCCTGCGCCGGGCGGGCCAAGCATCACAATCACTTTGCTCATCAGGCTCGTCTTCCCCGAATTCTTCCTTTCTTCAAGAAGCCGTCATAGTGACGCATGATCAATTGGCTTTCAATTTGTTGCACGGTATCCATCGCAACGCCCACTACGATCAGCAGCGAAGTGCCTCCGAAATAAAAAGTTAAACCCATGCCGGTGGTGATCACGTCCAGATGCACCCGATTCAGGAAGTTGTCAAGGGTGGGGCCGATCCAGGGGATCGGCTGCACCTTGAAACCGGTAATCAGAAACTCCGGCAGCAGTGAAACCAGCACCAGATAAACGCCGCCGGCGAAGGTAAGGCGCGTGAGGACTTTGTCGATATATTCAGAGGTTTTCTTGCCGGGTCTGATGCCGGGAATAAACCCGCCATACTTGCGAATGTTATCGGCCACTTCGTCGGGATTGAAAATGATCGCCACGTAAAAAAAGCAGAAAAAGATGATGCCGAGGATGTACAGCAAGTTATAGAGCGGGTATCCCTGCTGCAACTGCTGGGTGAGCCATCGGAAGGCGGGAGACTTAAAAACCACTCCCAGCGTGGACGGAAAAGCCACGATGGAAGCCGCGAAAATCACCGGGATAACTCCCCCCGAATTAACCCGCAGAGGAAGGTGGGTCGACTGGCCTCCGTACATCTTTCTTCCCACCACCCTTTTGGCATACTGCACCGGGATCCGCCGCTGGCCTCTTTCGACAAACACGACGGCGGCTATCACCAGCACCATCAATATTATCAGCGCCACCACGGTGAGGGGATTCATGGTGCGGCTGGAAACTTTGGTGGACAGATCAAGGATTCCATGCGGCAGTCCTGCCACGATGCCGGCAAAAATGATCAGCGAAATACCATTGCCGATACCGCGCTCGGAGATCTGTTCTCCCACCCACATGATGAAAGCCGTGCCGGTGGTCAGCGTAATGACGGTAATCAATCGAAACATCCAACCGGGGTTGGGAACAATCGGTGGCCCGCCGCCCCCGGCTGTTTTCTCCAAAGCGATGGCGGTCGCGAATGATTGAACCAGGCTCAGAGCCACCGTCAGGTAACGCGTGTATTGCGTAATCTTTTTGCGCCCCAGCTCTCCTTCCTTTGACAGCTTTTCCAGATAGGGCCAGACCACGGTAAGCAACTGCAGAATGATCGATGCGGTGATGTAGGGCGTGATCCCCAGCGCGAAAATGCTCAGCCGGCTCAAATTGCCGCCCGAGAACATATTCAGGAAGCCAAAAATTGTATTGCTCTGGCGGGCAAAGAGCTGCTCGAGAGCCGCGCTGTCGACGCCCGGAGTGGGAATGTAAGATCCGACGCGATAGACGGCCAGCATCATGAGCATGAACAGGATGCGCTTCCGCAGATCCGGAATGCTGGCGATATTCTTGATACTTCCCAGGATGGGATTTACATTCGAACTCATCAGACAATTACCTCGGCAGTCCCGCCGGCCTTTTGGATCTTGGCAAGAGCGCCTTTACTGAAGTGGTGCGCCTTGATGGTAAGGGCGCGATCCAGCTCTCCATTTCCCAGCACACGCACTGCGTCGCTGTTCTTTCGAATCAGCTTCTGCTCGAGCAGAATTTCGGGCGTGACCGTGGCGCCGGCTTTAAACCGGTTCAATAGATTAAGATTCACTTCCGCGTAATTTTTCCTGAAGATATTCTTGAATCCCCGCTTGGGCAGGCGGCGATACAAAGGCATCTGGCCGCCCTCGAATCCGGGGCGGTGGGAATAACCGGTGCGCGATTTTTGTCCCTTGTGCCCCCTTCCGGCCGTTTTGCCCAGACCGGAACCAGGTCCCCTGCCGACACGTTTCCTGGTGCGGGTGGCCCCGCGGGGCGGTTTGAGTGAATTCAACGTTAAAGCCATGATCTATGCCTCTACGATTCGCACCAGATGCGGGACTTTTCTGACCATTCCGCGGATCTGGGGATTGTCGGGAAGCTCCACTATCTGATTAAGCCTGGTTAATCCCAGGCCACGAACCGTTTCCTTTTGCCGCCGGGTAAAACCAATCGAGCTGCGCACGTACTGGACGCGCACGGTTTGATTTGCCGGGGTTGTTTTTTTTGCTTTTGCCATTCAGTTGTTTTCTTCCGATTCATCCACATTCGCTGCCGATCTTCTACTTTGCTTCACCGCAGAGTCACAACCCGGCAGCCGGCCGCACCCCAAAAACCGTCCACGTGCACGAGCACGTCAACGACCACGTCTCACGTCCACAATCACGACAACCAATCCCCGTCAAATCGAGCGAAAACGTAGACGTAGGCGTGGACCTTGACGTGCTCGTGCACGTAGACGGCTTTGAAAAACTTCGCTAAAAAACCAAGATGTTGCCGATGTGCCACGCAGCTCCCGTTTTTTGGGCGAGATACTTTCAGCCCTGTGTTTGCACTTCTTCGGTCTCGCGCTCGCCGGCGGCTTCGGCGCGCCGAGACTTCGAGTCGGCCGGCGCCAAGGGTACCTTGAGCGCCTTTAGACCCTCAAAGGTCGCCTTTACCACGTTATGAGGGTTGGCCGAGCCGAGCGATTTGGTCACGACATTGGAAATTCCCGCCGACTGAACAACCGCGCGCACCGGCCCTCCGGCAATGACGCCGGTGCCTTCCTTGGCCGGTTTCAGCAGCACCCGACCGGCGCCAAAGCGGCCCACCACCACGTGCGGGATGGTGGTGCCCACGCGCGGCACCGTCATCAGGTTTTTCTTGGCGCGTTCAATTGCCTTTCGAATCGCCTGCGGCACTTCTTTCGCCTTTCCCGAACCATAGCCCACATGCCCGTTGTGGTCGCCGACCACCACCAGAGCGCTGAAGCTCAAATTCTTTCCACCCTTGACGACTTTGGTGACCCGGTTGATGGCAACCACCTGGTCCTTCAGGTCGAGAGCATTGACGTCGATCTTTTCCAACCTTCCTCCTTTAGAATTTGAGCCCTGCTTCTCGAGCGGCTTCCGCCAGCGCGCGGATCCGGCCGTGATAAATATAGCCGCTTCTGTCGAAGACCACGCTTTCCACACCCTTGGCCCGGGCGCGTTGTGCAATCAATTTACCCACCGTCTTGGCCGCTTCAACGTTGCCGCCGCGTTTGACGCCGGCTTTCGCATCCCGTGACAGTGTAGACGCCGATACCAGAGTGCGTCCCAGGCTGTCATCGATCAACTGCGCGTAAATATGATTCAGGCTGCGATAGATATTGAGCCGGGGGCGCTCGCCGGTGCCACGCAGCGTTTTTCTGATGCGCAGATGAACCTTCTTGCGCTGCCTGTTGTGCGTTTCCTTCTGCAGCATGCCTAGGCCCCCTTCTTACCGACTTTCAGTTTGATCTGTTCCTCGACGTAACGAATTCCCTTTCCCTTGTAAGGATCCGGGCTGCGCAGCGACCGGATGTTGGCGGCAATCTGGCCTACTTTCTGACGATCGCTTCCTTCAACGGTGATGGTGCCGACGTAGTTCTGAATCGGCTTTGTCCCCCTCTCCACGCTTACCTTGATTCCCTCTGGAATGGGATACTCGATGGGGTGTGAGTAGCCGAGCGAAAACAGAACGGCATTCTTCTTTACTTCGGCCTTGAACCCGATCCCCACGATGTCCAACTCGCGGCGAAAACCCTGGGTCACGCCCGTAACCGCGTTCGACAGCAGGCTGCGCACCAGACCGTGAAGAGCCAGTTGCGGTTTGCTGTTATTGGCGCGGTGCGCCAGCAGCCGGCCATCCTCAACGCTGCAGGTGATTCCGTAAGGAAGCGGCGTTACAAGTTTTCCCTTCGGACCCTGCACTTCAACTTCGGTCTTTCCCACGTTGACTTTCACGTCCTTGGGAATTGCAATCGGTTTCTTGCCAATTCGCGACATACAAGTTTTCAGTTATCAGGGGCAAGTTTTACCAGTTTTCTAATTACCGGCTTTTTGCCCCATTCCATTAATGTTTCTCAAATTGTCAATATTCACTCACTGGTAACTGATGCCCCTGCCAACTGTTCACTTGAACTAGTAAATATTGGCCAGGATCTCGCCGCCGATTCCTTCCTGCGTGGCGCGATCGCCGGTCATTAGTCCTTTCGAGGTCGAAATAATGCTGATGCCCAGGCCATTTAACACCGGCTGTATGTTTTTCTTCTTCAGATAGACCCGGCAGCCCGGCCTGCTGATTCGCTGCAGCGCGGTGATGGCAGGACGGCCTTCCTGATCGTATTTGAGCAGAACGGTGACTTTGCCCTGGATTTCCTCTTTCTCGCGGCTAACCTTGAAGTTTTCGATCAGGCCATTTTCCTTGAGGATCTTCAAAACACTGATTTTCAAGCTGCTCGCGGGAATATTCACCGTCGTGTGCTGCGAACGGATTGCATTCCGGATTCTGGTAAAAAGATCTGCAATTGGGTCGGTCATAGTTGTCGGTTGTTAGCTGTCAGTTGTCAGTTGTCCGTGGTTGACTTGGCTATTGCTCATCCACGCGCGTTCGTTAGTCCCTCAGTCTGTCAGTCTGTCAGTCTCTTCTGCCTTCTGCCTTCTGCCTTCTGCCTTCTGCTTTCTGCCTCCTGCTTTCTGCCTTCTGCCTCCTGCTTCTGCCGTGGTAACGAGTCGACTTACATCCCCCCGCCGCGACCTGACGGATCGCGGTACTGATGGAGTCGATCACGCCTGCTGCCTCCTGCTCCTGCCTCCTGCCTCCTGCCTTCCGACAACGGACCACTGACAACGGACAAAGTTACCAACTCGCCTTCGTCACTCCCGGAATTTCGCCCGAGAGCGACAGCGCGCGGAAGCAGATTCTGCAAAGCTCGAAGCGCCTCAAATAGCCACGTGCCCTGCCGCATCGCTTGCAGCGGGTGTAGCGCCGCGATGAGAACTTTGGTTTCCGGTTTGCTTTAACAATGCTCGATGTTTTTGCCATGTCTCTCCATAACTTCTAAGCCTCCCGCCCGCCGGCTTCCGCCTTCGATTCATCGGTGGCAACGAGTCGACTTAGATTCCCCGCCGCGACCTCACGGATCGCGGTACTGATGGCTTCGCGGTTCCAGCTTTCACGCTGCCGTGCTTCCGGCTTGCGCACGCTTCACAAAAGGCATCCCAAATTGCGCCAGCAACTCGCGGCTTTCCTCGTCCGTCCTGGCTGTGGTCACAATCGTGATGTTCAATCCCCGAATCTTTTCGGACTTCCCAATGTCGATTTCAGGAAAAATGAGCTGATCCTTCAATCCTATTGTGTAATTACCCCTGCCATCGAACGAGCGGGTTGCTACTCCACGAAAGTCACGCACCCGCGGCAAGGCTATGTTGATCAGTCGATCCAGAAACTCATACATGCGGTCACCCCGCAGCGTGACCATGCACCCGATTGGCATCCCCTTGCGCAGCTTGAAAGCCGCAATCGCCTTCTTGGCGCGCGTGATGACCGGCTTCTGACCGGCGATGGCTGCTATTTCCTCGGCGGCGCTGTCCAGGACTTTCGCATTCTGGATCGCTTCGCCCAGACCCATGTTGATCACAATCTTCTCGAGCCTGGGAACGGCCATCGAGCTGGTGTAGTTAAACTTCTTTACCAGCGCCGGCATGATTTCTTTCTTGTATTGATCTCTGAGTCTGCTCATTGTCTGTCGTCAGTGGTCAGTGGTCGGCTTGGCATTGCTCATTCGCGAGCGTTCTTCAAGTCCATCAGTCCGTCAGTCTGTCAGTCTCTTCCGCCTTCCGCCTTCAGCCTTCTGCCTTCTGCCGCGGTAGCGAGTCGACTTAAATCCCCCGCCGCGACCTCAAGGATCGCGGTACTGATGGTATCTACGCACGCCGGATCGCGGTACTGCACCGTCAACCGTGCCTCCTGTCTCCTGCCCCTGCCTCCTGCCTGCTACCTCCTGCCTTCCGCCTTCTGCCTCCTGCCTCCCGCCTCCTGCCTTGCGCCTTCCGCCTTCTGCCTTCCAGCAACGGACAACGGACCACTGACAACGGACAACTACTTGTCAATTGCGGCGCGGCACCTTTTACAAGTGCGCACCTTGCGGCCGTCCTGGAGCTTTTCGAAGGCCACGCGCGTGCGCTCGCCGCAAGAGCGGCACACAACCTGGACATTGGAAAGGTCAATGGGACGTTCCTTTTCCACCACGCCACCCTTGATGTTCTTCTGGGGATTGGGCCGGGTATGGCGTTTCACGAAATTGACATTTTCGACAATCGCCTCATGTTCGGCCGGAAACACCCTCAGCACGCGCCCGGTCTTCCCACGGTCTTTGCCTGTCAGGATAAAAACCTGATCTTCTTTCTTCACATGCAACCTGGACATTGCTACAAAACCTCCGGCGCCAGCGAAACGATCTTCATGAACTGACGATCACGCAGCTCGCGCGCCACCGGACCAAAAACGCGGGTTCCAATCGGCTCTTTGGCCTCGTTGATCAACACTGCCGCATTCTGATCAAATTTAATGTAAGTGCCGTCCTTGCGCCGCGTTTCCTTGGTGGTCCGCACGATCACCGCCTTGACCACGGCGCCTTTCTTGATGGTGCCGTCCGGGCTCGCTTCCTTAACCGACGCTGTGATCACATCTCCCAGATGAGCCACCGCACCCGTAGATCCGCCCAGCGGCAATATACAGGCGATCCTCTTGGCTCCTGAATTGTCAGCCACCTCCAGGATGGTGCGCATCTGAATCATGATTCCTACTCCGTTGCCTTCGAAAGAATCTGCCTGACCACCCAGCGTTTGCGCTTGCTCATCGGCCGGGTCTCTTCAATCTCGACCCTGTCTCCGACACCACACCGGTTCTCTTCGTCGTGCGCCAAAAATTTATGCGTGCGGCGCACGAACTTCTTGTACAAGTGGTGCGGCACCTGCCGATTCACCGCCACCATCACCGACTTCTTCATGGAATTGCTGACCACAACTCCAATTTTTCTATTTCTTGGTTTGCGCTCGCCTGTTTGCGGCTGTACCTGATTCATTTCCTTCTCTCATTTTCTCAGACATTATCGTCTTGACCCGTGCGATGCCCTTGCGCACCTGAGCGATCCTGGAGAACTTTTCCAACTGGCCGGTAGCGCTCTGAAAACGCAGACGGAAGAGTTCGTCGGACAAATTACCCTCCTCTTCCCTGAGTTCCGCGACGGACATTTCCTTCAATTTCGCCGCTTTCATCTCTACCCTCTATCCTTTTCCAAATCTCACCACAAACTTCGTCTGGATGGGGAGCTTGTTGGCCGCCAGGCGCATCGCTTCGCGCGCCACTTCCTCGGGAACTCCGTCCATTTCAAACAGAATGCGTCCTGGCTTGATCACCGCCACCCATCCCTCCGGTGCTCCCTTTCCCTTCCCCATGCGGGTTTCTGCCGGCTTCTTGGTGATGGGCTTGTCCGGGAAAATTCGGATCCAGACTTTTCCACCACGTTTGATGAAGCGGGTCATGGCAATCCGGCTCGCCTCAATCTGGCGATCCGAAATCCAGCCGGGCTCCAGTGCCTTCAAACCGTACGATCCAAAATCCACAGTATTGCCGCGGGTGGCCAGACCCTTCATGCGCCCTTTCTGCTGGCGGCGATACTTAACTTTCTTCGGCATCAACATAACGGTTCTTCTTCAACTCAGTCCGGCGCGCCCGTAGAGACGCGACATGTCGCGTCAGAGCTCAGACGCGGCATGCCGCGTCGCTACGCCAGAAAAGATCACTTAGCTCTTTTCACCTTCCCCGGGACCGCTTCCCGCTTCCGGCGGCGCGACGTCCGGCTCAGGAGATTCGACAACCGGCGCGGCGCGCTCTTTCTCGACAGCAGGTCCAGCCGGCGCGGCAGCCGGCGTTGCCGCAGTTCTTGGCGGAGATGCCGCTCTGCCGCCGCGCCCACCGGCAGGTCCTCCGGATTCGGGCGAAGGACGAGGACGGCCCTCGCGGCGTTCTTCACGGCGCTCCCGCCCCTTGTCACGCGTCGGCCGCGTATCGTCCCGGGCAACATCAAAGATGTCACCGGTATAGATCCACGACTTCACTCCAATGACTCCGTAAGTCGTGTGGGCCTCGGCAAAGCCATAATCGATGTCGGCCCGCAGCGTATGGAGCGGCAACTGGCCGTGCAGGTACCATTCAGAACGGGCAATCTCCGCCCCATTCAATCTGCCCCCACAGCGGACCTTGATTCCACGGGCGCCAAATCGAAGACTGGTGTCCACCGCGCGGCGCATCGCGCGCCGGAAAGCAACACGCTTCTCAAGCTGCTGAGCGATGCTCTCGGCCACCAGTTGCGCATCCAGTTCGGGCTTGTTGATTTCCTGGATATTGATAAAGACTTCGCGGCCGGTTGCCGCCTGCAGGTCGGTCTTCAGCTTGTCGATTTCACTTCCCTTGCGGCCGATGATGATTCCGGGCCGTGACGTATAAATAAAGATGGTGAGCTTGTTGGCCGCCCGCTCGATTTCAATCCTCGAAACCCCGGCATGGGAGAAGCGTTTTTTCAGGTTCTTCTTGATCTGAAGGTCTTCGTGCAGCAGCTTGCCGTAGTCCTTCTTGGCAAACCAGCGAGACTTCCAGGTCCGGTTGTAGCCTAAACGAAATCCGAAGGGATGAACTTTCTGACCCAAGTTAGTCCTCCTGGCCGGCGCTGCCGTCCGAGACATGAATAGTAATGTGGCTGGACCATCGCCGCTCGCGGTAAGCCCGACCCATCGGGGCGGGACGCATGCGGCGTCGTAACTTTGTCGGCCCCAGATCCACGTAGGCACGCGACACGACGAAATCGTCGACGTTGGCGGAAGGCGATTGCTGCTCGGCATTCGCCACCGCCGACTTGAGCACTTTGGCGATCGGGTCGGCCGCGCGTTTCCTGGTCGTTCTCAGGATCGCCAGCGCTTCGTCCACCCGCTTTCCGCGGATCAGATCGATCACCAGCCGTGCCTTCTGCGGCGACCCTTTTATGTATTTGCCTTTAGCGACTGCTTCCATGATTTCCTTAACCAAACAAACCGCCAAGAACTCCAAGATCGCCAAGATCCTCATTTCCCGTGGCGTCATCATCCTGCATTTTTTCATTCGATCCGGCAGGATGTCGGCCTGAATCTTCTTGCGCTCTTGGCGTTCTTTGCGGTTCCTTTCCTTTACCGCCGTTACGGTGTCGGCGGCGGCGGAGCGGCGGCAGCGGCGGCGGCTTTCACCTGCACGGCTTTTTCCGCCTTGGTTGAATGCGCGCGGAAAGTGCGCGTGGGCGAAAACTCTCCCAGCTTATGCCCCACCATATTTTCCGAAATATAGACGGGAATGAATTTTTTCCCGTTGTGCACCGCAATCGTGTGGCCCACCATTTCGGGAATGACGGTGGAGCGCCTCGACCAGGTCTTGATGACCGTCTTGTCATTGCTCCGGTTGAGGTTGTCCACCTTTTTTCTCAGGTGCACATCCACAAAAGGCCCTTTTTTTACTGAACGAGGCATGGCTGCTCCTTACTTCTGACCCCTGCGGCGAACAATGAACCGCTGGGTGCGCTTGTTGTTTCGGGTCTTGTATCCCTTGGTCGGCGTTCCCCAGGGAGAAACAGGATGACGCCCACCCGAGGTTTTTCCTTCTCCGCCTCCATGCGGGTGATCCACCGGATTCATGGCCACTCCGCGAACCGTGGGGCGCTTGCCAAGCCAGCGACTCCTGCCGGCCTTTCCCACCGCCACGTTCTCGCGCTCCAGGTTCCCCACCTGGCCGATGGTGGCGCGGCACAGGATGTCGATCATGCGTGTCTCGCCGGAAGGAAGCCTCAGTTGCGCGTAATTCCCTTCTTTTGCCACCACCTGCACTCCGGCGCCGGCGCCCCGGGCGATCTGCCCGCCGCGTCCCTGCCGCATCTCGACGTTATGAACAACCGTGCCCACGGGAATATTGATCAGCGGCAGGCAGTTTCCTACCAGGATGTCTGCATCCGGGCTGGAAACGACCGTGGCGCCGATTGCCAGGCCCAGAGGCGCGATGATGTACCGCTTTTCTCCGTCGACGTAGTGCAGCCGGGCGATGCGCGCCGAGCGGTTCGGGTCATACTCGATTGAAAACACCTTAGCCGGGATGTTTTCCTTTTCTCGCCTGAAATCGATCGTCCGGTAATTCCGCTTGTGCGCTCCGCCTCGATGCCGCACCGTTAAATGGCCCATGTTGTTGCGGCCGCTCAATCGCTTGCGCGATCGCGTCAGGCTCTTGAGCGGGCGGACCGGGGTGAGACCTTCGCTGGTCTGCACCGTTTGAAAGCGGCGTCCGGGTGATGTCGGCTTAAATGTCTTTATTGCCATCTCGTGAGCCTATACGTTTTCAAAGAACTCGATTGTCTTCTCTCCGGGCTGCAGCGTAACAAACGCCTTTTTCCAGTCCGATCGGCGGCCGGCGTATCTTCCCATCCTCTTTTTCTTGCCGTGAAAGTTGGCGGTGCGCACGGTTGCGACTTTCACGCTGAACAGTTTCTCCACGGCCGACCTGATGTCGTCTTTGGTGGCCTTGCGGCGCACTTTGAAAACCAGCACGCCGGTATTCTCCTTCAGCAGCGTCGCCTTCTCGGTCATATGCGGGCTCTCGAGGACGTTGAACTTTGTCTTCATTTCTTCAATGCCTCCTGCAACTGAAGAATGGCATCCCGCGTAAACAGGACCGTGTCGTAGAACATGACGTCGAAGATATTGAGGCTGGAACTCTGCACCAGCTTGACATCGCGCAGATTGCGCGCGCTCCTCAGCAGGTTGGTGTTATCGCGGTCGTGATTGACAATCAGGACCTTACGCTGCGCTTCAAATCCGTCCAGCACGCGTCGAAAATCTTTGGTTTTTGCGCTGTCGAGCGAAAAGTTTTCAACCACGGCGAGCTTCTGGTCCTGGAGCTTTCCGGAAAGCGCGGCCCGCAGCGCGCCGCGCCGCTTCTTCCTGGGAAACGCATAATCGTAGTCGCGCGGAGTAGGACCAAACACCGTTCCCCCATGGACCCAGATCGGATTTCGACTGCTGCCCACGCGGGCGCGGCCGGTGCCTTTCTGTCGCCACGGCTTTTTGCCTCCCCCGCTAACCTCGCCGCGCGTCTTTGTGTCGGCGGTGCCCTGGCGCTGGGCCGCTTCGTAGTGCCGCACCGCTTCCCAGATGAGGGCCCGATTTACAGGGACGGCGAAGATTTCATCGGCCAGTTCCAGATTTCCGACCGACTTACCCTGCAAATTCTTGACTTCGATGACCGGCATAATGTTTCTCGCTGCTGCTTTCACTGCTTGGAAATGAGCACGTATCCACCCTTGCGACCCGGAACTGCCCCTTTGACCAAAAGCAGATTATTCTCCGCATCGACATCAACCACACGCAGGCCGCTAACCGTCACCTTATCGTTTCCCATGCGACCGGCAGCCCTCATCCCCGGAAGCACGCGTGAAGGAAATGCCGAAGCGCCGATGGACCCCGGAGCGCGGTGGAACATCGATCCGTGAGTGGCGCGACCACCGCGGAATCCGTGACGCTTGACCACCCCGGCAAAACCATGGCCTTTGCTGATGCCGCTGACTTTCACCACATCATTGGCCTTGAACAAGTTGCCGACCAGCAACTGGTCCCCCACCTTGAGGTCGGCCAGGTTCGAGTAATTGAATTCACGCAACACTCTGGCCGGCGGCACGCCGGCCTTTTTGAAATGACCATCTTTGGCGCGGCTTACATTCTTTATCTTTTTGCCTTCCACAAAACCGACCTGAACGGATTCGTACCCATCCTTGTCGGCTGTCTTACGCTGCACGACCACGCAGGGTCCGGCCTTGATCACCGTTACGGGAACAAAATTTCCCTCCGCATCGAAGACCTGCGTCATACCGACTTTTATTCCAATCAAACCATCCGGCATTGGGGCTCCTTACTTGTGCTCCGCCCCGAAGGCTTTGATCTCAACATCGATCGCCGCCGGCAGATCCAGCTTCATCAACTGGTCGACGGTTTGGGGAGTCGGCTCCAGAATATCCACCAGCCGCTTGTGCGTCCGGATTTCAAACTGCTCGCGCGACTTCTTGTCCACGTGCGGCGAGCGCAGAACCGTGTAGCGGTTCTTGACCGTGGGCAGAGGAATCGGACCGGAGACCCGCGCCCCGGTGCGCTTGGCAATATCTACGATTTCAGCGGCCGACTGGTCGAGCACGCGGTAATCGTAAGCCTTCAACCGAATTCGGATTTTTTCGTTAATCATCTCTTTATCTTCTAGTTTCGGGTTTCCGGGTTCCGGGTTTTCTAGTTCCGGGTTTTCTAGTTCCGGGTTACCAAGTTCCGGGTTACCTGGTTCCGGGTTTCCTGGTTCCGGGTTTCTTGGTTCCGGGTTTCTTGGTTCCGCGTTTCCGGGTTTTCAGTTACATCTGCCATGTGCCGAATTAAAGAACCCGTAACCCGTCAACCCGTAACCCGAAACTTTTTTTCGTAACCTGTAACTTTTTTCCCGCAACCTTTTTCCGTCGACCCTCAACTGATTTTTATTGAACTACATCGGTTACCGTGCCCGCTCCTACCGTCCTGCCTCCTTCGCGGATGGCAAAGCGCAGTCCTTTTTCCATCGCGATGGGCGAGATCAACTCGATTTCCATGCTGATGTT
>DASXQR010000016.1:0-10267 GCA_036507075.1 Acidobacteriota bacterium | reverse complement strand
GAAGGCACGAAGACACGAAGGACAACGATTAAATTAGAAGTGCCACTTCTCCGACAACCCGGATCGAGTTATGAGAAGTGTCACTTCAAAATGAATAGCGATTCTTCGTGCCTTCGTGGCAAATCCCCGCGGAGATTCCGCTTACTTACGCGCGCGGTTCTGACATCGCAGAGCTCCCGCTCTCCCACTCCCCCACTCTCCACTCACCCCCTCAGCGCGTTCTTCACCACAAACCATAAGTTCGCGGGTCGTTCCCCTAGTCTTCGCATGAAATAGGGGAGCCACTGCGACCCGTACGGAACATAAACCCTGAGCTTGTATCCCTCGCGCACAAGTCTTGCCTGCAAATCACGCCGGATGCCGTAGAGCATCTGAAACTCGAAGCGCTCCTGGCTGATGTTGTTTTCGGCGATGAAACGCCTGGCATGCCGGATGATCGATTCGTCATGTGTCGCTATCCCGGTATAGCCGCTCTCCACCAGGAGCTTCTCCAGGACGGCAATGTAGTTTCTGTCGACGTCCGCTTTGGCCGGAAATGCAATCTCCGGAGGCTCCATGTATGCGCCCTTGCACAACCGCACGTTGGGCTTCATTGGCAGCAGTGCCTCGACGTCCCTCATAGTGCGGTAGAGATAAGACTGCAGGACCGGCCCCACGCAGTTTCCAAACTCTGCATGCAGTTGTCGAAAGATTCCCAGGGTCAGCTCCGTGTACCTGGAACTCTCCATGTCGATGCGAACAAAATTTCCCAGTTGCTTCGCCATCCTCAGGATGGCGCGCATATGCTCAATAGCAATCGCCGGGTCAATATCCAGCCCCAATTGCGTCAGCTTCACGGAGATGTTGCACCGAACGGACGATTTCTCGATCGCATCCAGGATCTCGAGATAGTGTCCCGCAGCATTTCCAGCTTCCCGGGGATCGGTGACACTCTCGCCCAGGTAGTCAAGCGAGGCTGTCATGCCTCTCCGGTTCAAATGCGCCACAACGTCTATGGCTTCCTTCAATGTCTCGCCGGCAACGAAACGTCTGGCAAATCCGGTCGACATCCCCTTGCGCCGGATAAAGTCGGTGATTTTGCCATTGGAAGCAAGCGAGAGAGTCAGGCGGCGGAGCATTTCGTTGGTCAGTTGTCAGTTGTTCGTTGTCCGTTGTCCGTTGTTCGTAGTCCGTTGTTCAAGGACGGCCTAACCGAGTCTGTGTGAAAACCTGGACTGAAAGGTTGTAGCGTCCAGCCGGCATTAGCCCGCTTCCAGCGGTTCTGAAGTTTTGCGGGACCAACCGGCCAGCACGCGAAGCACAGAGCCACGTCCCGCAATGGCGTGGTGCTGACCCAGTGAGTCGGCTCGGGGCCTGCGCATCATGTCTTTTATCGCCTGGCAGTTTCGCCTGATCGGGCGCGGCCGAAGTCATACAGGCTAGACAGCGGATTTCGTGTGGAACGCGCAGACCTTAATGGTTCCCACCACGCCCTTGCGGGACGTGGCTCTGTGCTTCGCGTGCCGACCGGTCGCCCGCAGGATGTATCGCTTCAATTCAACCGTTTGCATGGCCACTAAATGCCCAAACTGCACGGACGACGGACCACGGACTAATCCGCCACAATTTCCCGTCCTTTCGTCTCCGGAAGTAACAGTGCCATGCACGCGGAAAACAAAAATGCCGCTGCCACCAGGTTGAATGCAAGCCCCAGGCCGTAGCGAGTGGCAAGGGACCCGACGGCAAAAGGAGCCAAAGCGCTGAAGGCTCTACCGATATTGTAAGTCAGTCCCTGGGCGGTTACCCGGATTCGGGTAGGGAAGAGCTCGGCAGTGATTATTCCAAAACCGGTGAAATAGCCTGTTCCAAAGAATGCGACAAGTGGTCCCAGCCACAGAAGCATTCCAGGGTCCCGTACCGCGCCGTAAATGGGAACCAGCAGCGCCGCGATCAAAAGGTAGCCGACATAAGTCAACCTTCGCCCCACGCGGTCGCTGATGAAGCCGAACGTGACATAGCCGAACCACATTCCAACCTGCATCAGGATTATCCAGGTGGAGGTTTTGACGATGTCAAGTCCGGCGCCGCCCCGCTCCGCCGGTAATCCGAGATAGCTGGGTATCCAGGTAAAGAGGCCCCACCACGCAAACATAGTGCCTGAATTGACCACGGTCGCCACCGCGATGGAACGGTTCAATCCTGAAGAAAAGAGGTCCGCCAGTTTGTTTTTTATCCTTCCGGCTGCAATCATTCGACTCTTCTTCCAAACTTCCGGTTCAGGCACGGAGTATCGAATCCACAACGTAAGCAGCGCCGGAGTTACTCCGGCCCAAAACACAGCACGCCATCCATATCGCGGCAGAATCAGCGCCGTGAGCGCGGCTGCGGCAGCATATCCCACCGCCCAACTGCTCTGCATGATTCCCAGCGCCTTTCCGCGGTGTTTCGATGGCCAAGTCTCCGACACCAGCGCCGCGCCCGCGGCCCATTCCCCGCCGATTCCCAAACCCAGAAAGATTCGGAAAAGCCCAAGCTGCCACAGATTGGCGGCCAGCCCGCATGCTCCGGTAAAGATTGAATAGATCAGAATGCTGCCCATCATGGCGCGCGTCCTGCCAATGCGATCGGCAAGAATTCCAAACAGCACACCGCCGAGCGCAGACGAAATAAGAGTGACCGACGCCAACAGTCCCGCGGTTCGAGTTGAAATTTGCAGGTCGCGCATCAAATGCGTCAATACCATCGAGTACAGCATCACATCCATGCTGTCGAGCATCCATCCCAGCGAAGCGGCAATCAAAGTGCGGCGCTGCTCTGAAGTTGCCTGAGCGAGCCAGAATTTCGGAGAGGCTTCGGTTTCAAGCATGGCGTTCTAATTTAGAAACTTTTCACCACAAAGACACAAAGGCACAAAGGGTTTCTTCGTGTCCTTTGTGACTTCGTGGTGGAAATTTCTTTCACCGAAATCGGCGCATTACACGATTGCCCGCTGCAAAGTCTCTTCCTGTTGTTGAAGCAGCGAGCAGGCTTGCTCCAAAGTGACTTCTACAAATCGAATCGGGTGACCGACCCACAATTGAGCCGCCTTCGGCATATCCGCTGCTATCACATACCCGATGCACGGATATCCGCCGACGCTCTGCCGATCCGCCATCAGCATGATGGGATCGCCTCCTGGGGGGACCTGTATTGAACCTGGTGGGATCGCTTCAGAAATAGTCTCTCTGGAAACGGGCAGATCCACTTTCCCGCCCTGCAGCCGATATCCCATGCGATTGCAGTGCCGGCTGACATGGAACGAAGAAGTTTTGAACTGCGACAGGCCGGTTTCAAGCTCAGGATCTGGATTCGGCAAAAAGCGAATCTGAAACGGATCCGAGTAGGCCCGAAACATTTCGGGAAGCAATCTTCTTTTTTTCGCGCCGGGTTGCTGTTCGGGAATTCCCAGGACAGTGCCCGCTTGCAGCGCTGCGCCGTTGCATCCTCCCAGGGCGCTGTCCAGGTCGGTGGCAGCGCTCCCCATCACATACGGCGCAAGTACTCCTCCCGATATCGCCAGATAGCAGCGCGCTCCCTGACGCCGTGGTCCGAATTCAAGCACCTCTCCAGCCCTGGCCAGGTGGTCGCGCCACACGTCGATGGCCGTGCCTGAAAGTTTCGGACTCAGGTTTGCTCCCGCCAGCGCGAAGCGAGTTTCCTGTGGGAATTCAATTGTCGGTCCGAGCGCTGTAATTTCCAGCGCCGGGAGATCGTCGCGATTCTCAACCAACCGGTTTGCGATGCGGAGGGCCAGCGGATCCATTGCTCCGGAAACGGGAACACCGAAACGGCCGTAGCCGGGCCGTCCCAGATCCTGGATGGTCGTCAACAGTCCCGCTTTTCGAATCAGGACCGATGGCATCAGGGCAGCCACTCGCCCAGCGCCGCAATGTTAATGCCAGCCCGCTCGACCTGTTGCCGGATGTTTTGGATGAAGGAAACCGCCTGAGGGTTGTCACCATGCAGGCATAACGTGTCCGCGCGTATCGGTATCCATTCACCGCTGACCGCCTGAACGCGCGCTTCGCGCACCATTGCCACAGCCCGTCGGGCGGCAGCGAGGGGATCTTGAATAAAAGCATCCGGGCTTCTGCGTGAAGTCAGGGATCCGTCGGGTTGATAAGTTCGGTCCGCAAACACTTCCGCGGCGAAACGCACCCCTTCCCTTTCAGCCGCTTTCTGCATTTCTGAGTTGGGAAGACCGATGAAGATTAGATCCTGCCGGTACGCCTTTATGGCGCGCGCCAGCGATTCGGCCAGAGAGTAATTACGCGCAGCCATATTGTACAAAGCGCCGTGTGGCTTGACATGCTGCATCCGGGCGCAATGCGGCTGCAGGAAAGCATCCAGCGCGCCAATCTGATACAGCACCATGTCGTGCATTTCCTGCGGCGTCAGATCCATGTTGCGGCGGCCAAAGCCCTGCAAATCAGGCAGACCGGGATGAGCGCCAATTGCCACGCTCTTGTCTGCAGCCAGTTGCACCGTCTCGCGCATCGTGCGCGGATCTCCCGCATGCAGACCGCAGGCAATATTTGCCGAGGTGATGAAGTCCATCACCTGGACATCGGCTCCAAGCCGGTATCGGCCAAAGCTCTCACCCATGTCGCAATTGAGGTCAATGCGAAGACTCATAGCCAGTCCGTGGTCCGTTGTCCGTTGTCCGTAGTCCGTTGTCCGTGGTCAGTTGTCCGTCGCCCGTGGTCTGTTATAACGGACAACGAACTACAACGGACAACCGACAACCGACCACGGACAATCTTCGCGGTTAAGCCTTTTCTTCCAGTAGGCGAAATTTGTCTCTCCCGATGGGCGAAAATTTGACCCTGTCACCGGGTTGGATCAGGAAAGGCTGGGGGCGCTTCAGTCTGAAAATTTTTATCGGAGTACGTCCGATAATGCGCCACCCGCCGGGGCTCTTCACCGGATAAATCCCGGTCTGCTGTCCTCCAATTCCCACAGATCCCGCGGCCACTTCAAGGCGCGGCACATCCAGCCTTGGCGTCCACAGTCTTTCATCCAATCCGCCCAGGAAAGGAAAGCCGGGTTTAAACCCAAGCATGTAAACCAGATATTCGGGGGCGCTATGGATCTGAATCACATGCTCAACACTCAGTGATTTTGATTGCGCCAGTTCTGCAAGGTCCGGTGCGACGCTCGCATCGTACCACACGGGAATTTCAATTATGCGACCGGGGGATCGATCAGGGGTGACATTACACAGCATTCGCCCGAGCCAGTGATGAACCTCGCTGGGTCGTACCTGCAGCGGCTGGTACACGACCAGCAGCGAGCAATAACTCGGAATGCAGTCAACAACCCATGGGGGCCGAAGTCGATCGATCTTCTCCAGAGAGGCGCGAATAAGCGCGTGAACCCCGGGAGAAATAGAGTCGCCGAATCGAACGAACACTCCCTGGTCTCCAGCCTGCTCGATTCGGGGCCACCGATTAGCAGAGCTCAAAACAGGCGCTTCGGGCACGTCAGTTCGACTCCATTTCTGTAATTAAAAAAGCCGTAACGTCAGGCACGACCAGTATAATCGCAGAGATGAAAGATTTTACTCTTCTCTTCGCACCCGCTGTCGCCATCGCGGTCATCGCAGTGATTTGGTTTATGGTGCGGCGCATCAACAGACAGGGCAGCAAGCGAAGCCGGCTGGAGCTGGAACGCGAGCTGGCCGCGCTTATTGAACGCCTCCAGGGGCGTGATCGGCAACTGGAAGAACTGCGCGCCTCGCAGCATGCAATCGAACAGCAGTTGACCGACCAACGTGATTTAAACGTCGCGCTGAGAAGCCGGCAGGCAGAATTGGAAACATATCTGCTGCAGGAGCGCAAGGCAGCCCAGGAAAAGCTGGCCCTGCTGGAATCCGCGCAGCAAAAGTTATCAGACGCCTTCAAAGCGCTTTCCGCAGATGCGCTTCGCAGCAACAACCAATCTTTTTTGGAGCTGGCGCGAGAAACACTGAACAAGTTTCAGGAGACGGCCAAAGGAGATCTGGAAAAGCGCCAGCAGGCGATCCACGAACTGGTGACGCCCGTCAAACAGTCTCTCGACCGCGTGGACAGCAAGATTCAAGAGCTGGAGAAGGCACGCGCAGGGGCATATGAGGCGCTTCATCAGCAGGTGAGAATGCTCTACGAGACACAACTCCAGTTGAGAACGGAAACGTCCAATTTGGTTCGCGCTCTTCGCGCTCCCGCGGTGAGAGGCCGCTGGGGCGAAATTCAACTGCGGCGCGTGGTTGAAATGGCGGGCATGCTCGACCATTGCGATTTTTACGAACAGGCCAGCGTTACAAGCGACGACGGCCGCTTTCGTCCAGACATGCTGATCCGGCTTCCCGGCGGAAAGAACATCGTAGTGGATTCAAAGGCTCCCCTTTCAGCCTACCTGGACGCGATTGAGAGCTCGGAAGACGATACGCGCAGGAGCAAACTTGTTGATCACGCCCGGCAGATCCGCGCGCATATCGCTAATTTGAGCCGGAAATCCTACCAGGACCAGTTCCAGCCGGCGCCCGAATTTGTGATTCTTTTTTTGCCGGGAGAAACCTTCTACAGCGCGGCCTTAGAACATGATCCGTCGTTAATCGAGATGGGAGTCGAGCAGCGCGTGCTGGTAGCCACGCCCACGACACTGATCGCGCTTCTCCGGGCGGTTGCTTATGGATGGCGCCAGGAAAAACTGGCTGAGAATGCTCAGCAGATCAGCGACCTGGGACGCGAGCTCTACAAACGGATTGCGGACCTGACAGAGCACTGGGCCAGGCTGGGCAAGAGCCTGGGCAATGCCGTCGAATCGTACAACAAGGCGGTCGGCTCGCTTGAGCTGCGCGTGCTGGTCAGCGCCCGAAAATTCAAAGAGCTGAAGGCAAGCGCTTCCAATATTGAAATCGATCCGGTTACCACCATCGACCAGATACCCCGCGATCTGCAGATTCCCGAGGCCCCGCCTTCCGCCGAACAACAGCCGCTTCTTGAACTGCCGCCGGAAATTGTGAGTGAAGATTAGTGGAGTACAAAGTTAACTGAAACGGTTGCTTTCACCGGGACCGGCTGGCCGCTGAGAAGTGTGGGTGAATAACGCCATTGCTTCACGGCTTCAATGGCCGAAGGCACCAGCAATTGATGGCCGCTGACGACGGAAATCTCCTCAACCGTCCCTTCTTCATTGATTAGAATCTGCAGCACCACGACGCCCTGCACCCTTGCGCGGATCGCAATCGGGGAGTAGACGGGGTCGATGCGGCGCACGAGCTTTGAAGCAATCACTCCTTCCGATACTCTGACCGGAGCGCGTCGACTCACAGGCGAAGATTCCGGCTCTTTTCTCAGTGGCGGCGGAGCGACTCTGGCCGGTACCAGGGCATCTCCAACCGGTCCAAATCCAACACCGGATCCCTGCGAACCACCGGAATATTGTCCTCCTGGATTCTGATTGATTGCCAATTGTCGGATATCCGGTGTCTCTTCGGGAACACTCTCCGGGATCCCTTTTGGAATCGATGGTGGAACAATATTTGGAGGAAGCCGAACCACTTCGGGATTCTTGGAAGTAGTGCTTCGAGAATCCCCACTACTTGGGACGGGAACCGGAAGATCCGGGAGCAGCATTACCGGAGTTGGCGGTCCTGGCGCCAATGGAGCAGCAGCGCGGAAGAAAAAAAGAGGCGTGATGATGGCAAGCGTTACAGCGCCGGCGTGCGCCACCAGCGAAATGAGAAATGAAGCGCGCTTCGGACTACCGGAGCCGATGTACTCAATCGAGTCAAACATGATCCCTCCTCTGCGGCTTCAGACACCGGTTGGTGATGAAAGTTCCCCGGAGTGGAAGAGCGGGAGAGCGGGGAAGGGCGAGAGTGGGAGAGTGGGAGAGTGGGAGAGTGGGAGAGTGGGTGAGTGGGAGAGTGGGAGAGTGGGAGAGCGGGAGTTCTGCGATGTCAGAACCGCGCGCGTAAGCAAGCGGACTCTCCGCGGGGATTTGCCACGAAGGCACGAAGAATCGCTATTCATTTTGAAGTGACACTTCTCGTAACTCGATCCGGGTTGTCGGAGAAGTGGCACTTCTAATTCAATCGTTGTCCTTCGTGTCTTCGTGCCTTCGTGGCAAATTTTCTTTGAGAGTCCGCTTGCTTACGCGCGCGGTTCTGATGTCGCAGAGCTCCCACTCTCCCGCTCCCCCGCTTCCCGGCTCCCCCGCTCTCCCGCTCATGATGTAGTCTAGGCTCATGCAGGAATTCGATGTGGCCGTCGTGGGAGGTGGAATCATCGGCTGCGCGCTTGCATTCGAGCTGGCACAGCAGCGAAAAAAGGTTTGCATTCTTGAGCAGAACGAATTGGGCCGTGAAGCATCGTGGGCTGCTGCTGGTATGCTGGCGGCGCAGGCAGAAACAAAAGAACCGGACTCGCTTTTTGAGTGGCTTTGCGCCAGCAGAGAGATATATCCGCACTGGTGCCAGCAGATCGAGAGGCTGAGCGGACAGGACCCGGGGTTTTACAACAGCGGAACGATCACACTGATCGGCGCGACTGCCAACGAGCAGCGCCTTGCGGATGAAATCCTGCAGTGGCAATCGGCACGCAACTTGCAAATTGAAAGAATCTCTGCTGCGCAAGTGGCGCAACTGGAACCGGACCTTGCCTTCGCCCACGACGGCGCCCTGTACTTTCCAAACGACCATCATGCGGACAATCGCCTGCTGGTCCCGGCGCTGGCGGCTGCATGCGAGCAATTAGGGGTATCTGTCTTTGCCTACCACCCGGTGCATCAGATAACTCCCGGATGTCCTGTTCGACTTGCAGCAGGGAACCACATTTTTACCGCCACCCAGGTCGCCATTACCACCGGCGCGTGGACACAGCGCTGGCAGGAGACACTGGATTGCCGGCTTCCCGTGTTCCCGGTGAAGGGCGAAATGGTGGCACTGCAGAATTTTCCCATCCATTCACGCCACATTATTATTGGAAATGGTATTTACATCATCCCAAGGCATCGGGACTTTACGCTGGTGGGAAGCACGCTGGACTTCGGCACTTTTGACAAGTCGGTGACGGCCGGAGGGGTGGCTTTCTTGTTGGCAAGAGCAATGGAGATGTTCCCGAAAGCATGTTCGGCGCCGCTTGCATCGACGTGGGCCGGCTTGCGTCCCTGCACTCCGGATCGGATGCCCATCGTTGGGCCCATTGGAAAGGTCCGCGACATCTGGGTGGCCTCCGGGCATTACAGAAATGGAATTCTGCTGGCTCCCCTGACCGCGCGAGTCCTGGCTGAGGCCATGGCGGGAAAACCCGCCTCGCGCTTCTTGACCATGTTTTCTCCAGAGAGATTTCAACACGCTTGGAAAGCCTGAGAACCGCGCTTCACGCCGCCGCGAACTTGATCGAACGGCTTGCTCCGGAAAACGCCGCCGGCTTTCTCGCGTGGTGGAAGGAAAACCAGTACCTGACCTTTTATCCGGTCGACGTGGTGCGCCGGTACCACCGGGAAAATTCTCAAGAGATTGTCAGCGATTACGTTCACAAAGCTGTGATCAATTCAGGTGTAACGGTGGGCATCGGCGCGGATCGACTCTGGATACCTTTCTGGAAGGAACGCGAAATCAAAATCATCTGGAAGCCCGGGGATCCACCGCCGGATTTGTCGCAACAGCTCAACCTGGAGCGATTGGTCATTGCGGCGATTCCCGATAATCGATACTCGGCCGCGGTTCTGTCCTGGTGCAGACGGATGCTGTCGTTTGCGGCACGCGACGATGTTACGCTGCTGCAAATTCCGCCCGCTTCGGTAAAGCTGAAATTCGGGAGAAGCGATGCGATCCTCCGCATGGCATATTTCCCGGAGATTAAGGAAATGGTGACTTGTGAGCTCTGAGCGTTGTCAGTGGTCGTTTGTCAGTAGTCCGTTGTCGGTGGCCGGTGATCCGTAATCAAGAAATTTCCGAATTGACCGGTTGAAAATTGAAAATTAAAATTTGACCCAAAAAAGAAGACTGGCCATACACGACGGACAACTGACACGAACCGCTGACAGTGAAAACTGACTACGGATAACTGACTTACTTACCACTGACCACCGTGAACACCTCAGGACATCGTTGACACTTTGACCTCACAACATCGTTGACACTTTTTTTGGTTTTTAACAACAAAGAAATGAAGACCGTACCTGTAGTAGGGCCTGTGGGAAAGTGGGAAGGCGCGTTTTTTGCGGCTTTCCACTTTCCCACAGGCCTGTTTCTTTCTTT
>DASXQR010000015.1:0-12459 GCA_036507075.1 Acidobacteriota bacterium | reverse complement strand
AACTTCTAACTGAATCGTTGACTTCGTGTCTTCGTGCCTTCGTGGCAAAACGTGGTTCAAACTGACTACGGATCACAGAATCACCAGAGTGGGGCTGTAAGCCGAATTCTGTCTGGGGTGATCATTCATCTGGGAGAGAAGTTGCCTTCTCCCTCAAGCGACCTACCCGCATCTTCTTCCTTGCGGAGCTCCTGGGCGCGAGCGGTCCGAAGCGGACCAGCGATGCCTATTTGGTCTTGCACCGTGCGGGGTTTACCCTGCCTTTCTTCTCACGAAGAAAGCGGTGCGCTCTTACCGCACCTTTTCACCATTTCCAAGTGACAAGTGATCAGGGGCATGAGTTACCAGTGAAACTGGTAATTCTTGCCGCTGCCAACTTGTCACCTGGTTGTGTATTTTCTGTGGCACTTTCCGTATCCTCGCGGATCCTTCGCGTTACGAAGCGCACAGCCCAGTGGTGTTCGGACTTTCCTCCGTTCAAGTGGCAAGGTAACAGGGTGCAAGAATTACCAGTTGGCGTTTGCCACGAAGCCACGAAGCCACGAAGCACTGGATTACGCGTTGAAGTGGCACTTCTCCTAAATCAATCCTGTCTGCCGCAGAAGTAAACTTCTAACTGAATCGTTGACTTCGTGTCTTCGTGCCTTCGTGGCAAACTTCGCTAACTGGTAATTCTTGCCCCTGATAACTTGCCACTTGAACGGCGATCACCTACTCCACTCTGGTGAATCTGAGGCTCTATTATACAGGATTTGCTGACGTCAGGTCTCTCCCGCTACCGTGCGGCGGTCTCGCGCTTCAGGCTGGCGCCGGAGGGGCCGCTGTAGGATTTGAGCCAGCCGAAGACCCGGCCGAAGCTTACTTTGGCTTCGAATTTCACGGGGAGTCGCAACTCGTCGTCCGAGTACCAGATGGAAAAAGTACCGCCGGAGGAAAACAAACCCATTGCCGAGCCGGTTCGGATCTTTAAAGCGGGGATCCTTCCTTCGCCGGTTTCGATGCTTTCGCGCTTCTCGACGGTAATGGTGATGGGGCGGCTGGAACCATTGTCGCTCATCAGCATGTTAAAACTCCTTCCGATTTCAAGGTCGAACCGGCGGGCGGCGTAGAAAACAGACAACACGTCGACGGCGCAGCCGGGCAGCGGCATGGTTTCATTCCTTACGACGCGCGGCGGAGCGACGGAGATGTCCTTTTCCAGCACGTGAGTGGTCTTGTTTTCCGGATCGAATGTCAGGACGATCTCGCGCTTTCTGTCTCCTTCTTTCTGGACCTTCACCACGCGGCGCGAACAGAAACCGTCAGCCGAAACCAGCGAATCGAAAGAATCGTCGACGACGATTCCGCCGAGCTTTGGGAAGACCCCGTCCGATTTCGCGACCGCGCTGAAATGCAATGCCGCGCCGCCTTCGTGCATGGTTGGCCGGTGCACCTGCAGCGTCATCAGCCCGGCATGCAGGCTCGGGAGGAAAAACACCGGGGCCTTCCACTTCACTTCGTAGGCGGCGGTTTCGGCCGCTTGAAAAGGAGCCGGCCGGGCCGCCGGTTTTCCCACCGGTACGGCCGCAAAGGTGAAGAGAAGCAAAAACAGAATCGCTCGAATTCTCAACTTGCCCATAAGCGAAAAAGAATCCAGCCAAAGACGGCCGCGAATCCAAGAATGGAGTTGTACTCCCGATTGCGGGTTACTCGGAACCAGCGAAAGCGCCTTTCGCCGCTGGGGGGCGCTGTTTCAGTTCCCGGTGAGGTTCTCGTATTCATGCGAGCCGCTCGGAAGCGGGGCAAAAAAAGCGGCACACTGCGCCGGTAGGCGGGAAAATGTTCGGGGAAGAGCTTCATCAACTCTTGTTCCTCGCGTCTCATTACCGGTCCGTACACCATGACAAAAATCGCCACAAAGCTGAGCAGCAGCCAGGGGTTACCTGACGCGATTGAACCGCCCAGTCCGACAAGAAACGAGCCGAGATACAAAGGATTGCGCGTGTATCGGTAAGGCCCCCGCATTTCCAGCTCTCTACTCTTTTCAATACACCCAGCCGCCCAGATTCGAATCCAGAGTCCCGCGACCGAAACCGCCAGTCCGGCGAGGACAAGATCTGCCGTAGGCCGGCTAAAGACGAGGAAGAATGCCACCCAAACGGTTCGAATCGGTACACGGACTCTCTGCAGGATCGCTGCATAATCGAATCCCATTGGATTTAGATGAAGCAGCAGGGAGTTGGTTTCATTCGAGGCCAGCCAGATTGTGAGCAGGTTGGGAGCGCGAGCTGCTGAGACCTTCCTGCAGCTCAAGAAAGCCGCTCCAGACTTCGTCGGTCTCGATCTTCATACAACTGTGATGCCAGCAACTGCGCCTGTAACAGTGCGAACAGGGAAGGATGTGCTGCACCACTTTCTGAGGCGTCTGGTAAGGGCCCGTTGAAGGCACGCTGGTCGGCCCAAAAACCGAAAGTATCGGCACCTGGAAAGCGGCGGCGATATGCATCGGTCCCGTATCCCCGCCGATGAACATACGCGCGCGGCGGACAAAACAGGCAAACTCGGAGATGGAAAGTTTCAGCGGCACAACTGGCGCTGGTTTTGCGTGGGTCTGCACCGTACGGACCAGCGATTCTTCGCCGGGGCCGAAGGTGCAAACGATTTGATATCCGAATTCCTGATGGATCCTGCGCGCCAGTTGGCCGAATCTGGAAGCCCGCCAAAGTTTGGTGGGCCAGGCTCCTCCCGGATTGATCACTACCAGAGAGCCGTCCAACCCCCGCGATAACTTCTCTACATTCCTGCGGTCTTCCTCCGTCCAGAGCGTTGCGGGATACCGCGCCGGCCCCGATGGATGAAGACCGGCGATCTTCAACAGGTTCCGATTACGCTCGATGCGGTGCATGCCGCGCGCCGGGCCGGCCTGGAGACTATAGAGAACGCGCGCAGAGGACTCTCGCAGGTCCGATGAGTGAAAGCCGATCACTTCTCGCGCCCCGGACAATCGGGCAAGCAGAGCCGATTTCCAGAGGCCTTGAAAATCCACTGCCCAGTCATAGCGGCCCCGGCGCAGGGTGGCGACAGTGCCGCCAATCTGCCGCAGCGTGACGGGGGCAAGCATACGCTCCCGCCAGCGACGCGTTGAGATTTCGATTACCCGGCTGACAATTTGCGAGTTGCGAATCAGAGGAGCGGCGGTTGTTTCCACCAGCCAGTCTATTTCCGCCTCGGGAAAAGAAGACCGCAGGTCCATCACCGCCGGCAACGCGTGGATCACATCTCCAATCGCCGTGAGCCGAACTAACAGAAACTTAGGCGCTGGCATCCTTGCTATTTTCAAGGATTTTGCGAATTAAATCACGCGAGGAATGGTCCTTCGGGTCTCCGACGATCGCCGTTGTGCCGCCAAAGCTCCGCACTACTTCGCGCTCGGGCACCGACTCTTCGGTGTAATCGGTACCCTTGGCGTGCACATCCGGCTTGAGAGCCAGCAGCACGGTTTCCAGTGTTTGTTCGGAAAAGACAATTACATAGTCGACACAATCGAACGCGGCAATCATTTCGGCCCGGCCCCGCTCCGGAATCAGCGGCCTGCCGGGGCCTTTCAATTTCCGGACGCTTTCATCCGAATTAACAGCGACAATCAAAATATCTCCTGCGGCGCGGGCCGCTTCCAGATACCGGACGTGTCCCACATGGATCAAATCAAAGCAGCCGTTGGCCAGGACGATTCGGCGCCCCTTCTGCTTCAACTGTGAGCATTTGCTGCAGGCCTGCTGCAGGGTAAGGATTTTTTCAGACATCATTCGTCTGCGGCCACGGCTTTTGTGAGCTCTTCGGGCGTCACGGTGGCAATGCCGCGCTTCATTACCACCAGCCCGGCGGCGTAGTTGGCCAGCATCGCGGCCTCAAAGAAAGTGGCTCCCGCGGCGAGGGCAGAAGTAAATGCGGCGATCACCGTGTCGCCTGCCCCGGTCACATCGGCTACTTCATCGGATCCGAAAATCGGGATGTGGGTGGCGCGCTCCTGATTATCAATCAGCGTCATGCCGAATCTTCCGTGAGTTATCAGCAGCGCCTGCAGATCGCATTTCCGGCGAAGCTCTCTCCCCACCGCTTCGATGCGCGACTCGTCATGGGCGATCTTCTCGTGCAGCGCATCTTCAACTTCGGATATGTTCGGGGTCATCGCCGTGGCTCCCGAATAGCGAAGCAGTGAGAACCGGGAATCCACCACGACCGGAATCTTTCTGGCGCCGCACGATTTCACAATGGTTTCGACCAGGTGCGGGGCAACCGTGCCGCCGCCGTAATCGGAGATGACCGCGCCATTCACGTTTTCCACCACTGACTCGATCAGGTGCGACAGGCGCTGCTCAAGCTGGGTGGACTGGCGCACGGCGCTCTCATAATCCAGACGCACGATCTGCTGGCGCGGGGAATGGCTCGATCCGCCCAGAATTCGAATCTTGGTGGGAGTGCTGTAGGAATCTTCCGTGACCGTCTCGGCGCCCGGCGGCAGAAGGCCAGCCAACTGCTTGCCCCAGTTGTCGGCCCCCAGAACTCCCACCGTGGTCACGCTGCTGCCCAGCGCCGCGGCATTATTGGCGGCGTTGGCAGCGCCCCCGGCTGCAATGGCGGTTTCGCGGTACTTGAGAATCAGCACCGGAGCCTCCCGCGAGATGCGGGAAATCTCGCCGAACAGAAACTGATCCAGAATCAGATCCCCGAAAACAAGGAGCCGGGTGCGCGATATCCCTTCGATCAGCTCCAGCAGCCTGTCTTTCAACGCAAGGCCTCCGGTCGGACGCCTCTGGCCTTCCAGTGCGGCGACATCTCGTCTGCTATTTGACAGACCTCGGCCACTTCAATCTGTTTGAAGCAGCGCAGATCGATCGGACATTCTCGAAGAAAACAGGGCGTGCATTCCACCGGCTTGTGAATCACGCGAGAGCGCCCGCTGAGGGGCCCGGTGGCGGTTTCATCGGTGGAGCCGAAAAGAGCGATCATGGGACGGTCCAGCGCGGAAGCCAGATGCATCGGTCCCGAATCGTTGGTGATGAAAAGATCGCACCGGTTGATCAGGCTGATGAGCTCCATCAATGTGGTTTTGCCCGAAAGAACAAACGGCCGGGTTTTCATATTCTGTTCAATCCGGCGGGCGATTTCAATTTCGTTGCTGGAACCGAAAATGAGCACCTGCATGTTGTGCCGCTCGGCCAGATAATCGGCAACGGCGGCGTAGCGCTCGGGGAACCAGCGCTTGGCCGATCCGAAGAAAGCGCCCGGATTGATGCCGGCCAGCGGTCTCTCGGGGGAAACTCCGATGGAGCTCAAAAACGCATCGGCCATCCCGTGCTGCTCTGTGCTGAGGCGGATCCGCGCATCCGGACGGTAGCCGGCCAGGCGCGCATAATCCAGATTGCTGAGTCCGGAGCGGGTCAGCAGATCAAGATAATAAAAGCTCTGGTGCATTCTGCCGACCGCCGGGTCAACCGAGACGGCATCGGTAAGCAGAAACCCGCGGCGGTCCGTGGCATATCCGATCCGTCTTGGGATTCCGGCAAGGCGAACCAGCAGGGCCGCTTCCATGGCGTTCTGCAGGAGCAATGCGCAGGAGAATTTCCGGCGTCGCAGTTCGGCGGCAAAGCGAAAGAGCCGCGCCGGACCGCGCGCGCCCGACTGGTACTCGATCACGTCATCCACCAGACCGCCAACCCGGTAGATGTCGGCAACCCAGGAGCGGGCCGCTACTGTAATTTCTGCCCGCGGATGAATCCGCCGCACCTCCGCCACCGCAGGAAGACTGATGATGCAGTCCCCGATCCAGTTTGGAACCCGAATGAGGAACGAATTCATTACAGATCCAGGAACATTTTCAAGTATTCGATGAAATTCTCCTGCTCGTCGACCCGCGTCTCAATACCGAGCGCGTAGATCTTGCCGGAGGGAATTTGAAAGCTGTCCATTTTGACAGCATCCTTTTCGGTAGTGACGATTATATCTGCTCCCACTTCCTGGCACCGTCGAAGCGCCCGATCCAGCATCTCCTGGGAATAGGGGAAGTGGTCCCGAAGGGCCAGATGCTCCAGCACCTGGATCTGGTGGTGTCGTAAATCATGTTCGAACACCGAAGGGTTGCCGATGGCCGACAGCGCCACCGCCTTTGCGCCGCGAAACCGGCGGGCGTCGTGCCATTCTCCTCCGGGGACCTCCTGAAGACCGATCACCTCATGATAGGCAAAGAAAAGCGGCGCGGCCCGGTTATGTTTTTTGAGGCGCTCCATCAGAGCGTCCTGGTCAAAGGGGTGGTCGGCGTGAGTGATGACGATTGCATCTGCGCGCGATAACTGACGGATCGGCTCGCGCAGTGTTCCGGCGGGAAGCAGGCGGCCGTTTCCGAAGGGATTGGTAGCGTCGATCAGCACGAAATTTATGTCTGCCCGGATTCCAAGCTGCTGGTAGGCGTCATCCAGAAGGAATGTCGCATGCGGGAAGTCCCGCAGCGCGATTGTGGCGCCCTCCATTCTGTTCTCGCATACATACACGGGACATCGCGCCTGGTCTGCGATCAGCTTGGGCTCGTCGCCGGACTCCTCGACTGTAGAGGTGGAACCGCTCGAGTCGCCGATTTTCAGAACTCCGGAACTGGCGCGTCCGAATCCCCGCGTGAGAACGACCGGTTGCAGATTTCGCTTCTTCAGCAGCCTGGCAAGATAAATGACAAAAGGTGTTTTTCCCGTGCCGCCGGCCACGATGTTTCCCACCTTTATTGTGGGGCGGCCGAGCTTCTGCGGCTTACGGAAAAATCTGTAGTACTGGCGGCGAACCGCCCCCCCTGTTCCGTAGAGCCAGGAGAGCGGGATCAGGGCAAAATTCATGTTTCCTGGCTTGGTGCCTTTGTGGTTCATTTTTTTTACCACCAAGGCACCAAGCTACCCGATTTACTCAGGCTTTGGCGTTCCTCGTGTCGCAAGTTCGGGTTTCCGGACGACCAATTCGCGAATTTCCTGGAGCGTATGCACCGCCGCGCCGCGGTTGTCCGAGATAATTCGACTGGCGCGCTCGCCCATGGAAATCCTGACATCGCGATTGCGCAGAAGGTGATGCATCTGTTGGGTCAGATCGGCTGGATTCATCACCTGGATGGCGGCGTTTTGCTGCAGGAAAGTGTCGGCGATTTCCTGAAAGTTTTCCATGTAAGGCCCAAACAGGATCGGCTTTCCGAAGAAAGCCGGCTCCACAATATTGTGCCCTCCTCCCGGTACCAGGCTCTTTCCGACGAAAACAATGGTCGCTGCCTCATAGACCCCGGTAAGTTCACCAATTGAATCGAGCAAGAAAGCGTCGTACCGGACCTCGCTTTTCAAAGGATGCGCCAGGTCGTACTCGGAGAAGAACGAGCGGCGCGTAAACCTCATTCCATGCGCCGTCAAAAGCCCAGCCACATCCTGGAATCTTTCGGGATTACGCGGTGCGATGACGACCTTCAAGTCGATGTTCGACTTTCTTATCTGCCGGACCGATTCAAGCAGCATGGCTTCCTCACCCGGAGCCGTGCTGCCGGCGACCAGCAATGGAACTTTTGGGCCCACGCCCAGAACTTCGCGAATGAGAAGGTTCAACTGTTGCTGGCGTTGGCGCGGTTCAATGTCGTATTTTAGGTTGCCTGTAATGCGCACTCGCGCCGGATCGGCCCCCAGCTCGATCATGCGCTGGGCATCCTTGGCGCTTTGCATGCAAAACCGCTCGATATGCTTCAGCGAAGGGGCCAGCAGGCGCTGGATCATCTGGTATCGCGGGTAGGAGCGATCGGAAATCCTGCCGTTGATCAAAAAAGCGGAAATTCCGCGGCGGGCGCAATTCCATAGGAAGTTGGGCCAGATTTCCGTTTCTACCAGGGCAAAAAGGTCCGGCTTGATGGCATTCAGGCTGCCGCGGACGGCAAAGTTGAAGTCAAAGGGAAAGAAGATTACCGCCTCCGCCAGATCGCTGTAAAGCCTGCGTGCCAAATGATTTCCGGTCGCCGTTGTGGTGGAAATGACGACGGAAAGGTTTTCCTCCTTGAGTTTTTGGATCAGCGGCTGCAGGACCATTATTTCGCCCACTGATACGGCATGCAGCCAGATCCGCGGACGGGAGGGGTGTGCCAACCGCGGAACCACTCCGAATCGCTGCCGCAGGGCACCCACGCGCTTGCGTTGCCTGAACATACGAAAGAAAAAGACAGGGGAGTAGAAGAGGAAAAAGGTCCACAACACCACGTTGTAGAGCAGCCGGTGAAACATAAACAGTAGTATACGGGAAAAAGACTTCACCACAGAGGTACAGGATTGTCCGTTGTCTGTGGCCCGTTGTCAGTGGTTATTGCATACTGTCGTCAGTAGTGACAACTGACAATAAGCCACGGACAACCAACAATCCTGTACTAGTAACCATGAGAATTTTCGCGGCCTGCGCAAATTATTCGGGAGCGGAGAGACGGCCTGAGGGCCGTCTCAGCTTGGCAGGACACCGCAGAGAGACGGCCCTCAGGCCGTCTCTCCTTGACTGTCTTTCCTCGACTGCCAGACCACGACCCGGCACTGAAAAAAGTTCTTGAAATTCCCATTCGGAATGGTAAACTCTTGAGTTTCTAAACCTGACAGGATCTTCTTGACAGAGTTTGGGATAGGTCCTATAGTTGTAAGGTTTTAAACAGCTCTGGATATTTGATAGTTGAAGCGTTCCAAAGAATGATGCTTCAGGGCATCATTTTTTGTTTGCGGCGTTATCAAGCCAGCCAGAGTAGCGAGCTGGCTTTGATTTTTCTGGCAAGTTTTCATCAGCGCGGCGCGGTCCTGCCTTTTCGGGTATTCAAAACGGCCCTTTGAGGAACCGAGACTGGCGCTGCTTTGCGGTAAATCCAAGGGAGAAGGCGATTGCCGACTTTTAATCAACTGGTCCGAAAGGGGCGAAGAAGGGCGAGTGTAAAGACCAAGAGTCCCGCGCTGCAGTCATGTCCGCAGAAGCGGGGAGTTTGCGTAAGGGTGTACACCCAGACACCCAAGAAGCCGAATTCGGCATTGCGCAAAGTGGCCCGAGTGCGTTTGACCAATGGAATCGAAGTGACCACCTATATTCCAGGAATCGGCCACAATCTGCAGGAACACTCCATCGTTCTTATCCGGGGAGGCCGTGTCAAGGACCTGCCGGGAGTCCGTTACCACGTGGTTCGTGGGACGCTGGACTCAGTAGGCGTGCAGGACCGAAAGAACAGCCGTAGTAAATACGGCGCCAAACGGCCGAAAGCCTAGGTCCAGAGAAGCTTTGTAGCGCGTCGGAGCCCCGGTTCATACGGCGGCGAGCGGCGCTGCTTCTAATCACAACCAGGAGCTTGTAATGCCCAGAAGGAGAGAAATCCCCAAGAGGGAAGTGTTGCCCGATGCTGTTTACAACAGCGAGCTGGTGACCAAATTCATCAACGGAGTCATGCTGCAGGGAAAGAAGAGCCTGGCCGAGAGCACTTTTTACAAGGCGCTGGATATCGTAAAAGACAAGACCAAGGACGACCCGTTGAAGGTTTTCAAGAAGGCGATGGACAACGTCAAGCCGCTGCTGGAAGTAAAGTCGCGGCGCGTCGGGGGTTCGACCTACCAGGTTCCGGTGGAAGTAAATCCTCACCGCCGTACGTCGCTGGGAATTCGCTGGCTGGTGACTTATTCCCGGCACCGAGGAGAAAAGACGATGGAAGAGCGGCTGGCAGCCGAGTTGATGGACGCTGCCAACAGCCGCGGCTCGGCCGTAAAGAAGCGCGACGACGTGCACAAAATGGCAGAGGCCAACAAAGCCTTTGCGCACTTCCGCTGGTAAAGGATTGAACCGCCAAGAGCGCCAAGAGCGTGAAGAAATTTGAGTACATATTCTTGGAATCCCAGGAGATGTCATAGATTAACGATTTTTTTAGGGATTCCATGCTGGAGTCTCAAGTCGTGGCAAAGATTAACGATTTTTGGGGTTGATTGAATTGAACAAAATGGACCGTCTACCGAGTAGTTGCCGGATCAAAGGAAATGAAAGTCTTTGCGTTCTTGGCGTTCTTGGCGGTTCAAGCTTTTCTGAGATTTTTGGGGAGTTTTAAGTCGTGCCAAGGCAGGTACCTTTAGAAAGAACGCGCAATATCGGGATCACGGCACATATTGACGCCGGCAAGACCACGACCACCGAGCGCATTCTTTATTACACGGGAATCACTCATAAGATCGGCGAGGTCCATGAAGGCACCGCCACCATGGACTGGATGGAACAGGAACAGGAGCGCGGCATCACGATTACCTCGGCCGCCACCACCTGCTTATGGGAAGACCACCGGATCAACATCATTGACACTCCCGGGCACGTCGATTTCACGGCCGAAGTGGAGCGCTCGCTGCGCGTTTTGGACGGAGCCGTGGCCCTGTTTGACGCCGTGGCCGGCGTTGAGCCGCAGTCGGAAACAGTGTGGCGCCAGGCCGACAAATACGGGGTTCCGCGAATTGCTTTTGTGAACAAGATGGATCGTCCGGGCGCCGATTTTCGCCGCGTAATGGACATGATGCGCAAGAAACTGGGCGCCCGTCCCGTGCCGGTGCAGGCCCCGCTGGGAAAAGAGGACACATTCGGCGGCGTAATCGACTTAATCCGCGAGCAGGCCATTGTGTTCCGCGATGAAACGCTCGGCTCCGAGTTCGAAATTACCGACATTCCCGAGCAGTATCGCGAGGAGGCCAGGGCCCTGCGTGAAGAAATGCTGGAGACTGTGGCGGAAACCGATGATCACCTGCTGGCCAAGTACGTCGGTGGAGAGAAGATCACGCCGGAAGAAATCACGGCGGGGCTGCGCCGCGGGACGGTTTCGCTGAAGTTCACGCCGGTGCTGTGCGGATCCGCTTTCAAGAATAAAGGCGTGCAGCAGTTGCTGGATGCCATCGTCGCCTTCCTTCCCTCGCCTCTGGATATCCCCGCCATCAAAGGAACTTCCGAAAAAGGAGAAGAGATCGAACGACTCGCCGACGACAAGGCGCCCTTTTCCGCCCTGGTATTCAAGATAATGACAGACCCTTTTGTGGGACAACTCGCTTTCTTCCGCGTCTACTCGGGCATGCTGCATTCCGGATCGAGCGTTTATAACTCCACCCGGCAGAGCCAGGAGCGCGTCGGGCGTCTCCTGAAGATGCACGCCAACAAGCGCGAAGAGATCAAAGAGGTGTACGCGGGCGATATCGCCGCGGCCGTGGGGCTGCGCGCGGTCACTACCGGCGATACGATCTGCGCCAAGGACCACCCGATTATCCTGGAAGCGATGGATTTCCCGGCTCCCGTTATTGCCGTGGCAATCGAGCCCAAGACCAAGGCCGATCAAGAAAAGCTCGGCCTGTCACTGGGGAAGCTGGTTCAGGAGGATCCTACCTTTAAGGTTCACACCGATCAGGACACCGGGCAAACGATTATTTCCGGAATGGGTGAACTGCACCTTGAGATCATTGTCGATCGCCTGTTGCGCGAGTTCAAGGTGGGGGCCAATGTCGGCAAACCCCAGGTGGCCTACAAGGAAACCATCACGCGCGCCGCAGAGGCGGAAGGCAAGTACATCCGCCAGACGGGCGGCCGTGGTCAGTACGGCCACGTCAAGCTGCGCGTGGAACCGCAGGAGCCCGGCACCGAGTCTGAATTTGTAAACGAAATCGTAGGAGGCGCGATCCCGCGCGAATATATTTCGCCCGTGGAATCCGGTGTGCGCGAAGCCATGGAAAGCGGCGTGCTGGCTGGTTTCGAAATGCAGAACGTGAAGGTTACGCTCTTCGACGGCTCCTATCACGAGGTCGATTCTTCGGAAATGGCGTTCAAGATCGCCGGAAGCATGGCGTTCAAAGAAGCCTGCCGCAAGGCAAAGCCGGTTTTACTTGAGCCGATCATGAAAGTGGAAGTGGTCGTGCCCAAAGAGTATATGGGCGATGTGATCGGCAACCTGAATTCGCGCCGCGGCAAAGTAGGTTCAATGGAAGAGCGGTTGGGCAGTCAGGTAATCAACGCCTCCGTGCCGCTGGCGGAAATGTTCGGGTATGCCACCGATTTGCGCTCCATGACGCAGGGCCGGGCAACTTACACGATGCA
Organism: Acidobacteriota bacterium; assembly: GCA_036507075.1. GTDB lineage: Bacteria > Acidobacteriota > UBA6911 > JACQSX01 > JACQSX01 > DASXQR01. The sequence goes on along the minus strand of DASXQR010000015.1, from coordinate 348 downwards.
CTTTGCGCGTTATGAAGAAGCTCCGCGGCAGATCAGCGAGGAAATCATTGCCAAGATGAAAGGCAAGCTCCTGACTCCGAAGTAACCGGCTCGTCAGCGCCGGCGTTGCGTTGGCCTGCGAAGGTCGCGGTGGCCTTCGACAAAAACGGTTGAAATGAAAAACAGAACACATTTTCACAGAGAAAGGAAAGTTAACAGGCCACAGAGTCACTGGTAACTCTTGCCACTGCTAACTTAACACTTGTATGGCTAAAGAAAAATTTGATCGAAGCAAGCCGCACGTAAACGTAGGGACGATCGGGCACGTGGATCACGGCAAGACGACGCTGACGGCGGCCATCACCACGG
>DASXQR010000014.1:0-10676 GCA_036507075.1 Acidobacteriota bacterium | reverse complement strand
CAGAAGATGGAAGAAGTGCGAAAGCATTTTCTCGAACTGGTGGATTTTGTGCAGCGTGTCAAAGTCGTTTTTGAATGAAGCTGTCTGTAGTCCGTGGTCCGTTGTCAGTTGTAGCTGGTTAGTTGTCAGTGGTTCGTGATTGGTTTGTTTCTTGAGACAGGCGGTCGCCGCTCACCCAGAACTTCGCCTCTCCAATCGTCAGGTTAGTAGCCGGCGTTCTTCTACTCAGCAACAATTCTTCGCTGCCAGGATCCTGGATCCCGATGTTGATGAAGAACCGCGACGAGCTCGTTGAGAGGTTTGCCGCCAAGTCCGGCCTGTCGCTCCTCGTACCATGCAACTGCATCGGCCACATCGATTTCGGCTTGTGGTCGGATACGGAGGCGTCTTGTCACCGACCGGGCTTACGCTCACTCAGTCTTGCGCGGAGTTCTTCACGAAATTCGTCCCAAGATCTACCTGCGCGAGCATTGAACTGACTCTCCTTGATACGTTCTTCGATCACTTGTAAATGCCAATCAGGTACGGAAATTGCTTCGGGGTTCGCAGCGATATGGTCCCATAGAGACTGAACGTAGTCGAGCTTTTCGTCGACTGAAAGCTCATCAAAGCCTGGTGGTGGATTAGGTATTTTCTGCGTCATATTTTGAAGTCGCAGTATAGTCCCTGGAGTTACCGATTTCCAGAATTGCAACGAATGGCTGCCGACATCGAGCATCGGTTATCCGTAAATGAGAACGCCAAAAATAACAGCGCCATCCAGCGCGATCCAGCCTACGCAGGGCAGGTAGATGTTCTTGTCGCGCCTTTGTATACCGTACCAAAGCCAGAGAACGGCAGAGACCAGATACGCACACCATGACAGAAGAGACACCCCCGCCGCCTGATGGCCAACCCATATGGTCAGCACCTGCGGAATTGTCATGAGCATGGTGAAGAGGGACAGACTTCCCAAAAGGCGACTCATCGCTCTTTTCGACGGGTGGGCGTGAACCATCGGTGTCGTCGGATTTGGGGGCGTAGTCGTCTCCGTGGCAAGCGAGCGTTTACGGGTCGTCGCCGATACTGTGACTGAAGCAATAGTTAAAACGACTTCAAGAATTCAACCAAGCCGCGCTTTTCTTCCTCAGTCATGCTGGGCGGTTTTTCTCCATCAAGGTTTCCAGTTCTTGTCCTTGCTTTCTTCCTTGGCGGCAAGGACTTTCTCCAGCAGCTCATTGGCATTTTCCTTTGCATCCTTCACAGACTGGTCCATAGCTTTGGCTGCTTCCTCAAATGTCTTGGTGGTTATGTTCTTTGGATTGCCCATGTCGTTATTGGGCATCCCACATCCGCAGTTGTAGCACATAGAAAATGTCTCCTTTCTATCTCTTGTTTTTCCCTGGCTCCGTTATTGGGAGTGTCAATTATATCGCTTTATCGCGCGAGGGCCTAACGCTTCGGCATCAGCCGCGCGCCAGGAAATGTATCGATTTGCGAGAAGGATTCGAGTGAACGGCTCGGAGAAAATTCTCATCATCGCCTGCTGAATTCTCTCGCGAAGAAAAACTTTTTCCTTATAGAGCCGCGCAGCGGCGTCAGCATTGTAGCCCCGGCCGGAGCGAAGCGGAGGCCGGGGTAAGGCATCATTTGCAGATCAGCCCCGCCATGCGGGGCGCCAGAGAGCGCGGCGGCTACTGTCTGTCGCCCCTTTCGGGGCTTGCCCAAATGGGGCCGGTTAACTCCGGGTTCCGCTTCGCTTCACCCGGGGCTACAAATCTGGCGCCGCTGCGCGGCCCTATAAGGAATTTGTCTTTTTTTGATTGCAGCTCAGTTGCTCTTTGTGCCCTTTGTGGTGATATTTCGCCATCGTGACGAAGTAGGGTTAGCGAGGCCGAGGCAAAAAGAATAGGTCTTCAGGCGCGTCCACTGCGTTGTTATGCGTCGCTTCGCAATAGAAACTCCAACTGCCGCATTGCCTATACGTGTTGATCTACCAGAATCGTGTTTCCATCAGGATCAACAATCATAAAACTAGCCGGGCCAGTAGAGCTTTCGTCTGCTTCTGAAATCATGTTAACGCCGCGATCTTTGAGCTGGCGCTGCAACTCTCGAACGTCCGTGAATTCTCTCAGTTGTTGAGCATCGCTGCTCCAGCCCGGGTTGAAGGTGAGAATGTTTTTATCGAACATGCCTTGAAACAAACCGATAGCGTGGTCGCCATTCTTCATAATCAACCAATTCTGCGATTGATCCCCCGCGAAAACTGTAAAACCCAGCTTTTCGTAAAAGAGTTTCGACGCCTCGATATCCTTTACAGCCAAGCTGACAGAGAAAGCTCCCAGTTCCATAATCGTCTCCTAAGTTGTCCTGACGCACAAAGACCCAGCGCTCACCTGCAGCCGCCGCAAGCGACCATCGGGTTCAACGCCTTGTTAGGCGGCGTGATCAGAATGACTGTGGTGATGAACGCCGGCGCAACCACGCCCGAGCCAACCCAAACCAAACCACCGTCACAAATCCTCCAATAACAGTGAAAAGCAGGGCCATCATTCAGGAATGTGCCATGCTTGCGCTAGATGCGCCGTGGCGCGAGCCAGTAATCCGGCCGCCGGCGTTGATGCGCAATGGCCACGACGATAATCTCGGCCTCAGTTAAGGAATAAACGATACTGAACGGGAACCGCATCATCACAAATCGGCGGGCACCGGTTGTGGTATTCGGAAACCTTTCGGGTGACTCAATAATTCGCTGAATGGCATGATCGATCTCTTGTCGAAACGCGGAAGCAGCCACTTCGCTGCGTTCCTCATACCACGAAGTGCTTCGACGATTTCCTCGCGAGCCGCCGGGTGGAATCTAACGTTCCTCATTTCCCCGGCCAAACAGTTCCTCCCTTACCTGAGGCCATGAAACTGTCTCGACCTCGCCTGCTGCAAGCTGCCTGAGTCGACGCTCGATTTCTTCCGCCCACGCTCTCTCCGCATCCGGCTCGGGGGCACTTTCTAAACTCTCGAGCAGCATAGCGGCCGGCGTAGCACGATCGTTTTCCGACAACTCAGCAGCTTCGCGGAAAATCTCCTTTAGCTTGCGAGCCATGACGGAATTTTAGCACGCGATGATGGCAAAGCGCCGCTCACAATTTCCAGCCGCCTGACGCCCCGGCATCAGCCGCGCGCCTGATGCAGGCAAAAGGCGGCAGTTTCACGCGCGCTTGATTGCGCAAGAAGTGAAGAATCTTGGCCCCCACCGGCACAAAGGCCGGTGGGGGCCGCTTCAGCGGCCTGCCCGCAGGGAGGGTAGCCTCGTCACTTATGGCGAGGGTGCCATGGAAAGGCTTTGCCTTTCCCCCGAGGGTGTGAAGTCCGCGGACGAATCTCCCCAACTCCACCACGGTCAGTACCGCGGGCGTCAGCCCGTGCGCGGTGAACCTTCCCAACTCCACTCCGATCAGTACCGCGGGCGTGAGCCCGTGCCGGGCGAATCTCGCCACCTTCACCGCCGTCAGTACCACAGCCACTACGGGAGTCTGGACCACGGGCTCACGCCCGCGGTACTGACGACGTGGAACTGGGGAGATCCACCGCGCACGGGCTGACGCCCGCGGTACTGACCGCCGTGGAGCTGGGAAAATTCGCCCCTTGGACAAATGAAGAGAGATGCCTGCAGGGCTGGAACAGATGCATCGGTCGCGGCGCTTACGACCAGCCGCTAACGTTTGAGCCAGGCTTCCCGAACCCGTAACTGTTCCGGCGTCGCTGACTGGCTCTCGACGATGCGATAGTTCACGAGCACGACGGAGCCTACGGTCATTTCCAGTTCACGGTCCTCGCCACCGCGCCGGATCTTGAGCCTGATGTTCTGACCCAACCTCTCGTTGAGGAGACGGAAGACGGTGCCAGCGCCCTTGCCCGCCAGCGTCTCGCCAGCGACGCTCACGATGAAATCCCCCGGCTGCAGAGGGGACGTCGCCGCATCGAAGCCGGGAGGGAAACCTGTAACCCGGCCCAAGGTATCCAGGTTCACACCCAGAAAGGGAAGCTTTCGCGTGGCGCGTTCGAGCTGATAGCCGGCGTAGCCGAGAATCGTCTCGTAGGGCGGCACGTCCGTGCCTGAGACGTATCGACTGAAGAAGCTGTCGTACGAGCGCCTGGCGATTCGGTTGACGACGCGAATCAGATCCCCGGTGCTGAATCCGCGGCCGCGCTGGTAGAAGTCCGTGAAGAGCGTTCGCATGACCTCGTCTAGTCCGAATGCGCTGCTGGAGTCGTGACGGATGGAGAGATCCAGGAGCGCGGCGAGGTTCTGCCCCTGTGAGTAATAGGAAATGCTGAACGGAGGCGGATTGTTGTAGCCGATCCACGTGGAGGTGGACGAGTCCGCCGCGGATATGTAGCGCCGTGCCTCGTTTTGTTCCACTTCCGCGATCGACCTGGCGACCTGTCCGACGAAGCTTCTGGCGTCTCTCAACCCGGCGCGATACAACGCCAGGCCGGCGTAGTAACCCGTGAAGCCCTCGGACACCCAGAGCAGCGGCGTCTCGTTCTCGCGCGCGTAGTCGTAGGGCCACATCTGCACCGGACGGATCCGCTTGACGTTCCAGACGTGAAAGAACTCGTGCGAGGCCTGCCCCACCATGTCGTCGGGCAGCGGCAGCGCGTCGGGGTTCCAGATGGCGACGAACGAGTTCTGGTGCTCCAGTACCGTCGCACTCGCTTCGGCGGGCCGGAACAGGTAGAAGTACACGAATTTCCGATACGGCAGGCCGCCGAAGATCCTTCCCTGCGTTTCCGCGATCTTCGTCAGATGTTCGGCCAACCTGCGGGTCTTCTCTGCCGAGAACACGCCCGGGGGATTGACGACGAGGTCGTGGGGCTTGCCCGCGGCCATGAACCGCGTGACCTCGAACTGTCCCATCAGCGCCGGCTGATCGACGAGCGTGTCGTAATCGGGCGCCGTGAACACCGCCGGGTCAGCCGTCTCGTCGAGCCCGCTGGCGATTTTCCAGCCAGTGGGCACATCGAACCGCACCACGCTGGGCCGCGATCGATGACCCTCGGGCATCAGGAAGAGCTGCGTGCCGGTGAAGAACGCGTAGTCGGGCGCGATGCGCGCCTGATTCGCGGAGAGAACCTTCGCAAGGTAGTCGAACTCGACGGTGACACGCGAGATCCCCTTCGTGTCGATCCGCCAGGTCTGCTTCCGCACCTGCGCCGGTCGCAGCTCCCGGCCGCCCGGTTCGGTCACTTTGAAGCGATAGACGTTCTTTGCGTAGTTCTCGATCACGTACCAGCCGGGCGACCATACCGGCAGCGAGAGCTCGAGCGCCGGCTGGTTGATGTCCTTGATGTCGGTGGTCACGTGAAAGAGCTGGCCCGGGACGTCGGCCACCTTGACCGTGTACTCGATCACGAGCCCTCGATCCTGCGCCATCGCAGCAGGCGCGATGAGGACGCCCAGATACCAGGCGAGACACCAGATCAGAGCGCGCCGCCCGGCAGGAGGGGTGTGCGTGAAGAGAACCGTGCGCATGAGCGTGCTCCTTTCCGTGTTCACGGTTTTTGTGCTTCCAATAGATCGGCGTACCTCAGAACAACAGACGGGCGGCAATCATCGGTGCCTGCATCATGCCGATGAGCAGCCACGCGCGCGAGTTGCCAATGTTCAGGGTGTAGCCAAGGCCGACACGCTTCTCGACCCAGATTGCCGGGTCGTGCGGGTTGAAATAATATCACGACCACGACAAATATTGCCTGTCACAATTGTCTGGAACAAATCCGGATCTGGTGCCTATTTATGGCAACTGTCGGTACGGTTTCGTGTTGGTTGGCAGACGTCACCATCCAATCGAAAACCAAACCTAGTCATGGCTAAGAGGGAAGCTTGTAGCTGTGGCCAGATGGACATATGCTCTGAAAAAGCGGATGGAGATAAGCTCTGAAAAAAGGAAGTTGGCCGGAATGGTGGGACTAGGAGCTCGAGTTCACTCCCCACCTGCTTAAGCGCATGGAAGACCGGCGCTTTACTGAGGTCGACTTAAGAGTTATGCTTGACCGTGCGATATCGTACCGCCGTGATGTCGTAGAAGGTCGCTGGATCATTGTGAGCCGGCACGGTCGACGTACCTGGGAGGTAATCGTTGAGCCGGACGTTGGGGCCAAGTTGCTGGTTGTCGTAACCGCCTATCCGGCCTGAGACGACTGAGATGAAGGAACCTTATCTAGAAGTAACCTTTCGCCGAGGCCAACCGATCGCAGCCTACCTTTACTTGCCGCGGCGACCCGGAGAAAAGAGCTATCGCACGTCCAAGGCAGACCCCGGGCTGGTCATTGACTTTAATCGCAGTGGAAAGCCGATCGGCATCGAAATCACAGCACCTGCGGAGGTCACGATCGCCGCTCTCAACAAGGTCCTGCACAATCTTGGCTTGCCACCGCTGAACCGGTCAGATTTGGCTCCATTGCGAGCAGCTTAGGCATTCTGGCTAACAGACGGCTCCAGCGGACCGCGAAGCGCGGCCGCTGAGCCGCCAGCCGTTATAAGCGGTAAGGCAGCTACCTTTGACCAATCTCAAAGAAAAATTCTGGCGAGAGACCTTCGTGACCTATTCAAATCTCTCGACAATGCTGTCCCATCCCTGAAAGACGCCCGATATTGCCTGTCACAATTATCTGGCACAAAGCGAGCTCTGGTGCCCGTTTATGAAACTAGCGGTAAGGTTTTTCGCCCTGGTTGGCGGAGGTCACCCAATAGAAAACCAAACCGGTCATGGACAGGAGTAAACGTTTGAACGGTCAGGTTCAGTTGGGGAACGTCCGGTTGGCTAAGCATCAGGCGACCGTTTCTAGCACTTCGTTGGCGCTGACTTGGCAGCAGTCCTTAGCCGCAATGCTTCGCCCCCCACGATAGGAGAAAACTTAGCGGCGCTCAACGGACAACGGACAACGGACAAAATACTAAATCCTCTTGAAACTTCTCAATATTTCGTACAGCCCCAATCGAAACAGCACCGGGCGACCGTGGGGGCAGGAGGTCGGATTCTCGGTGCGGTAGAGTTGATCCAGCAGCCATTGCATTTTTTCCGGCGCCAGGGGCGTATTGATCTTGATCGCGGCGCGGCAGGCAGTTGAAACTGCAATGCGTTTTCTCAGTTCCTTCACATCGAACTCTCGCTGCGAGCTTTCCAGGCTGTCCAGGATCTCCTTGATGATCAACTCCAGATCCGCGTCCCGCGCCACGGCCGGGACTGCCTGCACCACGATGTCATCGCCGTATGCGTCGGCCTGAAATCCTCCCCTGTTCAGCTCCGGCAGCAGATCCGCGATCAATGCCCGGCGCGCCGGCGGGACATTAAGTGTGCGTGGAACGAGCAGTCTTTGCTGGGGTACGCGACTGTCCTCCATCTGCCGCAGCGACTGATCATAGAGAATCCGCTCGTGCGCCACGTGCTGATCGATAATGAAGAGCCCTGCCGGGTCTGTCGCAACGATGAAACTATTGAGAAACTGACCCATGGCGCGCGGGGGCTGTGAGGTGCGAAGATCGCTCATCGCGTGGAAAACTTCCCCCGGCCATTGGGTGTGGCCGTCAGGGATTGCGCCGCCGATTTCCGGTTTGACCGGAATACGCGCAAACCCAGGCTCCGCCTGCGCGGACTGCGGCGGAGCCTGGTAGGCAAATCCTGCCTGGTTCTCCAAGCGGGCGGCAAACGGTCCGAACGTGAGAGGATGCGGAAATGTTGCGCCCTCCGAGTCGACGAATATGGAATCGCCGGAAAGCACCGGCACCGGACGATGCTCCAGCAATCCGGCGTCGATGGCCGAACGAATCAAGGCAAAAATCACCGAGCTCTCGCGAAACCGGATTTCTGTTTTCGCAGGATGAACGTTGACATCGATTTCTCCAGGCGCGATCTCCACAAAAAGAAGCACCACCGGAAAGGTTCCCGCCGGGATCAACTGGCGGTACGCAGTGGCCACAGCCGAAGACATCGTCTTGTCGCGCACCATGCGCCTGTTGACGAAGAAGAACTGCGAATAACGGTTGCTGCGCTGTTCGTGTGGAAGCGAGGTGAAACCATAGGCGCGCGCCCCGCCGCGCGTTTCGTCGAACGGGACCAGATTGTCGAGGAAATCCTTTCCATAAACCTGGAAGATCCTTTCGCGCAGATCGGAAACGGGCGCCACCGACAGAATCGGACCGCGTTCGTTTTCAACTTCGAAGTGAATTTCAGGATGCATCAGCGCGTACTGCGCCACCAATCTCATGCAGTGAGACAGCTCGGTGGAGGGAGACTTGATAAACTTCTTGCGGGCAGGGACGTTGAAGAACAGGTCTTGAACGTCGACTTCGGTCCCCTGCGGCCACCCGGTGGCGCGCAGGGAGAGTCGCCTTCCGCCTTCAATTACAATTTCCGCTCCCACAGGTGATGAATCCTGCGCCCGGCTCCGCAGTGTCAGACGAGCAACCGACGCAATAGAAGGAAGCGCCTCGCCGCGAAAGCCGAGCGTCTGCACGCGCTCCAGATCTTCAACGCTCTGAATCTTGCTGGTAGCGTGCCGCTCGAAAGCCAGTTGGACGTCCTCGGGATCCATGCCGCAGCCATCATCGCGCACCCGGATCCGCTGCCGTCCCCCGCCCCGCAGGTCGACTTCAATGCGCGTGCCGCCCGCATCAATGGCGTTTTCAATCAGCTCCTTGAGAACAGAAGCGGGCCTTTCGACAACCTCTCCGGCGGCAATCTGGTGGGCCAGGGTTTCAGGCAAAACCCGGATCCGGCTCATATTTCCGATTTGTTTTGCAGATGCAGCTCTTCGAGCTGATCAGAGCTTACCTCCGACGGCGAATCGGTCATCAGGCAATATGCCCGCGCCGTCTTGGGGAAAGCAATCACTTCGCGAATAGATTTTTCTCCGGCCATCAGCATCACAATTCGATCCAGGCCGAGCGCGATGCCTCCGTGAGGGGGAGTCCCATATTGAAGCGCTTCCAGAAAGAAACCGAATTTTCTCTCCGCTTCCTCCTGATCCAGCCCCAGGGTCTGGAACACCTGCCGCTGGATATCCTGGCGATGAATCCTGATGGAACCCCCGCCGATTTCCGTTCCGTTCAGCACCAGGTCGTAAGCCTTGGCGCGTACGGAAGACGGATCAGTCTGGAGCGAATTTACATCAGCATCTGCGGGGCTGGTGAATGGATGGTGACAGGCAAAGTAGCGCCGCTCATGTTCGTCATATTCGAGCAGAGGAAAGTCATATACCCAGAGAAAATGAAATTTCTCCTCAGGAATAAGTCCCTCCTGGCGCGCCACATGCAGTCTCAAGGCGCCCAGGCTCTCTTCCACGGTTTTGCGCTTGCCGGACACCAGCAGCAGAAGCGCCCCGCTGCCCGCCCCGGCCTTCTGGAGTGCGCGCTGGAGCTCCGCCTGGCTGACCACTTTAGGCAGCGACGACTTAATCTCGCTGCCGGCTTTGATCCAGGCAAGACCGCCCGCGCCGAGTGATTTTGTGTATTCAGCCAGATCGTCGATCTGCTTGCGCGAATAGCGCTCTCCGCTTTCAACCATCAATCCTTTCAGGCTGCCCCCGGAGCGCAGCGTTTCCCGGAACGCGCGGAATTCACTTTCGCCAAACTCGGCGCTGAAATCGATCAGCTCCATTCCAAAGCGCGTATCCGGTTTGTCGGAGCCAAAACGAGCCATCGCGTCGGTATAACTGAGCCGCGTGAAGGGCGGCTCCGCCTTCACTCCTATTCTCCCGAAGATCTTTACCATCATGGATTCAATCAACTCAAAGATCGTTTCCGGCTGCGCAAACGACATTTCGATGTCCACCTGCGTGAATTCCGGCTGGCGGTCCGCCCTCAGATCTTCATCGCGGAAGCAGCGCACAATCTGAAAGTATTTTTCCATCCCGGAGACCATCAGGAGTTGCTTGAACAGTTGCGGTGACTGGGGCAGCGCAAAGAATTTTCCGGGATGCAGGCGGCTGGGCACCAGATAATCACGCGCCCCTTCCGGCGTCGATTTCGTCAAAATCGGGGTTTCCACCTCGACAAAATCCCTGCCGTTCATAAACTCGCGAATGTCGAAACAGACCTGATGCCGCAAAATAAGATTGCGCTGCAGCCTGCTGCGCCGCAGGTCCAGGTAGCGGTACTTCAGACGCGTGTCTTCGGAAGCCTTAGTGTCTTCGTTGATCGGAAAGGGAGGCGTGCGCGCACTGTTAAGAATGCGAATCTCTTCAGCCATCAGCTCCACTTCTCCGGTGGGCAGCGCCTTGTTGACCGTGTCGGCCGAACGCCGGGTCACCTGCCCTCGCACTGCCAGCACAAACTCCTGCCGGATCTGCCTGGACCTCTCGAGCAGGCTGCCGCTGGCATCCGACCGGATCACAACCTGGGTGATGCCTTCGCGATCCCTCAGGTCGATAAAGACCAGGCTGCCGAAATCGCGTCTTCGATCAACCCATCCCATTAAAGTCGCGCCGCTGCCCGCATCACCGGCTTTCAGCTCACCGCAGGAATGTGTGCGCTTCCAGTCCCCTAACGAATCCAATGAAGTCACTGCCGTTGCAAACCTTTCCCTGTCAGTGGTCCGTTGTCAGTTGTCCGTTGTAGTGGTACAACCTCACAACATCGTTGACACTTTAACCTCACAACATCGTTGACACAATTGAACAGGGCAGAATGGGGTCTT
>DASXQR010000013.1:0-51373 GCA_036507075.1 Acidobacteriota bacterium | reverse complement strand
ACAGATACGCCAAGCATGCGGCTTCTGTGCTGAACCGAGCCTCCAACTCTGGGAGCGTCCGGGGGTAATCTTCGCGCACGGGCAAAATAACTATATGTTGTGGTAGGTGGAGTCAAGTAAATACCCTTAATGACCAATGACTAATGACTATTAACCAACCCCGACACAGCCCTTTTTCCCGCCCGATTCGGGTGACTGGAGTCACCCGCCTGACAATAAGGTCCCAAAGACCTTCCGACCCACTTTTTGCTCCTAAAAACATCTTAACCCTTCCAAGTTAATGTACAATATGCACAGCGTTAAAATTGCCTTCGGGGTGTGGGGTGCAAACGGAAAGCCTATGAAGAGAAAAGCCCTTCTTCTAATGCTGGGAGTACTGGCGGCCGCTTTTGGGGTCGTTATCTATCCATCGCAATCGGCCAAGGGCTCGTCCGAGGACGAAGCCTTTGCCGACTGCACTTTTTATGCCGGGCACAAGGAGATGTTTCTCTCCAACGAAGCGCGGCGCGACCGCGAGTACGGGCGCATCGCCGCGCGGTTGAAGAAACTTCCCTCAGCTCCGGGGAACGCCACCGCCACCATGGAGCCGAAGGGCTTCATCGACTGGGAAATCATCGGCAAGCTGCAGCAGGCAGGAATTTCTCCGGCGCCGCAGTGCTCGGATGAAGAATTCGTGCGCCGCGTTTACCTGGATGTTACGGGACGAATCCCTTCTGCCGATGACGTGCGCGAGTTCCTGGCAAGCACCGACAGCGAAAAGAGGAATCGTTTGATCGATCAGCTCATGCGTACTCCGGAATACGCGGACCGCTGGGCGCTTTTTCTGGGCGATCTGACCGAAGAGGTTGGAAATTCCAACCAAACGGGCGTCAATCTTTACAACCAGGGACGGAACGTCTGGTACGACTACATTCGCCAATCGGTGGCCGATAACAAGCCCTACAGCGAATTTGCGACCGATCTGATTACCGCAACTACCAGCCCGACTGTCACCACGTGGGAGAACGGTCCTGCCAATTACATCGCCCGCTGGAGGCAGGCAAACGGGCCGGTGCACGACACCTGGGACAATCTGGCCGAGGCCGTGGGGAAGCACTTCATGGGGATGAGCCTGAATTGCATTTCCTGCCACAACGGCGCCGGGCACACCAACACCATCAATCTGTTTTTGACCCAAAAAAGCCGCTACGACTTCTGGGGCATGGGAGCCTACTTTGCCAAGATCAGCGGCGCCAATAATTCAGCAAACGTGGGAGCGGCGATCGTGCAGGAAGCAGTCGTGGATCCCCGCAATGCCAATAACAGACTTTATCGTTATCGCATTAACGAGGTGCCCACGCGCGAATACACGCTTAACACCAACAACGGAAACAAGACTCCGCGCACGGGAAAGTCGAACGAATTTGTGAAGCCTTCCTTTATCCTCAGCGGGGAGGCGCCGGCGGCAGGTGAGCCGTATCGCGTCGCGTTGGCTCGACACGTTGTCAAGAACCGGCAGTTTGCGCGTGCCGCGGTCAATTACGTGTGGAAGGATCTGTTTGGCCTGGGGCTGGTGGAGCCCGCCGACAATTTTGATCCGGCAAGACTGGATCCGAATGCTCAGCTTCCCGAAGGATGGGACGTTCAGCCGACGCATCCGATTCTGCTGGAAAAGCTGGCCGATTACTTTATCGACACCAATTACAATTTCTTCCGCCTGGTGGAAGTGATCCTGAAGTCGGCCACTTACCAGTTATCAACCCGCTACGACGGCGAATGGTCGGATACATACATCCCGTACTTTGCCCGTAAGTTCCCGAAGCGGCTGACTGCGGAACAGATTCACGACGCGATCGTGAAGGCCACGAGTATGCCGCCCAATCCGCTGTTTGACAAGGAATACATCTTCTACAACACGAATGTCCCGGTGGGTTCACCGCCTACCTGGCAGTACCGGGTGGAAAAGCTGGCCTGGGCGATGCAGCTACCGGATACCAAGGCCGGGAACAATGTTGGAGAGTCGTTTAATTTTCTGACCGTGTTTCTGAGGGGCGACCGGGACGTTATTCCGCGCTCAGGGGAGTCGTCGCTGCTGCAGGAATTGAATATGTTCAACAACCAGTTTGTGATCCGCCGCATCAAGAACAACGGCTCCAGCACGGTTTCGCAGTTGCTTCGGAAGAATCTGGCGCCGGTAGATCTGGTGAACGAGCTGTACCTGGCCACGCTGTCCCGGCGCCCGACTCCGTCCGAGCAGGCCTCCGGCGTCACCTATATGACCAAGGGAACGCTGGCAAATCGCGTGGAAGACCTTCAGTTCGTTCTGTTGAACAAAGTCGACTTCATGTTCAATTATTGATCGCGGCGACGGCAAGCCGCCTCGATTGAGGTTTCATTATGATCGACGAGACGAAAGTTTGTGACCATCGAAAAGGCTGCGACGGGAAGCACACCCGGCTGCCATTCCTGTTTGGAGAGGGCTTCAGCCGCCGCCAGTTCTTCCGCATCGCGGGGAGCGCGCTCACAGGCTATTACTTTACGCGCGTGACGCGTTCCATCGACGTGCTGGCGCAGTCCAAAGTTCAGACCATTGGATCGGCCAAGAACGTGGTTTTCATCTTCCTGGACGGTGCTCCCAGTCACGTGGATACTTTCGACTTCAAGCAGACCGACAGTACTCCCGCGGATTTTGCGCCTGAAACTTACAACGGCGTCACTCTTTCGCGAAGATTGTTTCCGGTCCTGTCGGATCAGTTGGACCGCATTGCCATTGCCCGCTCTGTTCTGGCCCGCGCTGCCGTCCATCAGTTGGCGCGCACCTGGTCGCAGATCGGACGCAACCCGACCGGCCCGCTGGGCAACATCAGCCCTCATATCGGCGCCGTGGTGGCGCTGGAACTTGACTCCAAACGCCGTCCTTCGGATGTGCTCCCCGGCTTCGTTGCGCTGAACACGGGCCAAATTCCGGGAGCCGGATATCTGCCGACCCGGTATTCCCCTTTCTCGGTAGGCGCCAATCAGAACGGAGTGGGAGCTCTGATCCATCCGGACGGCGCCACGCGCTTTACTGACCGCTACAAGCTCCTGCAGGAAATCGATTCTCCGCTGCGATTGGAATCTCCCATCGGTAAAGCCGCCGAAGACATGGATGATTTCACACAATCAGCCATTACGCTGATGAGCAATGCCCAGGTAGGAGATGCGTTCCGCTTCACAGCCGCCGAGCGTACCGCCTGGGCCCCTCCCAATGGATTGAACGGCTTTGGCGACGCCTGTCTGGTGACGTCCAAGCTGCTGAAGGTAAATCGCGGCACGCGCTTTATCACGATTTCGTTCGGCGGCTGGGATATGCACAACAACATCTACGCGCAGACCGGCATTTATCAGGCAGCCAATCGCCTGGACGCCGGTCTGGGCCAGTTGATCAAGGAGTTGAGGAATACTGCTTCTCCCGAAACCCCGGGCAAGACGCTGCTGGATGAGACTCTGATTGTCATGCAGGGTGAGTTTGGACGCACCATCGGTCGCGTGACCAACAACGGCGGGCGCGATCACTATCTGCGCCAGTTTGTCGTGTTTGCCGGAGCCAATGTGCGCCCCTACGGCATCGTCGGACAGACGGACGCCATGGGAAGCCAGAACAAGCCGGTCGACTATGGATGGAAGGCCAATCGCGATATCCGCGCCGAAGACGTTTTTGCCACGGTTTACTCGACGCTGGGAATTGACTGGACGACGGTGCGTTATGATGACCCGATCAAACGCGGGTTTGAGTATGTTCCCAGCGCCAAGGATGGATACTACGAACCGGTCAACGAGTTATTCCTTACAACCGATCCCGGCCGCAGCCGCCGGATTATCTGAGATTGAGGGACGGAGGGACGGAGGGACGGAGGGACGGAGGGACGGAGGGACTGAGGGACGGAGGGATTGAGGGACGGAGGGACGGAGGAACGGAGGGACGGAAAGATTGACGGATTGAGGTGAACGTGACGCCGGATATCCAATCCCTCAGTCTCTCCGTCCCTCCATCCCTCAGTCTCTCCGTCCCTCAATCTCTCCATCCCTCCGTCCCCCGCTCCCCCACGCCCCAAAACCCTCCCCTACTCGGCCGCATCCACGCGTGACTTAACCTCCACGCTCTTTACGCCTTTCACCGACTTGGCCCGGCGGCCGACTGACTGCCACTCGGCATCGGCCAGCGTGTAGGCTCCCGATCCGCGCAATACCACCGCCCCGTTGTTTACCTCGATGGCAACGGCTTCAGCAAAGGGGACTGTTTCGGCGTCATCGATCAGGACTTGGCGAATCTCGCGCGCCAGGTCACGGTCCGAATCGGTGACCCATAAATCATGCTGGATCTGCCACGTTTCGGTTTTACCCTTTTGCGGAGCCGGTTGTTTGATCTTGACTCGCTCCTTCGGTTGCTCGCCCCCCGAACAGGCAGGCAGAAAAACCACAGATGAAATAAATAAAAATAGAGTTTTGCGCATGGAGCGGTATTGTGTCTTGGGGACGTTGCAAAAATCAAGCACAGGCGACTAGCCTGGATTATTCATAAAACTTAACCGCCAAGAACGCTAAGAACACTAAGAAAAGCGCCAAGGACGGGGGCTGAAACTTGAAGCATGAAGGCGATTAACCCTTTCTTCTGTCTGCGTTGTTCTTCATGCTTCAAGTTTCAGTCCCCGTCCTTGGCGCTCTCTTGGCGTTCTTGGTGTTCTTAGCGGTTAAGTTCTTTTATGAATAATCCAGGCTAGCGCCTGCGTTCTCGACGGGCGGCGCCTGATTTCTGGGCGGCGCGGATCACTTCGCGCGCCACTGCTTTGGCTACGCGCTTGTCGAATACAGAAGGGATCACATAATCCTCGCTCAGCTCTGTCGGGCCGATGATGGAGGCGATCGCCTCGGCGGCGGCTAGTTTCATTGGCTCGTTGATCTCGCGGGCGCGGCAATCGAGAGCTCCCCGGAAGATCCCGGGAAAAGCCAGCACGTTGTTGATCTGGTTCGGGTAATCGCTCCGTCCGGTAGCCATGATGCGTACGTAGGGAGCGGCCTTTTCGGGCATGATTTCGGGATCGGGATTGGCCATCGCAAACACAATCGCGTTTTTTGCCATCTTCTTCAACCACTTCGGCTTGACCGTATTGGGTCCGGAAAGGCCGATGAAAACATCCGCGCCTGGCAGCGCATCCTCGAGCGTACCTCGAAATCCCCGCGCATTGGTGTTCTCGGCATACCAGACCTTGGCCGGATTCATGTTGCTGGTCCGTCCTTTGTAAAGGGCCCCTTCGCGATCGACTCCGATGAATTGCCGCACCCCGTAGGCCATCAGGATTTTGGTGCAGGCAACGCCGGCCGCGCCGATTCCCGCAACCACCACTTTCAGCTTTTCCGGTTTCTTTTTGACGATTCGAAGCGAATTGATCAGCGCCGCCAATACCACCACGGCGGTACCGTGCTGATCATCGTGCATGACGGGAATGTCCAGCTCCGCTTTGAGACGATCCTCCACCTCAAAACACCGCGGCGCAGAGATGTCCTCCAGGTTGATTCCCCCAAATACCGGAGCTATCAGCTTGCAGGCCTGCACGATCTGGTCGGTATCCTGAGTGGCAAGGGCGATGGGGAAGGCGTCAACGCCGCCGAAATCCTTGAACAACATCGCCTTGCCTTCCATTACAGGCAGCGCCGCTTCCGGTCCGAGATTCCCCAGACCCAGAATGGCAGATCCATCAGTGACAACCGCCACCGTATTCTTCTTGACCGTTAGAGAATGTACTTTGGCCTTGTCCTCGGCAATGGCCAGGCACACTCGCGCCACGCCCGGTGTATAAGCCCGCGAAAGATCCGCCCGCGTGCGCAACGGGAACTTTGAAACCACTTCTATTTTTCCACCGAGATGCATCAGGAAGGTCAGGTCGCTGACGTTGACAAGTTTGACCGTCTTGAGTCTGGAAACGGCCTGAATAATGCGGTCGCCATGCTTCTCGTCGCGCACATTGACGGTTATGTCGCGAATGGTGAACTGTCCGGTGACGTCAACCAGGTCGATGGCCCCCAGATCCCCGCCGGCCTTACCGATGACGGAAGTAACACGACCCAGCATCCCGGGACGGTTGGTAATTTTCAATCTAAGCGTGAGACTGTTGCTGGCAACAGGCGCCACATGCATGAGCAAAAACTACCAGAAAAATTGCCACAAAGCCACAAAGACTGCGGGTGGCTAACTTTTCCAGCGTGCGGCCCAACCGCGGACATCGACATGCACGAAGGGTCCATGAGCGGCTGTACTGTGGTACACGCCAAGACCCCCGACGAAGATTTTCCAGCGTGGATCGCGATCCATCTGATCCACGATGCCGCTCAGAAAGACGGCGTCCTCGTAGCTTATTTGGCCATCCCGGTTCAAATCGTCGATCGTCTTGTCGTCGTTATTGTCCGGATAGATGTCTACCGCGCTTCCGTAAACGTGCTCGCTGTAGGTCACGTTCTCCAGCACCTTGTTGTAGTATGGCGTGCGGTACCCACTCATCACATAAAATGTCTTGCAGGTGTGTCCCAGCTCATTCACTCTCTCAAGTATAGCCTCCAGTTTGAGCAGCAGGCGTTCGTTCGAGATGATGTACTTG
Source organism: Acidobacteriota bacterium (assembly GCA_036507075.1). Classification (GTDB taxonomy): domain Bacteria; phylum Acidobacteriota; class UBA6911; order JACQSX01; family JACQSX01; genus DASXQR01. The sequence goes on along the minus strand of DASXQR010000013.1, from coordinate 44,762 downwards.
GGATAGCCCCCGCCCTGTTTGCAGAGGAACTGCTTCAGCTTGAAGTGCGGGGTCAGATGGGTGTCTTCGTTCTCTATGGTGACTTCTACAAAGCCGCGCGGGCGCTTGTAGATCGGATTGTTATTAAGAGGCAGGGCGGGATAGTCGCCGATCCGATAACCGTTCAGAATGCCGTTCCTCATTTCACTGTAAGGGACCATCACCAGGACATTCAGATGGATCGAATCCTTCGCAGCCGAGTTTGAAATCTTCAGCCTGTATAAGCCCTTTTGAAGCGGGGCGCGCCATTGCCACTGCGTGTTTTGAACCGGTATGGACCGCCCGCGTGGAACTCTTACTTCGGTGACTTGAGTAGCCTGACCCTGCGGCACTTTGACTTCGGTCATCCCTCCGATCAGCGGCGTGGTCTCGAACACGACCACTTCGCCGGGCATCACAAACGTGCTCATCGTCTCGTAAGGAACCAGATCACCTTTGAGTCTCAGACTGAAGCGCGCGGTTTTTGAATCAAACTTGTCTGCTGCGGTCGAAACCGGAATCTTCAGTAACACGGCCGACAAGAGAACGGCCATCGCCACTGGGTGAATTGTTCCCTTTTTAAACATCCACTCAAATGCGGAGTGCGGAACGCGGAATGCGGAATACGGATTTGGTGTCGGCTTCGGAGACTTAACCTGCATATATTCCGCATTCCGCATTCCGCATTCTGGCGCTGGGCGCCATTCCGCATTCCGCATTCCGCACTCCGCATTAAGCAGCTTCTGCCGCTATTTCCCGCTGCAACGCCTGCCCTTGCTTTGCGTCGTGACCATACACATCGTCCCTGAACTGCACGGTTCCATCCTTCTCCACCCATGTGGTCCAGTAAACAATGTGAACAGGAATCGATTGCTTGAGATTGACGGTTTGCTCTGTGCCGGACTGCATTGCCGCTTCAATTCTCGGACGCGACCATTCGGGCTGGTCCTTCAAAAGGTACTGGGCCAGCTCGAGGGGTTTTTCTATGCGAATACATCCGTGGCTGAAGCTTCGCTGCGTACGCTCAAACAGGCTGTCCGATGGCGTGTCGTGGAGATAGACATTGAACTGGTTCGGGAACATGAATTTCACCAGACCGAGGGCGTTCTTGGTTCCCGGCTTCTGCCGGAATTGAAGGTTGTTGGCCGACGAAGACCAGTCAATGGCGGAGGGATCCAGCACCTGTCCGTTTCGAACAATCTCAATGTTCTGGCGCTCCAGGTAACCGGGATCTCTTTGGATGGCCGGCAGAGTTTCGCTCTTCACGATGCTTTCCGGAATGTTCCAGTACGGGCTGAAAATGATGTGCGTCATCTGGTCGCTGAACACCGGCGTCGGATTGAAGGTTTTTCCAACCACAACCCGCATCGGCAGCACGGCGGTTCCCTTTTCAACCACGTCCAAGTGGAAATCGGGAATATTGATCAGGATGTACCGGCTTCCCAGATCGGCCGGCAGCCACCGCCACCGCTCCATGTTCAACTCGATTTGCCGGATTCGAGCCTGAACCGGCACGTTGAGCGCGCCGATCAGTTTGCGATCAACAACGCCGTTCTCCTGCATTCCATGGCGCCGCTGGAATTTCTTTACCGCTTCTTCGAGCTTGCCGTCAAAAAGATCGCCTGGGTTTTCTCCCGTTTCAGTGGAGTCTCCGGTCAGAGCCAGGCGCTTTCGCAGTAAGGCGGCGTTCGGACTGCGCTGGCCCGGCTTCAGTTGAGCTCCGTCGGGCAATGCGGGCCAGCCGCCGCGCGCTTCAATATCGCGGTAACGCGCCAAGGTCTGCATCAGCCGGCCGTAACGTTCGTCCTGGGGAGCGAGCTGCTCGAGTGTCTCCTCAATTTCTCCTTGCTGGGCGGCATTGTTGAGTGCATTCGCCAAGTCTACCTTCCGCGGTTCCACGTACCACAAAGGATCGATTTCTTCGGGATCTATGCGGCCGCGCAGAAGATGAGAGGCGTACTTCAGGCAACTGTAAGTCAGCCAGATTTCCGTCTCTATCGCCTTGGCGCGCTCGTAAGAGCCGGCCCTGAGGAATGATCCGCCGGCTTCCTTCCTTCTGGCTCGAATCTGGTCGAGGTCATAGGCGCGTGCGTCCAGTCCGTGCAGCGGCGCGTTGCCGAGCGCCGCAACCAGCTTGTCGAACATAGACGTGGGGTGAGAATCGACCACCCACACGGGACGAAAGTCGCGCAGCGAGTAAAAACGACGAACCGTCTTCCACAGATGAACCCCCTCGTCGCCGTGCGCGTACGCGGGTACCTGTCGTGATTCCACCTTTTGGCGGATTGTTTCCGCTTCTCCAGCCGCAGCCTCATTTTCTTCCCCGGCAGAAGTCTTTTGCAGGCGTCCACACCCCCCCGCAGCCAGGAACAACACAAAAAGGGCAATCCATGACTTATTCATATTCAATATTTATTGAATCATGAGGCTGAGGCTTGAGCCCGGAGTTGAGCACGAATTTCACGAATTTCACGAATTTTCATTGGGGCAACGTTTTGGTATGCTTTACATCACAAAGTACTTGACACTGCTTTTAACTTCCCGCTAATCTTTTCCTATGGCCGTCCTTCGACCCTTTCGACAACCTCCCGACGGACCTCCGGCGCTGCACCAGCACGCCATGGACAACCTTCGCTTCATCCGCGAAACAATGGAGCGTGCCGGCTCCTTTACGGCGGTTCCCGGATGGGGCGGGGTGTTGATCGGAATCACCGCACTTTTTGCCTCCGTGGTCGCGGCCAGGCAGACAACCGCCGATGGCTGGATTGCCGTCTGGATTATCGAATCGGCGCTCGCGGTGCTGATCGGCCTGGTGGAAATCGGCCGCAAGGCGCGCGCCGCACAGTTGGCGGTCTTGTCCGGGCCGGGGCAAAAGTTTGCCCTTTCGCTCCTGCCTCCAATGTTCGCCGGGGCTCTGCTCACGCTCATCCTCTATCGCGCGGGTGCAACCAGCCTTATTCCGGGCATATGGCTGCTGCTTTACGGCGCCGGCATTACCACGGGAGGAGCCTTTTCCGTCAAAGTCGTCCCCGTAATGGGGGGCTGCTTTATGCTGGCCGGGGCCATCGCGCTTGTCGGTCCCTCAAGTTGGACCAACTGGCTGATGGCTGCGGGCTTTGGAGGGCTGCACATCATTTTTGGACTGATCATAGCCAGGAGGTATGGTGGCTAAACGAAACATCATTCGACAGGAACAGCGCAAGAAATCTGAAGCGCCCGCGGGCGCGCTGAGGCGCGTGGCAACACGTCAAGCCGCGGATGTAGCGCCTGCTCTGGATCGTCTCATTCATGAGCGGATGAGGCTGGGAATCGTCAGCGCTCTGGCTGTCAACGACACCCTGACGTTCAACGATTTGAAGAAGCTGATGAAGACCACCGACGGTAATCTAAGCGTGCACGCGCGCAAGCTGGAAGATGCGGATTACATCGCCTGCAGCAAGTATTTTGACGGCCGGCTTCCCAAGACCGAGTATAAATTGACGGCTCTCGGCCGCCGCGCTCTGGAGCGCTATCTGAACCACATGGAAGCGTTGATCCGCGCTACGCGCTCCGGGTAGTCCTCGAATGGGAAATGGGGAATGCGGAATGGGAAATGGGGAATGCGGAATGCGGAATGGGGAATGCGGAATGCGGAATGGGGAATGCGGAATGCGGAATATATCCAACTTACGTATTTGAGGCCAAACTACAATACTCACCTATTCCGCATTCCGCATTCCGAAATCCGCATCCCGAAATGTGCATCTGGAGCATTCATGAAGACGAAATCAGCTCTGCTCGCATCTGTTTTCTTCTCTCTGTTTGTCATCTCTTGCGGCCATGGTCCCAGCGCTTCGGCCAATGGGCGTCCGGCTGAACCCGGTGCGCATCCGAAAGGGCCCAATACTAAAAACGCGAGAGGCCTGACGCCGTTGATGTCAGCCGCCCGCGAGGGCGACGTTTCCGCCATCCGGGAATTGCTCGCCCAGGGCGCTGATCCAAATATCTCCGATACGGCCGTCAATGGCTGGACGGCGCTGATGCACGCCATCCACAGGGGACAGGACGCAGCGGCGCTGGCGCTTATCGAGGCAGGCGCCAACGTCAACGCGCGCGCGAACCATGGAACGACGGCATTGATCATGGCTGCCGGCAACGGCAACGCCCGAGTGGTGCAGGCGTTGCTTTCCAGTGGCGCCGATCCATACGCTGAGGGCGGGGGCGGAGTGACCGCCTTAAGCATGGCCGTTTCGGGTGGAGCGCTTTCCGACATCGATCGTCCGCTGCTCGGCGGATGTTATGAACCGGTGGTGAGATTACTGCTGGAAAAAGCTCCGGATTTGACGCTGAAGCACAACTTCGCCGGACGATCCGCGCTCTGGTTCGCCCGCCTGAAACTGATGATGGCTGAAGACGACGAGAGGGGTTGCCGCGAGGTCGTCTCGCTGATAGAAAAGCAGGAACAAAAACTCGCAGCCCGCGCAAGGTAAATTCCAGCAACCCGCATTCCTTCTCGATCACTGAAAATTTTTTCAGGCGCCCTTAATAATCTTCTTCGGGCCCCCGGAAGACTTCTGCGGTACTGACCACATACCCTTCGAAACCCGAAGGGTTTAAAGAGTATAGCCGGCGGCAATGCGCGCGTTTTTTGCGCGCGACGCCGCCGGTAGGCCATCCATCCACAACAATCCGACCTGTAAGGGCCCAAGAATTTTTCGCAGATTTGAAGTCAAGCCCGTTTAGTTCACTCTGTAAACCCTTCGGGTTTCACCGCAGAGGCTACCGCTCTGACTTCGTAATTCAGCAACTGTCAAATCTTTGACGTCAACCGTCAGATTCGATCCGAGGGCAACGCGGGTCGCGTTCCTGCAAATCCGTTCACAATGTGATACGGCTGACACACACCGGAGCAAGGAATCATTACACTTGCGGTTAACTCGCCGCCCGCGGTGTTGTGTCTTTTGACGGCCGTGATCGCGCGATCTCGAAGAAGAAAATGAGAGGCTCGATAGCAAATCAGAATGAGCGCGTGCAGCCTTCGCCGCTGCAGTTGATCCAGGGGAAAGCCACGCTCGGCGCGCGAGACGAGTTTCCAAAGGATCAGGATGAAGACCGGCGCTTTTTCCAGGACCATAAGAGCACGGCCAAGCCGTTCGACATTCTGATTGTGGACGACGATGCCGACATTCGCGCGCTGCTCGAGTGCATGGCGGAGCGCGAAGGAATGTGCGCGCGCGCGGTACAATCTAACGCCGACGCGATTCGCGCCATTGAAGAGCGCTTTCCCGACGGCCTGATCATCGACATCGGTTTGCCGGATGGAACAGGCTACGATCTGGTCAAGTACGTGCGCTCTCTTCCTCAGGGTGGCCGTCCTGCCGTCGTTGTCATCAGCGTACGGGCGGGATTTCTTGACAAAGTGGAAGCGGTTCACTGCGGCGCGGACGGCTACTTTGAGAAGCCGCTTGATTGGGAATCGCTGCTGGGCCGGTTCCGGAAGTTGCTGGAGCGGACACGCCAACATACTCCCCGTGTGCTCTCGATGGAAGATGACCCTGACCAGGCCGCTTATGTCAGAGCGATTCTGGAAGCGGGTGGATACGAAGTACACATCTGCAGCGATCCGAAGAAATTCGAAACGGACCTGGTGACGCTTCGTCCGGACCTGGTCTTGATGGACATCATGCTTCCCAACGTGACCGGATACGATCTGGTCAAGTGTATACGCCAGGACGAAGCCCATGCTCTTTTGCCCATTCTCTTCCTGACGACCGAGGAACATGACCACATAAAAATTCAGGCGGTAAGATCGGGCGGTGATGATTATCTACTCAAGCCGGTTCAACCCGGGCTGCTGTTGTCCACAGTGGCCGCCCGCATCGAGCGCGCCGGATTTCTCAAGAGCCTTGTCGATCGTGATGGACTGACTCACCTGCTTACCCACAGCGCTTTCTTTCAGCGCGCGCAGGGCGTCGTGTCGTTGAACTGTCGAAACCCGCTCCGGTCGGCGGCTATGATCATGCTGGATCTGGACTGCTTCAAATCGGTCAATGATCGATTCGGACACCTGGTGGGCGATCGCGTGCTGACGTCGCTCTCGGCTCTGCTGCGAAGGCGTTTGCGGCAATCCGACATTATCGGTCGCTACGGGGGAGAAGAATTCGTGGTGATTGTAGAGGACCTGCGAATGGAGGAAGCATTGCGGCTGTCACGCAGGCTGCTGGAGGAATTCAGCGCCATCAAGCATACGGCGACCGACAGTTCGGTCTTTAGTGTCAGCTTCAGTGCCGGCATTGCTATGTTTGAAAACGGCAAAATGGACCTGGAAAGCTGGAAGAAAGCGGCCGACGACGCGCTCTATGCCGCCAAGGCAGCCGGGCGCAATTGCGTCCGCGCCGCCAATGAGTGAATTAGAACGTTTCACTGCCCTGTGCCGCGTCCCGGAATGTTGTAAAATCTCGGCCGAGGAATGACCATGAGCTCATGGGAACGTACTTTCAAGGAACTAAAGGACCGGTTCGTCGAAGGTTCAGCCGCGCGACTGATCCGCCTTTCAGCGACCCTTGACCAGTTGGAACAAAACCCCACTGAATCCGATGCTCTATCCGACCTGCTGCGACAATTTCACGGTCTTTCAGGCCTGGGCACCACCTACGGTTTTCCCAGGGTTACGGTGCTGGGTTACCAGGGCGAGCGCGAATGTGACCAGTTGATCCAGGACAAAACGTTCCCTAAAAACACGGATATCAGGCGTTGGCGCAGCGTGCTTGAGGCGCTGCGGGCCGAATTCGTGAAAGCGGAAGGGCGCGAAGACAAGGTAGTTGAAGAAACGGTCGTCGAAGCAGGAGACTCCCCAGCGCGGCGTTATGAAGTGTTGCTGGTGGATCAGAATGGTGATCTTGATTTTGTGACGCCGGCGCTGACCTTGATGGAAGGCGTGGTGATTCGCAACGTCCACAGCAAGGCCGAAGCCGTCAGCACGCTGGCAGAGCGCCTGCCCGATGCCGTAATTACGGACGCTCATCTGCCGGACGGTTCGGCCTACGAACTGGTGGAATACGTCAGAAGTCAGCCGTCCGGGGATATGCCGGCCGTGCTGGTGGTAAGCGGGCAAACCGGATTCGTGGACAAAGTGGAAGCCATCCGCTGCGGCGCTGACGGCTATTTCGAGCGACCGGTTAACTGTGAGGCCGTCGCGCGCCGGCTGCAGGTCCTCTGGAGCAGGACCAAGCAGGAATCGGCGCGCATCCTTTCCGTGGAGGATGATCCGGATCAGGCATCGTTTATCCGCGCCTTCCTCGAATCGGCCGGATACAACGTGCACGTCTGCAATGATCCAAAGCGCTTCGCCGTAGACCTGGTTTCCTTTCGCCCCGATCTTGTGCTTCTCGACATCATGCTTCCCGGAATGAGCGGCTACGATCTGGCACGCTATCTGCGCCAGCAGGAAGCCTACGCCACGCTGCCTGTTTTGTTTTTGAGCTCACAATGGAAGCTGCAGGTGAAGATTGAAACACTGCGCGCCGGAGGAAATGATCATCTGGTCAAACCGGTTCCGGCCGGCCTGCTGCTGTCCACAGTAGCCGCACACCTGGAGCGCGCGCGGTTCCTGCACAGCCTGATGGACCGCGACGGTCTGACCCGCCTGCTCACGCACACTGCGTTTCTGGAACGCGCCGATGAAATTGTATCGATTGCGCATCGGCGCCCAAGCATGTCCTGCGCCATGGTGATGATTGATCTGGATGATTTCCAGGCTGTCAATGATCGCTATGGTCCGCTGGTGGGAGATCGAGTGATTTTGGAACTGGGGAGCTTGCTGCGGCGCCGCCTGCGCTATCATGATCTGGTGAGCCGTTTCGGCGGCGAAAAATTTGCCCTGGTGGTCGAAGATCTCAGCCAGGAAGAAGCAGTCCGGCTTTGTTCACGCTTGCTGGGCGAATTTTCTGCAATCGACCAGGCGGGAGAGAACGGAGCCATTTTCCACACCACGTTCAGTGCGGGAGTGGCGATGCTGAACCCAAGAACGATGAACCTGTTGCGCTGGAAGGAGCTGGCCACCGAAGCGCTCAATATCGCCAAAGGCGCCGGCAAGAATTGCGTCATCGCGGCTACCGATCCCGACGCAGCAGCAGCGAAAACCCCAATCCCTCCGCTCAAGTTTCAGGAGCGCCGCAAACGCCCCGTGAGTTAGTATTCGCCCTGGTTTCTTTTTCGTGACTTCCTGCTTTTTCGATAAGATCTTGCGTCTTGAGAGCATGATGTTGATTTCAAAACACCGGCAGATCGCGGTGCCCGCCGGAGTCCTTATCACTTTCGGTTTGTGCCTGCTGGTTACCCGTCAGGTCGGTGCTGATTCTTCGCCGCGGGATCTGGCCGAGGACGGACACTGGAAGCGGGCGCGGGCGGCAGTCGAGCTTCTGCTGCGCGCAAACGCCAACGATGCAGAGGCGCACTATCTGCTTTCCCGGATCAAAATGACCTGGGGCGACTACGATGCCGCAGTCAAGGAGGCGGAGCGAGCCGTGGCGCTGAACCCGCGGAATGCCGACTACCGCTTCCAGCTTGCCCGCTCATGCGGGGAAGTGGCCAAGCGCGCCGGTTTGTTTACCAAAATGCGGGTCGGGCCTCGATTCAAAAAGGAAATTGAGGCGGCCCTGTCTATTGATCCGAATCACTTCGAGTCGCGCCTGGGGCTGATGATGTTTTATGTGAACGCGCCCGGAATCATGGGAGGCGACAAGAAGAAAGCTCACTCCATGGCCGATGAGTTGGTGGCGCGCAGCGCCGATCAGGGTTACTTCGCAAAGGCGTTGCTGGCCGATGAGGAAAATGATCCGGCCGGCATGGAACAGAACTATCTGAGGTGTATTCAAGCCAATCCCCGCAATTACCGCGCCCTGATCAGCCTTGCCTCGTTTTATCGATCCGACGCGCGCAAGCGCTACGATCTGGCGGAGAAGTACGCGCGTGATGCTTTGAAGATCGAACCCGACCGTGGCGCGCCGTACAGTCTTCTGGCCGCCGCTCTGGCGCACCAGCAGCGGATTTCCGAACTCGAGGAGCTGCTTTTGCGCGCCGAAGCCGCCGTGCCGGACAATTTGAATCCCTATCTGCAGGCCGGAAACGCCCTGTTCGTCGAAGGCAAGGATTTTCCGCGCGCCGAACGCTATCTTCGCAAATGCCTCTCCCAGGAGCCGGAACCGAACGCACCGCCCCCGGCCGTTGCGCATCTGATCCTCGGCCTGCTGATGGAAAAGCAGGGCCGAAAATCCGAAGCGATCGCCGAAGTGGAAACCGCCGTGCGCCAAAAGCCCAATTACGAGGAGGCCAAAAAGGCCTTGAAGCGCATCAAGGGCTAGAACTTAATTCCAGAAATCCGAGCAGGAATCTTTTCACCACAAAGACACAAAGGACACAAAGTAAGGTGCTGGCAGAGTCCGGTTCCGCATTCGGGATTCGGGATTCTGCTCAAGCTTTCTCGAGTTTCATTCTCTCGAGCCAGTTCCAGTGCGCCAGATCTTAATCCGCTTATGAGTCATTTTATGTGATTGTTCGAAATCGGTACGACGTAATCTCGGATTCGAACAGCCGAGGCACTCTAAGTACTTCCGCCAATCGCCAAATAAATCTTTTGTCGCAAGAACTTAAGAGACGGAGCCGCTGCTGGCCAAATTCTTGCTTCTTTGAATACTTTGTGCGGAATGCTGTGTCAGGTCATCGGCGTGGTCAAAGACGCAAAGTATAGAAACTTTCGCAAACAGGCGGCAAGCGTGATGTATCAACCTTTTCTTCATGCGAACACCGGGCGGGGCCAGATGGTTCTTCACGTTCACGTTTCAGGACAGACAGACGCTGTGATGCGGCAAGTCCAGCATGAGATTCAGGCTGTTGATAAAGAGCTGCCTGCCTTTCAAGTGCGGACGCTGGCCGCCGAGCTGGACGCGGCCTTGATCCAGGAGCGCCTGCTTGCCACGCTTTCCAGCTTTTTCGGCCTGGTGGCACTGCTTCTTGCGGCGGTCGGTCTCTACGGAATCTTGGCGTACACAGTGGCGCATCGAACCGGTGAGATCGCCGTTCGCATGGCGCTGGGCGCGCGATCAGCCCAGGTCGTTTGGATGGTGATGCGAGAAACGCTGCTGACGGCGGTCACAGGGATAATCATAGGGGCTGTGCTGGCCATGGGAGCATCTCGCCTCATTTCGAGTGTGCTGTTTGGACTGACTCCCACCGACCCTTCTACATTTGCAGGAGCGATGTTATTGATTGCCGTGGTTGCCGCTTTGGCGGGCTACCTTCCCGCCCGAAGAGCATCTCGAGTGGACCCGCTGGCATCATTGAGATATGAGTGATTCGAATGCGGAATGACTCGAATGCGGAATGACTCGAATGCGGAATTGGGAATGCGGAATGACTCGAATGCGGAATTGGGAATGCAGAATGCGGAATAGGATTTTGTTTTGATCTCAGCTTAGGAAATACAGGCCGGACGTATTCCGCATTCCGCATTCCCCATTCCGCATTCGAGTCATTCCCCATTCCGCATTCCCCATTCCGCATTCCGACTTCCGCTTCAAACCCTCGGCTCCCAGCCTTTTTCGTACTCCCGTGTCCAGAGAGCCATTGCTTCCTTGTCGTTGGCGATCCGGCCCGTCTTGGGGTCGCAGCGCACGGCGTGCCCGGTGCGATAAGCGATATTGCCGATGTGACACAGCAGTGTACTCTTGTGCCCCTCTTCAATCTCGCTTGTAAGCTTGCCGTTGCCGCGGACGGCTTCAAGGAAGTTGGCGGCATGAAGTCCGTCATTTTCGCTGCCACTGTTTCGTCTTACTTCCTTGCCGGCGGCGTCATAGATGATGTACTCACGCCCCTGTAGAGCGATGATCCCGTTTTCGCCATGCAGCAGGACGTCGGCCGCCCTGCCCTGCGGCATCCGATTGCAGCTCAGCCCTTCCCACCGAATTGTTTTTCCATCGGCAAAGGTGAAGGAGACGATATTAGTATCAGGCGTCTCCTGATCATCCACATACCGAAAGCGTCCTCCGCTCGAGGTGACGTGCGATGGGTAATCGACAGCCAGGGCCCAGCGGCAGAGATCGATGGTATGAACACCATTGTTTCCCAGCTCTCCATTGCCCCAGTGCCAGAACCAGTGCCAGTTGTAATGAAGATAATTGTCGTGGAACGGCCGTCGCGGAGCCGGGCCCTGCCAGAGAGCATAGTCCAGGCCTTCCGGCACCGGCACCGATTTGCCGCGCCCAATCGAAGGTCGATTGTTTGTGTACCAGGCTTGAGCGTAATACACGCGCCCGATCGCCCCGCTTCTTGCCAGGTCGATTGCTTCGATAACCAGCGGCGAGCTGCGGCGCTGGTTGCCCATCTGGACGAGCCGCTGGTGTTTGCGCGCCGCGGCCACCATCATTTCTCCCTCGCGCGGATTGTGGCAGCACGGTTTTTCAACATAGACATGCTTTCCGGCGGCGCAGGCCAGGATCGATATCGGCGCATGCCAGTGATTGCAGGTGGCAATCACAACCGCGTCGACGCTCCGGTCGTCCAGGACGCGCCGGAAGTCGGTCGCCGTGCGGGGCGCAGGAGTCGCCTTCAACGCAGTCGCCGCTTTCTCGGCGCGATGCCGATCGACATCGCACAGATAAGCAATCTCGACGCCGGGCTGCTGGCTGAATGTTGAGGCAAGGCTGTTTCCGCGGCCACCCATGCCGATGATGGCGAGGGTAACTTTGTTATTGGCACGCACTGCCCGGGCAGCAGGTCCCAGCGCGGTCAGGGTTGTGGCTCCGGCGGCTGTGAGGAAATTTCGGCGGTTGATTTTGGATGTCATAGGGCACCTCCCTTTGAGTTCGTTCATTATCTCAAAACGCGCTCGGAGCCGGAACCGCGAAGGCGCGATGGCGCGAAATAAGTGAGATTTCATGGCTACCCAGATAGACTTAGTACTGAAAATGTCAGGGGTTCTGGCCGCTCGGAAGACTACAGTAACTTTTCCTTTCGCGTATTCGCGCCTTCGCGGTGGATTTTTCACAGGTTCCAAGGCCAGCGCAGGGTGCTACTATCTTGAAGGAGGGCTGATGATGCGAAAGACAAGACAAACACACAAAACAGCCTGGCTGGTCTCGATCGTCGGGATGATGTCACTTTCCGTCTTGTGGGCCAAAGATTTTTGGGAAGCAAAGCCGTTCACTCAGTGGTCGGAAAAAGAGGCTTTAGCGCTGCTCTCGGAATCTCCCTGGGCGCGGACCCAGGTTGTGCTGGGGAGTGTGTTGCTTGAGGGACGGTCTCCCAGCAGCCGGGCAAGCGATCTGCCACCAATCGTGGGACCGGGGCAGACCAGCGGATCCGGGATTTCCCGGGCAGGGGTAAACTTCAGCGACCGCGATTCAATCCCCGTCTATGTCCGGTGGTACTCCTCCAGAAGGATTCGCCAGGCTTTGGGACGGCTGGGTCAACTCCAGGGAAATGCTCCCGAAGAGGAAGTCAACAGATTTGTGCAGGAACCCATGAAGGACTACCTGATCTGTGTGCTGGCGCCTGTGATGGATTCTTTTGATCAGGTAAACTTGGAGAATCTGAAGAACAATACCTTCCTGTTATCCAAAAAGGACAAGAGCAAGAAGCTGCAGCTAAGCAATTACACGGCTCCCAGAGACCGGAAAGACGGCATCGCCTTGTTTTCCTTTCCCCGCACCCTGAATGGAAAACCGGTCTTCGACCTGGAGGATGAAGAAGTCCAGTTTGTAACCCAGGCGAAGAAATTAGGAATCAAGGCCTCCTTCAAGATCAGTAAAATGATGACGGACGGTTCCCTGGATCTATAAACGCTTTCGATCCGCGGCTGGCATATCCGTGGCACTCGCGCAGATCCGCGGCTGACAGATCCGCGCCCTCTGTGGCTGACTCATCGAGAGGAGGCAACTTTGCGTAACGTAATTTTCCCAGGTGCCCAATTGGGGCTGGCATTGCTTGTCTCGGCGGGTCTGGTCGCTTTCGCAGCGCCATACACTTCAAGAGCGCCGCAAGAAGGCAATCGTATGGCAGAGGTAAAACTGATCACGCTCGATCCCGGCCACTTTCATGCATCGCTGGTTCAAAAGGAGATGTATCCAGGGGTGTCCAGTAAGGTCGCAGTTTACGCGCCGCTCGGATCGGATCTGATCGAACATCTCAACCGCATTTTTCGATTCAACACGCGAAAAGAGAATCCTACTTCCTGGGAGCTCGATATCCATACCGGCCCGGACTTCCTCGATCGGATGCTGAAGGAACGCCGTGGTAACGTCGTGGTGATATCGGGACGCAATCAAGGGAAGATCGATCGTATTAAAGCATCAGTAGACGCCGGGCTTAATGTGCTGGCAGACAAGCCGTGGATTATCACTCCGGCCGGCCTGCCGAAGTTGGAAACGGCCCTGGACGAAGCGGACCGCAAAGGGCTGGTTGCCTATGACATCATGACCGAGCGCTTCGAAATCACGACCATGCTTCAAAGGGAGCTGATTCATGACCCGGGTACCTTCGGCGCGATTGTGCCGGGAACCGAACAGGAGCCGGGCGTGCGCATGGAAAGCGTACATTACATAATGAAGATGGTGGCGGGTGCGCCGAACTTGCGCCCGGTATGGTTCTTTGATATCAGCCAGCAGGGAGAAGCCCTGGCCGATGTGGGCACGCATCTGGTTGACCTGGTGCAGTGGATGCTTTTTCCGGAGCAGGCCGTTGATTACCGCAAAGATATCAGCGTGCTTTCCGCGAAGCGCTGGCCGACTGTTATGACCAAAGCGGAGTTCAAACGAGTGACGGGCGAGGCTGATTTCCCCGATTACCTGCAGGCCGGTGTGAAAGACGGTCGGTTTGAATACTATTGCAACAACAGTGTCAATTACACCCTGCGCGGCATTTATACGGGGTTGAACGTGCTGTGGAGCTACGAGGCCGCTGCAGGCGGTGACACCCACTTTGCCGCATTCAATGGAACAAAGTCACGGCTGGAAGTGCGGCAGGGCAAAGAACAGAACTTCCGACCTGAGCTTTACGTTGTGCCCGGCAGCGCTGCTGGAAAGGCCGGTGTGCTCGCGGCTCTAAAGAGGAAAGTGGAATCTCTTCAGTCGAAGTATCCCGGTATCGACGTTCAGGACCAGGGCCGGGACCTGCTCCTTGCCATTCCCGACAAATACCGAGTCGGGCACGAAGCCCATTTCGCCCAGGTAACCGGCAAGTTTCTTGAGTATTTGAAGAACCGAAAAGCGCTCCCCATCTGGGAGAAGCCCAACATGCTGGCCAAGTACTACGTCACCACAAAGGGCGTAGAACTGAGCCGCGCCACGCAGTGATCCGCAGTGTTTTAATCACTGTGAGATCTGGTACATATTAGGCGTAACCTGGGAATGCGACCGACGTACAATAGGCGGCAATGATTGATTTGCAGAGGCTCTCAATTTTCGGCGTTCTACTGACCGCGTTCTCCGGGATGACCGCGGTTTCTCCGCGTGACCTCAAACCGGGTGGATATGACGGGTGGCGGGTGTACGGCGGTGACTCGAGCGGCAGCCGCTATTCGTCTCTCGATCAAATCGATCGAACCAACGTAAACCGGCTTAAGGTTGCATGGGTGTATCACACTCTCGACAACCGGATCGACCCCCCCTCCACGATCGAATGCAGTCCCATCGTGGTGGACGGCATCATGTACCTGACCTCTCCCGCCCTCAAGGTGATCGCCCTTGATGCGGCGACAGGATCTGAGATTTGGCGCTTTGACGCGTTCAGTGGAAGCGCCGCGCGAGGAGTGAGTCGCGGAGTTACCTACTGGGAAAGCGGCGAGGTGAAGCGAATCCTTCTTACCGCCGGGTCTTACCTGTACTCACTTGATGCCCGCACGGGAAAGCCCGTCACGGATTTTGGCGCCGAAGGAAAAGTCGATTTGAGGCTTGGACTGGACCGCGACATTGGTGGAGCGGATTTCAAAGTCACCACTCCCGGCGTGGTTTATCGCGACCTGATCATACTCGGTTCCAGCGTCGGTGAAGGCCCGCAACCTGCCGCTCCGGGCCACATTCAGGCATATGACATCCGCACCGGAAAACGCGCCTGGGCATTCCACACCATCCCTCACCCGGGCGAATTTGGATATGAGACATGGGAGAGCGATTCATGGCAGAAGGCCGGCGGCGCAAACAACTGGGGAGGCATGACAGTTGACCCGGAGCGTGGAATGGTCTTCGTTTCCACGGGATCGCCGACCTTCGATTTCTACGGCGGTGATCGCAAGGGGCAAAATCTCTTCGGAAATTGCGTCCTTGCGCTCAACGCATCCACCGGCGCGCGCGCGTGGCATTTTCAGACGGTGCATCACGACATCTGGGATTATGATCTGCCCTGTCCCCCTAATCTGGTCACAGTCAATCACGATGGCAAGGCGGTCGACGCCGTTGCGCAGGTAACAAAAACGGGATTGATTTTTGTCTTGGACAGAGATACCGGGCAGCCGCTCTTCCCGGTCGAAGAGCGGCCGGTGCCGCCGTCGCAACTGGAAGGCGAGCAGGCCTGGCCGACACAACCGTTCCCGCTCAAGCCGCCGCCGCTCACCCGTAACGCTTTCACGGAAAAAGAAATCACGAACATCTCCAAAACAGGTTCCAATTATGTGCGCAGGCGCCTGCGCCAGCTTCACTCCACCGGCATCTTTACCCCGCCGAGCGAAGAAGGCACCGTTGTCTTCCCCGGATACCACGGAGGCGTCAATTGGCACGGAGCCGCGTTTGACCCGACTACCGGCGTTCTGTACGCAAACGTGAATGAGATTCCCTTCGTTGTGACCATGAAAAAAATTGAGCCGCTGGCGGAAGGCCGGATTCCACTAGGCAAGAGCCTTTACCAATTGCACTGCGCCAGTTGTCATGGCCTTCAAATCCAGCGCGAGAAGACGCGCGGTTCTTCGCTCGAGCCGATCCGCCCCGGTTTGAGCAGCCGAGCCATGTTGCAGTTGATTGAGAAGGGGCGCGGAAGGATGCCCGCCTTCGGCTTCACGCCGGATGAAAAGACAGCGCTGGTCGCGTTTCTTTCAGGCGAGGAGATTCAGACGGCGCGCAGTTATCAGTCCAGGATCGGCCGGCCGTATCCCTATAAGTACGTTTTTACCGGTTATTACCGCTTCCTCGACGATGAAGGGTATCCGGCAATTAAACCTCCCTGGGCGACGCTCAACGCGGTGGATCTCAACAGCGGTGAATTCCTCTGGCGCGTCCCGCTGGGAGAGGTTCCGCAGTTGAAAGCGCGCGGCGTTCGGCACAGCGGAACGGAGACATTCGGAGGCTGCATCGTAACGGCCGGCGGACTGGTATTTATTGGTGCGTCCAAGGATCGAAAATTCCGCGCTTTCGACAAAGCGACTGGCAAAATTCTCTGGGAGACTGATTTGCCGGCCGGCGGCATGGCCACGCCGGCCACCTACGCAGTCAAGGGCAAACAGTATATTGTTGTCGCCGCCGGTGGAGGCGCAGGCAACCGGGTACGAGACCTGCTCGACAAAACCTCAGGAGATGCCTTTATCGCATTCGCGCTGCCCTGACCAGCGCACTACTTTGTGTCCTTTGTGTCTTTGTGGTGAAAGAAATCTTACCCGGATTTTTGGAATTAAGTACTAACCGGATTCCACCAGCAAGATCAGACAGGTAATATCATCATGCTGCCGTGCATGGCCAACGAAGCTGTCCACCGAATCCATGAGGCGTTGCAACTGTTGTGAGGCGCTGCCATCGGGTATTTCTTTCAATACGTCAAACAGCCGCAGATCGCCATATTCAGCTCCACTCTCGCTTTCGGCCTCGACCAGGCCGTCGGTAAAAATCACCAGCAGATCGCCACGATCGAGTGTCGTCGTTCCCGAGTCGTAGCGCGTCTGTGACCTGATTCCCAGCGGCAACCCGCCCGCTTCCAGCCGCTCAATTCCGCCGGACACCCGGCGCAGAACAGGCGCGTTGTGACCGGCGTTGATGTAACTGAGCGTGCGGGTGACCGGATCCAATTCCGCAAGGAAGGCCGTGGTAAAGCGCTGCCCGCCCAGACTATGCGCGCAAGCGTAGCGATTCAGCCCGGCTACCAGATCGAGCAGCGATGTCGGCGCTCCGGCAAGAGTGTGCAGACTGGCCTGGAACGTAGCCATAAGCAACGCGGCAGGGACGCCTTTGCCGGCCACATCGGCCACCGCCAGCAGCAGGCGGCCAGGCGTGGAGGTGCCCGTGTCGGCAGTGCGAAGAAAGGCATCATAGTAATCGCCGGCAACTGTATTGGCTGGACGCGTTGCAAAAGCAATATCGACACCCGGCGCCTCGGGAGGAACTTCGGGCACGAGCCAATGCTGGATCTCGCGGGCGATTTCCAGGTCCCGCTTCATCGTGACGCGATCGGCAAGTTCGAGGGCCAACAGCAGCAACAGCGATCCAGCCGAGAGAAGGATCGCAGGTCCTGAAGACCCGCGAGACGACCAGCCTCCGGCCAGTGCCAGGGCCAGCAGCGCGAGTCCCAAAAGGAGAAAAACACGTCGAGCCGGTGACAGCTTCAAGATCATCGCCCAGAACAGAGCGCGTCCGATCTTTAACAGCCGTCTTGCACGAGACTCCTTCTTGAAGGATTCCCAATCCACCTCTTTGGAGTACAACGCATAGCTGGCATGCGCCTCCGCCTTGAAACGCCTCCACAGTTCCTGCAGCTCCAAGCCTTCTGTTACGCGCTGCCAGAAGGCTTCCACACGGCCGACACATTGATGAATCCACTCGGAAGGGCCACCGATCCGTTCACCGCCGGGCGACGGCGGCTTGTGCGCGTTGTAGCTGTTTGTGGGAGGCATCGCAGACTGATTATATGCCGGAGGGGTGCAGGAACCCCGGGGTATCAGAACGTGTGAAAAAAAACGACGCCACCGGGCTTGTCCCGGTGGTGAGGACGATTCTTCACTAGAAGCACAACGCACCCACTTTGGATTCGTCGCTCCGAAACTAGCGCCGCGGCGCTAATTTCGGAGCGACGAATCCAGTGTAGCTGGCCGGTCTGCAGTCTAGTGAAGAATCGCGTTCACCACCGGGACAAGCCCGGTGGCGTCGATTTTTTCACACGTTCTCGGCCCCCCCACCTCAAGCAAATGCCACAGCGCCGGAATCACGAATAGCCTGATCGGCAGTGACCAAACGCAGGTGGTGGCACCGAGCGGTGGCTCCTATGATCCGATCCACAGGATCACGCGGGTACGATGGCCCCATTCGCGTGCTTTCTGCGGCAACGCAGGCAGTGATGGGCAGCATGCGAACATGAGCGTGGCTTTCGATCTCCGCCAGAAACGTATCCACTGAAGCAAACAGCTCGAGGCGCCGGCGCTCCACCAGCATGGCGATTTCCCAAAGGCTGATCGTGCTGATTCCGATCATCTCGGAGGCTGCCGCCAAACGATCGAGAAGTACAGCGAATCTGGCGGGGAGTTCAGGGGCATCCGTCCACCACCAGATCACCACGTGGGTATCGAGCAGATAGGTCACTCTTTTGTCACCTCGAATTCTTCGGTCCAGTCAGTCCGAACAATGTCGCCGCGGATTTGGATCAACCCTTTCCAACTGCCGCGCGCCGACCGCCCCGTCCCGCTCAGCGGCCCCAGTCGCGCGATCGGCTCTCCACGCTTGGTGATGACGTACTCGCGCCCTTCTGAATAGGCGCGATTAATGAACTCGAGGCAGCGGGCTTTGAAATCGCTGATGGAGACTTCGAGTCCCTGATGTTTTTTCGCTCCCGGTCGCTTCGCCATGCGGAAAGTATAGATGTGGACCAAATGACTAGTCAAGTGGTCAGATGTCAATTATGCCGTCTGGAAAATCGGAAGCCGAGGCTGGCTATGCCCCATAGAATAGCGGTGGTGATCGGCATTGCGATGAGCTGACCTGTTATGTGGAAGGCAACGCTCATCTGCGCGGGAGCCCGGAGAATTCCGGAAGGCAAGCGGGAAGCGACCGCTCTTGTCGTTTCGCTATGGAAATATCCGTGAATTCCCCAGAGACTTTCGACCAGGATGGCAAGGATAATGAAGCCATACATTGTCACGGCCAGCAGGGCTGTGGCCGGCAATAACTGGCGGTAGCTTCCAAACTTTGAAGCAGCCGCCTTGTGACCATACACCAGAGCGAGAAGCAGCGTCAGTAAGGTGATGCTGACGAAATGCGTTGCCTTTTCATAGGGGACTCCTGACACTCCCACGATGAACCGCGCCACGCCCATCAGCAATATCAGGATGATTCCAACACGAACGAATCTTGCGTATTCGGCAAGAGTCTTTCCGAATATCGACACGGTCCACCTCAAGGTTGCGCATGATACCTGTCGCGTCGTGAAATTATACGGCTCTGACGCACCTTAATCAGCAATGTAAATTGGGATTCTCGGGTTCTCATTCACTTCGCGCTTTCGCGCCTTCGCGGTTCCGGGCTTTTTGATTCGATGTTGTGGTGCGGGCGACTATGGTACTTTTGACATTTTGATGCGACCAGCGCTACCCGGACCCGCTCATCAAGATCATCGACCCCGACTTCGCCAAGTACCGCCTGCCGCTGGCCAAGGTCGAGAAAATCGCTTCGGGCATGCGCTGGTGCGAAGGTCCTGTATGGTTCGGCGACGGCCGCAACACGCCCGACTCCGCCAACTTGACTTTCTAAATGAGTCAAGTAGACTCATGATATGAGTAAGCGACTGCAGGTTCTTTTGGACGAGGCGGAATTGGGCGAAATCCAGAAGATTGCTCACCGGCACGGGATGACGACGGCCGAGTGGGTCCGCCAAGTCCTTCGAGCGGCGCGCCGGTCCGAGCCTGGCCGGGATGTCAGGAAGAAACTTGAAGTAGTGCGAGCCGCGGCACGAAACGCGTTCCCGACGGCCGATATCGATCAAATGCTGGGGGAGATCGAGCGAGGATATCTCGGCTCGGCGCCGAGATAACTTCGCCATGATCTTTGTGGACTCGAACATCCCCATGTATCTTGTGGGCGCGGCGCATCCGCACAAGGCCGACGCGCAGCGGCTTCTGGAGAGCGCCATTGCCGCCGCCGAGCGACTGGTGACCGATGCCGAGGTTCTGCAGGAGATACTCCACCGCTATGTCGCCATTGACCGCCGCGATGCGATCCAACCCGCCTTTGATGCCCTTCTGGGAGTGATTGACGAGGTATTTCCAGTGACCGCCGAGTGTGTGGAGCGTGCCAAGACCATCGTGCTGGGCAAGCGACGACTCTCGGCGCGTGACGCCCTGCATGCCGCTGTCATGGAGCAGGAGGGAATCCATCAAGTGATGACGTTCGATGAGGGCTTCGATGCGCTGCCGGGCGTCACACGCCTGCATTGATAGAGCCACCATCTGGCCGCTCGAAGGCTGCGGTTCGAACGGATTCTATTCACTTCAAACGCTTCTTGATTTCACGCAGGGGGAACAGTGGACTGTTTTCTGCGAAAATTTATTGAGGGCTGATAGCCGTTTTTTGCCCGGCTCGAATCTGTGCAGGGAATTGGCGATTGTTGACTTTGACGATGTAGCTGCCGGGCAGCAATTCGATCTCCTGGTTGGTCTTTGCATCCGCCAGCCTTTTGGTCCCGGCTGCGTCATGCACCGAGTAATAATTTTGCCCGGTTCCCGAAACCACTACGCTCCCGGCCGGCACCACGGTTTTGCGCCCCGCCTGGACGCTGGTCGCCTGCGACGTAGTATTCAGCGAGACTCTGTAGCTCCCCGGCAGCAATTCGATCTCTCCGTTGGTCTTCGTATCCGCCAGCTTTTTAGTCCCGGCTGCGTCCAGCACCGAGTAGTAGTATTGTCCGGTTCCCGAAACCGCGACGCTTCCCGCCGGCACCACCGTTTTGCGACCCGCCTGGATGCTGGTCTCCTGGGAGGAATTATTCAGCGATACCCTGTAGCTTCCCGGCAGCAATTCGATCTCTCCGTTGGTCTTGGTATCCGCCAGCTTTTTAGTCCCGGCTGCGTCCAGCACCGAGTAGTAATATTGTCCGGTTCCCGAAACCACCACGCTTCCAGCCTGCACGACCGTTTTACGCTCCGCCTGGACGCTGCCGGTTTGGGAAGAGTTATTCAGCGACACTGTGTAGCTGCCAGGCAGCAATTCGATCTCTTCGTTGGTTTTTGCATCCGCCAGCTTTCTGGTTCCGGCTGCGTCCAGCATCGAGTAGTAATATTGTCCCGTTCCCGAAACCGTCACCCTTCCCGCCGGCACCACGGTTTTGCGACCTGCCTGGATGCTGGTCTCCTGGGAAGAATTGTTAAGCGATACTCTGTAGGTACCCGGCAGCAATTCGATCTCGCCGTTGGTCTTTGCATCCGCCAGCTTTCTCGTTCCGGCTGCGTCCAGCACCGAGTAGTAATACTGTCCGGTTCCCGAAATCAACACGCTCCCGGCCGGCACCACCGTTTTGCGGCCGGCCTGGATGTTGGTCACCTGCGATGAATTATTCAGCGAAACCCTGTAGCTGCCGGGCGGCAACTCGACTTCTCCGTTGGTCTTTGCATCCACCAGTTTTCTGGTCCCGGCTGAGTCAAATACCGAGTAGTAATACTGCCCCAGGCCTGACACAACCAGACTTCCCCCTTTTCCGCCCGCTGCACCTGCCCCCGCGACGCCGGAACCGACGCCCGTCCCCGCCGCCATCGCCCTGGCTTCCGTTCCCCAGAGCATCAGGGTAAGCACGTCATCCCGCGGGTCGAAATCGGGCGGGTCCTGATGAATCCGGAAGGTGACGCTCCCCAGCCGCCCGTCATAGTCGAGAGGCAGCGTCACGGTCTGCTGTTCGTCCGGCCTGAGAGATGGCAGCGGCGCTTCTGCCAGCATCTTCTGATTGTCAAGCATGGCGACTCGAGCCGGCCGGGAAGGGGCTTCGCCAAGGTTGGCGATGGTGACGGCCAATTCAATTCTGCCTGGTTTGGGCGCTTCGACCGGAAGGTCAAGGCCGTTGGCCAGCACCGCCAGGTCCGGCTGGTTGTGATTGAGCCGGGCGCTTTGCGTTGAGCGCAGGACCTCTTCTTCGCTGGAACCAAACGCGTAGCGCTCGTTCCAGGACGTCCGCACGATTATCCGGTAATCGCTGTTGGTGGCATAATGACCGCCATTCATATGCCGGCTGGAGAGCGCAACGCGATTTGGCGCCGGACCTCCGGAAGAAGTGAATACCTGATAGGGCTTCAAGCGGAAGAGGAAGCGGCCGTCGGGAACAGTCTTTTCGAATCGATGGATCGGCACGTCATTGACGCTGATTGACACATCATGGGGCCGGTAGCTGGAACGGCGATACCGCAATCCAAAGTTGAGCATCAGCCAGGCGTCGGTCACATTGCCGGCCAGCGAGGGCAGAAGTACCGGCTCCTTCTCAGCCCGGCGGACAAGCCATAGCGCCTGAGGGCCATGTTCAGCGCCACCGAGGTACGTCAGTCGCACGCCGTCTGTTCCCATCGCCACCGCCGGCCAGGATGGATTCTTGGCCTGAATGGTTTCGCGGGAAGGCTGGCTGCCCTGCTTTTCCGAGCGCAGAACGAGCACGCCCTTCGACAAATAAGCGAGGTGAACCGTGCCATCAGGTGCAAAGGTGAGTGAAGGCCGTTCGCCCGGATCAATTTCGGCATTCGCATAGACAATGCGTCCGTTCCGCTGCCACGCTACCTGCGGCCGGCCTTGAGGGTCGATGGCAACGGCAGGCTGAGAGTACGCCTTTTGCTCGACGCGCTCGAAGTGATTACCGGCCAGTTTCCACAGCCCTGTTGAAGTGGCGGCATAGAGCGGACCATTGGGAGCCAATGCCAGCGAAGCTTCCCGGCCGTTAAGCGGGATCTGTTCGCCCCACTGTTTGCCGTCGTAGAGCCGGACGATGAAATCGTTGCTGTGACTCCAGGCGGCGGCCACGCGCTTGCCGTCAGCGGCCAGGCGGGGCCATCGGCCCTTGCCGATGATCCGTGGCGCCGCAAGGACTTCCCCGCGCAGGCCGAAGGCGGCGCAGATGATGTCATCCTTCTGTTGATGCCAGGCGAAATAGACCCGATCGCCTGCGTGCCAGCCGGACGCCATGGCACTCGAATCGGTGGAATTGCCTTCGGCAGGTGCGGCGAACGGACCGCGATGGGAACGCGTGAAGCCTGCGCGCCGCTGCAGCGCTTCCAGCAACCCCCAGCGGAGCCGCGGTTCCAGTGAATTTGTTTCTCTGGATGTTTCCGTCGCTTGCACAGCCGCTTCAAGTTCCACTCCGAAGCACAACAAACCGCACAGCGCCAAACAGCACGCCAGCGTCTTCCCTTTGTGTCCTTCGTATCTTTGCGGTGAACGTTTCATGCGCGAACTTTTGCAAGTAAGTACTGGACGATACCCAAAATCACAATCCCGATCCTGATCAAGAGCACTTCTTGGGACACTTCTTCGGCGCCGGAGCCGTCTCCTTCGATTCACTCGCCGGGCCATATCCGGGAGTGGTTTTCGGTTTTCCATCTTTTACGATCGGATAAACCAGGATTTTGCCGGTTGGCATGGCAACGTACTCCTTGTGAGTCCAGCCGTTATCTTCCAGGTCTTTCCGGCTGAATCCCTCGGCGCCCGGTGAAGGGCTGCCGTGTGTGTGCCACGCGCCGGTGCATTCAAATCTGGGTTTGCAATCGGAGGCTGCGACACAGTCACTGTCGCCCTCGCATTCGACCGTCCAGTACCACGTGTCGGTTTCCGGGTCGTGGATGATCAAGCCGGAATACTCCCTGCTGTTGCAAACAGAGATTGGATTTATGGTCTTAAGGGCGTCGATGGCCGCCTCTTCCTCGGAATGGAAGCCTTTTTTGCCAGTCCCGCCCCAACCGACGCCGGTACAGGGCTGCGGGTCGCGGCAGATCGGGGGGCAGTCATCTTCCTTGCCTGTTGGAGGTTTCAGCCCGCATATGCCCGGTGACGGAAAGAACACGCTGCCGACGCTTGCCAGTGACGGCCCTCCGTTTTGCCCCGACAGGCCGTTACCCTGCGGGCCGGGTACCTCGGTGCAGGTGTCCGGCTTGTTTGTGCAGTACCAATCCGAGGCGGAGCTGTATTCTTTTGTAGCCGTACGCACGCCGATCAATCGCTTGTCTGCCGGCGCCTGGAAATCAAGCGAAAACCTCGCGCTTTGTCCCCCGGCGCGGCCTTCCAGCACCGCTTTCAGCGATTGGAACTCCAGATAAAGGACCGGTGCGGCGACCAACTGCAGCGTCTTGCCTGCGGGCAGATAGGCATGTTTTGCGCTCGGTTCCAGGCGCACCTCGGACTCATTGGGCGCGGCGATGTGCAGGGCCAGGTCGGCCAGCGTACTGCCGTCGTTGCGGACCTCGATGGTTTTGGCCAGTGTGTGAGGATCCTCTGAAATAATCCTGAAGGAGAGCCTGAAGTCAATCTTCGTGATGCGCACTCTTGCCGTTGCGGACGCGCCGGCGGCTTCAACCGGAATGTCGTACGCTTCGCGCGTCGCATCAGGCGCCGTTATCGCGAGGCGAAGCTCGAGTCTTCCGCCCGGCGGCACCTGCACCGGTTCATCCACCGAGCCGGGTCCGACGATATCTGCGGGCAGATCGTCAAACTGCCCCAGCGCCTTGGCCGCGACGACCACATTTTTGTCCGAATTGTTCCGCAGCCCAAGCTTGACCGTCTGGTCATAATCGCGCTGGATAGACGCCTCGACCGTCGCCGGCTCAAAGGCAACCCCCGCCTGTTGCCGCCCGCAACCGCGGCTGCAAGCCGAACTGCCCACGAGCAAAAGAATTCCACTCCACCCGCAGATGATGCGACAGACCCACATGCACACGACGCGAAAACGAACACAAAACATACCACGCCCTGTTTTGCAGAAACCCATCGCACACCCGGATTTGCCTGCGGCCGCGCCTAAATGATGAAAATTTCCAAAAGACTATCCAATCAGCAAACAGACTGCAAGCGCGGATTCGTCGCCGCGGCATACATCTGTCCAGACTCCACGATGCAAGTGTGGTTGCGTCCTTGATCAGGATCTGGCGGGCTGCCACTATCGGATGCGCCCAGGTTGGGCTCTCGGCCACGCGGTAGCGTCGGATTTCCGTATAAGCCTTCGGGTTCTTGCGGGCGATGATCAGTTCAGCATTATTGGTGAGCAAAAAAGGCACACTGGTGGTGTGAACGAGCGCGGCGTTTTCGCCGTTGCGCCCGTCGCTGAGCCAGAGAGTCTTGCCGGTGCGCCCGTCCAGGCAAAAAACTGGCCCTTATTGCGGTGAGAGAAACCGTAGATGAAATCCCCGTCCAGTACCGGGGAGCTCATGTACATGGAAACATCCCGGTTTTGCCATACCTGTTCGGTGCTCCATTTCTCGCCTTGTTAAGCCGGGGTGACCGATAATTCTAATCTTCCTTAGGCCGCTTCAGCGGCCTTTCCTCTTTGGCTTCAGCCTCGGGCGGGCTGACTCGTTCCAGACGCTCAATCAATGTTCTTTTTGCATGATGCTCCCTCTGCCTGCGGATGTGCAGCCGAATCAATTTTCTAATGCATGTAAAGCGTTGGTTGACATGTTCCGACTCGTCCCTATACACTCCGCTGCTTGGTGATGGGGTCCGCCGGGGAGCAGCATTGCTCCCAAACCGTCCCTGCGGACTGATGGCTCCTACCTGAAATCTTTCTAACGAACAGGGGGAGTCAACATGGATTTGTATGTAGGGGTGGTTCTCGCCGCTTGTATTTTTCTTGCCAGCGTTATCTCGGTCGAATTTGGAATCTCGGCAGCGATTATCGAAATCACATTGGGTGTGATTGTCGGCAACTTCCTGGGTGTGAAGCAGGTTGAATGGGTCCGCTACATTGCCGGCTTCGGCGGCATTCTGCTTACCTTTCTGGCCGGCGCCGAAGTAGACCTGCACGTCATGCGAGCGAAAGTCAAGGAAAGTGTCTTCATCGGCGCACTTTCCTTTGCCGCTCCTTTCGCGGGTACGATGCTCTTCTGCCGTTACGTCTTGGCGTGGCAGAGCGAAGCTTCAAAACTGGCGGGCATCGCGCTGAGCACCACCTCGCTCGCAGTCGTTTACGCGGTGCTGATCGAGACGGGCCTCACACACACAGTGATCGGGAAAATAATCATGTCGAGCACATTCGTCACTGATTTCGGCACGGCCGCCGGGCTGTCGGTCCTCTTCGCGACGATGAATAACCGCACGCTCTGGTTCGCGCTCATCTCCGCCGCCATAATCCTGGCTGTACCATGGATTGTGCC
Source organism: Acidobacteriota bacterium (assembly GCA_036507075.1). Classification (GTDB taxonomy): domain Bacteria; phylum Acidobacteriota; class UBA6911; order JACQSX01; family JACQSX01; genus DASXQR01. The sequence continues at coordinate 18,478 of DASXQR010000013.1, read as the reverse complement.
GCTCTTTTTCCGGCGCTATGGTGAACGTGTCATTGAACCCGAGATAAAGCTGCTTTTCTTGCTATTGCTGGTGCTGATGTATTTCGCCCGGCTTGGAGCGAGCCATGCAATCCTTCCGGCATTCGTACTGGGGCTGGTCCTCTCTTCCACTTTCCACGCTAACCGGGCGCTCCAGCGCAAGCTGCGCGTTGTTTCCTTTGCCTTCATCACACCGATCTTTTTCATGAACGGCGGAATGAATATCTCTCTGCGACTGTTGTGGGCCAATATGGGACTGTTTCTTCTGTTACTGAGCGTAAAGCTTGTGACGAAATTTGTCGGTGTGTATCCGGCGACTAGAGCATTTATGCCGCGAGAAGCGACCTACACGACGCTGCTGATGAGCACGGGGCTGACGATGGGCACCATCAGTTCACTCTTTGGCTACGAAGCAGGCATCATTAACCAGGCACAGCTTTCGGTTTTGGTGGCAGTCGTGGTGGCTAGTGCCCTGTTACCCACTTTCATCGCACAGCAGTTCTTCCATCCTCATCACGCCTTCGAGGCGGTCGGCGGCGAGGTGGAACCCGAGCTGCTTGAAGCAACCGGGTCTGCGCCGGAGCCACGTTGAGGTAATTCTCCTTTTTCATGAAGGACACTTCTCCGCCGCTCCCCAATCCTCAAATTGGAACATTCGGCCATTGCGGGAGAAAGGGCGCGTAAGCCCGGGGCCTACTAGGGCAGATTCCGTGACTTCTGTCCTGTCGGGGGAGATACGCCTGCGGCGTTCATTACGCGATGAAGCGCGGTCACTGTTTCGGCTGATGGCTTGAAGTTGCCGTGCCGGTAACCCTCGGCGATCAACAAAGGCGTCCATCCGTACTTGTTTTTCCGATTCCAGATTTCGATCCTGGCGCCCTTGTCGGCGAGAAGCTGCACAACCCTGGGGAGATTCTTGTAGGCTGCGCTATGCATGGCGGTCTCACCGTTGTCGTCGACAGCATTGACGTCGGCGCCGAGATCCAGTGCCGCTTGCACGGCCTCCAACACTTCACTCTCAGTTCCGGCGTCCTCGCCAGGGGATCGCGTTGCGAGTCCGGCCGCCGCCATCAGAGGCGTGCTGTGGTCTGCATTCGGCAACAGCGGATCGGCGCCTAACGCGGCCAGCGTCCTCATCAACTCGGCGTCCGCGGTGAGGGCCGCCAGCAGGAAGGGTGTTGCCCCGAGCTCATTCAACCGTGTATTGGCCAGATTCGCCCGCTTCGTCATTCTCGCGTTCAAGTTTGCTCCCAGAGACGCAAGCTTTTTGACAAGCGCGATGCTGCTCATGTTTCCCGATCCCTCGGGAGCCGGATCGTTATCGCCGACGCCAGGCTTGCGGACCGACGTAATGGCATGCAGGACCGTGTAACCCGGCAGCGCGGCATTCGGATCCGCGCCGGCATCCAGAAGATATGCTGCCAATTCGTAATGAGCATTCGTGACAGCCAGGAGCAACGCGCTCGCGCCGACCGGAGGCAGGCGCCCGCCGTAGCCGCGCCTCCGTCCGGCCCCGGCCTGTACGGTCTCATTCACGTCGGCCCCCGCCTTCAGCAAGACCCGTACGACGCCTATCCGGCCTTCGCGCACGGCAAACAGCAGAGGCGTAAATCCGGAGTCCAAACGGGCGCGAAAATCCGCTCCGGCCTTGATGAGTTCTTCCACTACTTCCGCGTGACCTTCCGCGGCCGCCCACATGAGAGCTGTCTGTCCGTGCTGGCTATCTTTGCTGTGAACGTCGGCTCCACGGGACAGAAGGGCCTTCACGGGCCCGAGCTTGCCCGTACGCGCGGCGGTCATCAAAGCGGTTTCCCCTCCGCGAAGCGCCACGTTGGGGTCTGCGCCGGCATTCAGGAGCAGCTCGACCATCGCGCCGCTTCCATTCGTGCAGGCCAGCGACAGTGGGGTCACGCCATAGCGGTTCGCAGCCTTCACGCCGGCGCCGGCCCGGACCAGCATTTGCGCGGTTTCCAGATCATCCTGGTAGGCCGCCCAGTGGAGCGCCGTCATCCCATCGATCTGGGCCGCGTTCACATCGACGCGCTGTTGCAGCAGTGCGCGAATTCTCGCCCTGTCCATCTTTTCGACAGCATTCGCCAGTGGTGCGTCATAGCCGGCGCCCAACAGGCTGGCAGCGAATAGCAGCAAAGCCAAGAACGGGAGAGAAATTGAAGGAAAGCTGGAGCGGCTTTGTCGCCTATCGTGCGGAAAGCCTCCGGCCTTCCGAGAGAGCAAATTCAATTTCCTGGCGAAACAGACGGTTCGTATCGGACCAAAGTCATTCGAGAAAGCCCGCAAAGCGGGCGCGAAGAATTGTAGCCGGGGTGCGTAAGCTCCTGGATAGCTGAGATTACGACGACGAAGCCGCAAAGCGGCGACAGAGCTCGGAGTCCGGTACATAGCCCCTGTCTTGAATGGATCTATGTTTGCGATGTAAAGGATCATTGGCGGCCTGGATTCTGGCGCCGCTACGCGGCTTGCGGATAACTGAATCCGGCTATCCGGGGGCTTACGCACCCCGGCTACAATTCTTTTCACCCGCTTTGCGGGTTATGAATCAGACAGAAAGCAGTTCCTCGACCTTGCCCTGGCTGTCGGCGAACGCGTCGAGACGGACACCAACTTTTTCGAGCAGCGTCAGGTGAAGGTTGGCAAGCGGCTTCGGTTCGGCGTACTTGATGTGACGCCCGCCCTTGATCTTGCCTGCCGCGCCGCCGGCGACGAGAATCGGCAGGTTCACATGGTCATGCACGTTGGGATTGCCCATCCCGCTGCCATACAGGTAGAGCGAATGGTCGAGCAGGGAACCGTCGCCTTCAGGGGTGGACTTCAACTTCTGGAGAAAATAGGCGAAAAGCGAAACGTGGAATGCATTGATCTTGGCCATTCTTGCAATCTTCTCCGGATCGTTCCCGTGATGCGAAAGGGGATGATGTGGATCGGGAACGCCGATCTCGGTATACGTTCGCGTGCTTGTTTCGCGAGCAAGCTGGAAGGTAATGACTCTGGTGACATCCCCCTGAAGAGCCAGTACCTGCAAGTCGAACATCAACCGTGCGTGGTCGGCGTAAGAGGCGGGTACGCCGACCGGGCGATCGAGGTCCGGCAGACGGTTGTCCGCCGTCTCGGTCTCGGCCTTCTGAATGCGTCGCTCGACCTCGCGGACGGTGTCGAGATACTGGCTGACCTTGGTGCGATCGCCGGGGCCGAGCATCCTCTGAAGACGAGACATATCTTCACTCACCCAATCGAGAAGGCTGGCCCGTTTGCGCAATGCGGCGCGCCGCTCCGACGCGCTCCCTCCTTCGCCGAAAAGGCGCTCAAAAACAATCCGCGGGTGAGCCTCAGCCGGTAGCGGTGTCGTAGGCGACGACCAGGAAAGATTGTTCTGGTAAACGCACGCATAGCCGTTGTCGCACTGACCGACCATCTGCAGCAAATCCATTGCCAGCTCCAGCGACGGCAGTTGTGTTTCCTGGCCGATGTGTTTTGCCGCGATTTGATCGACCGTCGTGCCCAAGTGGTAGTCAGTACTTTCGGTCCACTTCGCTTTGGCGGCGCTCAGGAAGGCGGCGTTGGAAGTCGCATGGGTGCCGGGATAGGCGTTCTTCAGTTCCAGGTTGGTGATGACCGTGAGTTGATCCATCACCGGGGCGAGCGATTGGAGCGTCGGGGAAAGTTCGAGCAGCTTCCCTTCACCTGGAGGAGTCCACCGGGTAATGTCGGATCCCATCGGCATGTATACAAAACCGAGGCGACGGACTGGATTGGCGGGCGTGTTGGCCAGGGCGGTCATGGATGGAACCATGGCATCCAGCAGCGGCAACGCCAGTGTGGCTCCCATGCCCCGCAGGAACGTCCGCCGCGGCAGAGCCTTCTTCATGATAATCATTGTGATCTCCTCATCTGGAACGGTGTACTGTTAACTATACCCAGAATAACCGAAGACACGCGGAAATTCTCCGCCCGCGCCTTCCGCACGATCGCGCGGATCGCCGGCGCATCGTAGGACGCTACTCCTCGTCCTAAAGCGTATGTGAGAAGCTTTTCAGCAAGGGTGCCGACAAACATCTCGGGACGGCTCAGCAAAGCCTGCTCGAGTCCGTGCACATCCGCGAACTTGCTGCCGTCGGGAAGGCCTCCGGAGGCGTCGATGGGTATCCCTCCCTCAGACGTTCGCCAGCGGCCGATCGCATCAAACTTCTCCAGCGACAATCCCACCGGATCCATCAGGTTGTGGCAGTTGGCGCAAGCCGGGCTGGTGCGGTGCTCGGCCAGTCGCTTGCGAACGGAAAGATTCCCGTCCACCGTGTTGTCCTTGAGCGCCGGCACATCCGGCAGCGGCGGTGGTGGAGGCATCCCGATAATGTTGTCTAGGACCCACTTGCCGCGAATCACCGGCGAGGTCCGGGTGGCGTAAGAAGTAACCGTCAGAATACTTGCGTGACGCAGCAGCCCGCCTCGCCTGTTGTCGTCGCCAAGCGTGATGCGCCGGAAGCGGCTGCCGTACACATGCGGGATGCCGTAATGCTTGGCCAGCCGTTCGTTGACGAAGGTGTAATTCGCGCTCAGCAGGTCGAGCACGCTCCGATCCTCGCGCAGGACGCTCTCGAAAAAGAGTTCTGTTTCCTGCCGAAAGGCCTGCCGAAGATTGTCATCGAAGTCCGGGAACAAGCGCATGTCCGGAGTGATCGATGCCAGATTGCGCAAGCGCAGCCATTGCGAGGCAAAGTTGGTCACCAGGGTCCGCGAACGGGAGTCCGCGAGCATTCGCCGCACTTGATGTTCGAGCACCGCCGGCTCTTTGAGTTTCCCTGCAATGGCCGCGTCCAGCAGCTCGTCGTCGGGAATGCTGCTCCATAGGAAAAAGGAGAGGCGGGACGCCAGCTCCAGATCGCTGATCGGATAGACCGAACCGGGCGCAACGCCGGCAGGGTCCTGTTCGACGCGGAACAGAAACCGGGGACTCACCAGAATGGCGGACATAGCCATTTCGATCCCACCGTCGAAGTCCCCCTCCGCCCGCGCTTTCCGGTAAAGCTCAAGCGGCCCTTGAAGATCCGCATCGGTAACGGGCCGCCGATAGGCCCTCCGCATCAGCGTGGCCAGGATGCGTTTGGCGCAGCCTTCTTCCTGCCCCGGTTTGGCCGGCCGGCATACAAAAATCCGGCTGCGGCTGGGCGTGTTCCCGGGACTCTTTGCCGAATAAGGGCCGATGATTGAGATCGAGTAAATTGCCGGCTGGATTCGGGGATGCCGGTAGAAATTGAAGTGTGCCTGGTAGGGCTGGCGCGCGGTTTCGAGCAGCATTGAAGGATTCTTGAGAAACGCCACGCCGAGCGTGTGCGGACCGGCTTTTACCGGAACGCGGATCTTGAGATGCTGGTCTATGTTGTCGTGAGATGGCTGATAATCTTCAGAATTCCTTCCATCTCGCGGGGGCGGCTTCACCGTGAACAACTGCATGCGCGCCCTGTCCAACAGCAGCTCCAGCTCGTGGGGCTCGCTCAAGCCCTCGACGTGCTCGTTGCGGTCCCGTGCCAGCCGAATCTGGATGTCGTACTCTCCGTCGAGAGGGAAAGTATAACGGACCACTGCTCCGCCGCGGGTGCCGAGCGGAAGCCCATCCAGGTGCTCTTCCTGGGTGAGGTCCGGCTGAATCCTGATGGTATCGCCGCCCGGGGAACGGCCAGGACGCCCGACCGCCAGCCGGCTGATCTTCTCGGCCGCTGATATGTAGCGGTCCAATAATGTCGGCGAGAGATCTCCGACCGTCACATTGTCGAAGCCATAACTGGACTCGTCGCCCGGCAGCAGCGAATCAACATCGACATCGAGCGCAAGAAGGTCGCGGATAGCGTTCTGATATTCGGTTCGATTGAGCCGTCGGAAGGTATCCGTGCGACCAGGATTCGGGTGGGCCGCGGCCAGGCGGTCAAGTGATGCCTCCAGCGAGGATACTGTCGCGTCGTAGGTGCTCTCATCCGGCCGCGGCGCTTTAGCCGGCGGCATTTGACGAGCGCGGAGTTTGCGGACAACTTTCTCCCACACCTCCGGGTGTTGATCCACCGGGTGGGCGGCGACCGTGTCGAGCGCGAGTCCGGCCGTTTTCAGGGTGTCGCTGTGGCAGGAAACGCAGTACTGATCAATAGCGTCAAGATACGCGGGGGACGACGAGGGTTTGCCAACTGACGACGAGGGTTTGCCGGCAAACGGCTGCTGCGCTTCCAACATGCAAACAAAACCGCCGGCCGCCAGCAAACTCGCCAAGCAGCAAAAGATCCATGCTCTTTGATGGTCTGACATACCCCTTAGTCCTGGACCAGGATTCGTATCAGGGAGGACCCCTCCTCCCTGGCAGGATACCTATTAGTTTTGCAACATTCCATCCATACGTCAACCCGGGAGAGCGGGAGAGTGGGAGAGCGGGGGAGTGAGGGAGCGGGGAAGTGTTGTTGACATCGGAACCGCGCGCGGAAGCAAGCGGACGGCTCGATTGAGCTCTTCTGCACCCCGCTAGAAATCTACGCCGTTGTATTCGGCATTCACAGAGATAGCCAAATGGAGGGTCCGCTTGCCTACGCGCGCGGTTCCGATGTGGGCGACACTCCCCCGCTCCCCGGCTCTCCCACTCCCCCGCTCTTCCGGCACTGGCTTCCCCGGCTCATTGCCATATTGTGAATGCCACCTCTTCTCGCTAGCATTACCTCCATCGCAATCATTGTTGGGGAGGCGAAGGAATGTTCACGCTGGTGAAGCAGTAAGCCGGCCTGCCATGCGCCCGGATAATTCTGTTACTCAACCTCGTACAGCACCGAAGCAGGATCGTTCGTTGCGACCAGTCTTTTGAGTCCTGGCCAGGAAGAGTTCGGATCGCGCAGCGCTCCAAGCTCCGGCCGGAAGGCATCCTCAATCGGGCCGAAATAGAGGTATCTCACCTTTTGCCGCTTGAGTATTCGAATCAGCTCCTCCGGCGAGCCGGCGAGCGGCAAGATCGCGTACTCCAAACCGGAATAGTAGGCGATATGCGGTTTTCGGGCTGCTATCGTCATTCCCGATTTTTCAGAAGCGGCATGCGCCTTGAGCCACGCTGCGATGTCGAGCACCTCTTTTGGCCCGGCGTCGATTTGCCATCGATTGAACCGATAAGAACTCACGCCGGCATACGCGACCAGCCCTGCCAGAACAACCGATGAGACCGGGCGCCATCGCTTCGCAGCCGGCCGGTTCCAAAGAAACAGGCCGCACATGGCAAGCGCCAGCAGCGCTGCCAGAAGAAACAGAGGGTAGCGAATTTCAAAATGTATGGGCAGGAGGACCAGGAAAAACGCAAAGTTCAAGAGCAGGTAAGCCGACTGCGCGAATGTCGGGCCGCCCCTCAGGATCAACAACAGTCCCACTCCAGCCAGCAAAGCCATCGGCCATCCCACAACATATTTCAGGATGTTCAGCCCGTGGCTCCAGAAGTTTCGCGCCAGCGCGCGCAGGAAAACCGGGGGATCATGGAGAAGCAGGCGCGGCAGCGACATCCGGCGGAATGGGTTTTCCTCGCGCCAGAAGAATTCCTCGCGGGTGCTCTCTTTGCGGCCATAGACTTCAAAGGCGATATTCATTTGGTTTTCGCTGTAGAAGAATCGACCCTTTTGCTTGAAGCAATACAGGCCCCAGGGGGTGATGCAGGCAAAGAAAACTCCTGCGAACAATGCACCCGCCATCGCTCGGCGCAGCCAGTCGCGACTTAAAAACCCAGGCAGCACCAGAATGAATGGCACAGCCAGGATAAAAATCCCGTTGTATCGGGTCAGGTATGCCAGTGCCGCGAGCATGGCCGAAAGAGCCAGGCGCGTGCAAGGCAGTGTCTCGCTTGTCAACAGCAGGTACATGCAGCCGGACACAAGTGCTGCAAAGAGCATGTCCGTGCCGACCTGATAGGTGTACAGAAAGAAGGCCGGATTGGCAATCATCAGCGGCGCGACCGCCAGGGCGATTTCTGCGTTGAATAATTTTCGGATCAGCGTGCAGGAAAGAGCCACGGTGACCGCTGCGGCGACAATGCTGATCAGAAGACCCGCCCGAAAATAATCGCGCGTGACGGCGCCCAGCCCGGCGAGCAGCAGGGGGTAGACCGGTCCCCGATAAAGAGGAATGGGAAGGGTGCCACTGGCAATTTCTCTTGCCGCCGGGACGTATTCGAATAGAAAGTCCGATTCCATCCCGTAGTCCAAAAGCCGGTGATAGCGAACAGTGACCGCTCCCGCCACCAGGAGGTAGAACATTCCCGCGACTGCCGGAAAATACCGCCAATGCGCTGTGGCATGCAGCAGACGGCCGGCTTTGGCAACAGGATTGGTTCCGTCGCCACCATTCGTCTTTGCGCCTCGACGATATTTTTCGCTTCGGCGATCAGCCTTCCTGTTCGCGACCTTGTTTCTTTGCTGTGGGTTCATTCGTTGAGAAGAAAGACCGACTGTCAGAAGGCCGGTCGGGCCAGCCTGGACAGGTCATTTTGCCGGAATCATTCCAGCTTTGTCGCTCCGAAACTAGTGCCGCTACCCTGGTTTTTGGAGCGACAAAGCCTGTGTGTTCCGAGCGTGGTGGGTTTGCGTCAAGCAGGCTGCTGAATACCCACATCGGAAGCGGGGCGCGGAAGCGCCCGGCCCAGGGATTTGGATCATACCTGCGAATCAGATGCAGTTGCAGCCAGATTCCACGTCCCTGGACAACAGTACCGCGATCCGTCAGGACCCGGCGCACCAGATGTAGTCGCCTGCTCTGCTGTGGAGCGCTGTGACTGACCGCCTCTGGCGCGCCGCGACCTGACGGATCGCGGTACTGTTGATGAGTGTCGTGACAGGGCTCTGCAGTACTCCACTCTCCCGCTCTCCCACTCTCCCACTCTCCCGCTCTCCCACTCTCCCGCTCTCCCGCTCTCCCACTCTCCCGCTTTCCCGGCACTGGCGCCCCGGACGCTCATTGCCATATTGTGAATGCCACCACTTCTCGCTAACATTACCTTCACCGCAATCAATAACGGGAGGTGGGGATGTTCAATTGGTATAGCTTCCGGATAAGTGCTGTCCCCTTGATACTGGGAGCCCTGGCCGCAACGGCGTCGGCTCAGGAGTTTCGCGCCACGGTAACGGGACGGGTGACCGATCCGACCGGTTTGGCTGTGCCGGGCGTCAGTGTTACGGCGCGAAACCTGCAAAGCAATGAAACGGCGACAGCCGTCACGACCGACTCAGGCGATTACAGCATTCCCTTCTTGAAGCCCGGTCTCTATTCCATCACCGCCGAAATACCCGGATTCAAGACTGTAAAACGCGACAAGCTGGAGCTTTCGGTCAGCCAGACGGCCACCATCGACATTCAGCTTCAGGTGGGTGAAGTGATCGACGCGGTCGTCGTTACTTCCGACGAGCCGCTGATGGACGACAGCAAAGGCGACCGCGGCACGGTGATCGACAACCAGCATGTCACTGAACTGCCGCTGAACGCCCGCAACCCTTTCATGCTCTCCATGCTCGCCGCCGGGGTGACCTACGAAGGCGCGACCATTTACCAGCGCCCGTTCGATAACGGCGCGATTGCGGAGTGGTCCGTCAATGGCGGCCAGGTGAAGAACAACGAATTCCTGCTGGATGGCGCTCCCAACAACGCGATTGCAGGTGGAAATAACATCGCCTTTGTGCCGCCCGTGGATTCGGTGCAGGAATTCAAAATCATGACGAATTCCTATGACGCCCAGTACGGGCGAACCGCCGGAGGCGTGATCAACGTTTCGCTGAAGTCAGGCACCAAGCACCTGCATGGTTCTGTGTACGAATTCGCACGCCGCAATTTCCTGGATGCCAATAACCTGATTGCAAACACCCGGGGCATCCCGGCCGGCCGCGCTCCCGCGCCCGACGGAACGCTGGTCAAAGCGGAACATTTTCTCGACCAGTATGGAATCCAGCTCGACGGGCCGGTTTGGATTCCCAAGCTCTACAACGGCCGCAATCGAACGTTCTTTCTTTTCAATTTCGAAGGTTACCGCGAAGGGAGTCCTAACCCCGCGGTCCGGACCGTTCCGATGGACGCCTTTCTCCGCGGTGACTTCAGGGAGCTGAAGACTGCGCGGGGAGAACAGATCGTCATCTACGACCCGGCGACGGGTCGCGACGTCAGCGGCCAGTGGATTCGGGACCCCTTCCCCAACAACATCATCCCGTCTCAGCGAATTCATGTCCTGGCGCAGAAACTCATTCCGTTTTATCCCAAGCCGAATGTGGTCACTCCGGGCGTCGACCCGTGGCGCAACAACTACGGCGACATCCCCAACATTGCGCGCGATCGGTTTTATAACTGGGTATTCAAATTTGACGAGGTCGTGAGTGAGAAGGATCGAATGTTTGTCCGCTACGGCTACAACACGCGAACCGAAATGCGCTGGACCAACGGCATTCATGATGGACCCGGCCAGGCCGGGCAGTTGCCTTTGATCCGCACCAATTACAGCGGCGTCGTTGATTGGGTCCACACCTTTGGCCGTAATCGGATTCTGAATCTGCGCGCTTCGGCCAATCGTTTTGTGGAAGTGGAGAAGGCGCAGGTGGGAATCGGGTTCGATGCGACACTTCTCGGATTTCCCAAGTCGCTGGTCGATCAGCTTCCCGTCAAGATCTTCCCGGAAATCAGGGCCACCGACTATATCACGACGGGCCGCGGCAACTTCGACGTGGAACCTTCCAACTTCTTCACGTTCCAGCCCAATGTTGCATGGACGCAGCGCTCCCACACGATCCGCTACGGACTTGACATGCGTCTGTCGCAGTATTCCCGTCAAGCCAGCGGCGCGGGCGGCATGCGACTGGATTTCAACCGCGGTTTTACACAGCGTCAATACAACCGCGGCGAGACTCTGGCCGGAAACTCGATCGCCTCGTTTTTGCTCGGCGCGATCGGCGGAGGGTTTGTCGACTACAACGTTTTTCCGATCTTTATGTGGAAGTACTACGCGCCCTGGTTCCAGGATGACTGGAAAGTGACCAAACGCCTGACGCTGAATTTCGGCGTGCGCTGGGACCTCAACACACCCATCAAAGAAAGACACCGCCGGCAGAATTACAAGTTCGATCCCGGCGTGATTAATCCCGTCGCGCAGCTCGTCGATAAAACCAGATTCCCGGAACTGGCGCAGATCCGCGGAGGGCTGCTGTTTACGGGAGTAGATGGCGCCCCCGACACGCCGTGGAAACTGGATAAGAACAACCTCCAGCCGCGCTTTGGATTCGCCTATCGCCTGGGCAACGATACAGTGCTGCGCGGCGGATTCGGCATGTACTACATGAATCCGACCGGCACCGGTTGGAACCAGGGCTTCAGTGTCAGAACCAACATCACCAACTCCATCGATGGCGGCCGCACGCCTCAAACCGCTTTTGGCGATCTCTTCCCGAACGGAATCATAGTTCCGCAGGCTCAGTCGGCCGGCCTGGCGACCTTCCTCGGTCGAGATATCGGCTACGCCAATCCGAACTTCGACTTGCCGTACGTTCACAACTTCTCTTTGGGCATTCAAAGAAAACTTCCATGGAATACGGTTCTGGAAGCCAGCTATGTCGGCAGTCGAACCTATAAAGGACAGGCCACCTTTGGCGCGATCAACGAACCTCCTCTGGCATTCCGCAACCTGTGCGACATCGGGCAGGGCGGCAATCGCGCCTACTGTGACGAGCGCTTGCCCAATCCATTCTTCAGGATGCCCGGGTTTGAGGGAACGACATTCTTCACCAGTACCACGCTATCGCGGTTCCAGCTATCGCGGCCGTTTCCGCATTTTGAAGACATTCAGGAAAGCGAGCGCAATGACCGGCGCATCTGGTACGACTCGCTGCAGGTTACGGCCCGAAAGAGATTCAGTCATGGCTTGGCGCTCAACGGCACGTACACCTTCTCCAAGAGTATTGATCAGCCTGGTTTTGCCGATAACGTCGCGCGGATCATCGATCGCGGACCGTCCTCTGTTCATCGACCGCATCGCGTGACGCTTTCCGGCGTGTACAATCTGCCGTTCGGGAAGGGGCGCCGCTTCCTTTCAAACACGAACGGTGTGCTGGACCGTGTCTTCGGCGGCTGGGAAATGGCGTCCGCTTTCATCGTCCAATCCGGAGCGCCCTGGACGCTGCCCGACAATGTGCTGTACCTGAAAGATGCGTCGCTCAGCGACGCGGAGCGGAAGCGCTGGATTTCGGGCATCGAGTACATCCAGGGTGCGCGCCCCTGCGTGGAGCAACTGGACACAAACACAGCCAGTCCGACGTTCGGGCAGTACCGGCTGTTGTCCTACTCGGTGGCGTATGGATGCACCGATGCTAATTTCCGGATTGTCGAGACTTACCAGACCAATCCCACCCCGACGCGTGCCTGGGGCCTGCGGCGTGTGTCAGCGCGGTTGTTTGACATCAACTTTGCCAAGAACATGCGCCTGACGGAAAAGACACGGCTGCAACTGCGCCTGGAAGCTTTCAACGTCCTGAATTCACCGATGTACGACCGGATAGATTATCAGCGCACCCCGACGAATTCAGAATTCGGCTCGATCAACAAAGCAACCGTCTTCCAATCCAACTTCCCCCGCCAGGCCCAACTGGCCGTGAAGTTCATTTTCTGAGCCGGCGAAACCGGGCGGCATCAGGCTTACTGGCCAATTCGGCGTGCCGCTCACTACGTTCGCCTCGCGACTACCGTGAGGCAGAGCCTCAGGCGTGCGGAAGCGCTGCGAAGCAGCGCGCAGTACCGCGATCCGTCAGGTCGTGGCGCATCAACTTGTCGGATCACCGGCCATGCACCGAAAGGTGACAAGAGGGATACGATTAGGATGCCAGCAGCAAAGCCTTTTGCACATCCTTGGGTAATTCAATCACGCGGAAATACTGTCGAGGGTAAAGGTAATCCTCACCGGATTCGTCGATCACTCGCAGCAAATTGTGAGCAGCAGCGCCCGCGTCCGGGACGACTTGGTAGATCTTTCGCAGCTCCAACGAGGCATTATAGTCTTCGTTGTTCACACAAACCCAAATTGGGTTTCAGAGTTCCGCTTTTTCATAAGGAGTTCTCCGCCTGGCCCGCAATTTCAGGCGGTGGGCTCTTTGCGTCGCACCAGTAACAGCGCCGTGATGACGCCGAACAAAAAATTGGAAACGCCGATTTCCACGGCATGAACCAGCCGAAGGTCGGCAGGCAGGTATTCGTTGGGCGGCAGCAGCGGGGCGATTCCTCCCAGCACCGACAGACAGAGACCCAGCATCCAACCCGCGCGCCATCGCTGGCCTGACATCCAGCGCGTGAACGGCAGCATCACTGCCGCATAGACCAGACCTCGAACGAACTGCGTGAGAATCACCACACCGCCCGACGGTATCGGCCTTCCGGCATAGAAATGCCGGACGTAGGGAAAAATGGTTATGCCGGCAGCGAAGTACAGCACCACGTAGCAAAAAGCCGCCATCGGCACACGCAATTGCCAGTTATCCGCCAGTCGATGAGCAGGAGTTCGTCCTTCCGCGCTGCCCTGCGACCGTATTCGGCCAGCCATGTACACCATGAGGAGGCAGACCGCAAAAGCTACTGCCAACCCGGTGCCTAACATGTGCAGCGACGTTGTGACGGAAAGGATCTGGAAAACCACGGCCTCAATTTCGATGTTCACAGTGCCAATCCCTCCGTACAAAGCAAACAGTACCCAGACCAGCGCCCAACCGCGAGCCTCGACGGCCTGCATAGCCGCGAGCAACACACCGACGGTAAGCAGGCAGGAGAGCGCGGTGAGCCAGGAGAAACCCACCGACAGCCCTGTCACAACAGTCAGGAATATCCAGGTCGTCACCAGCGCCGCCGCTACTTTCATGTTTTGGCGCCTCCGGTTACCCGCCTCAGCAGAGCAAAAAATGCCTTCTTCCGCTCCGCGTTGATCCCCCAGTTCACCGGTGGCGATTGATAGCCGTCCCAGTAGTTGTTCTTTCCGGGATCAAAGAAGCCCCACGAGGCATAGCTGCGTAAAGCTTCCATCATGTTGTTGCTAGACTTGTCAAAATCAAAATGGTCATCCTCATTAAACAGGATCGGCATCGGACGGTAGCTGGGGTCGCGGCGCGTGAGTTCCACCATCCGTGCGATACGCCGCGGATTGCTCACGCCGTTGCCGTGGAGCAGCAGAAAGTCGGAAGCGGCAATCACCGAGCGATGCGGGATACTGCCACCATTGAAACTGACTCCAACCAGCAGGCGCCGTCCCCGGCTGCGCATTGATTTGACCAGATTGATCAATTCAGCAACCCGCGACGGTTTCAAAATATCGTGGTCATATTTGCGGTTGTCGCATTCATTGCATACTTCGACCAGTATGTTGCGGTAACTTTTTTGAAACAGCCATAGCGTTGCTTCCGTCGCGCCGCGCTTCACGGCCGTTTCGTTCCGCAACCTCTGGTCTTGGCCGAAATAAAAATAGCCGAGGATGGGCGCCATTCCCAATTCATCTGCGCGATTGAATATCCGTTCCAGGCGCCGCATGTAATCGGATCGCAGCGAGCCGTCGGCGAGAAAGGCGCTGTTGTGCCAGGGCTGTTCGTTCGAGTATCCTTCCGGGCTTCCGCCCTGTAGATTGATCGTAAAGCTCAGCAGTCCGGCCTGGCGCCACCCGGCCATGGCCGCACAGAACTCTCGGGTGTTCCGCTCCGGATCCCATGCTCCCGTATCCGGATATCTCCAGCGCGCCCGTGTCTCGGGATTCAGATCATCAAAGATTCCCTGGACCATGCGCGAGTTCATTAATAAGCCTTCGATCTTCACCCCTTCATGACGCCGTCCCTGATAGGTGGGCCGTCCATTAATAAAAAACCGATCGTTTCGAATCGAAACGACCGTCCGTCGCCGCCCGCCCCGTGCTCCCCAACTGAAACCGCTCCACGCAGTGTCAGCGAACACCAGCGGTCCGGCCAATCTAAGAAACCGTCGTCTGTGCATTAACATCAGGTTGAATCCCTCGAACAGCACCTGATCCCGCAGCACCGGCTTTCAGGCATCAACACATGCTCCTGGTGTCTTGGGCCTTTTTGGTTGAGGCGTTTGTGGCTGCCCTCCAAAAAACTTTCGCAGAATCGCGACTATAATTACAAGTATCGTGTAGATCTCATGGGCTGGCATCGTAACGCAGGTCCAGACCTTTGGAAATGAAGACTCATCTCAATCTCGTGGGCCAGCGGATTTGTGCCAGTCAAGACTAACGATGAGGTAATTTTCACACAGTGAGAGTGACTACGGGGAAGGTCAAGGCCGGAAAGATCGTGGTCGAAGGGCCGCCTCTTGCCGAGGGCGCGAAAGTCACCGTCCTGGCGCCGGAGGGGGATGAAACATTTCATCTATCGCAAAGCGAAGAAAAGGCCCTTCTGGAATCGATTGCCGAGGCAGAGCGCGGCGAGGTTGTCACGCAGGATGACCTCTTTCGTGATCTTGGCTGGCACGATTGACCCGTAACGTTCCCATTCGAGTCACCGGACGGGCAGCTCGGGAAATGCTGAAGCGGTGAAGTGGTGGATTGAAAATCGCCCATCCGCGCCTGAAGCTTTCGAAGAAGAGCTTCGCAAGGCCTTCTCACTGATCGCCGCCCATCCAAATATCGGCGCAAGGGCGCTCACCAAGACTCTGGCCGGTGTTCGGCGCATCCGCCTAAGCCGAATCCACTATCACCTTTACTACGTTCCCAAATGAGGATCGCAAAACGGGCCTCGAATTACCATCGTAGTTTGAGGATCTGCAAGATCAGAGAGGACCTGGCAGACGCACAGGACTTAAAAAGGGGCAACAGCTTCGAATGTTACCGGTCCGCAGAGAGACGCCACTTCCCAGAACGCCGTTTACTTGGCACAATCGCTTTGACTCGAGCTAAACCAACCGGAGCGGCATTCCGGCCCGCGGTGGCTGACCTCGAAAGCCGTTCTGCCGCCTGCGACTTCCCACTGTACTCCTGCGCCTTGAGTTGCGAAAAGGACTGGAGAATTCACATGCCAATCCTGCACAATTGGCTCATTATCGAGTTCCGCATCTCTCGAGTGAGCTTTCTCTCATTTCTCATTCGAAGGATTCAACCGCTGGGTCGGCCTTTGGATCCGACCAGCATGCTCTTCAAGGGGCTGTAAACATGACAAAGAGACGCGACTTCATCAAGACGAGTGTAGCCGGGGCTGCTGGATTGGCAATCGGAAGCATCGGATTCAACGCAAAGTCCTATGCCGCGATCGTGGGTGCAAATGACCGCATCAACCTGGCAGTCATCGGCATCCGGAACCAGGGCACCGTGCACATCAACAGTTATTGCGATCTCAAAGACAGCAAGAATGTGATTATCAAGACGCTCTGCGATACGGACGAGCGGCTATTCCCGCCCGCGGTTGCGATTGTCAATCAAAAGACGGGCAATCAGCCTCTCACTCAATGGGACCTCAAGAGAGTACTGGACGATAAGGAAATCCAAGCTGTATCCATCGTCACGCCGAATCACTGGCATGCACTGGCGACCATTTGGGCTTGTCAGGCCGGCAAACATGTTTACGTTGAGAAGCCGGCCTCCCACAATGTCTGGGAAGGTCGGAAGATGATCGAAGCGGCGCGCAAGTACGACGTAAGAGTTCAGGTCGGGTTGAATAACCGCTCCTCAGCAAATGTGATCGAGGCCATCAAATTCCTGCATGAAGGCGGCATCGGAGAGGTTTTCATGGCCCGAGCTCTTTGTTTCAAGGCTCGCGATTCGTATGGAATTTCCAAGGACAGTCTGCCGCCCGCCACTTTCCACTATGACCGTTGGCTGGGGCCAGCGCCTTATCGCCCGTACAACGAAAAACGCAGTCACTACAACTGGCACTGGTACTGGGATACCGGAAACGGAGACACCGGAAACACGGGGCCGCACCAGCTCGATCTTGCCCGCTGGGGAATGAACCTGAACGAACACCCGGTTTCGATCCATAGTGCGGGTGGTCTTTACGGATTTCACCAGGAGGAACGTAAGACCCGGACCCCCGGGAGGATGGTGTACGGCGGAGTGGAGACATATGGCCGCGACAGAACCTTCCAGGAGACGCCCAACACGCAGACCGCGGTGTTCAAATACCGCGACGGGAGGATGCTCGAGTTTGAAGTGCGCGGCCGATACACCAACCATGAAGGAAGCCGTGGTCAGGAGGTAGGGAATCTCTTCTACGGTTCCGAAGGGTGGCTCGAAATCAGCGGGTCTGCCTGGAAAGCTTTCCGTGAACGGGAACAAGAGCCTTTTGCCGGTTCGAAGGAACGTGCAACAGGTCGGGATGGCGATCATTGGGCCAATTTCCTGGATGCGGTGCGCTCGGGAAGAAATGAAAACCTGCACTGCGACATCAATGAAGGTTTCTATTCATCCTCCCTTCCTCTGCTGGCCAATATCTCGTATCGCCTCGGCCGCTCCTTGAATTTCATGGGTGACTATGAGAAGTTTGCCAACGATCCCGAAGCGGATACCCTACTCTCCCGAGCCTACCGTCGCCCGTATGTCATTCGGGAGGAAGTGTGAGGGGACTTGATTCGGGGACTAGGGGCCCCAGTTCGAATTAGGGATTGGTTACGCTTGTGGGCCAGAAAGGCGGGCCAGTTCTGAACAATTGAGATCCGGCCATCCGCAGAAGATGCGATCGTCTCGCCACCCTGGCCCAGGGTGTGATGGTGGATTTTGTTGAGGGTATCTACTCTTCCAGTGGCGCACGAAAGTCGCGCCGTTGTGCCGCCGCAACAGATGACAAAGTCTCAATGCTCGGAAGCTGCCACAGCGAACGAGCTTCTTCTGGCGTAAGCCAGTTGCCAAGGCGCACTCCCAACCTCTTCGCTCCCTTCACGCGACCGCAAGTTCAGGACTCAGTAGGCCGGAGTCGGCTGCATAAGCGAGCCTGCGCACGGCCGCAAGTCTGACATTAATGGTTCCAGCAGCGAGCTGGCGTTCCTCGAGATGAATTCGGACGGGTTACCACGGTCTTGTTGAAGGACAGACGGGGCTCGGAACAATACCAGAGAATGAAGTCATCAATTGATGAAGCTCAAGCACGGGATCTTCGATGACGCGTCTGTATCGGTGATTAGCCTGGCGACAATTGCTGGCATCGGTCGCGAGGCGGGAGTGGATCTCGATCGCCGGCGGTTCCGAGCCAACATTGTGCTTGAGACTGGCAATCCCGAGCCGTTTCTCGAGGATGGGTGGGTTGGCGGGACACTGGTGTTCGGCGACAGGGAGCCAAGGCCAGCCGTGAGCGTGACGGTGCGCGACGTGCGATGTATGATGATCAACCTCGATCCGGACACGGGCACACAAGACGCGCGGGTGCTGAAGACAGTCGTGCGACTGAACAAGAACAACGCGGGCGTCTATGGAACGGTGGTGCAAACCGGCACAATCCTC
>DASXQR010000012.1:0-2506 GCA_036507075.1 Acidobacteriota bacterium | reverse complement strand
GTCGCCAGCGGTCCGATGGTCCGAAGTTCTTATCATGCGGAGGAATTTAGCCTTCACGAAAATGAGCAAGGAAATGAATTGAATCGGCCTTAGAGCCTGTCTGAAAATGTGGGGCAGGCTTCCAGCCTGCCGGTTCACGGGGCGTCCTCGCCTCGTGTTTCGGGCGGCAGGATGCCACCCGAACTGGCAGACAAGATGTCTGCCCCACATTTTCAGACAGGCTCTAACCCGGATATTTCATAGCTGGATTGAACAAAGAAGCGGCGAAGGCGTCAGAAGGCTTGAAATCACTGAGCCAAATGAAACTGCCACCCACCGCTTCTTCTTCGACAGACTGTAAGAACCAACCGCTACTCTTTCAAGACCTCGGTGCGAGAAAAGTCGTTGCTGATTTTTCCGGCGGCACGCTCTCCAGCGATGGCGGCGTGCTGTTTCTGCGCCAAGTGGATCTTTCCCTCGGGCTGACCCGCCGGCTGGCGGGCTGCTTTGGCGATCAACGCAATCAGATCTTCGTCGAACATGCTGTGCCGGAGTTACTGGCTCAGCGGATTTACACCGAAGCGCTGGGTTACGAAGACCTCAATGACCACCAGCAACTGCGCCACGATCCGTTGCTGGCGACGGCCTGCGGCAAAGAAGACCCGCTGGGGAGCGAGCGCATCTTCCATCCCGGTCCGGCGCTGGCCGCCCCCTCGACTCTCAACCGCCTGGAATTGTCGAACAATAAAAACAGCCGCTGCCACAAACTGCCGCACGATCCGCAAAAGATCGCCGCGCTGCTGGTGGAAATGGGCGCGCGCTGCCTGCCAAAACATGCCGTGGAAATCGTGATTGATCTGGACGCGATGGGGCATCGACTCCACGGGAGCCAGGAGGGTCGCCGCTTCAGTGCTTACTATGACGAGTACGTTTATCTGCCGCTCTATGCGTTCGTGGGAAACATTCCGCTGTGGGCGCAATTGCGCACGACGGAGGGCGGCGCCGCCCAGGGGGTCGTGCCCGCGCTGGAACAGATCGTGGCGGCGATCCGGCGGCGCTGCAAAAAAGCGCGAATCATTATTCGGGGCGACAGTGGTTTTTGCGTGGAAGAACTCATGGCCTGGTGCGAAAGCCAGAAGGATGTTTACTACTGTGTTGGGCTCGGTAAAAACAGCGTGCTGCTGGAGAAATCGGACCGGGCGATGGCGGACGCACGGGCACGGCATTGTCTGACGGGCACGGCCGGCACGCGCGTGTTCACGGAGTTTGAATATCAGACGCAGAAGAGCTGGAGCCGGGTGCGGCGGGTCATTGCCAAAGCGGAAGTCACGGCGCAGGGAGACAACCCGCGTTTCATCGTGACCAACCTTCCGGCCAAAAGTTTCAAAGACGATGAGGACAAAGCCCGCTTCACGCCGACGCGGTTGTACGAGCAATTCTATTGCGCGCGTGGCGAAATGGAAAATGTGCTCAAGCAACAGGTGTTGGACCTGGAGGCCGACCGGATGAGCACGCACTATCTGGCGAGCAATCAATTGCGGCTGTGGCTGGCGACGTTTGCGTATCTGTTGATGGAACGGGTGCGCGCGCTGGGATTATATGGCACCGAACTGGCGCAGGCGACGGTGGGCAGTGTGCGGCTGAAGCTCTTGAAAGTGGCGGCGCAAGTCAGAGTGAGCGTTCGACGGGTCTATGTGCAATTGAGCAGCGCTTTTCCGATGCGGGAGATTTTCCGTTTGTGTCACCGGCGGCTGATGAGCTTGCCCTTGTGGAGTGATTAGCCCCAGTGCCCACCCAAGGCCTGCCCCTGAAACGTTGAATCAGAAAAAGTGCGGGAGTCGTGTCGTCAAAAACGGCTGAACCAGTCGGGATTTTAACCTTCCCTGCTGCCGGTTGCTTCTGCTGGTTGTCCGCCGACGATTTTCAGAGGAACACAACCCGTGTTTTTGAAAAAAATTCCTCGTTCCGCCAAAAATCAGCTCAGGTATGAAATATTCAGGTTAGCGATTCGATGTCGGAGTATAAACTCTCCAGGAAATAGGCGCCCAAACCAATCTCCTGCCCTTCGTAAAACTGAAATCCCGCAACAAGATCATCCTCAGCCTTGTCCAGGATTTCGATCCTCATGAAATGCGCTTGCCAATTCTCTGTTTGGCTGTCTCCCAATCAATGAACGTTGCTTTGCCTTCCTTGATCTGCTGCTCTCGCTCGTCCAAAACCGCCTTATGCCAATCCGGCACTGGAATCTCCTCTTCTCGGCTACACAGTTCGTCCCAGAGCGCCTCCATGAGCTGCAGCTTATCGGGCAGTGTCATCTGTTTGAGATCAACCGGACTTTGCATGCTGGAAGCGTAAACGAGAACCAAAGCGCGTTCAATTGTCATTTGCCGAACAATCTGGATCACCGACCCCGCGCCAGGGATGCCCGGTGAATCCACTGGTTCGGCAATCACAGGGTCCATCACTCAAAAACCTGCGGGAACTCTGTGTGTCGCGGCAACGGCTGACCTGCCGCGCGCCGTCGACT
>DASXQR010000011.1:0-6423 GCA_036507075.1 Acidobacteriota bacterium | reverse complement strand
TCCGAGCTTGCCACTACGCGCCAGGAGCGGTTGGAGCTGCTTGAAGGAGTGAACAAGGGTGCCACCGCCTGGTGGTCGGTCCATCGATCGTGCCACAATGCGATCAGTGTCTTGGGTGACGAAACATAGCGTCGGCAAAGTGACAAGGGCCGGAGCCGAATCGGTCTTAAGCGCCGTATTGTCCAGCTTTCCCAAGCACAGACGCTTTGACACGGCTGTTCTGCTGTCGCGATTCCTTGCCCGCCTTCCACCGGCCGTCGCGTTCGGTACTGCGGGCACATGGAAGGAGTCGACGATTTTGAGTGGACTGCTCGATTTGGCCGGCCAACGAGGCTGGACGTTCACTCCACGGGTGCATGTGAGCGGCATAGAGCTTGTGCGCCGGCACTACGCGGCCAGCGGTCGGTTGATGCTCTGCAGCGGTCACAGCGCCCCGCTGAACTGGGCTCTTACGCGCACGCTCAGTGACTGCGGCTATCCTGTTACGCTGGTGGCGCGTGATCCTCAAATGAAAGTGTGGGGGAATGGGAGGCAGGTGCCCACAATCACCCGCTCAAACCAGACATGGGTCCGCGTCCGCACGGCGCTGCGGCAAGGTCACATAGTCTTGCTGCTGGGTGACCATGGGCTTCCCTTCTCCCTGGCACGATCTGACCGGAGGCCAAATTACTTGGCCTCTCACGATCGATGGCCCTTTTTTTCCTTGGGCCAGTTCGCGGTGGCGAGACGGACACACACCCCTGTTCTGATGTTTACTTCGCGCCTGTGTCATGATGGCACAATCGAGATCATCATTGAAGGGCCCGTGACACTGGGTGAGGGAGATGAGGGCCTGAAAGATGCGGCAGAAGCATGCATTCATTTCCTCGCGCGGTTTAAGGGTGGGACTGCCGACGTACGTTGAAATTTGATCGGTTGAAGTTCGGATTTCCCCCCGCGCCATTGGATTTTTGGGGGAAGGATATTATCCATCCCGCGGCGCAGCACCATGCGTGTCCAGCCGCGGCAGATTTTTTGCGAAGCGGGCAATGCGAGACAGAATTCCGCCAGCCGTTTATAGAAAGACCGATAACGCGGCTCAATGGAAAACGCCGCCGCCGCCCGGTCAACAACCGCAAGCGTAAACGACAGATTTCCATGCGTAAGACCCAGGTAATGGTCCTGCCGCGCAGTCCTGAAGCGCCTTGCGCTCTCATTCTTCAAACTTGTGATGCGATCGGCCAGACCGATACGTTCCGCAAAGATGCGGTTGACGATTGGATCGAATGTAATCCGCGGGCGGCGTCTCAATCGGCGGGAAAAGTATCAATGGGACGGGCTTGTTCGTCATCTTCGAGAACGGTGATACTTCCGTAAGCGAAAAGATCCGCAGTTCCGGAAAAGCTCATAGAAGGCGGGCAACGGATGCACTGAAGGTTCGAAGGTCATCGAGATTCTGACAGATGATGTCGTAAACCTTTCCGTAGTCAATTTTCCAATACATGTGAATGAGAAGATTTCGGAAGCGAGCCATCTGCTGGAGGCGTCCAGCAAGGTCAGGCGGAATAATTTCGGCTTTCTGCATTTGCTCGAAGCACTGCGCGTATTCTTCCGGTACCGTATGCAGACGCCTGGCACATACGTGGTAACAGAGAGCCAAGGCTGCCTCGATGGCTACAAGAAGGCGGTAGCAAGCAACGTCAAGCCTGTCCTGATCGGCCAAAAATGCGGTAAGAGAGAGATTTTTGAATCGCTCCAGACGGGTCACTGATTCTTCGATTTCGCCGCATCGCGCACGCACCAGGTCGGCATTCAGACTCATGCGGCAAACGCCTCCCTGGTGCTGCGGCGCAACAACGCGGCCATGTCAAGATAACGACATATGGTACGCTCCACAACATCATCATGGAGATCCTCATCGCGGTTCAGAAGGATCAAGCCACGCAAGACATGGAACAGAAAAGCGGTAGGAGCAAAATTGAGAATCCGAATATCCACCGGAAGCTTCAGCCGGCGACTCAGCAGATCGGCCAACCGCAAAGCTTCAAAAGTTGCTCCCTCCAGTCGCGCCTGCCATAAATAGATTCCCACGTCAATATCATGGAACGTTTCCGCGGTTACGAAAGATCCAAAAACGTAGGCAAACGCCACCTTGGGCTCATCCGCCAGACATGCCGCAATTTGCGGCAAAATCCGGCTTCGTATATCCTGGTCCGTTTCATAGAGTCGGCTCATAGTCCCCTCAAAGGCACCGTTTCCACATCGTAACCCATAATCCTTCTCGAGCAGAAATTCTGCCAGATAGGCGCCGTCTTGGCCGGTGATGCTGGTAACGAGGGCTTTTTATTTCAAAACTATTTCACCACGGAGACACGGACGACACGAGGGTTTACGAGGCTACTCTACTCATAGCCCGGACTCTAACGGTTCTCTTCGCGAATGAAAAGACAGCTTCCTTTATCACGCGTTAAGGTTCGCAGGCCCGCGAAGCGCTGCAGTTAGATAGGCGATGGAAATCATTGTTACCGCATGATAGCACAGCGCGCCGGCGGGATCAGGTGTGGGCGAGATGGTGGACTTGAGGCGCGCAAGGTCGGCGTCGACCATTGCTTCGACCAGTTCTTGAAACGGCGTCTTCGCTTTCCAGCCCAGAAGCTTTTTCGCCTTTGTGCAGTCGCCGATCAGCAGGTCAACCTCGGCGGGGCGCACGAATTTTGGATCGATCTTTACGTACTGTCGATAATCCAGACCTGCGCGTGAGAATGCGATTTCACAAAACTCGCGGACCGTATGGGTCTCTTCGCGATTTCACCACAGAGACACAGAGGACACAAATAAAAACCTTCCTTACCCCTGCGATCCTGCTGTCGCGAAGCCTTGCAGGTCTTCCCCCGGCCGTCGCGTTCGGAACGTCGGGAGCTTGGAAGCTGAGCAGTCAAGTTGAGCGTTAAATATCGCTCTGCAAGAGAATCAGTACCGCGTCCCGTCAGGGCGCGGCGCAGCCTGTGCAAGTCGGCCGTCAGGTGACGTGGCGTAGGCTCCGAGGGACTGACAAAGGTTTTCCGCCGCGCCCTGACGTGTGAAAAAATTGAAAAGTGTAAGAGCGGCCCAGCCGTCGCCTCTGAATCCCCCCAGCTCCACATCCGCCAGTACCGCGGGCGTAAGCCCGTGCGCGGCAAATCTCATCGCCTCCACCACCGTCAGTACCGCGGGCATAAGCCCGCGCGGGGCAACTCGCAAGAATCTTCGCAAATTTCAAGCCGCTGTTGCCTGAATCCCCCGTGCGCCGCGATTCTCTCCAGCTCCAGCAGAGTCTGAGGGACTGGGAAGATTCGCTGCGCACGGGCTTACGCCCGCGGTACTGACGGTAGCGGAGCTGGGGAGATTCATCTCGCACGAGCTTTACGCCCGTGAAGTCAGCGAACCAGGGGCCCTCCGAGCAACGTTCGCAGTTTTGGCAGACGAACGATTGCGACTGCATGCTATCTCAGCGCCCCGTCCGGGGCGCTAAATGGATTGGTTTTCTCGGACCGGGGGTAGGCGCAGAAGACGCGCCAACCCCCGGCTACAGGCTCAGCGCCCCATCCGGGGCGCTCCGCTGGTCTTCATGTCACGGAAGGTCTGTGATCTTAGGCACTCTGTTATTGTTTCGTTAGTAGGAAGATTTCACCGAGCCCAAGATGAAAGTCGACGAAGCGTTTTTTGGCAGAAGGATTGCGGCTTTGGCCGGAATCGTGGTTTCGCTGTCCGTATCATTCATCCGGGCCCAGGGCGAGGGGGCGCCGCAGTTGAGTATGGTGACGGCGGGGCTTTCTTCGCCGCTGTTTGTGACTCATGCGGGGGACGGGAGTGACCGCCTTTTCATTCTGGAACAAGGAGGGCGGATCCGAATTTTTAAGGCGGGGGCGCTGCTTGCGACGCCGTTTTTGGACATTTCCGGGATTATCGAATCTGGGGGTGAGAAAGGATTACTTGGTCTGGCCTTCCATCCGGATTACAGGAACAACGGCCGATTCTTCGTCAACTTTACAAGAAGAGTCACGGGACAACTGAAAACCTTTGTCGCCGAATACAGAGTCTCATCCGGTAATCCTGACATTGCCGGGACCACCGAGTTTCCGGTGCTGGATTTCGATCAACCCTACGACAACCACAACGGCGGAATGCTTGCCTTCGGTCCGGATGGGTACCTTTATATCTCCTCCGGTGATGGCGGCTCGGGAGGAGACCCGCTGAACAACGCGCAGCGGATAAACACGCTGCTCGGAAAGATGCTCCGAATTGATATCGACACCGCCCCTTATGCGATGCCGCCCGACAACCCGTTTGTCGGACAGCCCGGCGCCCGCGGGGAAATCTGGGCCTACGGGCTTCGCAATCCATGGCGATTCTCATTCGATCGCCTTGACGGCCGGCTTTTCCTGGGCGATGTCGGCCAGAGCACCAGAGAGGAAGTCGATTTAATCATCAGGGGAGGAAACTACGGTTGGAGAATTATGGAGGGGAGCATCTGTTTTTCGCCTTCGTCCGGCTGCAACACAAGTGGACTTATTATGCCTCTGACTGACTACGGTAGAACTGAAGGCCAAAGCGTGACCGGAGGGTATGTCTACCGAGGCCGGCAACAAACCGTGTATGCCGGCAGCTACATTTTTGGAGATTATGGCTCCGGCCGGATTTGGGCTTTGACGGAAAGCGGCGGCGTCTGGACAAGGACGCAGATCCTGATGTCAGGATTCTCGATCAGTTCCTTTGGCGAGGATGAGAACGGCGAGCTTTACGTGGTCGATTACTCCGGGTCCGTTCGCCGCATGGTTTTCGCCCCGGCCCAGGGGGTTGCTGATGCCGCGATGAACAAAAGGCATCGGGGAAACTTTCTCGGCGGCGGCAGCGGGATCTACACTCTCTCGGTCCAGAATCTGGGAACGGTCGCTTCTTCCGGCGTGGTTACCGTGACCGATGTCCTGCCGGCCGGTTTGAGTTATCAATCCGCGAGCGGCAGCGGCTGGAGTTGCTCGCCTTCCAGCCAGACGGTTACCTGCACCAGTTCGGGCGCCCTGGCGGCGGGCGCCGGCAGCACTATATTAATGACAGTGGCCGTGAGCGTGACTGCGGCCCAGTATGTTACCAATACTGTCTCGGTCTCCAACTCCAGCGACGCGGTTGCGGCGAATAACAGCGCATCCGATCCTACCGTGGTCATCGCTCCGGCCGACTTCTTCACGTTGACTCCCTGCCGCGTCGCCGACACGCGCAATCCCAATGGCGCCTACGGAGGTCCGGCGCTGCCGGCCAGCGGCGATCGCATATTTGTGATCGCCGGCCGATGCGGCGTGCCCGCCACGGCGCGCTCGGTTTCCGTCAACATAACAGTCACCCAGCCGACAGGCGTCGGCCATCTGCGTCTCTATCCAGCCGGCAGCGCGCTTCCCGCATCCTCAAACATCAACTACAGCGGCGGCCAGACGAGAGCCAACAATGCTGTTTTAACTCTCGGTCCGGCCGGAGATCTCGCCGTACGCTGTGAACAGATTTCAGGCACGGTTCATTTCATACTGGACGTGAACGGGTATTTTCAGTAGCGACTGGTCTGTGCGCTGGAGTTTCTACCACGAATTGATTACACGAATTTCACTAATTTCACGAATTTCACGAAATCGTTGGGGCGGCGCTTAGAGGTGGGCGGAGCAGAAGTCGATAACTCGATGGATCATTTCGTCCAGGTGGACTTTAGGGCTCCAGGCGATGAGGCGCTGGATCTTGGAAATGTCCGGGACGCGGCGGGGCATGTCCTCGAAGCCTTCGCCGTAGACCTGGTCGTAGGGGAGGTAGTGGATCTCGGAGTTGCTGGCGGCGATGGTTTTAACTTTGCGGGCAAGATCTTCGATGGTTACTTCTGAGGCGTTGCCAATGTTGAAGACTTCGCCGACGGCCTGGTCGCACATCGCCAATCTTACCAGGGCTTCCACTACGTCTCCCACATAGGTAAATGAGCGGGTCTGTTTGCCGTCGCCGTAGACAGTGATCGGCTTGCCGGCGAGGGCCTGGCGGACGAAAGTGGGCAGCACCATCCCGTACAGGCCGGTCTGGCGCGGGCCGACGGTGTTGAAGAGGCGCACCACCACGACCGGCAGGCGCTTTTCTTTCCAGTAGGCGATGGCCAGGAATTCGTCCAGGGCCTTGGAGCATGCGTAGGCCCAGCGGCCTTTCACGGTCGGACCGAGAACCAAATCATCGTCTTCGGAAAAAGGAACCTTGGCGGCCTTACCGTAAACCTCCGAAGTGGAGGCAACGAATACTTTTTTCTTTTTCTTGTTGGCCAGCTCCAGCACGATTTCCGTGCCGCGCACGTTGGTTTCGATGGTGCGCACCGGGCTTTCGACGATGAGCTTTACGCCGACAGCGGCCGCCAGATGAAAGATGACGTCGCACTGGTCGACCAGC
>DASXQR010000010.1:0-95627 GCA_036507075.1 Acidobacteriota bacterium | reverse complement strand
AAGGCAGAAGGCAGTAGGCATAAGGCAGAAGGCAGAAGGCAGAAGGCAGAAGGCAGAAGGCAGAAGGCAGAAGGCAGAAGGCAGAAGGCAGAAGGCAGAAGGCAGAAGGCAGAAGGCAGAAGAACCACTAACTGGATGTTCATAACTCAAAGACCCGTAACTTTAAACTCGTAACTCGGAAACTCGGAAACTCGGAAACTCGAAAACTCGAAAACTCGAAAACTCGGTACGACGACGATGAATCTACCAATGCTGGAAATAAGAAACCTACATGTGAAAGCAGGAGAAAAGGTAATTCTGCGTGGAATTGACCTGATTGTGAATGCGGGTGAAGTGCACTCCATCATGGGACCGAATGGTTCGGGAAAGAGCACGCTGGCGCAGGTACTTGCCGGGCGCGAGTCCTATGAAGTCACCGAAGGCCAGGTGCTTTACAACGGCCGGGATCTGCTGGAGATGGCGCCCGAAGACCGAGCCCGTGAAGGCCTCTTTATGGCGTTCCAGTACCCGGTGGAAATCCCGGGTGTCAGCAATACTTATTTTCTGAAAACCGCTCTCAATGCCATTCGCAGGCACCAGGGCCTGGATGAAGTGGATGCCATGGATTTTTTGGCGCTTGCGCGCGAGAAGATGAAATCCCTGGACATGGACGAAAGCCTGATCAGCCGCCCCGTGAATGAAGGATTTTCGGGCGGTGAAAAGAAGCGCAATGAGATATTCCAGATGGCGATTCTGCAGCCCAAACTTGCCATCCTGGACGAAACCGACTCGGGACTCGATATAGACGCGCTGCGCATCGTGGCAGAGGGGGTAAACTCCCTGCGTGCCCCGGACCGCGCAATGATCGTAGTAACTCACTATCAACGGCTCTTAAACTACATCCAGCCTGATTTCGTCCACGTTCTATCCGATGGGCGGATTGTAAAGTCGGGAGGCAAGGAGCTGGCTTTGGAACTCGAAGAAAAGGGTTACTCCTGGTTGGAAGTTGAACCCGAGCCAGCGCCAAGATAAGGGACGGCTTGTGCAAAACGGGTTTCCAAAAAGCTCAGCGAAAAGCGCATAGCCC
Source organism: Acidobacteriota bacterium (assembly GCA_036507075.1). Classification (GTDB taxonomy): domain Bacteria; phylum Acidobacteriota; class UBA6911; order JACQSX01; family JACQSX01; genus DASXQR01. Next base: position 94,561 of record DASXQR010000010.1, on the reverse strand, counting down.
CGAAAACAGGTCTGTGAAGACGGCCATGCTGCATTCACTGCCGAGGCGCAGAGCACGCTGAGATTCGCAGAGGTTGGAACATAGGCTCTGCGAAACTCGGCGATCTTGGCGTCTCTGCGGTGAAAGCAACGTGGTGAATCAGTAGCCCGTAGATTTGAGCATCAGAGTACGAGGTATTGAATGGCTCAGGCGATCACTAAAACAGAAACTCAGCTTTCAAGCTTCATTCATCAAGCCCGGCAGTTGGAACCCAGCGGTCCACCCTGGCTTCAGAGAATGCGCAGCAGGGCGGCAAAAAGTTTTGCAGAGGGAGGCTTTCCCACCGTCCAGGACGAAGACTGGAAATACACCAGTATCGCTCCTGTGGCGGAGACTGCATTTGAGGTCGCCGGCGAGCGACCGCATCCGATCACGCGCGATCAGGTTGACCGCATCCGATTTGCGAATCTCCAGGGCAGCAGATTGGTTTTCGTGAATGGCCATTATGCCGAGGAACTTTCCCAGGTTCAGACTCTTCCGAATGGGGCGCAGATTGCCTCGCTCGCGTCGGTTTTGAGACGGACCCCGGAGCGAGTGGAGCCTTTTCTGGGGCATTACGCCTCGTTGGAAGAAAACTTTTTCACTTCGCTCAATACAGCTTTTCTGAAAGACGGCGCTTTTGTTTATCTTCCCTCCGGTTGCGTCGTCGAGCATCCGATTCAGTTGCTTTTCCTCTCTTCTTCAAACGGACGGCCCACGGTTTCTTTTCCGCGCATCCTGGTCGTCGCCGAGCCGACCAGCCAGGCGGTGATCATCGAAACTTATTTTGGATTGGACGACGGGAATATCTATTTCACCTGCCCGGTGACAGAAATTGCAGCCGGGGACCACTCTGTGATCGATCATTACAAACTGCAGAGTGAGAGCAAAAGCGCATTTCACATCGCCACCCTGCAGTACCACCAGGGGAGAAGCAGCTCCCTTGAGTCCAATTCGATCACGCTTGGCGGCGACCTGGTTCGAAACAATCTCAACGCCATACTGGATGGCGAAGGCGCCGAGTGCAACCTGAAGGGTTTGTATCTGGTGAATGGACACCAGCACATCGACAACCATACCAGACTGGAGCACGCACAGCCCCATTGCAGCAGCCGGGAACATTACAAAGGCATCCTGGATGGAAAGTCCCGGGGTGTTTTCCATGGACGCATACTGGTTCATCCGGGGGCTCAGAAGACCGACTCCAAACAAACCAACAACAACCTGCTTCTCTCTGATGAAGCGCTGATTAATACCAAACCGCAGCTTGAAATCTATGCGGACGACGTCAAGTGCACGCACGGGGCAACGATTGGCCAGCTTGATCGCGACGCTGTTTTTTACCTTCGCTCTCGAGGCATCGGTGAGAAATCTGCTTTCAGCCTGCTGGTTTACGCCTTTGCCAGCGAAATCGTCCGCCATATAAAGGCCGCCGAGTTGCGGGAGCAGGTGGACCAATACCTGCTTCAGTGGCTTCCTCGCGGTGAAGCGATAAAGGAGGCGATTCAGCGATGAAGAGCGCTTATGATGTCGCCGGTCGCCGGCCGGAGGCTCGCCATCCTGTTTTTGATGTGGCCAGAGTGCGGGCGGATTTCCCCATATTAAAACAAACTGTGCATGGCAAGCCGCTCGTGTATCTGGACAATGCAGCTACCACGCAGAAGCCCCAGCAGGTCATCGACGCGATGGTGCGTTTTTACTCCGAATACAATTCAAACGTCCATCGCGGCGTGCACACGCTCAGCCAGCGCGCAACCGATGCCTACGAGCAGGCGCGCGCCAAGGCTCGCGAGTTTCTGAACGCGCAGGACACGCGTGAAATAATTTTTGTTCGAGGTACATCGGAAGCGATCAACCTCGTGGCGCGGAGCTTTGTCGGGTCCGGCATCGCCGCCGGCGATGAGATCATTATTTCGACGATGGAGCACCATTCCAACATCGTGCCCTGGCAGATTCTGTGCCAAGAGGCAGGAGCGCATCTGCGGGTGCTTCCCATCAACGACCGGGGAGAGCTGCAACTTGAAACGCTCGAGCAGCTCCTCACACCTAGAACACGTCTGGTTTCCGTCACGCACCTGTCTAACGCGCTGGGAACGGTCAATCCTATCCGGGAGATTATTCAGACGGCCCACCGCCAGCGTGTGCCGGTGATGATCGACGGGGCGCAGGCGGCGGCGCATTTGAAAGTTGACGTGCGCGAGTTGGACTGCGATTTTTATGCCATCTCGGGACACAAGATGTACGGGCCGACGGGTATCGGAGTGCTCTATGGGAAAAAGCAGCACCTCGAGTCGATGCCTCCGTATCAGGGCGGCGGCGATATGATCAGCTCGGTCAGTTTTGAGAAGACGACCTACAACGAGCTGCCCTTCAAGTTTGAAGCCGGCACTTCGAACATTGCCGGCGCAATCGGATTGGCGGCGGCCATCGACTACATCAGCGAAATCGGCAAGGAAGTCATCGCTCCCTACGAGGATGAGCTGCTGGCCTATGGTACGGAAGTGATTTCCCGCGTTCCCAAGGTGCGGCTCATCGGAACGGCCGGGCAGAAGGCCGGCGTGATCTCTTTTGTGCTCGAAGGCGTCCATCCTCATGATATTGGAACGGTGCTGGATCAGGAAGGCATTGCGATTCGGACCGGACACCATTGCGCCCAGCCGTTGATGCAGAGATTTCAGATACCTGCCACCGCCCGCGTTTCTCTGGCGCTCTATAACACTCGGGAAGAAATTGATGCGGTCGTTCAGGGTCTGCACAAGGTAAACGAACTGTTTAATTGAAATGCTGAACGAACTGTACCAGGAGGTCATTCTCGATCATAACAAGCGACCTCGCAATTTCGGCGAGCTGAAGGATGCCAACCATAGCGCCGAAGGTTACAATCCGCTCTGCGGCGACAAGGTGACCGTATACCTGAAGATCAAAGATGACAAGGTCGAGGATATCCGGTTTAAGGGTTCGGGCTGCGCCATATCGACGGCATCAGCCTCGCTGATGACCGAATCGCTCAAGGGAAAGAAACTGGGTGATGTGCAGGCGCTGTTTAAGAACTTTCACAACCTGGTTACGGGCAGAACAAAGGATGCGGAGAAATCCGCGATGGGGAAGCTCTCCGTATTCCAGGGGGTGAGTGAATTCCCGGTACGGGTAAAGTGCGCCATACTGGCGTGGCACACCCTGCAGGCGGCGATCGAAGACAAGCGAGGCCCTGTTTCGACTGAATAATTCTCCGTGTCCTTTGTGCCTTTGTGGTGAGAGCACTGTCACCACAAAGGCACAAAGGACACAAAGCCAAGACTATGGAAACCAACACGGAAACCACCAACGCGGCGAGCAATGTCAAGGAGATCGAAGAGAAGGTCATCGAAACTTTAAAGACCATCTACGATCCGGAAATACCGGTCAACATTTACGAATTAGGCCTGGTCTATAACCTCGATGTTGCGCCCATGGGGATTGTTCATATCCGCATGACCCTGACGTCTCCCGCCTGCCCGGTGGCCGAATCACTGCCTCCTGAAGTGGAAGCCAAGGTGCGCGGCGTTCCCGGCGTAACGGATGTCAGCGTCGAGCTGGTCTGGGATCCTCCCTGGGGCATGGACAAGATGTCGGAAGCTGCAAAACTGCAGTTGGGACTTCTCTGATATCTCTCTTTCCCTTCCTTTTGTGACAAGAACGCTTTGCACAGCGGCAATCTTGTGCAAAAATCCACCGCACTGAAATGGGTTCCACAATCATGTCCGAAACGAAGAAGAAGAGAGTTTTTTCCGGAATACAGCCGACGGGGAACATCCATATCGGGAATTATCTTGGAGCCATTCGCAACTGGGTCGCTTCGCAGGCGCGGTTCGATAACATCTTCTGCGTAGTTGACTTGCACGCTATCACCATGCCACAGGATCCCCAGAAGCTTAAGGCCAAGACTCGCGAGGTGGCGGCAATTCTCTTTGCGGCGGGCATTGATCCGGGACAGTCGGTGATTTTCGTTCAGTCTCATATCAGCGCTCATACAGAGCTGGCATGGATTTTGAACTGTTTCATACCGATGGGATGGATGCAGCGCATGACGCAGTTCAAGGAGAAGTCGCAAAACCGAAGAGACCAGGTCAACGTGGGTCTTTTCGATTATCCATCGCTGATGGCCGCCGACATACTCCTTTACAAAACCGACGAGGTTCCAGTGGGCGAGGACCAGAAGCAGCATCTGGAGTTGACGCGGGAGGTGGCGCAGCGTTTCAATTCTATTTACGGACAGACCTTCAAAGTGCCCGAACCCTCAATCCCGGTTAAAGGGGCCCGGATCATGGGATTGGACAACGCTTCCAAGAAGATGAGCAAGAGCGAGCGACGGGTGGGGCATGCTATCGACCTGCTGGATTCGCCCGAGGATATCCGCGCGTCGGTAATGAGCGCCACCACCGACTCAGGCCGCGAAATCCGGTTCGACAAACACCGTCCCGAGATCTTTAACCTGCTTACGATTTACGAGCTTTTCACCGGTAAGGAACGAGCGGGAATCGAAGCTCAATTCGAAGGCAAAGGATACGCCGACTTGAAGAGAGAGCTTGCCGACGCGGTGATCGAAGGTTTAAGACCATTACAGACGCGCTACCTGCAACTTAAGTCCGATCCGGGCCACATCGATTCACTCCTCAAGCAGGGTGCCGATCGAGTTCGGCCTGTGGCCGAAGAAACTCTCGTCGCGGTAAGAGAAAAAGTCGGCCTCGGCTGATCTGTTCATCCAAAGTTAAGAGGAGCCCGCCGTTTTTTCTTGGACTTATCCACAAACATGACTTGCCACAAAGACACGAAGTTCTTAACCTTCAATTAGAAGTAATACTCTGGCAACAGCCAAAGAGATTAATTCAGAAGTGCCACTTCGGGTTAAATGATGACCCTTTGTGTTTTCGTGTCTTCGTGGCAATCAGTTTGTGAATAATCTGGATTTTCTGGCGGGGTCAGCCTTCTGTCAAGATTGTGACGGTTCACCGTCAATAATATGACTCAATCTACTTATTATTCAGTTATTTACAGTCAAGTTTGGTGACTGATAGCACTCCTGAAGATCCCATCCATACCGTAATATTCTCAGGACACTCGGGGAACTGAAAATTGATTTTCGCAATTGAGGAGATGACCGGACGGGGAAGGCTGATGAAAAAGGCCGGATATTTGTTTGCAGGTCCACTCGTTTCGATGAAACGCTGAGATGAAATTCCAGGATCTTTCCATCAAGAAAAAGCTCAGAAACATCATCATGCTGACAAGCAGTGTGGCGCTGCTGCTGGCATGCGCGGCCTTTGTTGTTTACGACGCGGTCACTTTCCGCCAGTCAATGGTGCGCGATCTATCGATCCTGGCCGAGATCATAGGCACCAACTGCGCCTCGGCACTTACATTCAATGAATCGCGTTCTGCCCAGGATCTGCTCCAGTCACTGGAAGCGAAAGAACACGTCATATCGGCGTGTATCTACACGCGGGAAGGCGAGCCCTTTGCCAAATACGTAAAGAGCGACGCGAAGGCAGACTTCACCCCGTCGCTGCCATTGAAGGACGGCAGTTATTTCGGCTCAAACCGGCTGGCTCTCTTTCGCACTATCCCGGTCAACCGCAACATAATCGGGACCGTGTACATCGAGTCCGACCTGGGCGAGTTTCACGAGCGTCTGATCCGCTACGCGGGGATCGTGCTTTTGTTCATGCTGTCATCTTCGTTTGTGGCTTTCGTGATGTCTTCCCGATTGCAGAAGGTGATCTCCGAGCCGATTCTGGAGCTGGCCAGGACCGCCCGCAGCGTCTCCGCGGAAAAGAATTACTCCATTCGAGTGCCCAAGCGAAGCGAAGATGAAGTCGGTTTGCTGATTGACGGCTTCAACGGGATGCTCGAACAAATCCAGAACAGGGACGAAGAATTACAACAACACCGGAACCATTTGGAAGAGCAGGTGGCTGCCCGCACGGCGGAAGTGCTCACAGTCAACGCGCAATTAATCGCGGCCAAAGACAGGGCCGAGGAAGCGAGCCGCGCCAAGAGTGAATTTCTGGCGAACATGAGCCACGAAATTCGCACGCCCATGAATGGAATTCTGGGCATGACGGAACTGACGCTCGACACAGAATTGAAGTCCGAACAGCGAGAATACCTCGGTCTGGTGAAAGCGTCGGCGGACGCCCTGCTTGCTTTGGTGGACGATATCCTGGACTTTTCGAAGATTGAGGCGGGCCGGCTCGACCTGGATCCGCTGGACTTCAACCTGCGCGATGGTCTTCATGATGCCATGAAAGTTCTCTCTTTGCGCGCGCATCAGAAGGGTCTGGAACTGATCTATGAGGTTCCTTCCGAGATACCGGAAATGCTAAGCGCGGATCCCGGGCGCCTGCGCCAGGTGATCGTGAACCTGGTAGGCAACGCCATCAAGTTTACCGAGCGAGGCGAAGTGGCTCTTCGCGTAACAGAGGAGTCCCGCGCGAAGAATGAGGTGGTTCTTCGTTTCGATGTCAGCGACACAGGAATTGGAATACCGCCCGAAAAGCAGGTTGCCATTTTCGAAGCATTTACACAGGTGGATGGCTCCACCACGCGCAAGTACGGCGGGACCGGCTTGGGATTGACGATTTCCGCGCGTCTGGTGGAGATGATGGGAGGCGCCATCTGGCTGGAAAGCGAACCGGGAAAGGGCAGCACCTTCCATTTCACTGCCCGTTTTGGGTTACCAAAGCAGAATGCAGCGGCTCCACCCCGCACGCAACCGGTTAATCTCAAAGGCCTGCGGGTGCTGGTGGTTGACGACAATGAAACCAATCGCCGCGTGCTGCAGGAGTCACTCATGAACTGGCAGATGGTTCCCGACTTGGCTGATGGAGGCCCGGCCGCCATTGCTGTGCTGCAGGAGGCCCGTCGCTCGGGCAAGCTCTATGACCTGGTTCTTGTCGACGCCCACATGCCCGGCATGGATGGGTTCGCATTGGCAGAGAAGATTCGAACTCAACCCGAGCTTACAGGCCCGACCATCATGATGCTGTCCTCAGTCGGCCAGCATGGCGACGCGTCGCGCTGCCGCGAGCTTGGCATTTCGGCTTACCTGACCAAGCCTTTCAGGCAAATGGATCTGTTTGACGCCATCATGACCGTGATCAACAAAGCCGAAACCCTGCAGGGCGAGCAGGCACTGGTTACTCGTCATACGCTGCGCGAGAACCGGCGCAGCCTTCACATCCTTCTTGCCGAGGATAACGAGGTTAATCAAAAACTGGTGCTGGGCCTGCTTCACAAGCGGGCCTATAGCGTGGTGGTGGCAAACAACGGCCGCGAAGCGCTGGCAGCGCTTGCCAGAGAGGCTTTTGATCTGGTGCTGATGGATGTGCAGATGCCCGAAATGGGAGGGTTCGAAGCCACGGCGGAAATCAGAAGGAGAGAGGCGGCAACCGGCGCGCATGTGCCGATCGTGGCAATGACGGCCCATGCCATGAAGGGCGATCGCGAGAGGTGCCTTGAAGCGGGAATGGATGATTATTTAGCCAAGCCGATCCAGACAAAAGCCTTCTTTGCCGCCATCGACAAGCTGACGACAAATGCAGCATCTGCCGCTGAATCCGGAGCGCGTCCGCGCCAGGTAATGGCACAAATTGCTGCCTTCAACCCAACCGCTGCGCTGGATCGATTCGAGGGAGACATGGCGCTGATGAAGGAAGTGGTCGGTTTGTTCTTTGAGGATTGCCCGAGGCTGTTGTCTGACATCCGTGAGGCGATCAGCAGGCGCGATGTGCAGTCGCTGGAACGCGCCGCGCACAAACTAAAGGGTTCGGTGGGAAATTTCTCAGCCGACGCGGCGTTTAACGCGGCGCTCGTGCTCGAGAAGATGGCTTTCGGGCAGGACCTGGCGCGTATACATGAAGCCTGCCAGGGACTGGAAGCTGAAATAGCGCGGCTCAAACCCGAGCTGAGCGCTTTCATACAGGAAGGTGTAGTTTGAGAATCTTAATTGCTGAAGATGATTTGGTTTCACGCCGCCTTCTCGAGACAACACTGGTAAAACGAGGATACCAGGTCGAGATCGCCTGCAATGGCAGGGAGGCCATGGAGGCTCTCCAGAGAGATGACCCGGCGCCGCTTGCCATTCTTGATTGGGACATGCCGGAATTCAGCGGCGTTGAGATTTGCCGGTATGTACGTGAACATAACAAAAAGAGTCCGACGTACCTTCTTCTGCTGACTACCAAGACCGGAAAGGAAAATATCATCACCGGCTTGCAGGCCGGAGCAGATGATTACATCACAAAGCCCTTCGATCGCGAGGAGTTATTGGCCCGGGTGAGGGTGGGCGAGCGCGTGGTTGAATTGCAGCAGCGTCTGTCGGAACAGGTGAAAGAGCTGGAATATCTTCTGTCCTTTGATCCCTTCCTGAAAAGAAACGATCCCACTGCCGTGGCGTAAACGAAAGCGTTTTGTTCGTTGTCCGTGGCCCGTTGTCAGTTGTCGCTCCTGACGACTAGCATGCAAGAACCACTGACCACAGACAACGGACAAAACTCTGTGTCCTCTCTGTAACCTGTTGACAACTTCTCGCTTTTTTAACAAAGTTTTGTCTGGCGCCTGCATTGCTTCACCGCAGAGGCGCAGAGGACGCAGAGAATGCGCAGTGTTTCGCTTGCATGTCTCTGCGCAACCTCTGCGTTCTCTGCGCCTCTGCGGTGAAGCAATGTGACTTTCCACATTTTCTTTTGTTATGCTCTACCGGCAAACACAACAACCAAATGCAAAGACCTTCCACTTATCCATTCATCCTTTTCCTTTGTTTTTCCATCTCGCTCACCGCAGTCCTGCTTCCTCAGAAGTCGCCGCAGCAGACCCTTGCCGGATTGAAGACTGCCGATGGCCTGGAAATCACGCTGTGGGCTTCCGAGCCGAGCATGGTCAATCCCACAAACATTGATGTTGATGCGCGCGGCAGAATCTGGGTCCTGGAGGCTGTCAATTATCGGCGCACTCTTTTTGGCAAGCCGGACTATCGCGCCAAGGGTGATCGCATCCTGATATTGGAAGACACCGACGGTGACGGAAAAGCGGATAAGACCAAAGTTTTCGCCCAGGATCCCAGTCTTCGCTCGCCGTTGGGCATCGCCGTTCTCGGTAACCAGGTAATCGTTTCACAATCACCGGACCTGATCATCTTTACCAAGGACGATCAGGACAACATTGTAAAGAAAGAGGTATTGCTGACCGGGTGGCGCGGAATCGATCACGACCATGGCGTGCATGCCGTAGTGTTTGGTCATGACGGACGTTACTACCTGAACAACGGAGACCAGGGGTTTGACATCACAGACCGGTCCGGAACCCGCTTGGTCAGTTCCAAATCAGGTCCGTACTTTGCCGGTTGTGCTTTAAGAGTGAACCCGGACGGCACGGGGCTCACTGTCCTGGCGCATAACTTCCGCAATCCTTATGAGCTGGCACTGGATTCATTCGGCAATATCTGGCAGACCGACAATGACGACGATGGGAACGCCTGGGTGCGGGTGAATTACGTGATGGAAGGCGGAAATTTTGGTTACTGGGGACCCGGCGGCAGGAGCTGGCGGGAAGACAAGGGAACTCATTTTCATTCTGAGAATCCCGGAGTTGTTCCCAATATCAAGAGAACCGGCGCGGGCGCTCCCTGCGGTCTCCTGGTTTACGAAGGAAGGCTTCTGCCGGAGAAGCACCGGGGCCAGCTGATTCACGCCGAAGCAGGGAAGCGGCTGATCAATACTTATTCCCTTTCCCGGGACGGAGCAGGGTACGCGATTGACATCGAAAACACCGTAGAGTCCCAGGACACATGGTTCCGTCCTTCGGATGTTTGCGTCGGACCGGATGGCGCCGTCTATATCAGCGATTGGTACGATCCGGGTGTAGGCGGCCATCAGATGGTGGACATCAGCCAGGGTAGGATTTACAGGCTCGCCCCCGCAGGCTTCAGAAGCCGCAATCCCGTGGTCGATCTCAAGTCGAGTGAAGGATTGGCGGCCGCGTTGAGCTCTCCGGCGCAGTCGGTTCGTTATCTCGCCTACATGGAATTCAAAAAGCGGGGCCCGGCCGCCGCAGGCATGCTTCAATCCATGCTGGGAAGCGGAGACAGAATTCTCAGGGCTCGCGCTCTCTGGTTGCTGGGTGGGATTCCCGGTGAAGGAGAAAAGAAGGTGCTGGAGACGTTGCAGGATCCGGATCCTGATTTTCGCATCCTGGCGACCCGGATACTGCGCGCCTGCAAAGAGAATGACGCGAACCGGCTGATCAGTTCCCTTGCGAAGGATCCTTCGCCCCAGGTTCGCCGTGAGGTCGCCATCGCTTTGCAGCACGCGGAACCTCAGATGGCTGTCGGTCCCTTAATTGAGCTCTGTCGGCGGTATGACGGAAAGGACCGCTGGTACCTTGAAGCTTTGGGAATCAGCGCGCGCGGCAAAGAGAATCTGCTGTATGGCCGGCTGCGAGATCTGTATCCGGGAAAGTGGGATTCCACGCTGGCTCGCTTTATCTGGGAATTCAGGCCCTCCGATGCCGTGCCTTACCTGATTGCCAGCTTCCAGAGTCCCGAGCTCTCCATCGCCCAAAGGACAGAGGCGCTCGACGCGCTGGCCGTGATGCCCGATGTCGAAGCGGGAAAGGCGGTCGCCGAATTTCTCAACATCGAAGGGAACCCGCCCGAGTTGTCGCAGCATGCCTTCGACGTTTTTTCCCGCCAGCTTTTCAGCCTGTGGATTCCGCTTCGCAAGCATCCCGCCACCGCAGCGGTAATTAAAAAAGCCTTGCACACTCCGGAGTTGCAGGCCCGCGCCCTGGAACTGGCCGATGACATGGAGGATACATCTTACGGACCGGAGCTGATCGCCATTATCCAGGCCGCGTCCACCGCCGATGAAGTCCGCATCACCGCGATTCACGCGTTGGGGAAGACGCGCGACCCCGTTTATCTGCCGGAATTGGAGCGCTTTTCCCATACCGGACCGATGCCCATCAGGCTGGCGGCGATACGTGCCATCGGTTTTTCCCGGCCCAAAGATCTGGAGACGCGTTTTGGACGCCTGATTCGCAGCGACGCGCCCAACGAGATCCGCACTGAAGCGGTAAAGGTGCTGGGTCGATCCGAACAGGGAATGACCCTGCTGCTGAACCTGGAACAGAACGGCCAATTACCGCCGGAGTTGAAACGCGCGGCAAGCGTGGTCACCAACGCCAGCCGCAATCCTGCGATCAAGTCGCGGGCGGAAAAGCTGTTGCCGCTTGCCACTACCAGAGGCAAAACCCCGCTTCCGCCTTCGTGGGCGTTGTTCTCGCGTCCTGCCGACCGGGAAAGGGGACGCAGGGTCTTTTTGTCCGCCACAGGTCCGAAATGCAGTTCCTGCCACAGCATCGGAGGCAAGAGGCTGGTTGGTCCGGATCTGTCGGTAATCGGCAGCAAATTGGGCAAGGACGCCCTGCTCGACTCCATTCTAAATCCGAGCGCCGGCATCGCGCCGGAGTACTACGTGTGGATACTGGAAACCAAAACGCAAGGCGATGTCATCGGGATCATCATGGAAGACACGCCGCAGCGCGTCGCTGTGCGGACGGACGCAAACGAAATCCTGCGGTTCAAGCCGTCCGAGATCACATCGCGGCGCCGCAGCAAGCTCTCTCTAATGCCCGAAGATCTCGTCTCCACCATGACGGAACAGCAGTTGGCCGACCTGCTCGAATTCCTGAGCAGCCTGAAGGAAACAAAGCGCCCCTCGGAAGCGACCGTACGGTGACAGGCGCTGAGCCGGCTCTGCCTCTTGCAGTACCGCGTGGCGTCAGCCCGCGTGTGGCGAATCGACCCACTTCCTCCCCGTCAGTACCACGTGACGTCGAACCTGCGAAAAAATCGACGCCTCCGGGCTCGTCCCGCTGGTGAGTATGATTCTTCACTAGAACGCGTGCCCACAAATACTTCGCCAGTGTTCCGGGAGCTCCGTAGGGGTTTGTATCCTAGTGAAGAATCGCGTTCACCAGCGGGACAAGCCCGGTGGCGTCCAATTTTTTTACAGGTTCTTCAACCCGCGGCGCTCTTACGACCGTCATCTCTGATCCATTAGTGTCGCACTTTAGCCTCAGGCCGCTCGATGCGCGCGCCGCAGGCTCACGCCACGCGACCACTGACGTGGAGAAGGCGGGTCGATTCGCTGGACGCGGGCTTACGCCACGCGGCACTATTGGTGTGATGACTCAAGTCGCGTGACTGAGCTTTGAAAAGCGCTCGTAGGGCGGTCTAACATGGCCACCCGAGTTGCCGCCGAGCAGACATTTCCTACGCCGCAGGATCCTTAGCGAAGTAGGGCATCCTTAGGCTTTTTTGGGCGTTTGGATGTTATCAGCAGATATCTGCCGTAATTTTGGTGCAGATCCTACCGCTGGATGCGCTGGTTCCAATTCTTTTGTCCGACTTCGTTTCCCTTCGCTCACCATGGAGTGGGTTCAAATCTACAATTTTGCAGGTAACGCCGTAATTTCCACGCTGCTGGTGAACATGGTCGTGAGAAGCACCGTTTCCGGCCGTCGGCACTCGGTCAACGTAGATTCAGGCTGGAACCCCTTGACCCCAAATACTGTCCCCAAAGCTATGCCATCATGAGGTTCTACGATCTAGATATCTAATCAGTTCGGTACTGTTTTGGGCAGGCCGTGGCCAATTTTAATGATTTTCACAAAAAAGAGAGTTGACATGGTTTAGGAACAGAAATCATGCTACTTAAATATTAGGGCGAGGCCGTTTGGAGGCCTTCCGCTGGGTCGTGGGGGGGCCCACGTAGGATCTAAGATAAAGTTTTCTTTAGACATTTTTAATGCCGCGGCATCCTTAGTATATATCATCCGCCGAGCTTTTGCAGGTCTGGATGTTATCAAGACATATCTGCCGGTATTTTGGTGCAGGTGACCTTCCTCATTTGCGTTACCGGCATGCCCACCACTCAAAGACCAATCTAAAGGTCAAAAGGAGACCTTGACCATGAAGCCAGTATTTTGCCTACTCGGAATCCTAAGCCTTTGCCCTAGTCTGATGATGGCTCAATCAGGGGCAGCCACCACAGCCTTCTTTCCACTTTATGTACGTGTCTCAATAGCGCGGAATCCAAGCAATCCCGCTTTCTCTGTTTATGATGCCTATCACTCGTATTTTAATGTAGTTAACCCAAACTCATCGACGGCGACGATTTCTTTTATGATTCTTGATCCGTTAGGGAAGGAAATCAAACCACTTCCTGTGTTCGTAACGACCTTCCAGATTGCTCCGTTCTCATTTAGGCGCAACATAGACTTTGACTTTCGAGACTCTATCATTGCGGGGTGCATGCTCGTAACCTCGAATGTGCCAGTCATTGTCCAAGAAGAAATCACTCATAGCTCCGATACTCTTTTTAATCCTCCCTCTATTATCGTAAGTGCTCGATTGCTCTTACGGCCAGGCAGTCTAGGCAAGCGGTTTTTTATGGATGCTAGATTCGTGCCTCTCGGCCAGCAAGCTGACCCAAATATCTTCGAGAGTCTGGGCATTGGGCTTGCGCTTCCCCTGGGCTCTGACGGTCAGGCAGACGTAATTTTGGTTCTTCGAGACGGATCTGGTAATCAGGTAGGTCAAGCAGCGGTATCCATTCCGGCGGGTGGCAACACGCTTAAGACTCTAACTGACTTATTCCCCCAAGTGACATTGTTCTTTGGAGGGACGCTCGAAATACGTGCCAACCGCGATATCGGAGTTACCGCGGTTGACGTTTCGACCAGCAGTGCTGGAGAACATTTTCAGGAGGCCAATTCTGGTTTAATTAGCCAGTAAGGCTATAGGTTCTAATATTCTGAATCTTGGAGAGCTCTTATGAAAAGACTTCCTATTCTTATTTTATTGTCAATAATCATACTAATTCTAGGTATCCATGGCCAGGCTTTTCAAATAAGCGAGAAGAGCCTGAATACCCTCAGCGGGACACTTTACTTCATCACTCTTAGAGCCTTGGGACGGTCGCCACAATTTCCACCGACATCAGTACAACCTCGGGGCCCAACGACTCCGTCAACGTCGTCACTCTATACGATTAACGCTACATCGGACAGTCTTCAAGATGTCGAACCATCGATTTGCTCTTTGAGACGTAATTCAATTGACTTCACAACCGTGAGCCACATTAAGTATGACGCGCAAGGTATCCCGACCGTGTGGTACTCGACTACGACCGACTTTCTGAATTTCAGCCGCGGTCAGCTTCAAATGCCTCCATTCTACTGGGTGTCAGCGGATCCTTGGCTGGATATCAATCCATACACAACAGGCATAGCGCCACTTCGGATGTATTGCTCTGGGCTTGTCAGTAATGGTCCGGCTCACGACCCACCTAACGCGATCGTGCTTTGGCGATCGGATGACGGAGGAGTTTCATGGCTTTCGGCTTCTGTTATCGTATCCAATGGAAGCAACCGCTACGTTTTAGACAAGCCGTTCTGCGCTGTCTCTTGGGATCCAGGGAGTCTCGGGTATGTTTATGTCACGTGGAACCGAGTTGATAACCTGGATGCAAACCAAAACACACTGTTCGTGGCAGTTAGTTTAGATGGTGGAAACAGCTTTCTCGGCTCATATACCGCAACGACTGGCTGGGTTCAAGGCCCTGATATTGTCGTAAATTCAACAACCGGTGATGTCTATCTTTTGTGGACTGATTTCACTACCAATTCCATTAGAATGGCCACATCCCTGGATCACGGAGTTCATTGGTCACCCCCAGAAACAGTGGCAAGCGGAACTTTTTTGAATCCTAATGACCCACTAATAGGCGGGGGAGTCAGAATGTTTACACTTCCGAACGAGCTAGGAAGGGGCCGTAATGGGCTTGGAGTGGCAGGAAAGGAGTTTCACGCGGCTGGCAGGATCATCAACGCTGGACCAACGCTTTCTTTGCTGCTGAAGGACTGCTTTCGCTGGAAGCAGCCCATCACGCAGCCTGTCAATCCTCTATGAGGTGACCTATCAACTGGAGAGTCGGATGCGGGAAATCCGCTCGTCCGGTTCGAAGGGGTGGGGGAGCCTAGCGGCTCTCCCTACCCTATCGCTCTCAGCCGGTTTCAAATTCTTTGACCACCAAAGTACGAAACTTTAACTTTGATAATTTTTCAATTTTGAATTCGAAATTCCACTGGTATAGTCCGGCTTCGTTCCCCTTCGAATACGATGGAATGGATCCAGATTTATAATCCGGCAGGTAACGCTGTAATTTCCACGCTGCTGGCGGCGCTGCCAATCGTGGTTTTGCTCGTCCTGCTCGCTGCTTTTGAAGTGCCGGCGCAGTGGGCGGCGATGAGTGGCCTGGCTGCTGCATTGCTGATCGCGATTGTGTTCTATCGAATGCCTGCTGCCACGGCTTTGGCCTCGGCCGGTTATGGAGCGGCATTTGGCCTGGTTCCGATCGGCTGGATCATTATCACGGCCGTCTTCCTGTACAACCTGACGGTGGAAACCGGCCAGTTTGAAATCATCAAGCATTCGGTGGCATCGCTGTCGGCGGATCGCCGCGTGCAGGCGCTGCTGATCGGCTACAGCTTTGGCGCGTTTATCGAAGGCGCCGCCGGCTTTGGAACACCTGTTGCCATTTGCGCGGCGCTGTTGATGGGCCTGGGATTCCCGCCGCTCTATGCCGCCGGTCTTTGCCTGATCGCCAACACGGCGCCCGTGGCGTTTGGCGCCCTCGGAACTCCAATTCTCACGCTGGCCGCCGTGACCCAGCAGGACCCCTTCATTCTGGGACAGATGGCAGGCCGGCAGTTGCCGTTTGTTTCTTTGCTGGTGACGATCTGGCTGGTCGTGACCATGAGCGGTTGGAAAGGCTTCAAGGGCGTCTGGCCGGTGGTGCTTGTCAGCGGTGGAAGCTTCGCTGTGGTTCAGTTTTTCTGGAGTAATTACGTTGGTCCGGAGCTGGTGGACATCCTGGGGGGGCTGGTGAGTCTCTTTATCACGGCGGGATTTGCAGCCTGGTGGAAGCCAAAAGACAATTGGGAATTTCCGGAGAATCTTAATAAGATGCCGGACGCAAATGCAGCGGCGCCGAATGTCCCGGTTCCGGCCCGGGCGATGCCGGCGAGCCGATCCTCTGAGACGGCAACCTATTCGCGGGGGCAGGTTGTAAAAGCGTGGATGCCCTGGGTGTTTCTGAGCGTTTTCGTCTTCTGCTGGGGCCTGCCTCCGGTGAAGGCCTTTCTGAATGGCGGTCCGGCCAGTTTGCGCGCTTATCGCGCCACCGGAAAACCAAGTCCGCCGAACCCGGCGCTCAGTCCGCAGATCCAGGTGCCGCTGCTGCATAAAATGGTGTACCGGGACTTTCCCGTAGTTCCGGTTCAGATTGATCGAGGTCAAATCGGAAGCGGCCCTTATCGCCAGAAAAACGCCGAAGCTGCCGTGTACAGCTTCAATTGGCTGAGCGCCTCAGGCACGGGAATTCTCGTGGCTGCGTTGGCCACCGCCCTATATTTGAGAATCCGGCTGCGCATTCTGGCGCGCGTGGCCGGAAGAACGCTGGTCCGCATGAAGTGGCCGCTGCTGACCATCGCCTGCATGCTGGCGCTCGGGTATGTCACGCGCTACAGCGGGACGGATGCGACGCTGGGTCTGGCATTCACTCACACCGGAGTGGCGTACCCGTTTTTTGCCGCGCTGCTCGGATGGCTGGGCGTGGCGCTGACCGGCTCGGATACCTCCAGCAACGTTCTGTTCGGAAGCCTGCAGAAGATCACGGCCCAGCAGCTTTCTCTGGATCCGGTCCTGATCACTGTCGCCAACAGCACCGGCGGGGTAATGGGCAAGATGGTGGACGCGCAAAGTATCGTGGTGAGCACGGCGGCTACCAACCAGAGCGGTCATGAGGGAGCAATCCTGCGTTTTGTATTCTGGCACTCAGTCGCCCTGGCCTGCATCATGGGATTGATTGTGCTGCTGCAGGCCTACGTTTTCCCCTGGATGATTCCTAAGTAGTCCGTTGTCCGTGGTCAGTTGTTACAGGTTTTCGGGTTGCGGGTTTTCGAGTTGCGGGTTTTCGGGTTACGAGATTTCGAGTTACGAGTGTTCAGGTTACGGGTTTTCGGGTCACCGGTTGCGGATTCGGTTCGATTGAAAATGGCGGATCCAAAGATGTCAGATTCGATGCTTTGGCAGGATTTGAAACCCACAAACATCACGTAACCATCGAACGCGCCCTACGTGAAAACTCGTAACCCGAAAACCCGCAACCGGAAAACCTGTAACAACTGACAACCGACCACGGACACGGACAAATGCTGACCCACATCGTACTGTATAAATTGAAGTCATCGACCACGGCGTCCCAGCGAGAGAATCTGTTGCGCCAGGCTCGCACGCGCTTGCCTGCAGTGCCGGGTGTGAGAAACCTGACGGCGGGGGTTTCCATCTACAAAGACGATCCTTACCAGTGCGCGCTGGTGATGTACTTTGAGGATGAAGCGGCGCTGGACCGGTATCGAGTCCATCCCGACCACCTGCGCTTCGTTGAGGAGATCGTAAAACCGCTGGCAGAAGAGATCAAAAGGCTCGACTACCTGGGGTGAATCAAATGGGGATGCGAAATGCGGAATTGGGAATGCGGAATACGGAATAACTTCAAGTTATCTCTTCACAACTTGGAGCAAACCACTTCTCATTCCTCATTCCTCATTCCACATTCCGCATTCCCCATTCCGCATTCCGCATTCCCCATTCGTCACGGCCTGTTGGCCTGGGCCACGTAATTACGCGCCTCGGCAATCTCCGGCAAGCCGGCATCGGCCTGCTTCCAGTTAGCCAGGAAACTGGAGTAAGCGCCGGCGGCCGCCGGCCGGTCGTCGGCCATGGCTGCGGCGCGCGCCGCTCCGAGCAGCGACCGCGCGCGATTGGGCTGGCGGAGAAGGGAAACGGCAAACTGCCTGGAAGCTTCCTTTGGCTGCCCCGCGCGCAGCAGGATTTCACCGAAGAGTTCATGTGACGGCTTGATCAGCGGTGGCGGTCCTGAAGGGGGCGACAAACTTTCTTCCAGCGCGGTTGCTTTTTTCATCGCTTCAATCGCCGCCGCATAATCCCCGTTGTAGGCACTGGCCAGCGCGCCCACTTCCAGCACTCTGATCTCCCCCACGCCGGCATTCCGATTGCTCGCGTTGTCCGCGCTGCTGCCTTTTGCCATTAACGACTTCAATTCCGCGATCGCCTTTTCCGCCTGCGCGGGCGAGGTTCTGGCCGCCGCCAGGCCGCGCACAAAAACGGGCAGCACCTGGCTGGCGTTGGATCGCCGCGTCACTGCGGCCGTCGCGTCGGTTGGATTCCCGCCGTGGCCGGCATGCCCGCCGGAAGCGCCGGCGGCTTCAGGTTCGGAGGCCTTGTTCGCGGACTGGAAGATCGTCTCGGCCAGGTTCCACTTCTCCGTTTCCACCACGAAAATGGATGCCATGTCGGCGAAGTTGTTGGCGTAGTAATTAGGCCGAAACTTGGAATCATCGGTCGATTCGGTCATGGTTTTTCGCATCAGGTTCAGAAGCTGGTCGGCTTTGGCGTAGCGGCCCTGCTGCAGGTAAACATAGGTCAGCCAGTGAAGGCTGTGATAATCCCGCCGGATGAGCGGAAGGGACTTGCTCTTGACCCACGCGTCGGACGCCGACCAGGCCGACTCGTTGGAAGCAGCCGCGTCCGGCCACATTCCGAGCTGAAGGAAAATATGCGCGGGCATATGGCGCGCATGATGCGCCTCGGGCGCGATCTGAGCATAGCGACGCGCCGCCGGAAGCGCCAGAATCGCGTGCTCGGGATCATCAAAGGAATGGATGATGAAATGCGCCGCCCCGGGATGGTTTGGATTCTTTGCAGACACGTCCATTGCAATGGCGCCCGCCTGCATCTGGCGGCGGAAACCCTTGTCGTCGGGACGGACTGTTCCCAGCAGAGAAAGCGCGTAGAAAGTGGCTACTTCCAGGTCGTCGGGATGGTCACGATACATCTTCTCCATCGCTGCCGAGTACGCCTTGTCGCGCGTCAGTTTGTCCCCTTCTCCGTAGAGCGCCTTCACTGCGCCCAGATAAGCGCGCTCTTTGGCCGTCAACTTTTCATTGTCCCGGATTTTCTGCACAACCTTGCGTGCAGCTTCGGTATCCTGTTCGGCCCAAAGTGGATGGTTGTGGGCCATTGCCTCGCCCCAGTACCCCATCATGAAATCAGGCTGGACTTGCGTGGCTTTCTGAAACTCTTCCAGCGCTTCCTCAAACCAGAAGGAATGAAGAGCGGCCACGCCTCGCAGGAAGTGCGCCTGAGCTTCAGGCGAGCCGGATGTGGGAAAATCGATCTTGCCCAGCGACGCCTCCCCGGCCGCCGCGGATCCGACTGGCAGCAAGAAACCGATGGCGGCCGCAACGGCAAAGAGCGTCACTGCACAAAAGATTATTCCGGGTTTGTTCTTAACTGTCATGGGACCTCCGCAACTTTTGCATCGGAAAGGGGACGCAGATGTGAAAATATAGCATTTCCTGGACGGCTTTCGGAGGAATGCTGCATGTTTAGTTTAGGGATAGTCTCGCTGCTGATCTTGGCAACCATGCCCCAGTTCCCAACTTTTGGCGCCCGGCAGGAAACCGGTTTTCTGAACCGCACGATCACCATTGAAAAAAAGGTCTTCAAATACCAGGTTTACGTCCCTTCCAATTGGAACAAGCGTCAGCGCTGGCCCGTGATTCTCTTCCTGCACGCAGCCGGAGAGCGCGGAGACGACGGCATCATTCAAACGGAAGTGGGCATCGGTACCGCTGTCCGCAGGTATACGGGGCGATTTCCCTGTGTGGTGGTTTTTCCGCAGTGCCGAACAGGGCTCTGGTGGACCGACCCCCAAATGGAGGCGATGGCGTTAAAGGCTCTCGCACAGGCGATCAAGGAATTCAAAGGCGATCCACAACGCACCTACCTGACCGGGATTTCAATGGGTGGTTACGGGACGTGGGGCATTGCTGCAGACTATCCCGGTCGTTTTGCTGCGCTTGCACCAGTCTGCGGAGGGGTTCGCCTTCCATCAACCCTGACAACCCTGAAGCTGAACCGGGAGAGCGTTCGGCTCTCTGAAGCGCCCAACCCCTACAAACTGGTCGCGCAAAAGGTCGGTAAAACACCGGTGTGGATCTTTCACGGCGGCGCGGACAACACTGTTCCAGTTTCCGAATCCCGCAGGATGGCCCAGGCTTTGAAGGACGCCGGCGGAGAGGTCACCTACACCGAGTATGAAAGAGTGGGTCATAATTCCTGGGATCGGGCCTACGCAGAGTCACGCTTGATTCCCTGGATATTGTCAAAGCGGCTCGGGAAGTAAGGGTCTGGTCCTGGTCCGTGTAGTGATCCAGTTTGGTGCTACCCAAGAAAAGGCTTTCCAATAGAGGCACAGCCCGGGCTGTAGGTTGCAACCAAAGAAAAAGCCGAGGACGGCCACGTGCACGTGCGCGTTAACGACTACGTCAACGGTCACGAAGAAAAAATCGCGAGTTTGCCTGCCAGCCGGTCAGGTGTGCCACAAGACAACGCATCATGTCCATGTTGCCAAAATGATTAAGCTCGTAATCTGTCAATCAGCTTGGACGTGTTCCGTGGACATTGACGTGCACGTGGCCGTAGACGATAAACGTCGACGTTGACGTGATCGGATGTTTTCTTTTAGCTTACAGTGGTCAGCCCGAAAGTTTCACACCGAGTCCTCCCAGGCGTATGCCACTACTGCTTTGCTTTAATCCTGGCAAAATCCATTCCCAGAAAATTAATCCGGGCAACCTCTCCGCTCATGTCCAAACCAAACTGCACCTGCTCGTCCTGAAGTTCATCTGTCTCGGCAGCCACGAACGTATCGTAGTGGAAATGTTCCAGTCGTGTCGTAAAACTGCTCCAATGCAGCTCAAGGTTTCCATTCTGCATCTTGATGGTCGCTTTGCCGTAGGCAGGTTCTTCGTAGCTTCCCGCATAATCGGCAAGCGGGTGAGACGGCCGGGTGTCCTTCTGTCTTTTCTCCTGCCTTTCTTCAATCCTGGCCCGCTCTTCTGAAAGAAACTTGCCGGCCTGCTGCATCAGCAGGACGTTCCAGTCCGTCCGGGTGAAGCCCAGCAGCAGATCGAGCAGGTTGTTTGTGACCGCGACATGCATGGAAGCGCTACTGGTCCCGACACTGGAATTTGTCAGGATCACGATTCCCAGTTTTTCATCCGGAACGAGCACGATGCGAGCCCGAAAGCCATTCAATCCCCCCGTATGCGAAAGCAACCGACGTCCGTGGTAATCGTGAACGATCCATCCCATGCCATAACTCATCTGCGTAGTGTAAGGATTAAGTGCACGAGTGGGTGTGTCCATACGGATCACAATTTGAGGAGTGTGGCTTTCTGCAAGGTTCTCGCTCGATACCAGGCGCTTTCCGTTGAAAACTCCGTCTGAAAGCTGAAAGCGGAGCCACTGGCTCATATCTCTGGCGCCGGCATTGATGCAGCCCGCCCCGCCGATATTGTCCACGTTGTGCCAGGACGTAACTTCGATCCTGCCCTGTTTGTTCTTTCGATGGGGCGTGGCATGATCGGCGGCTTTTTCCGCGACCGAAACGCTGAAATTGGCACTGCTCATTCCCAGTGGAATGAAAATCCGGCGGCGTACAAAATTGTCCCAGGTCATGCCCGCAGCTTTTCCCACTGCTTCCCCGGCGGCGACAAACATGATGTTGTTATATTGATAGGTCGTGCGGAACGGTCGCGCCGGTTTGACGAAAGCAATCCGCCGAATGATTTCCTCGCGCGACCAGGGAGACCGGTCCCAGAGCGCATCGTTACGGCTCAAGCCGGTGCGATGAGTAACCAAATCACGCGATGTCACATTTTGATCGGCCAGCGGATCGGACAAATGAAAATACTCGAGGTGTTTGCGAACCGGCTCGTCCCATTCCATCTTGCGTTCATCGACAAGCATCGCCATAGCGGTTGTTGTAAAGGCTTTGGTTGTGGACGCAATCGCAAATAAGGTTTCCGTGGTGACCGGGTCGGCGGTACCCAGCCGCTTGACGCCGTATCCTTTTAAGTGAATCAGCCTGTCATCCCGGACGATCGCCAGTGAAGCGCCCGGCACCTCCCAAATCCTGAGCCCGTCTTGAACCATGTCATCGATGGAGCGGGCATCGAAGCTTTGCGGCGCCAGCGGCACTGTGCTGTGCAGGATGGCAAGAAGTACCAGCACCGGCCAGATGCCGCGTTTGCCTGAAAGGCGCGTGGCGATAGTTGAAAAGTTTGAGTTCATCACTCCCAATATCACCACAAAGATACGAAGGGCACAAAGAATCTTTTAGCTTTTAGGAGTCAGCCGGAGATGCAAATGGTGAATTTTCAGCGAAATGCAGTCAGCGATGCACGGGCCCGGAGTCAATCCGATTGAGAGAAAATTTCTGTTTGGTGAAGGAGTTGGGCTTTCGTCAGGGCAGAGAAACAAGTCTTCCGGTAAAAGTCACCTCGCAAGCGTCTGCGTTTCTATCAGCAGTGTCTGAACGTTTTATGAAAGCACTCGAAAAGCAGCCTGAAATCATTCCTGGCGAGTTAAATTCAAACACGTGAGATGTGGAGACAGCACCATACAACGTATTGATTACGAACTTCTTCAGGTTGAAATCGTAATAACCGCTGGCTGGCAGGGGTGTAGTCGCAGATCCCGGGAACCCAGTGGGAAGGCGTTCACCAATAGCCTGATGCTGGCCCGGCCCGCCTTCCTTGACCTCTGTGAAACGGTATGTTTCAGCAGGGCGATTGTTCGAGTAGGTGAACACCCAGGTCCCGAGGAGTCGCTGTGCTTGCAGTTGACTAAACGGTTTCTTCGATGCTCGTACTTGAACTATTCCAGAGCTGTTTTGGCCGTCCGGATTCTTAACTGTAATCGTCGCCGCGTATGCTGCTGTCTTTTCTGCAAAGATTGCGCGTATACGGATCTGGCTGGAAGAATCAACCAACAGATCATTTGGGGGAACGACGATTGTGCCATCGTCAGTGGTAATTGAGGCAGTCAGCCCGGAAAAAAAATTCTCACCCGACACGGACAGTGTCACAACAACCCCAGCGTCAACAGGTGAAGGAGAAATGCTTTTGATGACAGGGGCTGTCGAAATCTCTGAAGCCGTGTAGCCTATTCGGAATCCACGGCCGGCACCGAGATCCATGACCTGAGCCGTTCCTGCAGCCTTCGTGAAACTGTGATTAATCCTGACATATCCAACGAACCTGGTTGTTGGAGGCAAACCGAGATCGGCGAAAACGTCTCCCAGAAAGAAGGCAGCCGTTGCTTGCAATCCCCGATCGGTCGAGCCCACCAAGTTGAATACTCCACCCTTCAGTTGATTAGAATGAGCTCTTACAAAAGTGCCATCATCGCCAAACATGAGAATTTCGAATGTACCAGGAGTCGGGGCGGTCAAAGGGTCTATTCGCACGTTTGAAAGGCTCAAAGCTGTGTCAATTGTGCCGGTGTGAGCGACGAAATGATAAAGAAGCGATCCAGCGAGCGTGTTCTCGACGGTCTGCTGATAGGCAGTTCCACCAAGATTCTGGCCATAGCTAGGCCACAAAAAGACTGAAAACAGCAAGAAGGCCTTAATTTGAAATATTTTCCGCCTCAAGATCTCCCCCCACCATTTGCTTTCGCCGATTCGCAAACAAAAGATGCGAGAGCAGGAAAAAAGTCGCCAAGTGCCTTTTTTCTTCGATCACTTCGCTCCTCAGAACGAGAACGGTTGAAACAGCAGCCGATTGGGCGTGCCCGGATGAACTTGGTCAATTCCGAGAATCCATCCGTCTGGACGCTGATCAGTTACAACACCTGAAGTTGCGATACCGATGATCCAATTAGCAACCGTAGTCGGGCTCGCCCCGGGGTGCTGCTGCTTGTAATGCGCCGCAACTCCTGCAACGTACGGGCTTGCCAAGGAGGTGCCATTTATACCCGTCCGCGTATCAGAGTCGCTATCTGACCATGCGACATTAATATTCGTACCTGGCGCAAAGATATCCACTACGGAGCCCCAATTCGAACCTTTTATCGGATTCTGGGGATCCCAGTCATGGCCGCGTCGATCGACAATGTCGGTTGCGCCAACGGTGAGAACCTCAATGTCGGCCATGCGGGCAGGGGAATAACCTATTGCGTCTGTACTGTCATTGCCCGCACCAACAACATAGAGAACCCCTGCCGCTGCCGAATTTCGCACCGCGGTATCGACCGAGTCATTCGCAGCGATAGCGCTACTAATATTCGCAACCGCAGGACCGACGAAATTCTGAGTAACCCAATTGATTCCGCTGATGAGTTTTGCAGAATCCACACCGCCGTCACAATTAACCACTCTGACGTCATAAAGGGTCGCGTTTCTAATCACGCCGTATGTTGCCCCTGAAGCAACACTAGCAACAGCCGTCCCATGCCCTCGGGTAGCAGCGAATGCATTGTCACATGTGAAACCACAATAGCAGTTTGCTTGAACAGCATCGAAAGCAGAAACTACTCGTCCCCCAAACTCTGAGTGAGTGGCCCGAATGCCGGTATCTAGGACATAAATGTTTACGTTTGCCGCAAGTTGCCAAAAGGAATAGACATTGTCCAATGGTAGATACCGCTGATCGATCCTATCCAGGCCCCACTGCTCAACAATGGATCCGACGGCATCTTCCTCTACCCATTCAACGCGAGAGTCGTTGCTGATCTCAATAGCGTCAGCTTCAGACACCTGAACTGCAAAACCCTTAAGGGCGTATTGATAGATAAAGCGGGCCACAGAATTGTGTGCGCTAGCGATCTGCCGGGCAATTGAGGGAACATCAGCAGTCGATACAGTGTCCTTAAAGACAACAATATAGTTGTCGGGCATTCGCTGAGCCACGCGTCTAAATTTTGGTTTAGGTACCTGCGCCTCACCTACTATAGCGAGCATGATCATCGCAAATAGCAGGAGTACAATGACTTTGATCTTCAAATTGTCCCCTTTCTTCCACTTCCGCTTATAATGTCCGGTATCTACGAGCGGAGTACTTGCCAGGGTGTTTTTACGAACCTAATTTTATTTGTAGCTTGGATTGCTCTTTGAAGTAATGAATGCGCTGGAATTTTCCGGACATAAGAAGAAGAATAGAAACAGATGAATTCCCAACCGCGTCGTGATTTCCTGAAAAAGGCGGTTGTTGGCGGTGCATCATTGGCTGTCACTACTTCGAGTCGGGCACAATCCTCGCGCAGAAATATCAAGCTCGGCTTCGACAATTTCTCCATTCGCGCCTTTGGATGGAAAGCTCCGCAATTGCTCGATTATGCTGCTGGGTTAAAGGTCGATACTCTGCTTCTGTCCGACCTCGATGTGTACGAAAGTCATTCAGACAATTACCTCAAAGAGGTTAAAGCGAAGGCCGACCATCTGGGTCTTGAAATTCATGCCGGCACCGGCAGCATCTGTCCTTCTTCCAGGACGTTCAGCAATCGTTTCGGCACTGCCGAAGAGCACCTGGCGCTGACTATTCGCGTGGCCAAAGTGGTCGGCTCGCCCGTGGCACGTTGTTATCTGGGAAACAGTGAAGACCGAAAGTCAGAGGGAGGAATCGAAACCCACATTAAGAACACTGTCAAGGTTTGCCGGAGCGCGCGCAGTCTGGCGCTCGACGCAGGGATCAAGATCGCTGTTGAAAATCATGCCGGAGATATGCAGGCCTGGGAACTTGTCACCCTGATTGAAGAGGCAGGCCGAGATTACGTAGGCGCAACGATGGACTCCGGAAATGCGGTCTGGACGCTGGAGGATCCGCTGGCAAACCTGGAGGTTCTGGGCGCGTATGCCGTTACCACCGGCCTGCGTAATTCTGTGGTGTGGGAAACCGATGAAGGAGCTGCGGTTCAGTGGACAGGAATCGGCGAAGGCTCGGTGGATTTCCATGCCTACGTCGACAGATTTGCGCAGCTTTGCCCGGGAGTTGCCTTCGTGTTGGAAATCATTTCGGGATCTCAAAGACGCTTTCCGTATTTGAAACCAGAATTCTGGAAGCCTTACCCCAAAGCGAAGGCAAGTGACTTCGCGAAATTCCTTGCTTTGGCCAAAAGAGGCAGGCCGATGACTGCTTTTGCGATTCCCACAGGTCAGGATCGGGCGTCGGCGGAAAGGGAATTCCAGAAATCAGAGCTGGAGAAGAGCATCCGGTACTGCAAAGAGATACTTGGCTTGGGTGTGAGAACCTGATAACCATGAAAATCAGACTGACAATTCCTCGAACAACGTGGATCTTCGCGGGTTGCCTGATATTCATTGTTTCGCTGCACCTGTCCCATCCTGAAGCGCGAGTCCGCCCGGAGAGTTCGCTTCCCCGGCCCTGGGCCAGCCAGGACGTCGGGAGTGTGCAAGTAGCAGGGCGCGCCTCCTGCGCAGATGAAAGATTTACGCTGCAGGGAACGCTGGATATCTGGGGAAACAGCGATGGTTTTCATTTCGTGCACCAGCCCTTCACCGGCGATGGCCAGATCATTGCTCGAATCACACAGGTGGAAAACACGAATGATCACGCCAAGGCGGGCGTCATGTTTCGCGAGGATCTCGCCCCTGGCGCCAGGCACGCCACTGTTGTCGTTACTCCAACCGATGGCGTGCAGTTTCTGCGCCGCCTCGCTCCGGGAGATATCACCTATCCGAATAATCCCCGCATCAACAAAGGCAGGTTGCCTTACTGGGTCAAACTGGTTCGGCGCGGAGATCAATTCACCGGCTACGAATCCACGGACGGGATGAGCTGGGAGTTCACAGGTTCGGACACAATCACTATGGGACGCAGCATCTTGGTCGGTCTCGTCGCTTCATCACATCGGAAAGATGTGTTAAGCACTTCAACTCTGGATCAGGTGAAGCTCGCGCCCAATCCGGCCGGGACCTCTGTTCTCAACAGTCATGTCACCATCATGAGCGTCGACGGGAAAGATAAGCGAGTGGTCTTCTCGGCCGCGAGACGCTTTGAAGCGCCGAATTGGTCGCATGACGGCGAGTATCTGCTCGTGAACTCCGAAGGCAAACTGTGGCGCATTCCCGTTGCGGGAGGTGAGCCACAAAACATTTCCCTGGGATCGATCGGGGCGATTAACAACGATCACGGGATTTCTCCGGACGGGAAACTGCTGGCCGTGTCGGTGAACAGCGGTCCTATTTTTGTCTTACCCGTTTCGGGCGGTCAGGCACGTCAGGTTACCGAGCACAAACCGAGCTACTTCCATGGATGGTCTCCCGACGGCAGAGAGCTTGCATACGTAGCCAGGCAGCATGAGAGCTACGACATTTTCAGTATCCCGTTGGAAGGCGGCACAGCGAAGCGGCTTACTATCAACCCGGCCCATGAAGACGGCCCCGATTTTTCCCCGGATGGGAAATGGATTTACTACAACTCGGACCGGGCCGGAGGCGGAGACATCTGGCGCATCCCGGCGCAGGGCGCGGGAGAGGGCGACAGCAAAGCCGAGCAGGTTACCAGCGACGACTATGTCGATTGGTTCCCGCACCCCTCGCCGGACGGCAAATGGCTGCTCTTTCTCTCTTATCGCAAAGGTACGCAGGGCCATCCCGCCAATCAAAACGTGCTGCTGCGCATCATGCCGTTGCCTGGGGACAAGATGGACAGGCCGGCCGGCGCAAAAACCCTGGAGTTGGGAAAGCTCTTCGGCGGGCAGGGGACGATCAACGTGGCGTCGTGGTCACCGGACAGCCGGCGCTTTGCGTTCGTCAGTTATTCGTTCTCGGAACCGTAGGTTGAGCACGAAATTCGCGCATTCGTGAAATTCGTGATCAACTCGCCGTCTTGTATTTCCGATATTGTCTCAAGCCTCGCTCGCCGAGTTGGGCCGCTTCGTGTGCGATGAACAGCAATACAACTCCGCCGACTCCAAATCAGCAGGTCGTTAACTCTGTGGGCCGGTCTGAAATCCCTTCCGCTCAATCGAAGCGGGGCTTTTGGTTTTTGATAGCGACGCAGTTTCAGGGTGCTTTCAGCGATAACGCCTACAAGAACGTGATCACGCTGCTGGCACTGCTGACCGCTTCGTCCGAGATTCAGGGGAATCAAAGAGTCTCCGCCATCGGAGCGCTGTTTATTCTGCCTTTTCTGTTTTTCTCCATGTATGGCGGATTTCTGGCCGATCGATACAGCAAACGCTCTGTGACCATCTGGACCAAGCTGGTCGAGGTGGTCATCATGATCTTTGCAACCATCGCTTTCTGGTACGGAAACCTGTACTTTTCCATGGCGTTGTTGTTCCTGACCGGAGCGCAGGCCGCCTTTTTCAGCCCCAGCAAATACGGGATCCTCCCGGAACTCCTTCCTGAAAAGGAGCTCTCCTGGGGCAACGGCGTTTTGGAACTGACCACCTTCGTGGCGATCATACTCGGCACGGTTGCAGGCGCATTCCCGGTGGAACACCTGCGGTCGAGGCTTTACCTGTCGGGAATCGCCCTCACGATCCTAGCTTTGGCGGGAGTTATAACCAGCCTGGCGATTACCGCTGTTCCTGCGGCTAACCCGAAGGCCGCGTTCCAATGGAACTTTCTAAAAGACGTTTGGCGCAATTTGTCGCTGGCGCGCCGGGACCGCGTCCTATGGCTGGCCATTCTGGGGAATATCTATTTCTGGTTCCTGGGTTTTCTTTTCCAGTTGAACATTATTCTGCTGGGAAAGGACCAGCTTCACCTTCCGGAAACCCGCATCGGATATTTGCTGGCCATCCTGGCCGTCGGCATCGGGCTGGGAAGCTACGTCGCCGGTTATCTTTCGCACAGCAAAATTGAATATGGCCTGGTGCCGCTCGGGTCCGCGGGATTGGCGCTGTTCGCGACCGCGCTGGCGTTTTACGCCACCACCTTCCTTCAGACCGGCGTGTTGCTGGCGGCGGTTGGATTCTCGGCGGGTTTTTTTGCCGTTCCCGTCAACGCGCTGATTCAGCATCGGCCCCAGCCTGAAAGCAAGGGCGCCATGATCGCGGCCGCCAATCTGATGACCTTTGTGGGGATGCTCGTCTCGGCCGGAGTTTACTGGATCGTGACGGTGCATCTGCGATGGTCGCCCTCCCAGATTTTTCTCCTTACCGGCTGCATCACGGCTGCCGTCACCGCGTATCTTTGCGTGCTTTTGCCCGAAGCGCTGCTGCGGTTTTGTTTGTGGGTACTGGTCCACACGGTTTACAGGATCCGGGTGATCGGCCGCGACAACATTCCGGAGCGCGGCGGCGCGCTGTTTGTCTGCAACCATCTCTCATTTGTGGATGCGCTGCTGCTGCTCGCCTCCACCGACCGGCGCATCCGTTTTGTGATGTTCAAGGGCTTTTATGACCAGAAATTGATTCGGCCATTTGCGCGCATGATGAAATCGATCCCGATTTCGTCGACCGGAGGCCCTCGCGAAGTCATCCGATCGTTGCGTCAGGCTTCGCGCGCCATTCAGGAAGGCCGCGTGGTATGCATTTTTGCCGAAGGACAAATCACGCGCACCGGCCAGCTCCTGCCGTTTCGCCGAGGATTCGAGCGCATCATGAAAAGTGTCGATGCGCCGATTATCCCTGTCCATCTGGACGGCGTCTGGGGCAGCATTTTCAGCTTTCAGCGGGGGCGGTTCTTGTGGAAGCGGCCCCGCCGCATTCCGTATCCGGTCACTGTCACGTTTGGAGCTCCCATGCGGGCAGCTTCCGGCGCGGCGGAAGTACGCCAGGAAGTACAGAGGCTTGCCGCCGAGGCATTCAGCCTTCGCCAACAGTATCTGAAACCGCTTCACGTCGATTTTGCGCGACAGGCACGACGCCATCCTTTCCGCCTGGCGGTCGCCGACGGACTCAACCCGCGCGTGAGCTACCTTGGGCTGCTGGTGCGTTCGGTCTTTCTGGCGCGCCTGCTGCGGAGCCGGTTTGCGGCGGACGAAAAAATCGGGTTGCTGTTGCCGCCTTCCGTGGCGGGCGCCGTCGCCAATATCGCCGCTCTGCTGTGCGGCAAGGTGCCGGTAAATCTCAATTACACCGTATCTCAGCCGATCTTTGACTCGTGCGTCCGCCAATGCGAAATACGAACGATCATCACCTCTCGTCAGTTCCTTGAAAAAGTGCGGCTGGCTGTTCCCGCGTCCTCCCTCCTGATGGAAGACCTGGCGGGCGAGAAGACGGTCTTCCGGTTCGCGTTCGCTCTGCTCTCCGCCATATTGCTGCCTGCTGGTTTCCTTGCCCGCCGTCTGAGCGCCGCTGAATCAAAGGGTGTGGACACTCTGGCCACCATCATTTTCTCCAGCGGGAGTACGGGCGAGCCCAAGGGAGTGATGCTTTCGCATCGCAATATCCGCTCAAATCTGGAAGGGCTGGCGCAAGTCTTTGCCCCGACCCGTCACGATCGGATCATGGGGATTCTTCCCTTTTTCCACTCGTTCGGGTTTACCGCAACCATATGGTTTCCGCTGCTGAACGGGATGGCTGCGATTTACCATCCGAATCCTTTTGATTCACGCGCTGTGGGAGTGCTGGCGGCGCGTTGCCGCGCCACCATGCTTCTTGCCACGCCCACAATGCTCCAGAGCCTGATCCGCCGCTGCGAGCCCGAGTTGCTGGGGGGTCTTCAATATGTCATCGCGGGGGCCGAAAAGTTGAGCGCCGCCGTTGCCCGGTCGTTTGAAGAGAGATTCGGTATTCACGTCATGGAGGGTTATGGCTGCACGGAGTGCTCGCCTGTCGTCTCGGTAAACGTGCCCGATTTTCGAAGCGCCGGCTTTTACCAGGCAGGTCACAGGAGCGGAACCATCGGACAACCTCTTCCGGGCGTGAGCGTACAAATTGTCGATCCTGCGACCCTGCAGCCGGTTCTCAGCGGACAGCCCGGTTTGCTTCTGGTCAAGGGGGGCAATGTGATGATCGGTTATCTGAACAGGCCGGATAAAACCGCCGAGGTGATTCGCGACGGATGGTACGTAACCGGTGACATCGCCATGGTTGACGAGGATGGCTTCATTCACGTTACAGACCGGCTTTCGCGCTTCAGCAAGATTGGAGGTGAGATGGTCCCGCATTTACGCATCGAGGAAGCGCTGCAGGAGTTGACGGGAATCGGCGAGCAGGTTTTGGCTGTGGTGGGCGTTCCAGACGATCGCAAAGGAGAAAAGCTCGTCGTTCTGCATACCTTGCCCGACCAGGTGCTGGAGCGGCTTCTTGCCAACCTGGACAAGTCAGGCCTTCCAAACCTTTGGATACCCCGCCCGAACGCATTTTTTCGCATTGAAAACATCCCGTTATTGGGAACCGGCAAGTTGGATCTTTCTGCTGTCCGGCGCCAGGCAATCGAGCTCAGTACCGGCAGCATCAGTTGAGACCGAATTTGAGTTCACATCTGTGACCGCGGGAGTCACAACCAGCAGTCCCCCCGCCGACGGTATCCCTTCAGGTTGGAGAGAAAGTTCGAATAGGCACGGCTGCAAGGCTTTAGAAACTCATTTGCCCGTCTCGATTCGCCTGCTGCCAGAAGACAGTCGCCGGTTGGCGAATGGTCCCAGATTTGCCTTCGGAGGACAGGGGTGTTTCAACATGCGCTATGGAACAGTGAAGATAGTCGCGCCGCCACGGAAGTCCGGGGACTGGGAGTCCGGATCTTACCGGCCCCGTTCTCGACGGCCGATATCGGACCTGGTTCGTCGCACTGCGCGCGGCGCGGTTCGTTTCTGTGTGGCTGTCGGCATCCATCCGGACTTGATCTCTTACACCTCAATCCTGGCTGCGTCGGCGGCCGGAGTGTGCTTCTGGCAGTCACAGGCCATGCCTTCACTGCTGATCGCGGCGGTTGTGTTTTGCTACTTGCGGCTTTGGCTGAATATGCTCGACGGGATGGTGGCCCTGGCCTCCGGCACGGGGAGCCCCGCCGGCGAAATTGTCAACGAATTGCCGGATCGCCTTTCTGACGTCATCACTTTTGCAGGTGTGGCGCACAGCGGTCTTTGCCGGCCGCTCGGCGGTTACTGGTCCGCAATTTTCGCGCTGCTGGTTGCCTACGTCGGAACACTCGGCCAGGCCGTGGGCGCGCAGCGTGAGTTCAGCGGTGTTATGTCCAAACCTTGGCGAATTGTTGCGCTGCATCTGGGGGGGTGGCTCACGTTGGGGCTGCTCTGGTGGGGAAGCGGGCAAATCATTTATGCAGGCCTGTCGGTCCTGGACTGGACGAATCTCTCCATTATTTTCGGGTGTGTTGAAACCATCGGCGTCAGGTTGATCCGAATCAGGCGTGTGCTGGCTGGAAGCCCGAAAAAGCCGGCTTCGTCCGCTGCGTGGCGGGAGGCATGAGTCATGTCGGTGCATGCAGCGCTGCAGAGTGACGTCTTCAGATTTTATTTGGTTATCACGTTGGAGGCTCTGGTATTGGCCGGGGGAGTGATTGCGCTGTTGAAATGGGGATTCGGCGCAAAGGTGGACCAGGCTCTAAGGGCGTACCGCGGCTGGCTGATGATGATGCCCGTGCTGGTTTTCTCGATTTTATTGGGCCGGGGCACGTCCATCCTGTTCTTTACCATTGTCGCGATGATCGCCTTTAAAGAGTTCGCCCGCGCTACCGGGCTTTACCGCGACTGGTTGATGACCGCGGTCGTTTACCTCGGAATCGTCGCTGCCGGCGTGATTTCATTTGTCTCTGACCCCCACGCACACGTGCCCGGCTGGTACGGACTCTTTATGGCGCTGCCTGTTTATGTGATTGCTGCAATTCTGATCATCCCCATCGCGCGGAACCGGGTGCGCGGACAGTTGCAGTCGCTGGCTCTGTCGATCGTGGGATTCATTTACTTCGGCTGGATGTTCGGCCACCTGGCTTTTCTAACGAATGCCGTTCACGCGTACAGCTATCTACTCTTCGTTCTGTTCGCGGTGGAGCTGAATGACGTGGCTGGGTACGTCTGCGGGAAGTTCTTTGGCGTTCATCCGCTCAGGAGCAACATCAGTCCCAACAAAACCTGGGAAGGATCGCTGGCCGCGCTGGCGGTCTCCATGACCCTGCCGTGGCTGCTGCGGTTTACGCTTCCTGATTTTCAACCACGCGACTGCCTGCTGGCCGGTTTGATCATCGGCGTGGGAGGGCAGTTGGGAGACCTGGCTGTGAGTGTGATTAAGCGTGATCTGGGAATCAAAGACATGGGCGCCTGCATTCCCGGACACGGAGGCATCCTGGATCGCGTGGACAGCCTCGTTTATACGGCGCCATTGTTCCTCCATATGATCCGATATTTTCATGATCTCTATTGAGAGTGTCGTGGATCGGTGGGTATGGGTCGCATCATTGTGGATAAATCTTTGACTGCTCTTGGCCGGGCGATTATTCGCGGAAGCGAGCGAGATTGATTATGAGCGCATGGCAATATGATTCGGCGCGAGATTTGGATGTGACGCCGCTTGAGCGGCTCCGAATTTTTCCGCGCGAGCCGGACATGCTGGTATATGGGGCAAGACTGATCTCCGCACTCCTGATGCGTTTGTGGCTTCGCACGTACCATCGTCTGTCGATTACGGGTCAAGGAAAACTTCCAAAAAGCGAATCGTTCGTGATGGTCGCCAATCACTCGAGCCATCTTGATGCGCTCTGCCTGCTGGCGGCGCTGCAGTTAAGAAGAGTGCACCACGCTTTTCCGGCCGCTGCGCAGGACTACTTCTTTGTTAGAAGTTCGCGCCTGATCGCCGCTGTGGTTGCGGTAAACGCCCTGCCGTTCGACCGGCAGGCGCGCGCCTGCGAGAGCCTGAATCTTTGCCGGCAGTTGCTCGCGGCCCCCGGTAACGTCCTGATCTTCTTTCCTGAAGGGACGCGATCGGCGGCGGGAGAAATCGCTGAATTCAAGTCGGGTGTAGGGCTGCTGCTGGCAGGAACGCGGTACCCGGTAGTCCCTTGTTACCTGGCAGGCGCCTACGAATCATGGTCGAGGCACCGATGGTTTCCAAGGCCGGGTCAAATCCGGTTGACAATCGGAGAGCCGCGCACTTACTCCGACCGCGAGGGCGGAATCGATTCGGCACGTCACATTTGCGCGGAACTTCGCAATGAAGTGCTCGCGCTGGCCGGCGACTCACAATGATCGCGCGTCGCAGGCGAGGAGTATTGTCATGATCGAAGTTGAAACAAGCCCGAACAGGGCAACGTCCTTCCGACAAACAGAGCACACCCTGGCGCTTCCCGATGGTGGGGAATTGTTTTATCGTGTCTGGCTTCCGTCAATGCGCGCAAAGAAAGCGCTTCTGCTGTTCCATCGCGGGCACGAGCACTCTGCCCGCTGGCAGCAGACAGTGGAAGCGCTTGCACTCGACGATGTGGCTGTTTTCGCCTGGGATGCCCGCGGGCACGGGCGTTCATCAGGTGAAAGAGGCTCGGCCGTGAACCTGTCCATGCTGGTCAAGGACGTGGATGATTTTGTGCGTCATGTCTCAGAGCGGTATGGAATCGCAACGGAAGACATGATTGTGATGGCGCATAGCGTCGGCGCGGTGATAGTCGCCGCGTGGGTGCATGACTATGCGCCGCCGATTCGCGCCCTGATCCTGGCGACGCCGGCGTTTCGCGTCAAATTGTACTTCCCCTTCGCGGTGACGCTCTTACGTTTGCGGCAGAAGCTGCTGGGGCCGGGTTACGTAAAGAGTTACGTAAAAGCGAGAATGCTGACGCACGATCTGGAGGAAGCCAGGCGGTACCAGGACGACGAATTTATCTTTCGCCAGATCGCCGTCAATGTCCTGCTGGACCTGCACGATACTTCCACGCGCCTGCTGTCGGATGCAGGCGCGATCACGGTGCCGACTCTTATGGTGAGCGCCGGCTCGGACTGGATTGTGAAGCTTGGGGCCCAGCAGAAGTTCCTGGAAGGGCTCTCATCGCATAGCAAACAGTTGCTGATCTTTCGCGGCTTTCATCATGCGGTCTTCCACGAGAAGGATCGCCGTCGCCTGATCGCGGTTCTCCGTGAATTCATGCTCAAACAATTCCAGAGACCTAACGGACACGCGTCGCTTCTCGATGCCGATGAACATGGCTACACCAGAGCCGAGTACGACTGTCTTCGGCGCGAGAGGCGCGTCTCGTACGCTGCGATGCGCTTTGCCCTGAAGACCGTCGGCCGGTTGAGCGCCGGAATTCGACTCGGATGGCGGACGGGATTCGACTCGGGGATGACACTCGACTACGTCTATGACAACAGGCCGCAGGGGGTGACGCCGCTCGGCTGTTCCATCGATCGCGCGTACTTGAACAGCGTCGGATGGCGAGGCATCCGTCAGCGCCGCAATCATCTTCAAAAGACGCTGCGTAATGCCATCCTGGCTACGCACGCTGCCGGCCGGCCGGTCCGCATATTCGACGTCGCTTCAGGCCCGGGGCGTTACATCTTGCAGACCATGCAGGAGCTCAGGCACATTCCGATTACGGCAGTACTGTGCGATTATAAGACGGAAAACCTTGACGCGGCGCGCCGGCTGGCTCGCGAACTGGGTCTGGAAAACGTAATCACACTTCAGGGCGACGCCTTCGACCGCGCCTCTCTGGCGGCTGCCGTGCCTCGATCCACGATCGGCATCGTGTCGGGACTGTACGAGCTGTTTCCGGGCAACCGGCAGGTGCTCGAATCGCTTTATGGGCTCACGGACGCGATCGAACCCGAAGGGCATCTTATCTACACCAATCAACCCTGGCATCCGCAGTTGAACTTCATCGCGGGTGTCCTGACCAATCGTGAAGGGAAGCCCTGGCGAATGCGTCGCCGCACGCAGGCAGAGATGGATGAACTGGTCCGGGCCGCAGGGTTCGTGAAAAGTTCGCAGGAAATTGATCGGTGGGGAATATTCACTGTATCCGCTGCTCGGCGAATTCGGACATGAAGGCCTTATCAGCGGCCAGGGCGTCGATGTTTCTGTCGCTGCTGCCTGGCAGCGTCACGGTGGCAGCCTGTTATGCGATCGGAACTTTGGCAATGTGTGGATTGGCCTTTCTCGGGCGACCCTGGACGGCGATCTTTCTCTGGCCGGCTCTCTCGCTGGCTGTGGTGACGGTGGCCTACTGTGGAGCAGGCGCGAAAGTCTTCCGGAAGAAGGAAGGGTACCTGCCGCTCAGCGGACGAATCCTGCTCGCACCCTATCTTTTTGGCCAGCAGCTCTCCCTCGCGTACTACCGGCGTCAATGTCGTCCTTGGGATGTCGTTATCCCGGGAGTGTGGATGGGGCGCAAGCTGACGGATAAGGAGGCCGCCGAAGCTCTCCGCCACGGAGTAACGTCTGTGTTGGATCTGACCGCGGAGTTTTCGGAGTCGTCGCCATTCCTGGAGATCACGCGCCGACACATTCCGATTCTCGACTTGACGGGTCCGACGCAGAACCAGTTACGGGAAGCGGTGGCCTTCATTGCCGAACAATCGAATCGAGGCACGGTCTATGTGCACTGCAAGGTCGGGTATTCACGCAGTGCGGCAGTGTTGGGCGCTTATCTGCTGGCAAATGGCTTCGCCACGACCGTAGAAGCGGCTGTAGATCGGCTGCGCCTGGCACGCCCGTCGCTGGTGGTTCGCCGCGAGGCATGGAAAGCGATGAGAGAATTCGCCGCACTTTCATCGCCGGCACTCACAGAGCCGCGAGCGGCACAACGCGCGAAAAATTCACTGCAGAGCCACACGGCTTGGCCGCAACCAAGAAGCTGAGCCGGCCCTGCCCTTTCAGTTCGCCGGCTTTACGCTATCCATCAGTCCAAAGAATCCTTCGACCAATGTCGGGTGTATGTAAACCGCCCCTTTCAGCACCGTGTACGGCGCGCCGGCAAGCATGAGGGCGCCAAGAATCTGAACCAGCTCGCCGCCTTCTGTGGAGAGTATGGCGGCGCCCAGGATCTTGTCGGTTTCCGCGTCAACGAGGAGCTTCATCATGCCCGCTGTTTCATCGCGCTCAATGGCGCGAGCGACGCGCTCCATTCGGTTGGTTCCCATCTTGAGCTTGCGGCCTGAGGCTCGCGCCTCTTTTTCCGTGAGGCCGACGCGACCCAGTTGCGGGTCCGTGAAGACGGAGTACGGCACATATCGATCTTTGATGCTCAGGTTTTTGCCCTCGATCAAATTCCCGTAAATTATCTGGAAGTCATTGTAGGAGATGTGGGTGAAGGCCGGTCCGCCTTTGACATCCCCCAGCGCCCAGACACCCGGCACATTGGTCTCTAGTCGATTGTTGACATGAATGAAACCGCGCTCATCGGTCGCGATTCCAGCCTGGTCCAGTCCGAGATCGTCGGTATTGGGACGGCGTCCCGTGGCGATGAGCAGATGCGAGCTTGTGATTTCTTCCGATCCCTGGCTGGTCTCCACAGCCAAGTTGACGCGCCCGTTCTTGCGCTCGACGCGAGTCGTCCGGCAGTTGAGCACAAAGTGCATCCCTTCGCTCTCGAGCGCCTTCTGCAGTTCCTGTGCGACATCGGCATCTTCGCGTCCGAGAAGGACATCACCACGGTGGACGACCGTGACGCGGCTTCCGAAGCGCCGGAACATCTGGCCGAATTCCAGGCCTATGTAACCACCGCCGATTACAAGGAGATGCTCCGGAATCTCGCTTAATTCCATGACGCTCGCGTTTGTGAGGTAATCGACCGTATCGAGCCCGGCAAGGCGGGGAATGTCAGGACGGGTGCCGGTATTAATAAAGATTCGCTCGCTGTCCAGCCTTTCTTCTCCGACCTGGATCTGATGGGGACCCGTGAATCGGGCCTGCCCGTGGTGAAGGTGCAGTTTTTTGCGCGCGTCCACCTGGCGCTGCTGCCCGGAGCGGAATGACTGCACGATCTTGTTCTTGCGGGCCACAACGGCAGGCAGATCGACCTTGACGTCGCCCGTGTGTACGCCCCAGCGAGACGCGTTGCGCGCGTAGTGGGCTACCTGAGCGCTGGCCACCATGGTCTTGGTGGGGGTGCATCCGGTGTTGATGCAGGTGCCGCCCAGATGTTCTTTCTCGATCAAAGCCACCGTCCAGCCAAGGTCGGCCAGCTTGTGGGAAAGAGGATTGCCGCCCTGACCGGACCCTATCACGATCGCGTCGTATTTCATTCGGACCTCCTATCGGCTACTTTGTTCTCCCGCCCGTCTCTATCAGTTTCTCCTGGCGTGCACCATTGAGAATTTTCGGGGCCTGCGCAAATCATTCGGGAGCGGAGAGACGGCCTGACGGCCGTCTCAGCTTGGCAGGGCACCGCAGAGAGACGGCCCTCAGGCCGTCTCTCCTTGACTTTTGGTTGCGGCTCTGCCGCGCTAAACCTCTGTGGTGAAGTCTTTTTCTCGACGGGCACAAGCCAGATCACTACCTGCGCCAGAGACAGCTTGACTCGAATGTGCGTCTGGGAGGACAATGACCAGAGAGGTGAAAAAAAGGTGGTAATGCCGCCGGACCGGACCCAAAAAACCCCGTTTCTCTTTGACCTGGCTTCCGAAAAGCCAACCACGCGCACTATTGCGCGGCTGGTAAAAGAAGGTGGAGTTGCCGCCCTGACGGGTGCCGTCCACCGATCCGACGATGCTTCTTACCAGGAAGTGGTCTGTCGTTCGGCTCTTAACCGGGTCGAAGGAATGCCCTTTGGCTGGACGCTCAACCCTTACCGGGGGTGCACGCACGGTTGTCATTACTGTTTCGCCCGGCGATATCAGACTCAGTTCGAATTAAACCCGGGAGATGAGTTCTCCTCGTTGATTCTGGTAAAAACGAATTTTACAGACGTCCTGCGGCGCGAGCTCCGGAAATCCTCATGGAACCGGGAGTTGGTAGCGTTCGGGACGGCCACAGACCCTTACCAACCCATCGAAGGTCACTACAAACTGAGCCGGCGGTCGCTGGAAGCTCTGCGCGATTTTCATACTCCCGTCGGTCTGGTTACCAAAGGGCCGATGATTGTACGTGACTGTGATGTGCTGGCCGACCTTACCCGGGCAGCCGGGTGCACCGTCTACTTCAGCGTCCCCACGGTAGACGAAGAAGCCTGGCGGAGGCTGGAGCCGGGAACAGCACATCCCTTGCAGCGCTTGAGAGCGGTGCGCGAGTTGGTGAATGCGGGAGTGAATGCCGGCGTTCTGATGGCGCCAATCGTGCCCGGCATCACTTCTAACCGCTCCAAACTGGAGCGCACCATTTGCGAGATCGCGCGGCACGGGGCTCGTTTTGTCGGCGCCAATGTGCTTTATCTGGAAGGCGGCACGCGCGATCACTTTCTCCGCTTTCTGAATACGGAGTTTCCCCAGTTATTGCCAAAGTACAAAACTTTATACGCAAAGAAATACGCGCCAAAGGGCTACATTGCCCAAGTGCAATCCATTGTGCGAATGCTGCAGCAGCGTCACGGCATGCCTCCGCGGGGCGCCGCCGGTAAAAGAGGCGGCAGCGAGGAGCTGCTGCAAGACAAAAATGCGGAAATGCCTGAGCAAGTCGCCTTTGCCTGGCGCGAGTGATTGACTCTTTCACCACAGAGGCACAGCCCGGCCGTAGGCCGCAACCAAAGAAAAAGCCGAGGAGGCTCACGTGCACGTCGACGGCTTTTTGGTTGCAGCCAGCGGCCGGGCTGTGTCTTTGTGGTGATTCTTTGGGTTCTCCTAGCCAAGCCGGTAAATTCTCTCCGCATTGCGCCAGAAGAGTTTTTCCTGATCCTGCAGAGAAGCCGTTCCGGTGATTTTCATCAAAGCCTCGACCCATTCCGTCAAGCTTGCGGCAAGGGTGCACACAGGCCAATCGCTGCCAAATATCACGCGGTCCCAACCAAAGCGCTCCAGCACGTGCTCTACATAGGGACGCAGATTTTCGGTAGACCAGTGGTCTAGATCCGCGTTCGTCACAATTCCCGAAATCTTGCAAACCAGGTTGGGCAGCAAAGCCATCTCGCCCATCTGAGCGCGCCACGGTTTCGCCAATCCTTCCCTGATCAGTGGATTGCCGCAATGGTCCAGGATAAAAGAAACGTCCGGGCATGCCCGGACCAACTGGAAAGCCAATGGAAGCTGGCGGGCCAACACACAAATGTCGAAACAGAGGCCATAATCGGCGAGAGAGCGAATATTCTCGATAAATAGACTGCTCTGCGATAGCTCGTCGGGTTGGGTGTGCAGTACGCGGCGAACTCCTTTTAATGCCGGCTCGCCTGCGATTTGATCCAGGTATGCCCGGAAACTTTTTTTCTCGGGACGGCAGCAGGCCACCACTCCCTGCAAGAGGTTGTCCTGTGCGGCAAGCGCGAGAATGTGCCGTGTCTCCTGAAGCATCCAGGGTTCATCCACATCGGCTTCCAGATGAACGGACTTGGTTACGTTCAGGTGCTGAATCGCTTCCCTATAATCGTTCATTCGAAAGCTGCGATTCAGAGCGGGGATGTTCCTGCACCAGGAGTACGAGAACAGATCCAGATCCCACAGGTGCCGATGCGTGTCAATGATTTTCATGGCGATGATCCGCGCTTGCTAGCGCGATATCCCACTGATATTCTTGGGCGCTGTCAATGACGCGGAGGTTAACGGATGGCCAACCAATATTTTAGCAGGAAGCCACTGGCTCTGCTGCTGGAGGAGATGAGAGGAGAGAACCGCCTCAGGAGAGTACTGGGTCCGGTGCAACTGACGGGCCTGGGGGTGGGCGCGATCATCGGTACGGGCATATTCGTACTGACAGGGCAGGCCGCGCATGACAAAACGGGTCCGGCTCTGATGTTGTCGTTTGTGTCCGCCGGAGTAGCCTGCGTGTTTGCGGCCCTCTGTTACGCCGAGTTCGCCTCGATGGTGCCGGTCGCGGGCTCCGCCTACACCTACTCCTACGCCACCATGGGAGAACTCTTCGCATGGATCATCGGCTGGGACTTGATTCTCGAGTACGCGGTGGCGTCAGGGACGGTGGCGCATGGCTGGTCGGCCCACTTTCAGGAGTTCATCCAGGTATTCGGCTGGAAGGTGCCTCACGTCTTCTCTACCGCGCCCTTCGACTACGATCCGGTGCAGGGTAAGCTGGTGGCAACGGGGACGTACTTTGATCTGCCCGCCATCATCATCGCGGGCCTGGTGACCATGATTCTGGTCATTGGCATCAAAGAGAGCGCCAGCATCAATGCCGGAATGGTGATCACGAAACTGGCGATCGTTATCTTTGTGATCGTGGTAGGCATCCGGTACGTGAACCCGGCAAACTGGCATCCCTTCGCTCCCTATGGCCTTACCGGGATCAGTTTCTTTGGGAAGACCCTGTTCGGGAAGGCGGATGCGGGGGGTGAGCCGCTGGGCATGCTTGCCGGTGCCGCCATCATCTTTTTTGCCTACATTGGTTTTGACTCGGTTTCTACGCACGCGGAAGAAGCACGCCGGCCGCAACGCGACGTTCCAATCGGCTTGATTTCCTCTCTGCTGATCTGCACGGTGCTGTACATCGCCGTCGCGGCTGTCCTGACGGGAATGGTCCCCTACAACAAGATAGATATCAATGCCCCGGTGGTGGACGCGTTCAAGCAGGTCGGTCTGCCTTGGGCACAGTACCTGGTTGCCCTGGGAGCGCTCACGGGCATCACATCCGTGCTGCTGGTGATGATGCTCAGCCAGCCCCGAGTCTTTCTGGCGATGGCAAGAGACGGCCTGCTACCGGAAAGTTTCTTCGGCGCGGTCCATGAGCGTTTCCGAACACCATGGAAATCAACCATCCTGACCGGAATATTTGTCGCCATCATGGCCGCATTTCTGCCGCTGCGGATACTGGCGCAGCT
Organism: Acidobacteriota bacterium; assembly: GCA_036507075.1. Lineage (GTDB taxonomy): Bacteria > Acidobacteriota > UBA6911 > JACQSX01 > JACQSX01 > DASXQR01. The sequence goes on along the minus strand of DASXQR010000010.1, from coordinate 52,736 downwards.
TGTAAATATCGGCACGCTGCTGGCCTTTGTCATGGTCTGCGCCGCGGTTTTGATCATGCGTCGCAAGCATCCCGAAGCGGAGCGGCCTTTCCGGGCCCCGCTGGTTCCCTTTGTTCCGATCATGGGAATGGCGACCTGCATGCTGCTGATGTTCTCGCTGCCGGCGGAAAACTGGCTGCGGCTGATAGTTTGGCTGGGACTCGGGTTTCTGATTTACTTCGGTTATGGGAGGAAGCACAGCCACCTGGCCCGTTCAAACAGGGACCGGGCCGCCGCCGGCAGAAGCGCGGCACGATAACATTGGCTGCCAGGCGCGTAAACCTGGATTATTCACAAATCTTAACCGCGAAGAACACCAAGAACGCCAAGAGAGCGCCAAGGACGGGGGCTGAAACTTGAAGTATGAAAGTTATCAACCGCGTCAAGCCTATGCGTGGTGCCTTCATACTTCAAGTTTCAGCCCCCGTCCTTGGCGCTTTTCTTAGCGCTGTTAGCGTTCTTGGCGGTTGAGATTTGTGAATAATCCAGGCTTGCGCGCCCGGAAACCGGTAACGTGACATGTCTCATCTCGGAAAAATTGAGAGCTTGCTCTTACCTTCGCCTTCCGGAAAGCTCGAGGTGCAATGGAAGCATCAACCTGTGCCCGCGGGTCGCATGGTCGTCATTTGCCATCCGCTCTCGACGCACGGCGGCACAATGCACAACAAAGTCGTATTTCACGCCTCAAAGGCTTTCTTTGAAAACGGCTTTGATGTGATCCGTTTCAATTTCCGGGGTGTAGGACAGAGCAGCGGCTCATTTGACGAGGGAAGGGGCGAGCAGGATGACCTCAAAATCGTGCTGCACGAAGCCCGGAAGCGATCGCTGCAAACCGAGATCGTACTGTGCGGCTACTCCTTTGGCTCCTTCGTGGCAGCAAGTGTGGCCCGCTCCGAGGCTGTCGCCGCCCTGGTGCTGATCGCCCCGCCGGCCGAGCATTATGCGTTTGATTTTCTGCGGCAGTTGCGGCTTCCGACGGTTTTGGTTTTTGCCGAGAATGACGCTTTCAGCAGCGCGGCTCAGCGATCGGAACTGGGAGGATGGGTGGGCGCTCCAAATTTGAAAGTGACTTTGCCCGCGGACCATTTTTTCGAATCCCAGCTTGATGCCCTGCAGCGCCTTTTGTCGGGCCTGGCCATCCCCTTCATTCAGTTTTCACTCACCGGCAACGCAGCTCCGTCACGCGAAGGTCAGGTATAACACCTTCCATGATCCGCACGATTTTGTTCGACATCGGGAATGTCCTGATCAAGTTCGATCCCCGCTTAGCGCTGCAGGGCCTGCAGGGAAGAACCTCGTACTCCACTGCTGAAATGGTGGACCTGCTTCGAGGCTGGCCGCGAATCAATGATTTTGAAAGCGGCAGAGTGAAAAATGAGGATTTCTTTGATGAGATCTGCGCGCGCCTGAAACTGTGCGATATCACGGCGCAGCAGTTTGCGGATATCTGGAGCGCGATTTTCCATGAAGAAATGCTGGTAAGACCCGAGACACTGCGGTCGCTGAAGGAACGTTATCGACTGATGCTGTTGTCCAATACCAACCCGCTGCATTTTGGTTTTATGCGGACAAGATATCCAGTTCTGGGAGAATTTGACGATGCCATTCTTTCTTTCGAAGTGGGAGCGATGAAACCGGAACCGGAAATCTTCCAGGCAGCCATGGCGCGCGCCGCGTCCAGACCGGATGAGACAGTTTACGTGGATGATTTGGAGGAGAACCTAGTTGCGGCGCGCAGCATGGGGATTTTCAGCATCCGCTTCGAGAACGAGGAACAGTTGCTTGCGGAGTTTAGAAGGCGTGGCGTGCTCATTTGAAAATTCGGAAAAGCCTTTTCACCACAAAGGCACAAAGGGCACAAAGTAAGACGCGGGGCGGGCAGAGACCGGTCAGCGAAAATAAGGTGACCCGTAGCGACGAGTTTTTAAAGCTGACCGGTCTCTGCCCGCCCCGCCTCTTGCTTCGTGTTCTGTGTGCCTTTGTGGTGAACAATCCTTGCCGAACCTGCAGAATCAAGCGCTAGCCGACGAAGCGCTTCGCTTTCGCGTCCCAGCGCAGCCGGCTGCCTTCTCTTTTCCACCATTCTTCGATTCGCTGCAGCGCTGCGCGATTCTGGGCCGCCGGATAGTCGGCATTGTAGCCGAATGAGCGTCCGGCATACCGTTCGATTAACTCGTTGGCCTGCCGGCGCGCCACGGTTACTCCCTGGCCGCTGAGAATCCGCATCAATGTCTCAAAGCCCGCTTTGTCCCCGACCGCCAGTTGGGCTCTTGCGATGGAAAGCTGCAGAAAATCGTCATGAGTAGTTTGTGCCGCCGCTCGCAGCGCCGGAGCGGCATGGGGATCTTCCTGCTTTGCCAGCGCATCCACCGCGGCTTCGATGACCTGCTCGGACTGCGCGCGCTTTAACAGATTTTCCAGAGCCGGGACAATGCGGGGATCGCGCATTTCCGCCAAATGGCGAATGCCGTCCAGTTGGCGCGCTTCATCATCGTGCTTGAGCTCGTTTAACAACAGCTCCACCGCCCCCGGGCGCGGACCGGCTTCCGCTGGAGCGGTTTTGCGGAAATGAGAGAGAACCGCAAAGAAGAGCACGGCAGCCAGTGAAATCGCGGCAACGTTGCCGGCGGCGCGCAGCTTCGACGGCGCATGCTGCAGATAATAGATAACGCCGGAAAGCACCAGAAACAGGAAGAGCATTACAACCACGGCTGGGCCGGTCGGATAATCAGCCCGGAACGACCAGAGAATGCCGAAGGTGCTGGCAACGATGGCCACAAGCCACCCCAGGAAAAGTCTTCCGCGAACCGTATTGCTCCACATCTGGGCTATGACGGCCGGCACCACCAGGTAAGAGAACACCAGAAGCACGCCGACGATCGCTACCGACTTGGTAATCACCACGCCAAAGGACATATAGAACAGGATGTCCCAGAATCGAATATTGAGCTTCCTCTCCGCAGTCTCGGGGTCGAGAGAAATAGTGAGGAACTGCCGGCGGAAGATCACGTGAAACAGTCCGATAGCCGCGTACAGCAGAGCCATCTCAAGCACTTCTTTGTTTGTCACCAGCAGGACATCGCCGACCAGCATGTGCTTGAGTTCTTCACCGCCGGTGGTGGATTTGGAAAGGATCAGTATCGCTGCTGCGGAGGCTGCGGCATAAATGATTCCGATGAATGCTTCCTGTGGAACTCTTTCCTTGCGCATGCGGGCGATGGCGAATGCGCCCGCCCCCGCAAACGTGAAGGCAAGGGAAAAGAGCGAAACTCTAAGCGCGTCTTCGCGGGCATCATATCCAAGCGTAATGGCGTAGGTGGCGCCCAGAGCCGCGATTTGAGCCAGCGCCAGATCGACGAAGATTACCTTCCTGGCAATTACGTGAATACCGAGATATACATGGTTGATGGACAGCACCAGACACGCCAGAAACGGCGTCACCATCCAGGCTAGTTCTGAAAAACTGAGCATGCGCCCTCGCGCTACAGCTTGAGTTACAAGTTACGGGTTTCCGGGTTACGGGTTCCAGGTCTACGGGTTATGGGTTTCCGGGTTACGAGTTTACGGGTTACGGGTTCCACGTTGTGGGTTTCCGGATTATGAGGTTTCGGGTTTCGCTTTAGGTTCGGGTTCAAAATTGAAAATTCGAAATTTTCGGAATTTTTAATTTTTAATAATTTTTAATCTCTGCTTTTCAACCGGCGACTGGCTCTGAATCGTTTGAGCCCGCAAACCCCGCAACCCACAAACTCGCAACCCGTAAACCCGCAACGCGCAAACCCGCAACGCGCAAACCCGCAACCCGGTAACCCGCAAACCCGCAAATCCGCAAACGCGCAAACCCGCAACCCGGTAACCCGCAAACCCGCAACCCGCAACCCGCAAACCCGCAAACGCGCAAACGCGCAAACCCGCAACGCGCAAACCCGCAAACGCGCAAACCCGCAACGCGCAAACCCGCAACCCGCAAACCCGCAACTCGCAAACTTTCTACTTAACCGCCGCCGCGATCTTCTGAATTATATGGTCGATCAGATCAAAGTAGGTCTTGATCCCCGGCTCGCCATCCACCTGATTGGGAAGCACCACAACGCTTGCTCCTGTTTGCCGTGCGATGTTTCGCGGCAGCGCGGCGTCGTAAAAATTATCCACCAGAATAAGCGGGATCTTTTCCGCTTTTATTCTTTCGGTCACTTGCCGAACGTGTTGCGGTCCCGGAGGGATCCCCGGCCGCTCTTCGATCGTGCCGGCCAACTGCAGGCCAAAAGTACGGGCGAAATAGACCCATACCTTGTGGAACTCGTACGCTTTCTTTCCTCGAAGAGGTTCGGCAGCTTTCAGCCAGCCCCCGGCCTGGCCGGTAAGCTTGTTGGACTCCAGGAAACGATGCAGCTCGCCGCTCATCGCCAGTCGAGTGAGTTTTTGTATTCCCACCGACTTGAGAAGCTCCGACCCAAATAGAGCCAGGTCAATCCGTCTTTCAAAATCGGCGAGCCGCGAGTCATAATAGCTCGCCCCTGCCGGATCGGCTGACTTGAGAGCCTCGGCGATGTTTTCCGCTTCCACTTTCGCCAGCAATGGATCGAGCCAGACATGTGGATTTCCCTGCGGATGGATGTCACCCAGCTCGCGGGAGATGACGGACGGAATTTCGAGTGCCGAAATCCTCCTTCCGGCGATAATCCGACCCGGCGTACCCCGAAAGATCTTCGAATTTCCGGAACCGTTGACCACCTCATCGGCCCATAATTCGAGCGAGAATCCGTTTTCAAGGAACAGATCCGCTTCCCGGGTCTTTTTCATCAAAACCGGGGTAGGAGTGACAAAGTGCGGATCCTGATCTCCCTTTGCAAGGCTGATCACATCGACGCGATTACCCCCTACTTCCTCGGTCAGTGCCCGCAGGGTTGGAAGAGTACATACCACACGCACTTTTTGCGCCGCCCCGAATGCCGGTCCTGAATTGAGAACAGAAAGGAACAAAACCAAGCCGTATCTAAAAAATTTCATATGCACCACCTGATAAGCGTTCCGATGTTTACAAACGAAAAATGTTGTTTGGGATCATTTGTTTACCCAAAACGGCTCGGGCGGATGGGCGCCGAAAACCCAGTTCAACTCAAGAAATACCGAGTTTCGGCGGTCCTCGGTCGAGAAATCGCTCCAGCGGTGCTCGTAGTTCAGCCGGAAACGCAGGAACTCGCTGAAATAATATGAGAAGTACGGCGTTAACCCACGGCGACGCAAGCCGGGGTTCACAAGCGCGGTGGTCTGGTCCCACCGAATACCGGCGTATTTCCGTCGGTCGAACTGATACTGAGTGAATGCCGTGTAGCCGAACGGCTTGCCGGATCCGGGCTGGATCTCATCGGAAAGTCGGGCAACCTCCGGCGGTTCTCCCGCATCGGGGTAAGCGCGACCGGCAAACATCATTTCACCGCCCAGCAGGAATGACTTCCATTCGCCCTGGCGCAAAGGCTTCCAGCGATAGAGAAAATCGACGCCATTAAAATTGGCGGAACGGATGTCATTGCCTCGGGGGTGATAGTAGCTGGAAAGGCCGAGCTCAAAATTGTGTGTGTCGCGGGCGGTCCGGAACCATCGCAGGTGCGCCAGGTAGGCATTTCGCGCTTGCTTTTGCGGAGAGATGGCCACGTCGCCGCCGCCCAGGAATTCTACTGTTGCATCCAACGTGGAATTGGCGTCCCATGGCGTTGGAATGAAGAAACTCGCCGAGATGCCGTTCTGATTGAATCCTTTGGGACCCATGAATTCTTCAACCGGCAACGGGCGAAAGCTCTGCGGAAGATCGTGCGTGTGCAGGATGTTTATCTTGCCGAACGCAGGTCGAAAACGGCCCACCTTCAATCTCAGCCCCAGTGGTGTGCGGTCCAGGAACGGGAGCTTTTTTATGTTCACGTAGGCTTCTTCAGCGTCGACGGAAAAGGCTCCGGGAGTTTCCGATTCCAAAGACGTGATCAATACTCCATCCGCGTAAGGATCGATCGGCACTCTCATGTCGATTTCGCCTTCCCGCAGGTTCATTTTATTGTCGAGGCGGTCCCCGTCTTCGTTGAACACTTTTTGAGTGTCGCCTCTCCCCACGAAATTCCCGATCACAGAAATGGCGGGATTGAGCGCGCCGGGAATCGACTGCACCACGGGTTGCGGGGCCTGCGGCTCCTGCACCATTTCGCCGCTTGCCGGTTGCTGTGACAGGCGGGATTGGAGCTGTGCGAGTTGGTCCTCCAGGTCCTTGATGCGTTTTTCGTAATCCGCCTTCATTGCCTCTATCTGGGTGCGTATCACATTCAAAGCGGCGGCGTCTGAAGGGGTCAAATCTTGTCGTGCTTCATTCTTCCGCGGCTCGGCCGGCTGCTGACCGGCTGGCGCCGCTGGACTCCACACCATCTGAGAAGAGAAGAAAATGATGGCAAATGCCAATTTCTGTCTGACACGATACATACGGCTTCTCCAATGAAAACTCAGGAGCCGACTTCATCCGGCGCCTGGTATGGCCCGAAGAGTCGGCATGGATTAAGCAGGACGCGTTGTCGTTGTCCTGCACTCAGGATACGTCAGACTGAAACGGGCGGTGCGCGCTTGGCGGGAAGCCTTACAAGAGAGAGGGAGCCACGACCCCCATTGTTTGTGGGGCGTTCGAGAGGCGTCGGGCTGAGCCCGATGTGAAAATCCAGTGTCGGACCCTGACTCTGGGGCTGAGAGGTGGGGCAACTGTGGCAGCGGTGCGACCAGTCTCCGCCAGGTCCCTGCCTGCCGCTTGAAGCGTGACCTCTGGCGTGATCGATCGTTTCGTCGATGAGATGGACACACTCTGCAGTCAAAACCGACACAAAGAAAGATGTCAACACAAGCACCAGCAGCTTGCGCCGCAATCTTCCTGTCGGTTCCCAGAACCGTATTCTTTTCATTCAAGGCGGCCTGAATGAGGCCCTCAGAAGGACAGTATACATGCAAGCAGTGTCTCAAGCTCCATTGGGCTTGAAAGGTATGAAGAAACCCACCGCGAAGGCGCGAAGCCGCGAAATCGAAAATTGTTCCAGTCTTCCTGCATGACCCGAACCGCAAACATTTCGATACTCAGTCCCTTTTGGTAGCCAAGGGATCTGACTCATTTCGCGCTTTCGCGCCTTCGTGGTCCCGGCTTTTTCGGATTTTTTATGCGTTGCCGGTGGGATCACCACATTCGAGCTGTTCAAGATATGATTGCACCGCAGCGCCGGCGGCTCGGAACTTGGAGGACTCCCTTATCATGAGCAAATACCTGACAGGCAAGCCCATTGATCCGCTGATCATCCGCGGTGATACGTCTCTGGTCGAGCTCATTGATCAGACATTTCTGGCTTACAACGCGGCACGGCTCCGCGAGGCATGCCATCTGTTTGCCGAAAAGATGCTGGAGGCGGACGTGACCGTAGGTGTCGGCATCACAGGGGCCCTTACTCCCGCAGGCTTGGGGCGGAGCGCGTTGATTCCGATGATTGAGGCGGGCTTCATAGACTGGATTGTAAGCACGGGCGCCAATCTGTACCATGACACGCACTTCGGCATCGGGCTGAAAATGCATCGCGGAACTCCTAACGTGAGCGACGTGGTGCTGCGTGAAGAAGGGGTAGTCCGAATTTATGACATCTTTTTCGAATATGACGTGCTGCTGTCCACCGACGCCTTCTACCGTGAAGTGATTTCAGCCCCGGAGTTTCAGTCTTCCATGAGCACGGCTGAATTTCATCATCGGATCGGCCGCTACATGGCGGAACGCGAGCGGATGCTCAAACTGGACCGCCGCTCCCTTTTGTCTGCAGCTTACACGCACGCGGTTCCGATCTTTACCTCATCGCCGGGTGACAGCTCAATCGGCATGAACGTGGCTGCGAAAGCTCTCAGCGGTAACAAGCTCGTGTTCGATGTCAACCGCGACGTAAATCAGACGGCGGCGATCGTGCTGGGAGCGAAGCGTTCCGGTGGAAAAAGCGCCGTAGTCATTCTGGGCGGTGGTTCGCCCAAGAATTTCGTATTGCAAACTGAGCCTCAGATTCAGGAGGTTCTTGGAATTGAAGAGAAGGGACATGATTACTTCCTACAGGTGACCGACGCCCGCGCGGACACGGGAGGTCTGTCGGGAGCGACCCCGGGAGAAGCGGTGAGCTGGGGGAAGATTGATCCCGATCGGCTGCCCGACGCGGTCGTCTGTTATCTGGACTGCACCATCGCGCTCCCGCTGATGGCCGCCTACGCCCTCAACAAACGGAAACCAAGGCAGCCGAAACGACTCCTGGAGAAACTCGACAGTCTGATGGAGCAGTTGCAACAGGAGTATGAGAATGCGGCCAAGAAAACTTAACCGCCAAGATCGCCAAGAGCGCCAAGAGAGCGCAAAGGACGGGGGCTGAAACTTGAAGGATGAAGGCACAGTACCGCTGCGTGACACGGCTTTTATGGCCTTCATCCTTCAAGTTTCAGCCCCCGTCCTTTGCGCCATTCTTAGCGTTCTTGGCGATCTTGGCGGTTAAAGTTTTCTTGGATGTTCCGGCTTGCTACCTACCGCTCTCCCCATTTGAGCTTTTCGCGCAGCACGTCGAAGTAGTTTTTGTTGGCGGGATGAATCAGTTTCACCGTGCTGCGAGAACGGGAAACAACCACTTCATCGTGCAACTGGAGACGGGTTCCGACCTGGCCGTCAACAGTCAGCATGACTTCTTCTCCCTGCGTCAGGACAACGCGAACTGTTGTGTCGAGCGGAATCACCAGCGGGCGGTTGGTCAGCGTGTGCGGGCAGATCGGAGTAAGAACCAGGCATTCCATGTTGGGGAACACCACAGGCCCACCCGCCGAGAGCGAGTATGCCGTCGATCCCGTTGGTGTGGCGATGATCAGACCGTCCGCCAGAAAGGTGCCGATCTGGTCCTGGTTGCTGAAGGCCTCAAACTGGATAATTCGCGCCAGCGCTCCTTTGTTGATTACTGCGTCATTCAAGGCAGTGTACTTTGCCACAACTTTTCGCTTCCGTTTCACCAGTGCGTCGATCATGTAGCGAACATCGACAAAAAACTTGTTCTCGATCACTCGCTCCAGCGTCGGATAAAGCTCCTGCAGTTTCACTTCGGTCAGGAAGCCGAGGGATCCGACATTGACTGCCAGCATGGGAGTGCCGCTGTTCTTGAGCGATCGCGCCGCCGCTAGGATCGTGCCATCGCCGCCCAGGACCACGATGACCTCGGTTCGGAAGGGAAGTCGGTCGCGGGGCAGGGCAGGGACTTCGAAAGGAAGGAACGCAGCCGACTCGGAATCAACAAAAAACTTGATTCCTTTTTCGCGGCACCATTGGACGACAGCGGCGACGATATCGCCGATTTCGGGTTTCAGCTTCGCGACAATGCCTATGGTGCGGATTTTCTTTTTGGCCACGAATGGTTTTTGCGCGGATTATTCAAAAACCTTAACCGCCAAGGCCGCCAGGAACGCACAAGAGCAGACTAATTGGGGACTGTCCCCTTTTTCCAATTGGGGACTGTCCCCTTTTTCCCGGCCAGCTTGCCGGTAATCAATTGGCCGCGAACTGACGCCTGCAGGCTTCCGAGCAAAAATAAAAATCTTTACCGTTCCTGTTGACGCGAATCGAGGCTTGAGTATCAACGTATGTGCCGCAGACCGGGTCTTTCATCATCGTTCCCCGGATCTCGCGAGCCCGATTCTGGCGCGGCATGCGCGACCCGGTGCTCGCGCCCATCAGGCTTCGCAGCGCCTTGCGGATGAAGTAAAGAATAAAAAGGATCAGGATTAGTCGAATCAGCAGCCCGAGCATTAACTCTTTCCACCCGCCATTTCTTTCTTCACCAATTCGATCTGCTTGCGGATTTGATCGGCATGCCGATAGTCCGGATGCGTGGCAAGCAGCTTATTCCAGGCCTCGAGCGCGCCTTTGTAGTCCTTTTTTCCGTTGTACTTCACCCATCCCATGTTCTGCAGGGTTTCCGCATGTGTCGGATCCAGGTTCAGCGAGATGGCAAACTCTTTCAGAGCACGGTCATGATCGCCTAGAAAGTGATATGACGTTCCCATATCCGTGCGCACGTTTACGTTGCGGGGATCGAGCTCCAGGACCTGGCCATAATAGTTGATCGCCTGCTCGAACTGGCCGAGGTTATAAAAGATATTGCCCAGTTCGATGCGCGAATCCTTGTCATTGGGATCCTTCTGGGCGTGCTCCAGCAGATGGGTGACCTTTTCCATCACTTCCTTGGAAGGATGGTTTTCCGGAAGCTTGGAATTATCCGGCTGGGTCGCGTCGGCAGGAGCAGAACGGTCGGCTGTCGTTTGCGCTGATACGGCCTTCTGCGAGTCGTAAGCCACTCCGCCGAAAAAGCCGATGATCAACCCGGCAACCAGGCTGACAATGACTGCCGGCAGTGTTCTGTTCTGCATCCGACTATTCTAACACGCAACGGAGGCACAGCCCGGCAGAGCCGCAACTAAAGAAAAAAAGCCGAGGACGGCCACGTGCACGTCAACGTTAGACGTTAACGACTACGTTCACGCTCACGATCAACATTGGCATGATACGTTCACTACCTCGAACAGCCTCAAACCGGTTTTTTCTTTTGCAGGAAACCCTTGCAGCACTATAATGGGCCGCGACTTAAGGCTTGTAATGAGTTTCGATACAACCGCTGCTCCCGATGAAAGGCAGGATGATGCAGTTGATCGCTGCGTTGGAGTTATCGAAACTGGGACTACCGCCGAAAAATACAATATCCTCCCTGAGATCAGTGTTCTCCGGAACAGGAAGTTTCTGCAGCCTTTACTAAGAATACTCAAACAAGGTTCGCGCAAAGAGAAGGAATTCGCCGCTCTCGCCCTTGGAACCCTTGAAAGAACAGAGACTCTAGACCCGCTCTTCCAGGCGCTGCTTGAAGACAAAACGCACGCGGGGACAGGGACGCAGTCTTTGCAGGCGGCCTTGATTGTGGCCATGGGTGAAGTGGGAGAGGATCGCGCCATCCCTTATCTGCGTAAGGCGATGGACTTCACTTTCAAACGCGACAACTTTCTTAAGAAGCGCCAAAAGATGATTCTCTCGGCTGCCGCGTCAATCGCGCAGCAGGGAGGCCAGGAGGCCGTGGAATTTCTGAATGAATACCTGTTCTGCGATGATCCCGCGATGCGCGCCCATGCTGTCACCGAACTGTCTGTGGCTTACTGGCACCGGCCCAATCAGATCCCTGATGACGTGCTCGAGTCCTTCCTCAAGCTGACGCGTGACAAATACAGCGAGGTTCGATCCGCAGCGGTCGCCTCCCTGGCGAATCTGGCCGACCTGGGATGCAAGAAGGCCGAGCACTACTTTGACGCTGCTGGCAAGGAGTAGGGTGAAGGAATGATGATGCCTTGTACCCTGACCGCGGGACCTATTCCCTGCTGACCCTTCGAGTCTCAACTGACTCAAACCCTCTGGCCACGGACAACTGACCACGGACAACGGATCACCCGCTACTTCTTCGTTTTACCCAGTTCCTGAATCAGCAATTTGGCCGTGTCGGCATTCTGGCCGGTGGATACCAGCTTTATGTATTCCTTGAGCGCTTTCACGCCATCATCGTTCTTACTGATACTGATGTAGGCGATGCCCAGTTGGTAGTGAGCTTCGGCGTACGTGGGATCGGCGGAGATCGACTTGGTAAAGGCGTCGATTGCTTCCTGAGACTTGCCGGCATTCACCATGGTGACTCCCAGGTTGTAATAGCTGACCGCCGCGTTCCCGCTCCCTCCTGCGGCTGCCGAAGCGGTAGCCATGCTGGCCGCCTTGTTGTATTGCTCCTGAGCTTTCGCGGTGTCACCGCTGGCGGCATAGATGTTGCCAAGATTCTGGATCAGCGCAGAGTCATCCGGCTTCAGACTGATTGCCTTGTTGAAGGCTTCGATGGCTTCGGGATACTTCTTTTGTTTTCCATAAGTGTCTGCCAGATTGGCCCAAACATAAGGCTGGCTTGGATCTTTCTCGATCGCCTTCTTGAAGAGATCAACCGCTTCATCCAGCTTGCCCGCCTGGGAGGCGGCAATACCGGCCTGGAAATCGGTCTTTACTGCTTCCGCCGCTGCGGCCTGCTTTTTGGCCTCTTCCTGTTCGGCCGCCATTTTTTTCTTTTGCTCGTCTGTCATTCCGAGCGCGAGTTTGCCGCTCCCCTTCTTTAACTGAAAATCGGCGACCGTAGGCTCGCCCACCGCCGGAGTGATGCCGGAAACCATGTCGGGTTGGAATCCCTCCGCCTCGATGCCCACTCTGTATTTCCCGAAGGTCAGGCCCATGTGAATGTACTCGCCCTTTTTGTCCGTCTTGGTCGAGTAATTGCGCTTGATATCGATGCCTTCGATCGTCACTTTGGCGCCGACAATCGGCTTACCCTCTTCGTCCACTACTTTCCCTTTGATGCCGCGAACCTGTCCGAACGCCGGAACCGAAATGGCCAGGAACAGCGCCGCTGACACCAAAAAGGAGATCTTTCTGGATAATGTATTCATGTTATTTCCCTCTGAAGCTAATCCGAAGATTGTGTTTTCACGCGTCAAACCGGGGCGCGGAAGGGCAGACACACACTCCGCCAATTGCAATGATTACTTGATGTCGAAAAAGTTTCTCAAGTTTTCAATGTTATCGGTAAGAGGGCACTTTGGCAAGCTCTCGAGGAAGTGGCGGCCGTAACTTTTGGTGAGAATCCTGTTGTCCAGAATTGACAAGATTCCGCGGTCCTGTTTGCTGCGGATCAGCCGTCCAAGGCCCTGCTTTAGCAGGATTACGGCCTGGGGCACGCTGTATTCCTCGAATGCGTTTCTCCCCTGCTGCTCAAGAAGACGGTACCTGGCCGAAACGATGGGATCGGTGGGAACGGCAAAAGGCAGCTTGTCAATCACAACACAACTGAGAGCATCGCCCTGCACGTCGACTCCCTGCCAGAAGCTGGCCGTGGCAAAGAGCACCGAAGAGGGCGTTTGTCGGAATCTCTCCAGCAGCACTTTTTTCGGGAAGTCCCCCTGCTTCAACAACGGGAACCTCAGCAGCGGAGCCAGTCTGTCGTAGCATTTCTCCATCTGGGCAAAGCTGGTGAAGAGGAGGAAGGCGCGTCCTTCCGAGATTTCGAGCAATTGCTCGATTGCTTCGCAAGCCGTCTCGACAAATTGCACCTGGCGTGGATCGGGCAGAGGCGGAATGTAAAGCACCGCCTGCGCGTTCAGATCATATTCGGATTCCAAAACCAGTTCTTCTGACTGGGTAATGCCCAGTCGCTCCCGCAGATAGCGGAAACTGCCGCCGGCGGTGAGAGTGGCCGATGTCAAAATCACGCTGTGAGTCTTGCTGAAAAGACATTCGGTAAGGATGGGAGCCAGGTCGATGGGTGAAGCATTGAGGAAAACCCCACGGTGCCTTTTATCAATCCAGTAGACGTAAGCCGGATCGGCGGCCGAGCTGATGAAAGAAAAATCGGACCGCAGTTCCTGGGCGCGGTCCAGCAGCGCGTCCTGCTCATCGTCGCGGCTTCCCAGTTTTCCAGCCATTGAAATGAAAAGCTGCAGCAATTCATCCACGGCCGCAGCCAGCCGGATGAAGTCAGGCCGGCGCGCCAGAAGCCCGATGCTTTGGCGCTGATCGTTGTGAAATACCGCGAAGAGGTCAAAAAACCAGCGCGCAGCTTCAAACAGCTTGGGGCTATAACGCAGGATCGCGGGATGCTTCTGAAAGGAGCGAATCACGTCTCGCTCGAAATCTTCAAATCGGTAGCTGCTCACCTGCCGGCCGAAGAACGAAGTCGCCACGTCTTCAATCTCATGGGCCTCGTCAAATATCACGGTTGCATAATCAGGCAGAACGCCGGCCGTACCCTGGCGCCGCAAAGCCAGATCGGCAAAGAAAAGCGCGTGGTTGACAACAATCAGATCCGAGGCGAGCGCGTCCTGGCGAAGCCGGGTGATATAGCACGCTTCAAAGTGCGAGCACTTCTGCCCCAGGCAGGTCTCGCGCCGGGCGTCCAGTTGCCGCCATACCGGATCGTCGTCGCGCAGAAAGTCAAGCTCGGCCCGGTCCCCTGTGGCGGTCTTCTGCGCCCAGTCGCCGATCGCGTCGATCTGTTCGCCGCGATCTCCAGGCAGGAGTTCCGGGTTTTGTAGATGTGTCTCCAGCTTTTTGAGGCACAGATAGTTGTTCCGCCCCTTCATATATATTGCTTTAATCTCGGCGCCCGCAATCTGCCGCAGCAGGGGGATGTCTTTGAAGAAGAGCTGTTCCTGGAGCGCCCGGGTGGCGGTGCTGATGATGGTGCGCTTGTGCGTGCCAATGGCAGGGAGCAGATAGGCAATGCTTTTTCCGATGCCGGTGCCGGCTTCCACGCAAAGATGATGCGGGCCGTGAATCGCGGCGTCGACGGCTTCGGCCATGGTCGCCTGGCTGGGGCGGTATTCGTAATGCGGGTGGTGGCGGGCCAGAGTCCCCCGCGGGCCGAAGATTGATTTGAAATCCATGTGTAATATCTTTTGTGCCCTTTGTGTCTTTGTGGTGAGAAATTGATTCACCACAAAGACACAAAGAACACAAAGGAAAAGCTATATCTTACCGACCACCTGCTGGCGCGAGAGATACAGCGGAAAACGGTCGGTAAGCTGCAGTACTTTTTCCTTCACCCTTCGCTGCCGCGCCTCGTCCTGAATATCCTCCAGCACATAGGCGATCCACTCGCCGATCAGCTCCATCTCAGCTTCCTTCATTCCTCGGGTCGTGAGCGCCGGTGATCCGATTCGAATCCCGCTGGCCACAAAAGGCGAATTTGTTTCAAAAGGAATGGTGTTCTTGTTGACCGTAATATTGGCGTGCTCCAAAGTTTCTTCCGCCTGTTTGCCCGTGATTCCACGCGCGAACACATCCACCAACAGCAGGTGATTGTCCGTGCCTCCGGAAACAATCCGGAATCCCCGGGAAGCGACGACGCGGGCCAGGGTAGCCGCGTTTCGCATCACTTGCTGCTGATAGGTCTTGAACTCAGGCTGCAGAGCTTCCTGAAGGCAGACCGCCTTGGCGGCAATAATGTGAACCAGCGGGCCGCCTTGAATTCCGGGAAATACTACTTTATCGAGTTCCTTGGCGCGAGATGCCTGGCACAGGACCAGGCCTCCGCGGGGACCGCGCAGCGTCTTATGCGTGGTGGTGGTGACAAACTCGGCGTGCGGTATCGGACTGGGATGCAGGCCGGTTGCTACCAGTCCCGCGATATGAGCGATATCGGACATGTGAACGGCGCCTGCCGAGCGGGCGATCTCGCCCACTCTTTTGAAATCGATGGTCCTTGAGTAAGCGCTGGCGCCGGTGATGATCATCTTAGGTTTTTCCCGTTCGGCCAGAAGCTGCAGCGCTTCGTAATCAATCGTTTCGGTCTCGCGGCTGACGCCGTAGGGAACAATCTGGAACATTTTTCCGGAGAAGTTCAGGGGGTGGCCGTGAGTGAGGTGGCCGCCGTGCGACAAATTCATTCCCAGCACCTTGTCGCCCGGCTGCAGGGCCGCAAGATATACCGCCATATTGGCCTGGCTTCCCGCATGCGCCTGAACGTTGGCGTGATCGGCGCCGAAGAGCCGCTTTGCGCGCTCGATCGCCAGCGACTCGACAATGTCGGTGAATTCGCATCCTCCGTAATAACGCTTACCCGGCAATCCTTCGGCGTACTTGTTTGTGAACACAGAGCCCATCGCCTGCAGCACCGCCTCGGAGACGAAATTCTCTGAGGCGATCAATTCCAGATGCGTGTGTTGCCGGCGCGCTTCATTGGCAATGGCCTCGGCCACTTGCGGGTCAATCTGTTCTAAAGTCCGCTTTAGATGCGTCATCAAATTCTCCAAGTGGGTCGAGGTTACCGCAGGCGACGGTGGTTTTCAAGGCGCAGCGGCCTGATGTCAATCCGCGCATTTCGCGCAAATCCGCGGCCGATATCAATCCGCGCAATTCCGCGTAAATCGGCGGCCGATATCAATCCGCGCAGTCCGCGCAAATCAGCGGCCGATATCAATCCGCGCAGTCCGCGCAAATCGGCGGCCAATATCAATCCGCGCAATTCCGCGTAAATCGGCGGCCGATATCAATCCGCGCAGTCCGCGCAAATCGGCGGCCGATATCAATCCGCGCAATTCCGCGTAAATCGGCGGCCGATATCAATCCGCGCAATTCCGCGCAAATCAGCGGCCCGAAACAAGATCGCCAAACCCGGGCAGCAGATCGTATTTGTTCAACCAGGTGGTATACATGATTCCCGCCGCTCCGGGAGTCGCGTCGAGCGATTCGAGCCAGCCGCGCGGGTTGTCGAGATTATCGGCGTCGTAATACGCGCCCGCAACGGTGCGAAAGCCGAGGTTCGAGAAATGTCGCAGGCTCTCGGCCCGTTTCTCGTAATACCAGCAGACGATGTTCAAGTCTTTGGGGACATGCTTCCATGAATCGGTGAAAATCCCTTCCGCCAGGTAATAGTACTTCTTGTTTGGATTGGCGTTGTGATTGGGATCGAGCATGTCCGACCAGACAAAAATCTCCGCTTTCGGATTCACTTCCCGCAGCAGATTGACCTGTTTTGTGAGGCAGTCGCCCAGGATCTGGCCCATCGTCGCGCCTCGCTTTTTGCACGCCTCGCACGATCCTCCGGTACGGATCTCATCCATATTGAGAAGGTACTTTCCCGGCGCGAGCGCCTGATGTACCAGGCGCGCCTGGGTGCGCCAGATTTCGTACAGCCTGGGCTCGGACATGCATACCGGAGTCTGGCCGTTGTAAATGTTTGTTCCGTGGAAAAAACTGACGCGCAGGCGCTCTCCTTCCACGATGCGGCTGCCCGGGAGAATCTGAATGGATGGCCCGTCATGGTCGTATCGGAAATTCAGCCGTTGGTCAGACACCGGCGCAAAATCGCGCCCCTCTTCATACACGGTGCTGTTCGATTCGCCGCGGACCACGAGCGGAGTCCCTGCGCGGCGCAGCAGATTAACCAGGCCGGCTTCTTCGACTCGCAAATCGTCTATCCAGACTGTGCCGCCTTTGCTGCCCCGGACTTTCGGCGAGATGTCGGCCCTGTCATATCCCCAACTGTTGAATCCGACTGCGACGCGGTGCCACTGATCGTCGTTGGGAAAACGCGGATTTTCGTACTGAAGCGGGCGTTTCTCCTCGCCTCCCAGCACATCGAGCTGGACGTTGCCCGAGCCGAAAGGATCCGACGCGCCGAGGCTTTCGGTGCGGATCCAGAAGCTGACCCGGTAGCAGCGGTGGGGGCGGACCCGCGCCGTCTGGCTGACGCGCGCCGGCTGTCTTGGATCTTCCAGATTGTGGAATCGCAGTGAGGATTTGCCTTCATGAAAAACAGCCGTATCAATCGAGGCGGTCCCGGGCTGGGCCACACGCCATGACATGGGCAGCCCCTCTTTTGTCCCTTCAAAACCGCCGTTTTCAAGATTCACCGCCGGATCGGCGGCAAAATCGGCCTTGCCTTCATGAACAACGAACAGCGCGTCGCGCACCGGAAGCCCGGCGGCCAGGTTCTTGTCGTGTGCCAGGACGGCTCCGCCGTATCCGGCCGACATGAACGACGGAATGACGTCGACTTTGGCCTCGGCGCATATCTGCCGCACTTGCTCCAGTCGTCGAAAATATTCGGGCTGCTTCATATCGAGCTGATCCAGGCCCGCCGAAAGCGCGATCCCGTTCAGCCCGTGCCCGGAGGCCGCCTGGACAATCTTGCGGACGCGCTCGACTTCCGCATCGTCTCTCAGCCCGCTGCTGACGCGCACCCAGCGATAGGGATAAACCTTCTTCTCCGGCGCGCCAAGAAAGCCCAATACGGCAGGAAATGCAAGCAGGAAGCCAAGCAGGCGGTAATACTTCTTCATTGAAATCTCCCCGGACATGATGTTTGGATCACAGCTTTGAAATTAAGTCGATTGGACTGCGAACCCCATGCCCTCCTCTATTTAGAACATGGGTGTAAATCATCGTCGTGCTGACGTCTTTGTGCCCCAGTAATTCCTGCACCGTTATGAATTCTCTGATCCATCGCAGGTACGCCTGATCGGTCCCGACACTGTAATGTTTGACGCGGATCAAATCGCGCGCCTGCTCCAGCAGTTCAGGCACAGAGAAACTTCGTCGCCAGGCCTGGCACCAAAAAATTTCACACGCCGTATATCTATCCGCATCCGTTCATAGATTGCAACTGGAACTGTGGGTCCCACGTTGATTACACGGCGTAATAGCCTTATAATTTGCGACATTTACTTAAAGTTAGGCGGCGCTGAGGAACTAGATGTTGCAGAAAGGAACGCTGTCTTCCGCCTTTACTATCTACTGGGAAGACATGAACCGATGTCGTGCTGGCAAAGCGTACTGGTGCCTTCTCCACGTCACCGTGTGCTTGCCCGATATCTGTGCAGCTCTTCAATCCCGGACGGCAAACCGCGCCGCCGCTGATGCCGGGCGTTGGGCGGCTCTGAGAGGTTGCTGAGAAAATCAAAGCGATCATAAGTCCACTTCGGCTCAAGCGCCGTGAAGAATTCGTTCCAATGGAGAACGTTAACGCTCTTCCGCGTGGGATGCGGGGCATCTACGTTCTCTACAAGCATCGCCGGCGCGTACAGCGATGGGTCGGGAGGACATTGCAGTTGGGTATGACTTTCAAGAGTTTCCAGGAAACAGTTCCACACGATGCCTACAGTAGCACGCCCGATAGTGACGGTCTCTTCGTCGTCTTTTCCCCAGCTGGCGTTGAAACAAGCAATCTGAAGACCGGAGAGCCCATTTATATGTTGGAGTTTTCAAAGTCCATGAGATTGACTCGGATTCAAAGGACTAACACACCCTAACCAGAACGGCGGATTGGCTCTTATGTCGTGCTGATCACGCCCGGGATTGTTCGACAGCTGTACCGCCTAACCCCCGGCATGCAGCCGCCGCGCCACCGCGATTCCCTGGGATTGATAGATTTCCTGGCGCGCGGGCCTGAGCGTTAGCTGGCTCACGGTCCCTGGGCGGGCAATTGATTTCCAGTGCGTTTCTCGCCGTTTCATTGAACAATAAGATGCGTGCATGCCAGAAATCAGCCGGTTTTTCGGTATCATTATTCGCATGTATGCGGAGGCAGAGACGCCACACCATAGACCACATTTTCACGCGTACTATCAGGAGGGTGTGGGGATCTATAGCATTGATCCAATCGAGTTGATCGCTGGTTCACTGCCCAAACGGCAACAACGCTTAGTTGAGGCTTGGGCGGAGTTACACCAATCGGAATTAGTCACCGATTGGCAAAGGTTGCAAGTGGGCCGGAAGCCCTTACCGATCGACCCGCTCAAATAACGGATAAGCAATGATTCACCCAATCTATCGTGTCGAGTCGTTTGAAATCGTGGCGCCCTACACGGTGCGTGTCCAATTCGATGACAATACCGAGCAGACGATCAACTTGGAGCCGGTTTTGGCAGGCGAGCTATACAAACCGTTGCGTGACTTGTCGCTCTTCAATCAGGTTCGGATTGATCCTGAGGTTCACACATTGGTTTGGCCCAGTGGCGCCGACTTTGATCCAGCCACGTTACACGACTGGCCGCAATTTGTCGAAGCGTTGACCGCCCGTGCTCGAAGATGGGATTTAGTACAGGCATGAGACGTGCCTAGTGAGACGCCAGCTAACCACGGGCATGCAGCCGACGCGCCACCGCGATTCCCTTGGACTGACAGATTTTCCTGGCGCGCGGCTGATGCCTCGGCGTTAGACGCTTCTGTTAACCAATATCCTGACGCACAGTAGTTAATCCTGAGATCTGGAAAAGAGGCGGTGTTGAAATGAACCGTAATACTATTTGGCATAACAATCTACTGGCCAAGTGCTACCTTGTTTACAGTCTGTTGGCTGGGTTATTTCTCTTCTTTGTGGTATTGGTGAACTCCCAGGGTGCAAGCGGCGAGACACCCTTACTACTGATCTTTGTCATTGCGTTTACATCGCCTCTTCCCATGCTGGTCATTGGCAGCGGCTTGCTGCGCCGCAAGGGCTGGGTTAGGTGGGCTGGAATCGCGCTGCCATTCTTACAGACGCTTGCTCTACTTAAGCAGCTTAAAACTTACAGCAGCCGAGTCCCAATTGCCGATCTAGAATGGCAATCATCGCTCCTGTTCTATATTTGTTCTGCACAGGTTTACTATCTTCCTGGTGGCTTGCTATTGGGGATCTATTTGACCTGGTTCACGTTCAGCGAACGGGGCCGGATGCTATATTCACGACGCGCCTAACAATTGCATCCAGACATCTGAGGTGTTTTAGTCAATAGTTTTTTTAGTTAAGCACTCGCCTGCCGCAGCGGGACCAGCGGTGAGTTTCTGCGACGCAGTGCCTGCAGGTACTGCTCCTCGTTGTAAAGGGTGCTGTCTTTCCAGCAGTGAAAAATAATCCGGATCCATTTAAAAGCGAACGCCCGAACGGCTGCATGATAGCCCTTGCCTCTGCTTTTTGCAGTTGATAGAAGGCTCGTGCCCAAGTGGACTGGCTGATGGATTGTTCTGCATGTTCGTGAAACGTCTGCCGCAAGAACTTAGAGCACGCAAAACGGCGATGTATGTAGAGGCTCGAGAACTTCGGAGCCAGTTCTGTCAAGCCGGAGTCGATCGCCGCCGCTCGAATCTTGGTAGCGCCCTCGGTGCCGAGGTCGTAGCGGACAATTATGCTGGTAATCATGGCCAGTCTCGATTTTGATCCAAGCATTTCCATTCCACCTCCTCCGATTCGGCCTCCCTGCTTGGTGTCTTGCACTAACGAGCTGCAACTCGTCATGTCGGGAATCATCGTGCCTGCAGACCCCGCCGGGAACATTGACCGAACTCGCGAGTTTCTCGCGAAAGGCGCTATCAAGCTGCAGGTTGGCTGGCAAGCCCTCGAAGTGTACCCCAAATTCCAAAGCGACTACTGGAAGCTTGAATTCGCCCCACTGTGGGCCGAAACCGACCTTCTAGCCGGGAGGAATTGACTCACGCAATCAATCAGATTATCGACTGGCGCATTTTCATTGAGGACAACCTTCCCAGCGTGCAACAAGAACTCGGGCTGGCCGGCATCTCCGCCAATCCCAGATCGCTAACTAATAGTAATCGGCAGGTCTGCGGCTCTTTCGGCCGATGATCGCTGGAAGCCGTCACGCTCCAGGGTCAGATTCCAAGGCTGCGCATTCTCACCTATGACGAACTCATTCACACTTCGAAAGCGGTAGCTGAGAACCTGTTCGGGCCGCTCGACATTGCCAGTCAGAATGTTGAGATATACTACCCTCCGACCACACGATCGGGTGCTGCCTGACGCATGCAGCAGACGGCAAACCGCGCCGCTGATGCCGATCGGACGCCTGAAATCTATCGTTGGAGGAACCTATGTACTGCACACATTGCGGAGCCAGCCTCCAGGACGGCACGAAATACTGTGGGCAGTGCGGTACAGCCCTTCATAACAGCACTCCACTTGCACCACACGCCGGCCCAAATACTGACACGGAATCGCCGACGCTAAGGAGACAGAGTATCCTGTTGACCATTTTGCTCGTCATCATCACGGCCAGCATTTAGTATCCCTGTTGGTTCCTGTCGCGACGTGGGGCATTCAACAGTCTCCAAGCGAAGGAGAAGGTGGGAGTTGGGCCATTCGTGTTCGCGATAGTTATACTCAGCATTAACCTTATTCTTTACTGGCTTTTAGGCGCTCTTGAGGGCGCTGGCGAGGTTGACGCCTCTCAATCCGTCAACCTTGTAACAAAACTGTTGCAACTCACTGCAGGGATCACCTTGATCGTACAATGCTTCAAGGTGAGCCGTATTCTGGAGTCTCACTTGTCCCATTTGAGGAGGATTCAGGATCCCCAGAGCCCGCTGAGGAGCATTCAGGCTCAGACCCCCCTATCTGTAATGGCGGTGTTCTTCTTTGGAATCTTCTACTTGCAATATGTGGTCAATAGGCGATTGGTTCCGCAGCAAGGCTTGGCTGCCGCCCAAGGACGCGGTGCAGCCGCCAGTGGGACGGGGGGATAGCAGCGAAGTCGCACTCGAGCGCACCCACCGCGGCTGACCGCGAGCGTTAGGCATCTGGCATTTATTGAAAGAAATGAAACTCAATACAGACAAGATCGATCGTGCAGTTCTAGCGCTGCTCGTTCTTGGGCTGCATGAAGATAATCGAGCGTGGAAAGGCTTTGATTGGGATGCAATGAGGCGCCTTCACGAAAAGGGATATATCTCAG
The DNA here is from genome assembly GCA_036507075.1 of Acidobacteriota bacterium. Classification (GTDB taxonomy): domain Bacteria; phylum Acidobacteriota; class UBA6911; order JACQSX01; family JACQSX01; genus DASXQR01. The sequence goes on along the minus strand of DASXQR010000010.1, from coordinate 30,383 downwards.
ACCCTGTCGGCAAGGCAAAATCAGTTGTGTTCACCGAACAGGGTCTTCAAGAAGCTGAACGTCTCCTTGTAGAGCTGTTCGGTGGAGACGCCTAACGAATTAAGGCCGCGACATCGTTTCGATAGAGGGGAGTGAGATGCAACAAACGCTCGCTTGGTGTCGATTGCTGGTGCCGATATCAGCCGTTCTGCTCATCTGGGTTTCGATGCCGGCGACAGCCCAGACACCACCCAGTTCGCCACCCATTTCTGCGCCCGGCCAGCTAGTAGATCTCGGCGGGTGGCGAGTCCACCTCAATTGCACGGGCCAGGTCAGCGCGTCACAGCCGACTGTCATCCTCGAAGCCGGGGCCGGTGGTTTCTCGGTGGATTGGAGTCTCGTCCAGCCAGAAGTCGCCCGCTTCGCGCGCGTGTGTTCGTACGATCGCGCCGGGCTCGGTTGGAGCGACCTGGGTCCACGCCCACGAACGTTGCGCCAGGTCGTGTGGGAGTGCATGCCGTCCTCGAGAAGACTGGCGTTCGGCCTCCTTATGTGCTTGTGGGGCACTCGTACGGTGGCATATTGGCTCGCCTCTACGCTTTCACATATCCATCGGAGGTCGGTGGCATGGTACTCGAGGAGAGTGGCCATGAAAGTGGTGTGGCGGTCTTCAGAGATAGCCGCATGGTCCGCTTGGTGGAGACCGCAACTGGAAGACCCATCCCGGCGGTCAAGACCTCGGATCCACTGCGCGAAAGCGACCTTACCGGGAACATCCGAAGTCAGATTGAAGCGGCTGTCCGGCAGATGGCTCCGCACGCGAACGACACGCCACGCAACAAGCTTCCAGCCGAAGCCCAGCGCATGCGCGCATGGGCGTTCTCGCAAATCAAGCACTGGGCAACCAATGACAACCCGTTCGAAGGTGAAGAGCTGGCGGCCATGCTCGCCCAGCAAGGCAAGAAGGAACATCCCTTGGGCGACATGCCGCTTATCGTGCTGTCGCGAGGGATTCCCGAAAATGAAGGTCCGGAGGGCCGCGTGAGTGAAGATGAGCACAAGAGAAACCAGGCGGCGTTGGTGGCTCTATCGAGCGCCGGCAAGCAGGTCATCGCCCGGCACAGCGGCCATGAGATTCTGATCTCGCAGCCTGACATCGTGGTTACTGCGATTCGGGACGTGGTGGCAGCGACGCGGAGATGAGGTCCATGGGATAGGATGATAGATGCCTGTCACAATTCGGGATTGTGAAATCAATGTAATCTGCTCGATTTCTCCGAAATTCGAACAGAAAACCCTATGTGCATAATGGAACGCAGATAGATGGTTCTCTCACTGTGTCCGGTACTACTTATTTGATCGAATGGATGTTCACGGCGAAACAAGCGGCCGCCACCGATATTGACACATTCCACAAAAAGGTCACCACCAAAGCAGACAATACTATGGGCGTCATGGTTTCGATATCCGGATACTCTGCGGTAGCTCGACAAGAGGCGTCAGGTGAAAGAACCCCGCTTCTCCTGTTGGATCACGAGCATATCTATCTTGTTCTCGGCGGCATGATGGGCCTCGCGGACGTGGTTGATCGAGTGCGTCGTCATGCGTCACAAACTGCTGAAGCCTATCTCTCTGCTTCGGAGTTCAGCGGGTGAGATGCAGTACTGGTCAGAAATGTGGACTTGGACGGGTTAACACGGGTTTGGAACCGACGTAAAGAACGCGCGGCTCAAACCCAGAATCGTTAGCCTGCTTGGGCGATCATGGTCGAGTGCTTATAATGGGGTCATAATTTTGATAAGCTCCAACGACTTGAACGAACCGGAGGACAACTTGCGAACGAAACAGACTGTCAAGGCCCTGCTGGACCGACTCCCTGACGACTGCAGCATAGACGACGTTTTGTACCACCTCTATGTAATTCAAGCTGTGAACCGGGGCCAAGAGGACGTAGCTGCCGGCCGCACGATCCCACACGAGCAGGTAGTCGAAGAGCTGCGCAAGAAATGGATAGTCGGCAGCGCCAAGTAATCTGGTCAAGAGAGGCACGCTCGGCGCTTGACGAAGTACTCAGTTATATCTCCCAGAACTCTCCCATCGCTGCCGAGCAGTTTCTCGATCAGACTCTGGCAACGGCGGCTACTCTAGCGTCTTTCAGCGAACGCGGTAGGGTGGTTCCCGAAATTGGAAATTCCGACACTCGTGAACTTTTTATCCAGCGCTATCGACTAATCTATGAAGTTACATCTACCGAAGTGCGGATCTTAGCTTTCGTGCACGGAGCTCGTGACTTCGCAAAGTGGCGGCAAGGAGAATAAATCGGCGACGCAGGCTAACCCCGGCATGCCGACGCGCCACCGCGGTTTCCTTGGATTGCTACAGTTCCTGACGCGCGGCTGATGCCTGCCGTTAGGCCGCCTAACGAGCCACCCTCTGGATCTGGGAGAATCTCAATGCGGAGCCTCGATCAAAACAAAAAGGCCGTGCAAGCCTTCTATGACTTGATATTTAACCAGTCCGAAGCCTGCAGAGGCGATCGAGAAGTACGTCGGGCGCGTCTACATTCAACACAACCCAGCAGTGGCTGACGGAAAAGAAGCATTTATCGAGTACTTCACTCGCATGGCGGCCCAGGATGGCAGACCCAACAGGATAGAGCGCATGGGTTCAATGGCGATGTCATGGAGGGTAGATACGTTGCGGACGGATCATCTCGATGATGATGAACTGTCCGATGTGGCAATGGGGACAGCGGTGGAGCGGTTCCGGGTGGCTCGGGGGAGGGCGCGATGGGAGTGGACTGGGAGTGGTCGATGGGTACCGTTAGCAGAGTGCGCGCCTGATCCAGTTGCTTGCGGCAGGAAGGACTGCAGATTCCGTAGTAGCGCACCTTGGCACAACCGCGCGGCAGTACATGCTGCAGGAAGCGGCCAATAAACTCGACAGCCGGCAGCTTGACTGAGCGCATCTGTTGGCAGCGATTATCGCGATAACGAAAGGTGACCTGGTCGTTGTCGATGCACTGCATATCCTCAATCATCCGTTGCCGTAACGGTGTCATACAGTATCTCCTTTCCAGGGAGCGGCATTGTCGCTAGCCTTCTGCACAAGTATGTCTCGGGACGCTTGGTGGAAAAAAAGGCCTGACCAACGGCATGCCGACGCGCCACCGCCGGTGCATTGGATCGCAACATTGAATGGGGCGCGCGGCTGATGCCAAGCGTTAGGCGCACCGAGAGAGCGTGCTTGTCGAATCTTGTTTCCTGATGGACAATGGCGATATGAGTGTATCGGTCAAGGACATCCTGGCATTGAGCGTTTCTGAGCGGATTCAGTTGATTGAAGAGATTTGGGACAGCATATTGGCCGAACCCGAGTTAATTCCTGTAACTGCAGCTCAGCGCAAAGAACTGGATCGACGCAAGCGGGCACATCGCCGTGACCCATCTGCAGCAAAGCCCTGGTCAGAAGTGCGTGCGCGGCTTGAACGCCGAAGGTGAAGGCGCGACTTACACCTGAGGCTGAAAAGGACCTCGACCGAGCCGTCGACTGGTACGACCGGAGAGGCCGAGGACTTGGTGATGAATTCCTGCGTTGTGTTGATACCTGCATCGCGGGTATTGAACGATATCCCCAGGCATACCCGATGGTTCACCGACATATGCGACGGTCTCTGGTCCGACGGTTTCCGTATGAAGTTTTCTATGAAATAGAGAGGAATGAATTAGTCGTGTATGGCCTTTATCATTGTGCTCGGGACCCGCGCAGTTGGAAGAGAAGGAGACGAGACGCCTAACGAATTAAGGATTGTTGTCGCGCGCGGTTCTGCAGTGTGTGGCACGGAACTGTTCCCAAAAACCAGCGCCGGTGCCCGCCGGTTTGTGATGCTGGTTTCCGTTCAGTATCGTTTATTCGTTAACAGAGACCGAAATTGTTGTCGTAGCAATTGCGCATCAGCGCCGCCGGCCAGAGTACTGGCTCGTGCCACGGCGCCTCTAACCCAAGCGCTGCTTAACCCGGCATACAGCCGACGCGCCAGCGCCGGTGTTCTTTACTCGAAGCATCTCTCGGGCGTCTCCGCTGATGCCGGACGTTAGGCGTCAATGCTTCGCGTCTCAGCTCAATCTAGATGTCAGGCGGACATTGGCCTGGGGTTTTGCGCAGGCTGTGCTGTCCGTCATATCGGTGGTCGAGGATGGATTCGCGGTCCAGCCAATGAATCCGTGGATAGCGCTAGCCGAGACAATCCGCCCGATGCTCGAAACCGGCGCGTGCAGTCGATGAGAAATCGCATCAAATACGTGTCGGCTCGCACGGGTATGCGTGCGGTTCCTCACGGCTGACGCGCAACTTCGTTAGGCAGCGTGGTTTGAGAAGCGATGCAGGAACCTAAAAGTTTAATGAAACGTCGTGATCTGTACATCCTTCTCATCACCTTCTCCGTTATGGGAGCGGTTGTGATCTCGCTTCTTCCCCGCCCCGCATGGTCTTATATCTTTTGATCCCTTTTTGTCTTCGCCATTCCGGGCTTGGGGGGATGGTACTACGCAGCGCGAAGAATGGAAAGAGACCCGAAGTTCGCAGAGACGGATAAGGCAGATCAAGGTCCCGCTGCTGATCGTTTATGATCCTGCGGATAACATCCAGGGAAAGGGCGGCCTGACTAAACGGGAAACGATCGTGGCCGAGATCAAAGGAAACGCGGTGGATTCTCCGAGGGTTGATGTTTTGGTCATTCCCTCCATACCCGGCAGTTCTCCTTTTCAGGCTCATTTTTTCGTCAAAAACGAGCGAGTCGTCACACAAAAGACCGTGGATTGGCTGAAAAGTGTCGGACTTTCTCCGGCATTACCAGTTAACTAAAGGGCCTAACGACGGCATACAGCGGACGGCAACTTCCGCCGCTGATGCCTGTCCGTTCGGCCGCAATCACAGGAGACCGAGGCCAGGGGAGTTCATTGTGGGCCGTCTCGCAGATGGGGGAGGCGACCGACCCAAAGTCTCTGGTGCGCGGTTCAGATCATGTTCTTGCTTCTGTTTGTGGGCTTTCTCGCAGCGGGCTGGGTTCACGCTTTTAAGACCGGTCCGCGTACAAGGCGGCGGTTCGCGGAGCTTCTTCTCGTGTATCCACTGGTCGGTTACTTCGGCGTTGTGATGCTTGTGGCGGCAGTCTACAGCCTTGCAGCTCCGGACCGGTTTGCGGCCTCACACGGGTGGCGCGTGTCGGCTGACAATCCCTTTCAGCAATTTGCGGGCCTCGCCCATGGCTCGATGGCAGTGGCTGCCATTCTCGCCATCTGGCTCCGGGGGTTGTACTTGATTGCGCCGGCGGTTAGCTGGTCGATTTTCTTTCTGGGAGCCACCTATATTCATATCGCAGATTTTGCCGCAAGGGGGCGGGCGATTACATTCCCGCTTGTCTTGCATGTCTTTCTGAGTCACAGCCTGATGGCGGTTGTGCTGGTCGTGCTGCTTGTCGCATACATTTCGGCTTTGCGCGCGGAGCGGCTCGAGTGATTGTGTGTCCAGCTATGAGGACGATCAGCTACGGATGGAAATCGGGTGATATCCACCATGCGCTTCAAATGGTCCACGTCGAAGGTACGAATGACCGTCCATACTCTTTTGCCGATCTACGTACATCGGAGTGGGTGAAGGAATTGAGGACCTGATGCTCTTTTCGCCGGAAGCCTACGTCGAGGGTTTATTCGATTAAAGTCCGCAAGCCAAAGTGGGGCGCAATGTCGAAGTGATACCCATCAGGCTCTGGTCGGCCCATGCCGTCAACCGCGGCCAATTAGAGGGATAAGCCGTCTGATTTCCTACTCCCGACCCGAACTGCCACACACCATCATGAGAGTGGCGCAAAAACAGGTAGTGGTTATCCGTCAGGCGGAAATCGAAGCGAAGGCTGGACTGACTCTCGAAAAACGGGCTCGACGTGATCCGGCTCAGCGGCGCGAACTCGGGCGTGAGCTGCTGAGTGCCCCGCACGCTGCGCTGCTCGCTTCGCTCATAGTTGCCGAACACAAAGACCCGATCTTTTCGAATCGGGGCGCCAGTCGATGCGCCAAACTGCCTGCGCTGAAAGAAGGGATCAGGATTAAACGGGTCTCGGGCGAGCCCCGGATAAGCTGCGAGGTTGTGGTCACGGAAAAAGAAGAACCCCGCGCCGTGCCAGTCGTTGGTCCCTGAACGGCTGACAATGTTGATTGATCCGCTTCCAGTGATACCGGTAGAGATATAAGTTGACGGTAGCGATTTGGAACTCCTGCACCACTTCCTGAGAGAAGCCCATCGCCGCGCCGCCTTGGTTAACCGCCATAATGCTGCCGCCATCAACGGTGACGCGGGTGAAGCGCCCCGGAATGCCTCCTACGACGGGCGCCCCCCGTACCGACACAAGGGTCCAGTTGTCGCCGGAACGGGACGGCGGCTGCACGCCGGGTTCGAGCTTGCCCAGCTCGAAAAAGCTGCGGCCATTGAGAGGGAGAGAATCGATCTGATTTCGGGTGACCACGCCGCTGACCTGATGGAAGTCATGTTGAATTTGAGGTGAAGCCGCTGCAACAGTGGTGATCTGTCCGGTTATCTCACCAACGTGAAGGGAAAGGTCGACGGTGGTAGTCGAGCCGGCTTCAACAACAACTTGCCGCATCATCGTGCTGAAGCCCTTCGCTTCCGCCTGAACCTCGTAGCGTCCCACGGGAAGAGCCGCCGCGCCGTAGATACCGTTCGCTTCAGTGATATAGGTGCGGCTCAGGCCGGTATCAGTATTTAAGATCGTGACCCGCGCCGCGGTGATGACCGCGCCACTCGGATCGGTGACGGTCCCGTCGATAGTTCCCGTAGGTGATTGGGCCAGCAGCGTTGTTCCTGCGAGTAAGAGAACCGCCAGCAACGATTTCGTGAGTTGGAGACGCTTCATTGACGAGGATCTCCATTCATTAACAAGGAAATCCCTTTCCCCACTACTCCCTGGAGTTTGGAGCATTTTTTGATCGTCAGCAGGTGAAATTGTAATCTGATAGGCGGCTTTAGCGATCCTAGTGTCACCGGACCGCGGAGCGGTCAAACAGATTTAGCCCGGGGCAGAGCGCGTTTTTTGCGCGTCGCCCCGGGTTACGCAATCATCCGTGAAGTAGAATCCCGGCAGGGGTTCCACAATGCTTGTGCTGGTGGAAACATGATTGTCTGGGTCAACCACCAGGGCGGCAATGCTTGAGGCGGTGTTGACGAGGTCGGCCAGACCGTTGTTGATTTCAAACCAGCTTGCCCCGCTGTCGGTACTCTTGAACAGGCCTCGAAAAACGCCGGGTGACTTGGATAACTGCGAAAGGTGCAAGTCGTTGCATAGAGAATGCCGGGATTGAGTGGATCAATCGCCACCACATTGACACCAGTATTCGTGAGGCCCGTTGTGCTCCAGTGTGCGCCGCCATCGGTGCTCTTTAACACTCCATTTCTGTAATCCCAGCCATCGTATCCATAATAGGGCAACTCAAAAGTCCCAGGATAAAGAGTGTTCGGGTTGACTGGCTCAATTGCCAGGACAGCGAAGGGAGGGCCGAGAAGATAGCTCCAGGATGCGCCACCGTTGGTGCTCTTCACTAACGGCGACCAGGTATCTTCTATAAAGTCATCGTAGTTGGCTACATAGAGATTTTTTGAATCCCTGGGATCCATCACCAACGAATGGATATTGTCACATCCATTAATGCCAGGACTGATGTTATTGTTCCAGTTCGCGCCGCCGTCAATGCTCTTGAACAAGCGACGATCGGAATAGGAGCAAAAGTTTGGCTCATCAATTGCAGCATAGAGTGTGTCCGGGCTGGCAGGATCAATCACCAGAGCTACAGTGTTATCGAGGCGGGGCAGGCCGATGCTGCGCCATGTTGCGCCGCCATCAGTACTTTTGAACACACCGCTGCCACCCGCTGCGTAGACTGTAGCCGGGTTGACGGGGTTAATCGCCAGCGCGCGAACATCGGGACTGGTGAGTCCCGCGCTGACAACCCAATTCGCAAGGTATAAGTTCTGCCACTTTGCACCAAAACCAAACCCAGCGCTCATGGCCAACAAGATCAACAAGCCAAACACAGAATGATAATTTTTTAGATTTATCATGTCAGTCTCCACTCATGGTTTACAGTTCGAGATCACAAAAGAGATGGCGTTTGACAACACTCCGCCAATTTCAACACGCAGCGTGTAGCTTCCCTCACTCGCTTCGGGAAATGTCCCTGCTACACTGAAGTTGCCATTGGCGTCGGTTCTGCCCCAGTCTCCAATCTCCCAGGCTTGGTCGTTGGAAGTGCCTAACAGGCGTATTGGCGTTTCGCGAGCTGCATTAGTCACTCTCAAATCCCAGGATGCTCCGATGCAATATGCTGACGAATTCAGTGTAAGGATCGGTGTTTCGGGCGCAGCAAAAGTAATTTCAAAGAGTCCGCTACCCTGGGTTCCTAAATATAGACGACTTGGATTTTGCGGGTCGATGGCCAGGGGAGGGCGTTCAAAGAGACTGCCAGTCAAGCCTGACGAGGTTACGGCACTCCAATTGGTTCCGCCGTCCGAGCTTTTGAAAATCCCCCCCTCGCCATAGGCAGCGGCGGCGGCCGCCGGCGTTACGAAACCAGCCTTGAAGCCTACGATCTCTACCTTCGCGCCCGTGCTCTACCGGGTTCAGGACTCCGCTTGGACGAAAGTATCGGGCGTTTTGAGCAAGTGATCGCCAAAGATTCTTCATTTGCGCCCGCCTACGCGGGTCTTGCATCAGTTTACGCCTATCGATCCGTCCAGTTCGCTGTAGAACATCCCGCCGATGAATTGTTGAAAATGCGAGCGGCGGCTGAGAAGGCGATTCAATTGGACCCACTGCTGGCGGAAGCGCACGAGGCCCTCGGTATGGCCTACGCACGCGACGGCCAATCAGGGGAGTTTGTTTTTGCTGTCCAAATCCGGGGTCAGACTGGCTTAATTTCACAACGAGAGCTCCACCGTGCTCCAAAGAAAGTACGCCGGGGAGAGCTAGGAGGCACGCGCACATGGGTCATGTGGTTCTCCTGGGATGCGAATAACTTTTTGACATTTTCTACACGCCTGATGTATCTTCATTGTATATACAGGAGGCAAAGTGCGTGTAAAAGTGCAGAAATGGGGCAACAGCTTGGCCCTCCGTATACCCAAACCATTCGCAGAAGAAGCTCATGTCGATCAAGGCACCGAGGTGGATCTTTCTTTGTCTGATGGGAAACTTGTGGCGGCACCCGTTTTGAACAGGCCATTTACACTGGAGCAATTGCTGGCCGGTGTCACCAAGAATAACACTCATAAGGAAGTGGATTTTGGTCAGGCTGTTGGCCGGGAGTTGTGGTAATGGCACGGAGGTACGTCCCTGAGCGTGGCGATTTGATTTGGATCTCGCTGGACCCGCAGGCTGGTCATGAACAGGCAGGCCGTCGCCCCGCGCTCGTGGTATCACCCGTCAATTACAATGCTAAAGTCGGTCTTGCAATTGTTTGTCCAGTCACGAGTCAGGTCAAGGGTTACCCTTTTGAAGCGGTCATTCCCGATGGACTGAAAGTGAAAGGAGCTATTCTCTCTGACCAAGTGAAAAGCCTCGATTGGAGAGCAAGACAGGCGAAATTCATTTGCAAGCTGCCGCGACGCCCCACTATCGAGGTACTGCAAAAACTGGGCACCCTCATATCGGCAACAGCCGCCTAACCCCGCAGGCGATGGAGATCGAACGTCGACTGCGGTGACTTCGTGGACCCTGACGACGGTCCGGTATGGCGCTGAGTACGGGGGCGCTAGCCACCCGCCTCAGCGCGCGCTTTTTCTTTTCATGGTCATCGAACTAAATGACAATACCAAAATGATTGGCTTGGTGCCTTGGTGGTTCACCAATTCTTACCACCAAGGCACCAAGCCAGTTCAACTCACAACCCGGAACACGACAAACCGTAACCCGATAACCCGCAACCTGCCAGCCCGTAACTCGTGGCTAACGGCCTTGTATGTTCTCCGGAACGCCGACCGGATCGCCAAGACGGTGCTAAAGCAAGCAGCGGCGAAATGAAGGGATATCCATGGACGATGCCTTGCGCGTCATTTCCGAAAATCAATGTATTTGGAGCCTCTTGCAGGATACCGTCGACGATTTAAGCGACGCCGAGATCAATTGGCGACCGCTACCGCAGGGCAATAGCATCAACGTCATCGTGAGACATCTCCGGATCGAAGCACAGTGGCATCTGGACAGTCTAAAAACCGGGAATGCAATGCCATCGGACGTTACGCCGGCTCTTCAGGAAGAAATCGACGCCGTTGCGCTTGATTTCCAACTTAATCTTGACAAGCTGGAGGAACTATATATCGGGTTTCTTGATATTTTGCGCACGGCAACGCTGCACGATTTACAACAGCGCACCGCGGCGGCCTATGGCCATTCTGTTGAGGCTTCAGGTCGAACATATTTCCTTGGATATCATCAGGCGATGCATGTCGCCATGCACTGCGGCCAGATTCGCACGATTCGAAACCTCTACCGGAAAACTCGGGGAGAGCCGGCAAAGTTTTTTCCCGAGAACCCAACGTATCCACGGTAGCGGACTTTGATGAACGACGCCTTGGATGACGTGCAGGTGCAGCAGTTCATAGAAAACGGATTTATCCGTCTCGATCACGCCTTCCCTCGGGAATTGGCCGACAGAGGCCGCAAACTGTTGTGGCACGACACCGGTTGCGATCCTCATGACCGTGCGACATGGACACGGCCGGTCATTCGGCTGGGCGACTACGCACAAGAACCGTTCCGGTTAGCGGTGACGTCACCTCGACTGCAGGCCGCATTTGACCGACTCGTGGGCACAGGGCGCTGGCTTCCGCGGTCCAGCCTTGGCACATTTCCGATCCGGTTTCCTAACCCCGATGATCCAGGCGATACCGGCTGGCACGCCGATGCCAGCTTCGCGGGGGATGACGGCTCTTGGCGACTCAATGTGAAATCTTACGGCCGCGCCTTGCTGATGCTTTTTCTCTTTTCCGACGTCCACCAGGATGATGCGCCGACGCGCATTTGGGTCGGGTCTCACTTGGATGTACCGCAGTTGTTGGAACCGGCCGGAGATGCCGGCTTGTCGTACCTGGAACTTGCCGCAAAGCTGGATACGCCCAAAGATCAGGAGATCGCGCTCGCGACGGGCGCGGCCGGCACCGTTTACCTCTGTCACCCGTTCCTCGTCCACGCCGCTCGACCACATCACGGCTCCGAGCCGCGTTTCATGGCGCAACCGCCTCTCTATCCGGCAGAACCATTCCAGCTTCACCGTGACGACGGCAGCTATTCCCCGGTCGAGATTGCGATCCGCTTGGGGCTGGGAATCGGGGCAAGGTTTGGGAAGCGATGATATAGCGGAACCTTAGGGGTCATAGCCCGGCCGTAGGCTGCAGCCAAAAAGCCGTCCACGTTCACGAGCACGTGCACGTCAACGAACACGTCTAACGCCTACGAGCACAATCACGTCAACGTCCTACGTTCATGAGCGCACCAACGTCCATGTCTCAGGTCTACGATTACGACAAAACGATCAGTTTCAATTCTGTGCAGCCTGCACAGCATCGGTGGAAGATTGTAGACGTAATGGTAGACGTGGGCGTGAACGTGGACGTGGGATCTTTCGGGCCGGGCTGTGCCTCTGTGGTGAAGTCCGACGGGCAGCACAAGCTAGACCTCTACCGGCGCCGGGGCGAAGTTGCGATTGACGAAACAAATACAGAATAATACTAACTTCTTATGAAGATTTGGAGCGGAGTGATATTGCTCGTTGTTTCAATGGCTGTGACAGTCATGGCCGCGGAGCGCGACATCGCGGAGTGGGTGATCCGACAGGGTGGACGGGTCATCCTCGAGGGCAGCCGCAAGCCGATAGCAAACGTTGCGCGCTTGCCTGCCGGCGAGGTCCGCATCGGCGGGATCGACCTGTTCGGAACTCTGATTGAACCTGCTGATTTGAAAAAAATCGCGACCCTCACCGGGCTGAGAGAGCTTTACCTGCCCGGTCCGAGTTGGAACCCGGGGTCGGGCAGCCGTCTGGACGCCAACGATGAGCTGAAGTTCCTGGCAGGGCTAAGAAACCTGGAGAAGCTTTACTTCAGTCTCCATTTTCTGACTAACGTGAACGTTCAGGACAAGGGACTGGCTCACCTTGCCGGTCTGACCCAACTGAAGGATTTTCGTTGCGCGCAATGCCGGATTGCAAAGCTCAGCCTGGCGCCGTGGGTGAAATTGGAGTCGCTTGATCTGAGCCTCTCTTCCTTTACCGACGAGGGCATGAAAGGACTGGAGGGGCTGAAAGAGTTGCGGCGGCTCGGGCTGCGCGACACCCTGGTGACCGATAAGGGTGTGAAGCATCTGAGCAAACTCACACAGCTCCGGGAGCTGGATCTCAGTGGCACGAAGGTGACCGATGTCGGGTTGGCGGATATGCGCAATCTTACTGAGATGCGAAAGCTGAATCTTCTCGGCGCAAATGTCACCGACGCATCGGTGGACGTGCTGGCGGGCATGGCACACCTGCAGGAACTAAATCTTTACGGGAGCCGAATCACGAATGCGGGTCTGTCAAAGCTGCGAGCTCTAAAGGAGTTGAACAGTCTCGATCTCCGGTACAGCCGTGTGAGCGGCACAGGAGTCGAGGCGTTTCATGCCGCCGTCCCGGCCTGCAAGGTCAGTTTCGTGAACGCACGAGCGGCTCGGGCTGACAGTGGGGCGACAATTCGTCCGGCCGGCACCGGCGATGAATCGATCGCAGCCTGGGTGAAAGCCCTTGGGGGAACCACGGAATTCTCCGGCGGAAGACTCCGGGCCATCTCCCTGGCCTCGACCGGTATCAATGATGCCCAACTCGCGCATATAGGATCATTGGCGTCGCTCGAGAAACTGAATCTCGAAGCGACGGAGATCGGGGATCTGGGCCTGGCCGCGCTCAAGAATCTTGCCAGCCTGGAGGAATTGAACCTGAGTCACACAACCGTTTCCGACAGTGGACTGGCACACTTGGCGAGCCTTCAGCAGCTTCACGGGCTGCGGCTTTCCGGCACTTTGGTTCGCGGAGCAGGACTAGGTAACCTGAAAAGTCTGAGAGCACTGGTAAGTTTAGACCTCACGGGAGCGCCCGTGGGTAATGAGGGACTGCGGCAGATCACTGAAATTCCGAGTATCGAGCGGTTACTCCTGAGTTCGACGGATATTACCAACGACGGGCTGAAGCACATCGGGAAGCTCGATCGATTAAAGGTGCTTGACCTCGACGGCACCGACACGGGTGATGAAGGGCTGCGCCACCTGGGCGCGATCACAGGGCTTCGCGAGCTCTCGCTGAACCACGCCCGGTTTACCGACAAGGGGCTGGAGTACCTGCGGCCGCTCGAAAGCCTGGAGCGGCTGGAGCTGTTCCGAACCCGAACGAGCAATGCCGGGATCAGCGCCATAGCGTCGCTCAAGAATCTTGCAGTGTTGAACCTGGATTACACTTCGGTGGACGACAAGGCTCTCGAACTGTTGAAGTCACTTACGCACCTGCGTGATCTAAGGCTCGACACAACAAACATCACCGACGCCGGCGTTGCCGCACTCCAGTCGATGGTGAACCTTAAGTCTCTGAATCTTTATCACACGCTCGTCACAGAGAAGGGATACGAGCGGTTGAAGGCTGCCCTCCCTGCATGCCAGATCATCTTCGACCGCGACTCATCGCTGCCGAATCGGAGGAAGAGCTAGTGTTTGTTTCATATGTTCCCGTATGACGTTTTCACCACAAAGACACCAAGGACACAAAGCAAGACGCAAGGCTTCCTTTGTGCCTTTGTGGTGAAAGAATTGTTGCCTGGATTATTGAATTATTAACAATGAAATACGTGTGCCAGATTCTGACGGCAGCAGTACTGACGCTGGCCGGCGTTCCCGACTGGATATCAAGGGCGGGTGGCGTGGTGATTCGCGATAAAGCGGGACGCATCAGCGTCGTCGACCTGCGTTCCAGTTGGGTCACCGACTCGGATTTGGCGCGACTGGCACAACTCTCCCACGTCACACAGGTCGATCTATCGCTGACCCGCATCACGGACCACGGTCTGCAGCAACTGAAAAACTCGCCCGGCATTGTGGACCTGAATCTCTGCTATGCCGAGCTGATCACCGATGAGGGGATGGTCGCACTGAAGGGTTGGAAGAAACTGAAGCGGCTGAACCTGCGCGGTACCAAGATCACAGACACGACGCTGGAGCATCTCTCCGGTGTCACCAGTCTTGAATCCCTGGACGTCAGTTTCGCGCAGATCACGGACGTCGGGCTGGACTATCTCGCTTCGCTGCCGAACCTTAAGGAATTAGCCATCGGCGGCAGCAAGCTCACCGACGTGGGGTTGCAGGCGCTGCGGCAGCTACCCGGCCTGATTTCCCTGGATCTGAGCGGATACCAGCGTACAGATTCCGGTCTCTGGTCCATCAGCCTGACCGAGTTGGGACTGGATGCGGTTATTGCGCTAAAAGAGTTGCGCGAACTTCGGCTGGATGGGATGCCGGTCTCTGCTCGATGGCTGGAAAAGCTGAAGGCCCTTGATAAACTCGAGCGACTGAATCTGCAGGGATGCAAACGGGTGGACAACACCGCCGTGCGGACGCTGGCCTCCTGGCCGTCACTGCGTGTTCTGGACTTAAAGGGAACCGCAGTGACCGAGAAAGGTGTTGCTGCACTTAGGCAGGCAAAACCAAAAGCCCGGATTTTCCACGGACCCTGGGAAGGACCTCGCACCGGCCGGGTGGTGGAATGATGCGTGTGAGATGATTATGCCGCCAGCCTGGCGGCGAGGTTAATCCCGCCCTTCGTGTCTTTGTGTCTTCGTGGCAGTCTCGATTTTGGTCACGAAGACACGAAGTTTTACCGCCTAAACGGCATTTGCGAGATTACACCAACAGACCGCTCAGCTTCCTGGTTGCGGTGGGAAACTTGCCGAGACCGGCACGCATGATCCCGTCGGCCAGCGTCAAATAAAAATCGCCGAAAGTTCCCGTCATCCGCGAATGGCGCCCAGTGGCCAGTTGGTTCGAGTGGCCGGCGACAATCAAGCCGAGACCGTGGTTTTTGTGCGGATTGGCTTCGGCGTGCTCGTGGACGTAGACCAGGCAGCAGCGGTCGAGCAGCGTGCCATCTCCTTCCGGAATAGATTTCAGCCGGGCCAGCAGATAGGCGAATTCTTCCACGTGCCAGCGGCAGATGTCCCGCAAAATCCGCTGGCCTTCCAGAGCGTCCGCGCCTGGCGCTTTGCCGTCGGCATGGGTGTAATCGTGATGGCGCGCGGCCGTAAGACCCAGCCAGGGAAAGCGGGCCAGCCCCTGGCACTTGGTGAGCATGTAGGAAGCGACGCGCGTCTGCCGCGTCGCAAAAGCGTGAACCAAAAGGTCGCTCTGGAGTTTGGCGATGCGCGGCCAGTCTTTCATGTCGCCATCGAAATCGGGCGGGTCGACACGCTGGTACTCGGACGGCAGTCCGGCGATCGCCCTTTCCAGGTCGCGGATGCCCGACAGATGTTCCTCCACGCGAGCCTGGTCGTCCACGGGCAATTGCTTCTTTAGTGCACTGGCATCCTCGCGCACCGCATCCAGAATGCTGCGTTTGCGGTTGACCCACGCCGCATCTCGCCGGCCGAAGAGCCGATCGAAAAGCTTGTGTGGAATCATCTCGGGCGGCAGGGCCCGCTCGTAGCCGGACCAGCTCATGTTTCGCTGGATGCTTTCCCCGAAGGACTCCTGTGAGACGCCGATCTGCAACGACCGGAAGCGAGACTCGCCGCCGATCCTTGCGGCGATCGCCTGGTCAATGGAAGGTCCGCTGGCGCCGCGCCCGCTAAAGGGCGTGCAGCTCATCAGGCCGCTCATCGATTTATGGTGGCCGTTGCCCGGACCGGGGAGTGCTGCTGCGGCGTTGTCCAAACCGCTAATGACGTGAATGTCTTTGCGGAAAGGAGCCAGGGGCGAAAGACATGGTGTCATCCGGAAATCCGTGCCCGTCTCGGCCGGAATCCAATATCTCTCCGGAATTCCGTTGCCGTTGAACCACAGGACGAAACGGCTTTCGATAGGACTTTCGGCCAATTTGGCAGTGATCGGATCGGCCGCGTAAGCAGTGCCGTGGGAGTTGAACATCGAGACCAGCGGCGGCAGCCCCACCAGGATGGGCGCGCTTGAAAGCGTGAATCCCTTCAAGAATGTTCGGCGCGACAACCTAACGCGTTTTGTGATGATCTGCGACATTGGGATTCTCTCCTCCGCCAGGAAACTCTCTCGATCGCACTAACGAGATTATAAGCTCCTTGAAATGAAATTGCGATTGGCGGAAATCTTCAAATACGCGCCGGATCAGCGGCCGGTCGGCCGGGGTTTCCATTCGTCCCGCAATGTAACGGAAGTACTGCTTCACCAGGCATTCCTGACACTGTGGCAAACGGGACAGCAGCGCACCCAGCTCGCGCGGTGAGGAGAATGTCGAGTCCGGAATGCCGGCCACATGGCCCGTAGTGTCCATCTCGAGCTCAATAGTCTTGGGCGGCGGCCGGCGGTTGTCGCCCTCATACTCAGAGAAAAACAGCAGCTTGAACTTTTGGCGCCGAGCCCCGATCGCGTCGAACTTCTCGAAGCCAAAGCCGATAGGATCAATCAGGTTGTGACAGGTCGAGCAACTCGGGTTGGTGACGTGCTCGCGCATGCGCTCGCGGTTCGTCTGGGGTCTTACCTCGGTGATTGGGGGAAGGTTAGTGTTGACGCCCGGCGGCGGCTCGGAGACATGCTGGCAGAGAAACTGTTCCCGAATGAAAAGCCCCCGTGCTGTGGGAGATGAATCATCAGGCTTGGAAGTCAGGGCCAGGAACAGGGTTTGCCCTAGCAAGCCGGCACGCTCGGATTCCGGACCGAATTTCACGCGATCAAAATCCCTGGCGGGAGGGCCGACGCCGTAGATCTTCGCCAGATCCGCGCTCATGAGGGTGTAGTCGGCAGCGAAAAGATCCATGAAGTTACGATCGTTCCAGACCAGGTCGGCGATGAATTGCCGAGTCTCCTCAGTCATGGCGACGGCCGTTTCGCGGCTGAACTGCGGGAAACGCCGGCGGTCCTTGGCGGCAGTCAGGATGCGGTCAAAGCGCATCCACTGTGCGACAAACTCATCGAGTGCCTGGCGGGCGCGTGGATCGGCAAGCATCCGGCGGGCCGCCATCTCAACGCCCTGAGGCGTCGAGAGGTCACCGCGCGCAGCGCTCTCGAGCAACCACGCATCCGGCATAGTTTCCCAAAGAGCATAGGAGAGCCGGGCCGCCGTGGCGTATGGCTTCCACTTCGGATTAGAAGTTTCTTCCAGGCGGAACAGAAAATGCGGGGACTGGAGCATTGTCTCGACTACAATCTGCGCTCCCCTTGAAAGATCCGTCTCGCGTCGGAAAAGCGCCTCATATCGTTCCTGCTCATCGGGGTCAAGGGGTCTCCGGAATGCCTTCAAGCCGAACTCGCGCACGAACTGGGTGCGGCACGCGGGCGAAGTCTTGCACGGAATCAGGCCGCGCCGGTCGCCTCCCTGAAAGGCATTGCGAGCAAGCTTCTCCGCGGCTGCGCTGTAAGATTCGACCAGCAGCGGTGAAAGGTTCTGCGACTGGTACTGGTTTTTGAAGCCGTTGACGAAGTCTTCGGGAGGGAACTGATTTGCCGGAGCGGTCTGGTCGCCAAGCAGATCTCTGACCGTGTTGTTGTACTGCGTGTGAGTCAGTCGTCGCAGCACCGCTGCAGCGCGCGGGTGACCAGCGGTCAGAGCGTTCTTGTCGCGGTACCTTAGAGCTCGCGCAAGTTCATCGCCTGTCAGCCCGGTCAAGTATTGAATCCACTCCTTCAGAATCACTTCCTCGTCGCTCCCGGGCTTGATCCGCTCGCCGCCGGTGTGCGGGATGCGGTTGGTGGGCTTCCGGAAGAGCTGTGACTCTTCCGGCTTGTTTTGATCCACGAGTGCGACAAGGGATCTCCCAAAAGCCTCGATACCTTCGGGCCTTGCGTCCGTTTCGGGGAATTGGAGGCGCGTAGCCGAAGCCACGCCGTCCGGGTTATGGCACGAGCGGCAGCCGGCCTTCTCCAGAACGGGGTAAAGCGTTGCCACGAAGAAACCCTGATGCAGCGGCGAGAGAGGCTCTTGCGCGGGGAAAACACCTTGTTGCGCCGCAACCAGTAAAAAAACGCAAACCAGGCTGAGAACGGCCTTGCCTATTCGGGTGGGCGCGGGCGACATAATTTTTTATCTTACCCTTGCCGCCTGCTCGATTCAAACGCTCCGGATTCCGAGAAGTGATCTAGTTTGGATGCCATCGAGAAAAAGAATTCACCACAGAGACTTAGCGCGGCGAAGCCGCAACCAAAAGTCAAGGAGAGACGGCCTGAGGGCCGTCTCTCTGCGGTGCCCTGCCAAGCTGCGACGGCCCTCAGGCCGTCTCTCCGCTCCCGAATAATTTGAGTACAAACCAGATCGCTACCGGATTCCGCTTTCAAATCTTTCCCTCTCGGAAAATCTTCATTCGGAATACTCTACTTCGCATTAAAATCAATCTATCCGAAAACCGCAATCAGCGAGGCGGAACTCGCCGGAATGGAATGGATACTACCTGGAGAGCAATCCTCTGGCAGCAGTTCGGGGCGGCCATCGACATGCTCGAGAATGCTATGCTCGCCTGTCCCGACGAGCTATGGAGCGACCGCTCACAGCGACCGGAGTTCTGGTACGTGGTCTATCACACTCTCTTCTTTCTCGATCTTTACCTGTCCGGCTCCGTTGAGGGATTTGTTCCCCCCGCTCCGTTCACACTTGACGAATTGGATCCAGCGGGGCTGCTTCCCGAACGGCCGTATACGAAAGGCGAACTTCAAACCTATCTCGGGCATGGGCGCAAAAAGTGCCGCGCGACAATTGAAGCTCTGGCGGACGAGAAGGCTTGTGAGCGTTGTGGGTTTGGATGGCTTGACGTCAGCGTCTCGGAGTCACTGCTGTACAATATGCGCCACGTCCAGCACCATGCCGCACAGCTAAACCTCATTCTCCGGCAGAAAATAGATTCGGCCCCGGGCTGGGTCGCTAAGACAAAAAGCGACCACAGCGGCAGATGAGCGCTTGCGGGTCGGGCCGGAGTAGTGATCTAGTTTGGCTGCCGCAACCAAAAGTCAAGGAGAGACGGCCTGAGGGCCGTCTCTCTGCGGTGCCTGCCAAGCTGAGACGGCCCTCAGGCCGTCTCTCCGCTCCCGAATAAAAGGAACAGCCTTGGATTGTGCGGGGCTACTAAGATGCCGATGTGGAGTCGAAGAAGCTTCGCCAAGTTGCTTGCGTTGCAGGTGCTTGGCACAGGCGTTGCGCGCGGACAAGGGGTTTCCTCCCGAAACGTGAAACCGACGCCGCGCGGCAAACCTTCAGGACTTCCTTTTTACGCTCGCTTTACCGATGTTGCCCATTCTGCCGGTTTGCGTGACCCGGTGATCTGGGGCGAACCAGATCGCAAATCGTACATCCTGGAAACCGTAGGGTGCGGAGCGGCTTTCGTTGACTACGACAACGACGGCTGGATGGACATCTTTGTCCTCAGCGGCACGAGGCTCGATGTATCACCTGACGCGACCAATCGCTTATACAAGAACAATCGGGACGGTACGTTCACCGATGTCACTGAAAAGGCCGGCCTGCGCCGGACCGGTTGGGCTTCGGGGGTCGCCGTCGGCGACTATAATAATGATGGCTTCGACGACCTGTTCGTTACCTGCTGGGGCCAGAACGTTCTCTATCGCAACAACGGCGACGGCACCTTCAGCGACGTAACCAGGGAAACCGGCTTGCTCCATGAAGGAGAGCGCTGGGGTTCCGGCTGCACGTTCCTTGATTACGACCGCAACGGCCAACTGGACCTGTTCGTAGCAAACTATCTGGAATTCAACCCCGATACAGCCGCCAAGCCGGGTAGCAACGTGAACTGCCGCTGGAAGGGCATTCCGGTCAATTGTGGCCCGCGCGGTCTCCCGCCCGGCGTGCCGGCCCTCTATCGCAATAACGGCGATGGCACCTTCAGTGACGTAAGTATTGCCTCCGGTGTCGCCAAGGCAAAGGGCAGTTATCTGATGACGGCTGTCGCAGCCGACTTCAACAACGACGGATGGCCGGACATCTACGTCGCTTGTGACTCTACGCCCAGTCTTCTTTTCCGCAACAATCACGATGGAACATTCACCGAAGTCGGCCTGGAAGCAGGCGTAGCGCTCAACGAAGACGGCAGCGAGCAGGCCGGCATGGGCCTTGGCGTGGGCGACTATAACCTGGATGGCAGCCTCGATATTTTCAAGACCCACTTTTCTGACGACATCAGCGTTTTGTACCGCAACGACGGGAAGGGCTATTTCAACGATGTGAGCATCGCCGCCGGTATCGGCGTCGAGACCCGCTTTGTCGGATGGGGAGCGGGAATAGTTGACCTTGATAATGACGGTCATCCCGACGTATTCCTCGTCACCGGCAGCGTGTATCCGGAGGTTGCAGCAAAGCTTCCGAATTACCCGATGAAGACCCCGCGCGTGATCTTCCGCAATCTCGGGAATGGCCGGTTCGAGGAGTTGATTGAGGCGGCCGGCCCGGCCGTTGCTGCTGCTCATTGCAGCCGTGGCTGCGCGTTCGGCGATTTCGATAATGACGGCGACCTGGATGTGCTGATCATCAACCTGAACGAACCACCGTCGCTTCTGCGCAATGATCTCAATGGCAGACATCACTGGCTGAAGGTGAAGCTGGTTGGCGTGAAGTCGAACCGGGGCGCAATCGGCGGCCGCGTTACGGCGCGTTACGGCGGCAAGACTCAGACGCAGGAAGTACTCAGCCAGTCAAGCTTCTATTCCTCCAGTGATCCGCGACTGCACTTCGGTTTAGGCGCAGCCTCGACCGCCGATCTGGAAATCCGGTGGCCCAACGGCGATAAGGAGATATTGACCAAAGTAACGGTGGATCAGCTCGTGGTAATCAGAGAAGGATCCGGAATCATCAAGAGTGAGCAATTCCGAAGTTGAGCACGAATTTCCACGAATGACACGAATTCCACGAATCTTCGTTGAACGATCCCAGGATTTCCTTATAAGATTCGTGAAATTCGTGTCATTCGTGAAATTCGTGCTCAACCCGTGTATCATGGGGCAAATTTCGCGGGAGTCCAACCATGCGTAAGACTCTTCTCACAACCGTGATTTGCGTCTTTCTTGCGGCGTCGTTCGCGTTTGCTCAGGACCGTGGAACCATCACCGGCACCATAACGGACAGCTCGGGCGCGGCTGTACCCGGCGCCAATATTATCTTGCGCCATCCAGAGACTGGTTTGTCGCAGAACGCGGTCTCGGCAGCCGATGGGGGTTACAGTTTCCTGTACCTCTCCGCCGGGAAATACGCCCTCACGGTGGAGATGCCAGGCTTCCGAAAAGCCGAGGTTTCCGACGTGCGGGTGAACGTGAACACGACTTCTCGCGTGGATGTCCAGTTGCAACTCGGTGAAGTGCTGCAGACCGTGCAGGTCACGGCAGCGGCATCGTTGTTGCAGACAGAACGGAGCGATCTCGGCAGAATTGTCGACAACCAGGCGATCCAGAAGCTGCCGCTATTCATGAACGGCGGCCTGAGGAGTAACCTCGCTTTCGCCGGACTGAATCCGGGGGTCCAGATGAATCTCACCAACGATCCCGACACGACTACGGGCAGTCCAATCATAGCCGGCGGCCGGCAGGTTGGCGCCAGCATGCTGGTCGATGGCGCGGAATCGATGAGCGAGCGCCGCAATGATCCTGCCATGCGGGTAGTCAGCGCCGAGGCCATCGAGGAATTCAAGGTCCAAAGCGGAGCCTACTCGGCGGAATTTGGCCGCAGCTCCAACGGTGTCTTGAACTACACTACCAAGTCGGGAACCAATTCGCTTCACGGCTCGATCCTGGCACAACATCGCAATGAGCACCTTAATGCGGACGGGTTCTTTTACGGTCCCCACAGGGACAGCATACAGCGCCAGAATCTGGATGCCGTGCAACTGGGCGGTCCTATATATATTCCCAAATTGTACGACGGCCGAAACAAAGCATTCTTCTTCTTTGCTGGCGAACGCTCGCGGTTTAAAAACATCGCCAGCCAGGATTTGATCACCTTGCCGATTGCGGATTTCCGCAACGGAGATTTCCGGAGGTACACCAACGCCGCCGGCGCCGTAATCCCGCTCTATGATCCCTTCGACGCGAACGGGAATATTATCGCGAACGCCAATTCACGCACCCGTCTGCAGTGTAACGGCGTTCTGAACGTGATGTGTGCAGATCGCATCGGCCCCATTGCCAGGGCGATCCAGGCCCACCTGCCGCTGCCTGACAATCCCAACCTCGTATTCAACAACACCACGGCCCGATTCAATGGGACCCGGGTGCCGGGCGCTAATAACGGCGTTTATTCGATCAAGGGCGACTTCAATCCGACCGAAAAGCTCCGCTTCAATGGACTGTTCAGCCGCCAATACTTCAACAGCCCTCCTTTGATCGGTCCTATTCCAGGGCCTTTGGCGGAAGCCTTTCAGGAATTCGGCGTGACCAAATACTATCGTTTGAACAGCGACTATGTATTTCGGCCAAATCTGCTGAATCACTTTACATTCGGAGTCAATCTTCGGGATCTGGGCGAGGGACCGGTGCTGGGCCTTGATGATGCCTATCGCAAAGCTACGCTTATGCCCGGAGTCAGTGCCGACAAAGCCCCGAACTACACCAAGTACCTCACGGAATTTGGAAATTTCGGAGGCCACGTCAACACGATATCCCCAGGGCGAACCTATAGCGCCGGTGACCAGGTGGCGTGGATTAGAGGGCGACACGGGATGAAGTTCGGATTCCAATTCGCGCGGATCAACTACAGGCGCATCGACTGCAACAATTGCGTCGGCAGTATCAGTACCAGTTCCGCCTCTACCGGAAACCCGAGCGTCAGCGGCTCAACCGGCTCCGGCTATGCTTCTTTCCTGTTAGGGCTGGCCAGCGCCGGCGTCTTTAATTACGGCGCCGACATCAATTTCATATTTAAGTACTATGCCTGGTACTTTCAGGACGACATCAAGGTAAACAACAAGTTCACTCTTAACGTCGGATTGCGATACGACCTGGCGTTTCCGAGGCTGGAACAGCATCGCCAGAACAGCAACTTCAATCCCAAGCTTCCCAATCCCGGCGCCGGAGGACTCCCAGGCGCCCTCGAGTTTGCCGGAAATGGCACGGGACGCAGCGGCCAGGACATCCTGCAGGACGTCCGAAAGAACGGCTTCGGTCCGCGCCTCGGTTTTGCTTATCAGGTGACTCCGAATACCGTCGTCCGGGCGGGCGGGTCCATAATCTATGACAGCAACCGCGAGGACAACAATGCCGATACCGGAATTCAAGGCTTCGGCGGCAGTTTCAACGCGCCTGGCAGTTTCGTCTCCAACGGCATCTCCTTTACGTTCAAGAACGGTTTCCTGCAGTTCCCGGACCTGGTCGAAGCCAGCAGGCCTCCGCGGGTTGACCCGTCATTGGCCAATTTTCAAAGCGCCTCATACAAGAGCCGCGAGGCCGGCAAACCCGGATATTTTGCCGATTACAATCTCACGCTGGAACGGAGTCTCTCGGCCAATACGTTGTGGCGCACCAGCTTCCATGCCAATTACGGAATCAAGCTGCAGGTCACGCAAAATTTCAACCAACTGGATCCCAGGTACTTTGCCATTTACGGAAACCTTCTGAGCTCCCCGCTCAGTACCGCTCTCAATGATCCGCGCGTCATCGCCAGCGGATTCAAACTGCCCTATCCCAGGTACCCCACCAACCTGCAGTTGCAACAGGCGCTGCGCCCCTTCCCGCAGTACACGGGCGTCAGCGGGACATCGCTCACCGGACACAGCACCTACAACGCGCTGGAGACCAGCTTTGAGCACCGCTTCTCGCACGGGCTGTGGGCTTTGGTCTCCTACACTTTCTCGAAGTATCTGGAATCGACCGAGGGAGCGAACGTGTATGAACACCTGACCGATAAGGTCGTCGCCTCGCGGGACACGCCACACATTCTCATAGCAAGCTATGTGTATGATCTCCCCTTCGGGAAGGGAAAGGCGCTGCTGAGCGACATGCACCCGGTGTTGAACGGGATTCTTGGAAACTGGACTATCTCGGCCGTCCACCGCTACCAGAGTGGAAATCCGATCGGAGTCGGCTCCTCGCAGAATCTGTTTGGCGCCGGCAATGCGCGGCCCAATGTAATCGCCGGAGAGCCCTTGCGAAACCCGAACTGGAATCCCGATGACCCGAACAGTCCTTACATCAATCCGAAGGCGTTTGTTCAACCGTCCAACATGGTTTATGGAAACGCCCCTGCCCGAATTCCGCAGCTTCGCACGCCCAGGCAGCTAAACGAAGACGTGGCGCTGAGCAAGACTTTCTACATGGGCAAAGAGACACGGAATCTCGAGTTCCGCGCCTCGGCCTTTAACATTGCCAACCGGCATTTACTGGGCGGTCTGTCCACCGGTGTCACCAGCAGTACCTTCGGCCGATTCAGCAATCCGCAGTCGAACCAGCCGCGCAACATTCAGTTTGCGCTGCGGTTCAGTTTTTAAAATGTAAAAACTTTTTCACCACAAAGACGCGGCCGCAACCAAACGCGCCATCGGTCATTGGTCATTAGTCATTGGTCATTGGTTAAAGAATCTGCTAAAAAAACAAGAAGTTGCCAACGTGTTGGCAACTTCTTGTTTTTTTGGCAAAGTTTTTTCAAAGCCGTCCACGAGCACGTGCACGTCAACGTCTACGATTACGTTTACGCACTTCGCTCGCTTCGTCACACACTGCGCGGATTGAGAAGCTGTCTGTATGTTGTGGTGATCGTGGACCTGAAACATGGACGTTGACGTGCACGTGCTCGTGGACGTGGACGGCTTTTTGGTTGCGGCCTTCGGCCGCTTCAGGTCTTTGTAGTGGAATTTTATCTTGGACTTTCGCTTGAGCCGGAGTCGTGATGAGCGCTTTTTTTGGACGACATATTTCGCTCTTATCGCTTATTTCTCTCGCATTTCTCACTCTTTCCCTGATGGCTCCGGCTCGGGACGAGGATTATTTTCCGCCGGGCGACGGCGCGGGTGGATGGCGGACACTGAGGGATTCCGCACAGATTCGCAAGATTACCGGCATCGATGTGAAAAAACTTGACCAGGCGTTCGAGTATGCGCAGCGGACCAACCAGCATGGCGGCCTGCTGGTTGTGCGGCATGGCTGGCTTGTGTACGAGCGCTACTACGGAAGAGGCAATCGGGAAGCCCTTCCCGATATGGCTTCAATCGGCAAGTCCCTGACCAGTGTCGCCTGCGGCATCATGCTCAAGGAAAAGCATGACCAGATTCCCGAGGGACTCGATCAGAAGGTGTTCATCGAGAAGTATCTGCCCGAGTCTTTCCCGTTGAACAACCCAATCAAGGCCGATATCAGGCTCGGGCACCTGCTGGCGATGGCCTCCGGGATGCATGGAGAAGGCAGCAATCCCGGATTCGTTAACGGCGAGCCTTCCGTGAAACTGGAGGCGGTCCCGCCCACCGACGGCACACAGGACCAGGATCTTGGCGCCGTGCGTGAAGTCATGTGGACCAAGCCCGGCGAAGGGTATTCCTATGCGTCGCGTTCGGCTCACGTGGCGTCCATGGTTCTGCGCCGCCTGACGGGAATGGAATTGCAGCAATACATCAACGAGCGGCTGGCCAAGCCGATGCAATGGGGACCCTGGGGCTACGCGACGCATCGCGGGGAGAGAACGCTCGCCCACACACCGGGCGGTGGCGGTTGCGCGTTACGCTCCACAGACGCGCTTCGCTTTGTATATTTGCTTTTGAAAAAGGGCCGCTGGAGCGAGCGGCAACTCGTGCCTGCCGACTACGTAGAGCATTGCGGCCGGCCCTCGTCTTTCAATCGGCATTCTCCTTTCAGCCTGATGTTCGAGGTGAATGCCGATGGTCATGTAGCCGGCGCGCCGCGCGATGCATTTTTTAAATCGGGCGGGGGTGGATATGGAATTTATGTCGTTTCCTCGCTCGATCTGGTGATTTATAAGATGGCCGGCAGCGAGCGCCAGTATGATCCGGCTTTGACCGGAATTCCGCAGACCTACAAATACGATGGCTCTCGCGACAATTGGAAGCCCGCCACTCGAAGCCAGTTCAGCGACGGCCCGATCGGAACCGACGACGGAGTCAGAAGAGTGCTCGAGATGGTGGTGGCCTCTGTCATGGAATGAGCTGCGGGGGCCGATCCGCCCCCTGCAGTACCCGAAGCGTAAGCGAGGGCGCGCCCCGGTAACACTTCTGCTCTGCGTCCACGACCCCTCCCGAAATCTCACAGATTTGCGCGGCAGGGTTTGTGTCTAGTGAAGAATCGCATTCACCACCGGGACAAGCCCGGTGGCGTCAATTCCTTCACATGTTCTTAGGCTTGGGTACTGTGTATGCATCGCTCCGTAAGTAACGTTGACTGATGATGTTGGCGCTGTTATCGTACTTTCAGATCGTCCTGCGGAGGTTCCAGAAGGTGCGTCTCAATCTGCGTTCAGTATTATTCATGATCCTATTGAGCGCCTGCCTGGCTTTCGCCGCTCCCAATCAGAAACCGAAGCGGCCCCTGTGGTCGCTTCAACCGGTCGCCCGCCCGGACGTTCCCGCTGGTGTCACGCAGTCATCAAACCCCATAGATGCTTTTATCGCAGCAGCGCACAAGCAGAAGGGTCTGCGGCCGGTCGGTCAGGCAGATAAGTTAACGCTGCTGCGCCGCGTACACCTTGATCTCATCGGGCTCCTGCCCACTCCCGCCGAACAGGACGCGTTTTTGCAGGATCAATCCCCGGACGCCTATGAAAAGGTCGTGGACCGTCTGCTCGCGAGCGAACAGCACGGCGTCCGCTATGCGCGCCACTGGCTCGACGTGCTGCGTTACGCCGACGCCGACGAGAGGATGTACGCCGCGCCCGGGATCCATTTATGGCGCGACTGGGTGATCTATGCTCTGAATGCTGATGTCCCGTACGATCAGTTCGTGCGAGCACAGTTAACCGGTTATCGGACAACCCAACGTACGCAGATGTCGGCTACAGGTTACCGCTCGCGCGCAGAGCCCAGGCCCGATGACATGTTCGCCCTGGGATTCCTGGCGCGGGGCGCCGTGGTTCGCGACAACAAGGACACCCAGGAGCTTGCCATCGCCGCCGTGGAGACGGTTTCCACTGCTTTCATGGGGATGACGGTCGGATGCGCTAAATGCCACGACCACAGATATGACCCAATATCACAGCGCGATTTCTATGCCATGAAGGCGCTATTCGATCCGCTCGCGGTGAAGAAGGTAACGCTGGCCACTGCGGCGGATATCATGGCTCGCGGCAAAGGCCTTGATGAGTCGCAAAAGAAGAGGGCCGCGATCGAAGAGCCTCTGAATGCCCTGATTACCCCCTACAAAAATCAGTTGTACGAGGAGCGGGTTCTGATGCTGCCCGCCGAGGTGCAGGTGATCATCCGCAAGCCGGAGAAAGAGCGCACAGTTCAGGAGCAGAAAATCGCCGACGATTATTTCCCCATCCTGCGAATAGACGCCGACAAAATCAAGGAAGTGATGCCGGAGGAAGCTCGCAAGAAATACGAGGATTTGCAAAAACAGCTCAATCCGGGGGGAGCCGGGTTTGGCGGGAGGCGAGGTGGAGGCGGCGAGCTTCCGGCCTTCTGGACGGTGGAGATCGACGCCAAACGCGAGCTGGAGAAGAGCTACATTCTAACGAGCGGAGATCCCGAGCGGCCCGAAAAAGACAAGGAAGTGCAGCCTGGCTGGCCGTTCGCAACCGGGAAGATCGATTTCCGGGAAGGTAGAGTCGAAGCGTTTTCAGATTGGCTTACCGCGCCTGAAAATCCGCTGTTTGCCCGCGTGGCCGTCAACCGTCTTTGGCAATGGCATTTTGGCGAAGGCTTGCAGAAAATCTCCAGCGATTTCGGAACACTGGGCGGGTCCCCGGTGAATCGACAACTGCTGGATTGGCTGGCGTCTGAATTTGTGGCGCGCAAGTTCAGTATGAAAGAGATGCACCGGCTGATGGTCACGTCGCAGACCTACAAGAGGGCGTCAGAAGGTGATCGCGCTCTTGGGGTGGCCAACAACAAGATCGATCCGGACAACACGTATCTTTGGCGATTCCGCCTGCAGCGGCTCGAGGCTGAGCCGATCTGGGATTCGATCTTGTCCGCGGCCGGAGACCTGGACCTTACCGTGGGAGGCCCCTCCTTTGACATCGGCGGCGGGGAGGCACCAAGACGCGGAGGGGGCGGAGCGCCCCAAAGTGGCCAAGCTCCCGATGCGCGTTCCAACCACCGCGGCGCTTACATCATCCGCGGCTTTTCCACAAGCCGGGACGTGGTTCCCAACTTCCTGCAGGTGTTCGACGTGGACGACGGGCGAGCTCCCTGCCCGCTCAGGACGCAGACCGTTACCGCGCCGCAGGGCTTATTCATGATGAACAGCGATGTGATTGAGAAAGCCTCCGCGAAACTTGCTGAGCGGCTCCAGAAAGAGTGCGCGGGGAATATCGCCGCTGCCGTGGACCAGGGATATCGAATTACCCTCGGACGTCTTCCCTCTGCGTCGGAAAAAGATCGCGCGCTTGCTTACATCGAAAACGACCCTGCACGGCTGAAGGGGTTCGCCTGGCTATTGTTTAACCTGGACGAGTTTATTTACGTGCGGTGACTCAAGTGGCTGACAACGTCATCTATCCTTGCGGCAGAATATCGCGGCGCAACTTTCTGTTTCAAGCGGGCGGCGGATTCTTTGGCGTCGCGATGGGCGCTCTTTGGGCGGCTGAGGGACAGATTCGGGACGCTGCCATCGGACCGGATTTTGTACCCAGGGCCAAGTCGGTCATTTTTCTTTTCATGTGCGGAGGTGTCAGCCACATCGACACTTTCGACCCGAAGGATAACAAGTGGGCTGGGAAGCTGATTGACGCGGTCGGTTTTGGAGACAACGTAGCCGAAATGAAGCGACCTGTAATCCCCTGCCTGCGTACATTTACCCGCTGTGGGGAATCCGGCATCCCGGTTTCCGACTGGTTTCCGCACGTCGGGTCTGTCATCGACGACATAGCCGTTGTCCGGTCGATGTGGTGCCACGAAGGAAATCATTTTCCTGCAGTGATTGAAACTTCCACCGGTCACCGGGGGCGCCAGTTCGACCACCCCACTTTCGGCAGTTGGGTTGCCTATGCGCTCGGAACGACGAACAGGAACCTGCCAACTTTCGTGAACATCGGACGTCCCTCTTCGCCGGTGCAACTGACCGGCGGTTATCTGGGCGCCTCTGTGGCTGCCACTCCCTTCCAGGCGGGCGAAACACCCATCCCGAACCTTTACCCGCCAAAGGGAGGCAGCCCTGCCGAGCGGGACCGCCAGATGCGGACACTGGTGGAGATGAACAAAGAATTCCGCGAACGCTATGCCATTAACAGTGATATCGCGGCCCGCGTGAAGGCCTACGAACTTGCTGCCCGTATGCAACTGTCAGCGCCCGAGGTAGTCAGCTTTTCCAACGAGCCCAAGCACGTGCTGGAGCTTTACGGCATCGGCCAGGAGGAGACCGACGACTTCGGACGCCAGCTCCTGCTGGCGCGTAGGCTGGCAGAACAGGGAGTTCGATTCATTCAGATCTGTCATGCTGGAGGCGGCAACGGGGCGTGGGACGCCCACGGCGACATGAAGACCCACGGGCCTCTGTGCCGGGCAACCGACAAACCAATCTCCGGCCTCATCCGCGACTTGAAGCAGCGCGGGATGCTCGACTCAACTCTTGTGGTATGGACCAGCGAGTTCGGCAGGAGTCCCTGGTCACAGAACACGACGGGTCGGGATCACAATCCAAAGGGATACTCCTGTTGGCTGTCCGGGGGCGGGGTGAAGGGTGGCATTGTACATGGCGCTACCGATGAGGTAGGGTATCAGGCCGTCGAGAACCGCCACTATTACAGCGATCTGCACGCTACTATTCTTCGGCAGTTGGGTATCGACTACAAAAAAATGGAAGTCGAGCTTTCCGGGCGACCCGTACGCCTGGTAGACGAGGGCGACGGCCCGATCACTCAGATCCTCACCTGAATTTTTTTAACCACAAAGGCACAAAGGGCACTAATGCTGTGTTCTTTGTGCTACAAGTTGTCAACTTCTTGTTTTTTTTGGCAACATTTTTCAAAGCCGTCGACGTTCACGAGCACGTGCACGTC
>DASXQR010000009.1:0-4041 GCA_036507075.1 Acidobacteriota bacterium | reverse complement strand
AACGGAGACCAGCCCTGGCCGACCCTCTTCTTGTTCGTGCGGAGCTTTTGCGCGCACCCGGCGAGCGTATAAGAGAGATTGCGGACGATCTCTTTGATAAGCACATCGCTCCGCGACTTCAATGATTGATCGAACCCAGATTAAAGCACTGAGAGATCTCATGGAAGTTGCAACCAGCCTGGACGTTCGAGTGATGCTGATAGACGCAGCAGCGAGGCTTCTTATGTTCGATTGGAAGCACGATTTGCCGCAATCGAGAACCACGAAAGACTGGGATCTTGCGGTGAAGCTTGAAAGCTGGGAGAAAGCGTTACTTTGGGATGATCAGCTCGTTTCGGGATGGCCTCAAAGCCTCTGCATGAATCGCACTCTGGCCGGCGCAACGAGGTTTTTCCTGGAAGGCTCGCTCACAGAACCATCTCCAGGTAGGGTCTTATTACCTTTTCTACCCGACAGACACGCGCGTACTGCAGGAGGCGTTCAGCGCTGAAAGTCTTACCACGCCGATACAGCTTGAGCGCTTCTACAGCCGTGTCCAGGCCGATTTTGTTGTGGGATCCCACGTCCACGCGAGGTAGCGGAGCCCGCACTGCCGAACGCCACAACCCGGAACCGATCTCAGGGCGCTGTTGTCCTCACAGACGAGCGCCGGCGCGCAGACGCAGGGATAGATGATTTTGATCGTGTCGCCGCTCGTGGGACTAAGCTCCCAGCGCTTCCGCAACCGCCTCAGGTTTTTCCGCTGCAACCTTCAGAAGAGCTCGAGCTGGGCCTTCGGGGCTTCGCCGGCCCTGTTCCCAGTTCTGCAGTGTAGCCACGCTGACGCCGATCATCATGGCAAACTCAGACTGGGACTTTTTCAATTTGAGGCGAATCGATTTGATGTCCGCGGGCTTAAACTCGATAACTCGCCTTGCTTTCAACGCGCCCCGTCTGATTTTACCCGCCTGCTTCACACTGGTAACCAGTTTGTCAAAATCCTGCTTTTTCATTTGAATTCCTCCCTCACCAGCCGACCTAAGATCTTAAGCTGCTCTTGAGACAGATCATCCTGCCGGCTTTTGGGATAGACCAGAAGCATGTAGATTGTCTCGCTTGGTCCGTCCCAGTAATAAATCCTCATACCGCCCGGCCGCTTCCAGCCGCTTGATCTCGGCCAGCACCGCCTAGTCCATCGCCGGCATCAGTACCTTTTGTGCATACTCGTTGTAGGCCGGGATACTCGCCATCATGTTGGAAATGATCAGGCCCTTGAGGTGCTGCTGGTATTTCAGCGCGTACTCCAGCCCGAGAATGCCGCCCCATGATTGGCCGAACAGGTAGAAGTTGTTTCGGGTCAGCCGCAGCGCCTCGCGGACCTGCTCGACTTCCTCGACGAATCTCGGCAGCTCCCATAACTCCGGCAGATCAGGCTGGTCGCTGAAGGATGAACCGAGCTGGTCGTAGTAGTAGTACTCGATTCCCGCCGCAGGGAAGTAGCTGTCAAACGCCTCCAGGTACTCGTGGTTTGCACCGGGCCCGCCGTGCAGCAGGAGCACCTTTATCCTGGGGTTGTTTCCAACCCGTTTGGTCCAGACGCGAAAGTTTCCCTTTGGCGTGGTCACCCCGATCATCTTGACGCCGCCGCTGAGGACATCGTCGCGGCCCGAATAATCCAGATAGCCTGCTTGAACTCCTTGTTGCGATTGAACTCCTTGTTGCGGCTGCGTGTCCCTGGCACACGCCTGCAGGACGAGCGCCACTGCCACGAGCATGCCGAGTCTTTTCATCTAACCTCCCAGTTATTCAGGCCTCGCTCTTCTCCCATTTCCAAAATCCCTGTCGCTGCACAAGTCCGTGAACCTACCGATTCTCCAAGAATTGATGGAGAATTCTAGGCGACTCCCTGTGCGTTACTCAGTCTTCGACGAACGACTTTAACCTGGCCAGGGCCTGATCCCACTGCTCGGAGACCAGCGCGAGGTATTCCTTCATTCCTTCAATCGGCTTTGGATCGAAATGGAACAGGCTCTCGCGACCGGAACGGACGCTGTGCACCACTCCTGCGCGCTCCAACACTCGAAGATGCTTGGTGATCGCCTGCCGTGTCAGTTGAGAGCCTTCCGTTAGCTGAGAGATTGAATTGGGTCCCCCGCCGCAGAGTTTCACAACCAGCCAAAGCCGTGTCTCATCTCCCAGCGCGGCAAATACCGGAGCATAGGCGTGCCGTTTGGCGGCGATGCTGCTACGGCCTTTGCGTGACATACTTCTCGATGTTCTTCATCTGCTCTGTCCAGCCGCCGTCATTCATCCGGAATGCTTCGAGGCGACGATCCTTGAGGATTTTATCGAAGCCGGACTCGGTGAGCAGAAGCTGCGTGCCACCGGGCGTCTTCTCCAGCCGGAATTCGACGAGCGTGGGAGTCTCCTTCGAGTAATCTATTTGGCTGTCGACCGCATAGGGGTGCCAGGTGAAGGAAAAGAGCCGTTCGGGCTCCATTTTCTGCACCACAGCTTCCCACTTCAAGTGTTCGTAGCCAGGATAAGTAATCCGGCCGCGCGAGACTTGACCGGGGACGAACGGGCCGTCCAGTTTGACGCGAAACCACTCGCCGAACTCGCGGTGATCGGTCAGCACGCGCCAGACTCGCGAAACCGGCGCCTTGATTTCGACACGCTTCTCAATACGGTTATCCATGTTTAAGCAACCTCCAGGTTGCATATTAACCTGGCCGGGCAAAAACAGCAACCATTTTGTTGCCCTTTCCGCCAGGCAGTCGCCCCAACCGGCCCCGCGCCCCCTTATCTAAGCAGTCCCTCATGTTGTCTAACTGCTTTCCGCCAGGCAGTTGCCCCCACCGGCCCCGCGCCGGTGGAGCAAAGGATTTTTCACTACAGGCGTTCGTGGTCAAGCTCAATGGCCCCCACCGGCGCAGGGCCGGTGGGGGCCGTTGATCTTGACCAGGAACGCCAATACCTTGGACTGCCTTCAAAGATTGAAGCCTGCTTGGATACATTGAATGGAGAAGAATGATCGAGCCAGGGCGCACTCGCGCCCGGGTTTCTTCGATGATCCTGCCTGAGTTGCTGGCTTTGTCAGGCTTGGAGTCAGGAGAGAAGCGGGCAAAAAATGCCTCTCACAGTTTTTGTTACGCAATTCACGAAGCGCCTCCGCAAATGGCGTTGACTCTCTCAAGCCTCCTTGATGTAATCGTTCTGATCCGGCAGTGAAATAAACAACCGCTGCCGTTTTTACTCCTTCCGAACGGGTGCACACATTGCCTGTCACGATTCAACGAAATACAAAGGAGGCTTGACCATGGCATCTAACCAGAAGATGAACCGCCGCGAGTTTCTGGCTCCTGTCGCCGCAACCGCCGCCCTGACCCTGGTTCCCAGGCACGTCCTCGGCGGGCCGGGATTTGTCCCGCCGAGCGACAAGATCACCCTGGCCTATATCGGATGCGGTACCCAAGGGCACCGGGAAGTGCTGCGGCTGCTGCCGAATCCGGAAGTGCAGATTGTCGCGGTCTGCGATCCGGAAAAGGACAACACCAATTATGTCGATTGGTCCCCCACCGGACTGCGCGACGACATCCGCCGGACCCTGCAGAATCCGAACTGGGGCGGCAACTACACCGGAATTCGCTCCGGGCGCGACTGCATGAAGGCCATCATCGAAGAGTATTATGCCAAAGAGCGATCTGCCGAGAAGTTCAACGGCCCGGCTTCCTACGAGGACTTCCGCGAGCTGCTCGAGAAAGAGGGGGATGTGGATGCCGTCAAGATCATGACCCCGGACCACCTGCACGGGACCATTGCCGTGGCTGCGATGAAGAAGAAGAAACACGTCGCCGTGCACAAGCCCATCGCCAACCGGATTTCGGAGCTGCGGCTGGTCCTGGAGACGCAAAAGCAGACGGGTGTGCGGACACACCTGCTGGCGCATCAGCCCAACACGTTCGCCGGCCTGATCCCGGTCAAGCAGATGATCGAGGACGGAGCGATCGGCGCTTTGAGGGAGATCCACAACTGGACAGATCGTCCTTTCTGGCCGCACTA
>DASXQR010000008.1:0-17470 GCA_036507075.1 Acidobacteriota bacterium | reverse complement strand
AGGGGGCAGGAGGCGGGAGGCGGGAGGCAGGAGGCAGTGCGCGACCCATTTTTAGATCTGCGCTCAACGCACAGTCTCGATCCAGAGTCAAGTTTTAATGGTATAACCAATAATGCAGCCGCCCGCTTGACACCATAATTTTCCAGTCTACATTTTTATTGATTCTTCCCGGATGCATTTACCAGCGGAGCATTAAATAAGCATCCTGCAAAGTCAGGAGGTTTGTATGCGTCGCGCCTTTGTTTCCTTTCTCGTTGTTACATTTTCTATTTTTTGCCATGTCATCGGCCAATCTACCCCTACGGCCCAAAAATTGGTGGACGATGTGGTTGCAAAATATGGCGGCAAGGCGCTTGACGCCACAAACTTCCGCCTCAACGGGGTAGCCTCCACTGCGAAGGGAGTGTTCCCCTTTACGGTCACCGTCCAGCAGCGCAAGGTCCGAGCCGAGACGGTGCGAAACGACACAACGATCACCGAGATCAGTTCTGACCGCTATGGCCAAATTATTGAGGGAAGCAAGAGAGGCTACCCGGATCAGCTACCCGTATTCACGTCATCGATCAATATCTGTCCCATCCTTACATTGCTCCATTTTTCCAAAGATGCGCGGTTTAGCGCGTCCACTGCGGCAGCTCCAAGTAGCTTGACGGCTTTGAGATTCACCGAGGGGAACAACGTAAATGACAGCACAGCATCCCAGGACTTCCATAAAGAGATGGAGAAATATTGCCATTAGCGTCAGTCTTTTGATTGTTGTGGGATCAGGAGAGGGGCTCACAGAATCAGGCCGACCTAAATTTCATGTCGTTCCGGTTTATCCGGAATTGTACCGACGAGCTCGGATCCAAGGAGAGTTCACAGTTGAGTTAACTGCAGAGGGAGGTCGGGTCTCCGAGGTCAAGATCGTCTCCCATGACGTCATAGGCCCAAATGGCAAAGTGAAGAATCCTGCTGTGATGGTTCAGGCTATCCAGGCAGCTCTCGGGGTGTGGCCGGTATCAGAGGGTGAGAAGAGGGTCGCCGTGGTCACAGTAAAATTTAAGCTTTCGTCAAGACTGAGTAGCATGCCTTCTTACACTTACAGGGTCAAGGATCGGCTAGGCGATTTCCCACAGGAAATAGAAGTCGAAGCTGATTTGCCGGAGATTCAACACGGAGCTGTAACAAGCTCACAACGGCGAAAAGGACGTTTTTGATGCCACACGGTTCGGGTGTCAATACAAGATCATCGGATTGCTTCTCCAGTTTATGTATCGGCAGAAGGCGTACGAGATCGGGCGCGATTCGACGACACGGTGGCTTTGGCGGTACGGCCGCCTCCATCCGCGCCAGCGGTTCTCAAAAAGCTGGGCCGGAGCGAATTGGTTTTGACTAACGAGACTGTCACGGCGGCGATACTTGGAGCTGCTAAGCGCATCAGCCCAGTAAATGGGGCGAAATATTGTCGCCGGAAATTTCGCGATCCCCGCCAATGTGCCGAATTCCCTCGTCTGAGCAGCATCCTTTCAAAGCGCCTGGAAGTAGACTCTGCTCAGCGCTATCAGGAAGGCAAATTTTTAGCCCGCTACTTACAATGTGAATACTACCGTCTGCTGAAAGCCGATGAGACTCGTTGGGTGGCCGCACCTCTGGAGAGAACCGGCACGACGGTTTAGATTTCAACACACTTCTTTGAACGTAAAAGTAATCCTTACGGATGGGGCGCTGGTGGCGCTGCGGTAATTCGCTCCCGGACTTCAGACTGAGATCCTCTGAATTCTTCTGAACAGAATCTTGTGATGATCGTGCGGTACCGTTCGGATGGGTCACGGCTTCCTGACTCCCACCGCCACAGCGTGGATTCGTCCACTCCAATGACTTTCGCAAATCGCTTTCGCGAGTACCCTTGAGCCTGCCGCACCATTTATTAGCCATTCACCAAACGATTTTGGAAAGGCGTACGGAATGTATCTAAGGAAATCGACCACGCGCCGCCGCAGCCAGATACGTGGTTCTTTCCGGTTGGACTCCCAGTGGTAGATTGACGTCTCGTCCACGCCGATCTGTTTAGCCACCTCTTTTCGGAGCAGTCTGAGAGGTCCAGTCTCTTCTTCTTAAGGTGGTCTCCCCAAGTTTTTAGCTCTTTTGGGCAAGCGGGATCGTGCGATTTTACTTCTACTTGCACGTCTGGGACTCCGAGCAGGCGATATCACCGAGCTTCGTCTGAGCGATATCGATTGGAAGGAATTCCGGTTTTCGTTTTATAGGCACGGAAGGCGTGCTCCAACTGGGCTCAGCCGGCATAACCGTGACGCGTTCGCCGCGATCCAAAGAACCAGGCTACACGATCAATACCTTCCCCAAGTCCATCCAGCAGCAGTTCCTGGCCGATTACCGGCAGAAGTATCCCGGACAGCCGGATCAAATCCGTTCCGAACAGGAAGAGCGTTATCTTCCGCCTCGCAATTACAGCGAACACCTCGATCACTTCCGCAACTTCTTTGAGGCGGTGCGCACTCGCAAACCTGTGGTCGAAGACGCCGTTTTCGGCTTCCGCGCCGCCGGCCCCGCTTTGCTTACAAACGACGCGTTCTTCGAGAACAAGATCATCCATTGGGACCCGGAGAAGATGGAGCTGCGGGGCTCGGCGCGCGAAAACGGAAAGTAAAAAGAAACAGCTCCCTATTACTGACGGTTCACTCTGTAGGCGACCATCGCCTTTGCCGGCAGAGTCAATGTGACGACTCCGGCCGTGACATTGCCGGCATCTTGGGCTGCCAGCAACGGCGTAAATTGAGTCCCGTCCGGGACACCCAGCGCGCCAGCTGAGGCGGAAATCTTTCGCGGCGCGCCGGCGCGGTTGATGGCAATAACGACCGTTTCATCCGCGCTGCGCCGCGCATAGGCGTAAGTTTCTTCATCAAATGCCAGGTCCATCAGAACACCGCGCCGGATTGCCGGATGCTCGCGCCGCAAGTAAAGCCAGTCATGGGTCCATTGATACATGCGCTGCTCCTCGCTGCTCCGTTCCTGCTGCTGAAAGGCATTTCGTTTGTCACCCGGGAAACCACCGGGAAAGTCGCGGCGATTGTCAGGGTCATTTCCGCCTCCCATGGCAATTTCATCCCCGTAGTAAAGTTGCGGCGTCCCTCGAACCGTCAAGATGAAGGCAGTGTGAAGCATCGCCCCTTCCAGCGTTCCTCCTTCCAGTGAAAGGAAACGGCGCACGTCGTGGTTGCCTGTCATAGTGGTCAAGCGCGACGAATCCGGATAGATCGCGTCGTACTTCAACACATCGCGCAGGGCATGGACCGGTTTCTTGTTGGTGAAAACATCAATGGACGTCTGCCACAACGGGAAGTCGAAGACCGAGTCGAGCCCCGTGTCCACTCCATCCCACCCCTTGCGCCCTCCCATAAAGAACGCAGTGTGCGCCGGATCGCGATTAAAAACCTCTCCCACCATCCATAGTCTCGGGTATTCACGGTGCAACGCGGCGGCCAGCGCGTGGATAAAAGTGCGCGGCATATACTGAGCCGTGTCCTGTCGAATTCCGTCCAGGCCGGTTATTCCGACCCACCACAGCGCGTTCTGAATCTCGTACCTCGCGACTTCCGGCTCGTCTTGATTCAGATCCGGTAAATCTTCGGTAAACCAACTGTCCAGCATGGATTGCCGGGCCGATCGGCTGGCGTGGGGCGACAAAAGCAGATCGGCCCGGAACGGCCGGCTGACCTGCATGGGGTGAAACCAATTGTCCTGCGGCGGATCTTTGACCCAGGGATGATACCAGCCGACATGATTGGCCACTTGATCCTGGATCACTTTTAACCCCAGCGCATGCGCTTTGGCGGTTAGCTCTTGGAGCGTGGACAAAGCACCAAATCGATCTTCCACGCCGTAATAATCAATCGCGTGATAGCCATGATAGTGGGTGGTCGGACACCATGGTTTGTCGCATTCGCGCAGTCCGTTCCAATTATCGTACCAGGGATTCAACCATAAAGCGGTCACACCCAGTTGCTTCAAATACGGTAGCTTTTCGATCACGCCACGGAGGTCGCCGCCGTGATAAGCGCGGGGATTTTGCCGGTCGGTCGACGCGCCAGGCGCCCCTGAGGGCAGATCATTGGATGGGTCACCGTTGGCGAATCTGTCAGGCATGATCAGGTAAATGGCGTCGTCGCCGCTGATCCCCTGAAAGTTATGAGCCGGATCCAGCCGCGTTTCAAGATGGAATGGGATGATCGCCCGGCCCGAGTCTGTTTGCACAACCAGTGAATATTGGCCGGCTCTGGCGCCGGGGTCGATCTTCACGTCCACGAACAAATAAGTGCCCGATCCGTTCGCCCTCGTCGCAGTGGGCACAGTTTCGGGCCGTGTGGCCGTCACACGCGCCCCGGCAAGGTTGGCACCGCGAACCAGCAGGCGCACCGGATTGATCGTATGTGCAGCCCACCAACTAGGCGGCTCGACTTTTGTCACTACCGGCGCTGGCGGCCCGGCGCCCGCGCGACCACAGGCGTTTCCAAGCCCTGCCATCGCGAACACGCCGGCAACCGTGACTGCGGCAAGAAGAACGACTCGCCGCACCGGCAGTGAAATAGCGAAGAACGAATCGGGCAATCTACCGATGAGTTTCACATCCTCTGATCTGTCTGGCTTGTTCATCCGCCTCAGCCATTCTGCCTTGCTGGATGTAGATTCGAATGAGTTGATAGCGAAAACGGCATTCTCGGGCCAAATCGAGCGCCCGCTCCGTCTGCGCCGCTGCCGCCTCAAGACGGCCCATTCTCAGCAACACTGTCCCCAGCCGAAAACGGGCTTCGGCAGCGTTCGGGTCTGCTTGCACACTTTTTTGAAGCATTAGCAAGCTTTCCTCCGTACGCATTTGCTTATAGAGGAAAACGCCGTAGGCGAAGAAGGGACGGTAGTGCGATCCTGCCAATTCAATAGCTCGGCGGTAGGCTTTTTCGGCCGCGCCGTACTGGCTCAACGCTTCGTAGGTCAATGCGAGGTTCTCATAGGTCCGGCTGTATTCAGCCTTCAAGCTCAACGCGCGCTGAAAGGCTTCCAGCGCCGGTTTAAAGCGATTCTCTTCATAGTAACAGCGGCCGAGAAAGTACCAGGTGTCGCGGTCCTGCCCATCCAGCCGCAGCGCCGTCTGGTAAGCCTCTTCCGCCAGCCGCCAGTCTTTCTGCTCTGTGTGGACGCGCCCCAGCAGCGCATAGGCGCGCGCGTAGTTGCCGTCCAGTTCCAGCGCGCGCCGGGCCTGTTCAGCGGCCGCCTCCAACTGGTTCAGATTGAAAAGCGCGGCGCCCAAGTAAAACCGGACATCAGCGCGGTCCGGATAACGCGCCAGGTACTGTTCATACAGGCGCGCGGCCTCGGAGGATTGCAGCGCGCGATAGCGGGCCGTGGCCTCATCGAGCAGCCGCCTGCCCCCATCATCGGCCGGTGCGGCTGCCAGCGAAAGTAACAGAACAGAAGCCGCTAACATTAGAATTCAACCGCCAGACTGAGCTGGATCTGCCGGCCCGGTTGTGTGCTGATCACGCGGCCAAAGTTACTGTCGCTGCGGTTGGTGACCGGATTGCTCCAGCGAACAAAATTGAACGGGTTCTCCATGTCGGCGCGAAACAGCGTGCTTACTCTTTCGTTGATGCGCGTGCGCTTGCCGATCGAGAGTGCCTCGCTTTTGTTGGTCCAACCGCGAGCCCAGTCGAGCACGCGCGCCGTGTTGCCCAGCTCAAAACTGCCGGGAATGGCAAATGCGTCCGGATTCAAGAAAGAATCGCGCGCCGGATCAAATTTTCCAGCATCAGACTGCCGATACACCTGTTGGCCCAAGACGTAATTGGCCCGCTTGTTGGGATAGCCAAGCGCGCCCAGATTGTTCCCCGTAGTAATGCTCAATGCGTCGCCGGAAGCACGCCGGAAATAGGCTACAATCTGCCACCCGCCCACCAGGTGCCTGGCCAGACTTCCGCTCGGCAGAAAGCGCCTGCCCGGTCCAAACGGCAGATCATATGAGAAGCTGCAGACAAGGACGTGAGGCGGCCCCTCATTGCTGACGGACACCTCTCCCGCTCGATCCAGGGGGTTCTGGAGCGGCCCGTCGCCCGGCCCCAGATCGATCGGCCCCCCCTCGACGTTGGTCATGTTCTTGTTCCAGGTCCAAAAGGTCAACAGCGTAAACCCGCTTGAATAGCGCTTGGTTGCTTTCACGTGCAGGGAGTGAAAGCGGGAGATACCGATGGGATCGTTCACCTTGTTGATGTCATTGTACTGAGGGTAAGGCTTGAGCGCTTGCGCTACGGTATTGGTGCGGTAGTTCTCAAATCCGGGAAATGGCGGTTTAAACCCAGCCGCAATCGCTGCCGGCGACGTGATGCGTTGCGTCAACAAGGGTCCCAGGGAAAGGAATGCCGAGTCGACAACATTACGACGAGCCAGAGGACTCTGGGCCACCAGGTGCGTCGCATGGTGCCCGACGTAGCTTACATCGAGCACCAGATTCGAGGTGATCTCGCGCTGGATGCTGAAAGTCCAGGTGAGAATTTGCGGCGGCCGGGCGTTATCCCGCCCCACCCAGTCAATGTTCTGCTGGTTCTGAAATGTGGGATCGATAAAAGGAGGCCGGTCAAAATTCTGAGGGAAAATACTGGCCCAGTCATAAACGGGTGAAAAGCCGTCCGCCGAGGTGAAAATGGGGACAGCTTGAAAGCCATCGGCCGGCAGCCGGGGCTGCAAGCTGGGCGCATAATAATTGCCCCCGGAAGCGCGCAGGACGGTCTTGGCATTGAGCTGGTAGGCAAGCCCGAGACGGGGTCCGAATCCCCAGTACCAGTTGTCAGCCAGGCGACGGCGACCGATGCGCCCCGAGCCCTCGCCGGCAAAAACCAGAGCGCCCAGGCGCCCGCCCGCGCCTGGATTCGGCACGGTGGGATCAAAAGTGGTGGCTCGATCGTTTATGTCGAAGGCGGCCGGCGTAAAATCCCAGCGCAGCCCGTAAGAAAGGGTAAAGCGTGAAGTGGCGCGCCACTCATCCTGGGCGAATAAGCCGTAGTAGCGGAAGCGGGTGCCGCGAATAAACGGCGAGCGGGTTTGCGCCTGATGCACTTCACCCAACAGGAAGCTGGCAAACGCATGCCCCCAGCGGGTGAAGTTGGCGCCCGCATTCGGCTGGCTGGTGGTCGTATTGCTGAACTGGAAGTTGCCGCTTCCGTCACGAGCTTCAAACGAGTTCTGGTATTCGCGATAGTAGGCGAATCCAAACTTCATGCTGTGGCGCCCGCGGATCCAGGTAAGATTCTCGTTAAAGGTTACCCGGCCGTTGGCAGTCAGAGAATTGGGCGCGCCGCTCAAGTCAATAGGGCGCGCGCTCCCTCCAGTAAAGCTGACAGAAGGAAAGGCGCCGGCATCCCACGGCAGTCCACGTATGCCCAACTTCTCATTCCATCCCTGGCCGATGGTATTGGTCACGGCCGGATTGCGGTAGCGATCAACGCCAAAAGTAAAATGGCTCAACAGCGTGGGTGCAAAAATGTAGTCATGATTGAACCGGCCCGTATGCGTATCGATATGCTGGTCTTGAAAACCCTCAAGAGGAGTGTCCAGACCCCAGCCGCGCCCGGCAATCAGTCGGGGGCGGGTCTGGTCACTGTAGGTTACCGTCATCTTCTGTTTTTCTGAGACATTGTGGTCAAGTTTTATAGTAGTTACCCAAGTGTCGAATTTCGGCGCCACGCCAGTACGATTAAACCAGTTCTCCGATTGCAGTTGCGCCAAGTCGGGGGGAGGCATCAGATCCACCATTTTTCGGGCGATCGAGCTGATCCGGTTTGGCGGCATGATATTGCCCGGAAATGGGTCGCGAACAAAACCTCCTTTGCCGTCCGGGCGCGTGGTCACCGGATCAAAAATTGGGATCACTCCGGACGCGTCGCGCAGATTGCTGAAGTCGCCCCGGCGGAAATCCTCGCGCGGAATGGTGAGGCGATTCCCCTGCGCCGCCTGGCGATTCCAGAAAAGATCCTGGCCGACGAAGAAAAACGTCTTGTTGCGACCGTCATAGATCTTCGGCAAGTATACTGGGCCTCCGACAGTAAAGCCTCCTTCGTTCTGGCGCACAATGGTGCGCTGATTCTGGAAGAAGGACCGGGCGTTTAGCTTGTCGTTGGCGAAGTAATTAAATATGCTGCCATGCAATTCGTTGGTGCCGGAGCGAATCGTAATATTGGTGAGCCAAGTACCGGTGCGGCCATATTCGGCGTTAAAGGCGTTGGTAATGATGCTGAATTCACCAACGTGCTCAACTGCAGGTCCGTTTTCCTGGATGCCGCCGCGCACATTTCCCATGCTTCCCGGAGCCCCATCGATGAACACCTCCGAGTTGCCGGGGTTGGCGCCGTTGACCCGCGCTCCCCAAGTGGAATCACGTGTTACACCGGGTAGGTAGCGCAAAAAGGCTGTGATGTCCCGCTTTCTGCCGATGGTGATCAGCGGCAGTTCCTCGATAAACTTCGTGGTCAGGCCGGTGGTAAGGGCGGCGCTGGAAGCATCAAGCAACGGCGCTTCCGAAGTAACTTGTATGGTTTCGGTCAAAGCTCCCACCTGAAGGGTGATATCCACGCGGGCTCGAGTTTGCGAGTGAATCAGAATCGGCTCCCAGCGCGCGGTTCGAAAACCTTGCTGCTGCACTACCACCCGGTACGTTCCGAGAGGAAGATTAGCCACAAAGTAGCGGCCAAGCTCGTTGGTCACCACTTCTATGGTCGTATTGGTCTCAATCTGAACAATCTGGACCCTGGCGTTCTCAATTGCGGCCCCGCTCGCATCGGTCACGAATCCTTCGATGGTGCCGCGATCCGTCTGCGCCAAGGACAGGCGCAATGCCAGCGGGCAGACAATGAAAGCAATGATAGCCAGGCGAGAAAATAGACTGGTTTGCATTTTTGAATCCGCTCCTTGCGCGCTGCTATTGCAGACAGCAGGTCACGGGCATTATTTGTGTCTGCGAATCCTACTTGCTAAGGAGACAACAAAC
This sequence comes from Acidobacteriota bacterium, assembly GCA_036507075.1. GTDB lineage: Bacteria > Acidobacteriota > UBA6911 > JACQSX01 > JACQSX01 > DASXQR01. The sequence continues at coordinate 8,439 of DASXQR010000008.1, read as the reverse complement.
CAAATCATCGGAGACTTGCCGCCCTCTTAGTGCGAAGTGTGTTGCGCATTATAACAGTTCCTTCAGGACTGGACCTTATCTCTTGTCCCATCTGGTCCAGGTTAGCCATCCCATGTCCGGGAAGCAGGCCAATGATGGTAGCCGCGGGTGCCGAGGCACCCACAGTCAGGCATTCTCCACTCTTTTCTGATCGCGCAAGCGGTCCCATTTTTTTCTTCGTAAATTCCTCGGCAACCCGGTTGTGCAGTTGAAGAGCAGGTGGGTTTGCTCAATGGCACAAACATTCACCCGTCTTCTCTACCATTCGGTCGGGCGTCAGGGAGCTAGAACTTCAGCTTCGCCGCCAGTTGGACGTGGCGCGGGAAGTTGATTTGACTGCGCGTCACCCTGCCGAAATTGGCGGAATTGATGTCCGTGTTGGGCCCGGCGAAGATCGGAGTATTGGTCAAATTGAAGCTTTCCACGCGGAATTCGCCTGACACGCGCTCGGCAACATGAAAGCTCTTGAAAAGCGACATGTTGATTTGCGGCGCATAGGGATTTCGGACGTTCGGGAAGCGAAGCTGGATCCGGCGGACGACGTTGCTCGGGCGATTGTAAAATGGAACTCCCGCGTCCAGCGCCGCCTGAAGATTGCTTGCCTTCCTGTTATCAAACCAACGGTCCAGAGTCTGGCGGCCTTTGGGCAGCCTGGGACTGATTCCTGTCATTTCGGCCCCGGAGGGATACGAGGTGGGCACTCCCGATTGAAAATTTCCGATCCAGTTGAGCTGCCAACCGCCCATCAGCGCCTGGGCGACGCCGCGCGCGTCATGTGCGATCCAGCGACCGCGGCCGAACGGTAACTGCCACAGGCCGCTGAGCGCCAGCCGGTGCGTTCGGTCGATCCCCGCCAGCTCGCGCGAAAGGCCCAGATTCTGGGCGCTCAAAAACGCGATCCGTTCCAAGTTCTTGGCATACGTGTAGGAGCTGATGAACGTCAGACCGTGCGCCATGCGTTTTTCCAGTCTCGCCTGCAGGGAGTTGTACCAACTGTGTCCGATGCTGTGCGCGCTCATGGTAATGCCCTGAAACTGCGGATAGGGACGCATCAGTTGGCTCTGCGCCACAGTGGGCGTGCGTCCCAGGGGCGCGCTTATCGGCAGAATGCCCCAGAACGGATTCGGGACTTGCCTGTTAAGAACCGAAGATCCCAGCACAAACTGCTCAGCCGAGATCTCGTTGATGCTCCTGGAGGCGGCAAGCTTGTATGTTTGGCTGCCAACATAGGACGTGTCGATCATCATCTTCCAGGGCAACTGGCGCTGGATGCCCAGCGAGAATGTATGCGTCCGCGGCAGTCTGCGATTGGGATTGTCGAAACTGAAGCCATAGCCCACCAGGGTCAACAGGCCGTCGCGACTTCCCGAGGGTGGAATAATGCCGCCGGGAAACGGATTATCCAGCGTGTTGTACTGCAGCGCAGGTCTCTGATTATCAATCGTGGCGATGTAGGGAGTGGTCCGGCTGAACCCCGCCTGGGTATCCAGTTGCGAGCTGCCCTGGACGTACAGGCCGTAGCCGCCGCGCAGGACCGTGTTGCGAAGAAATTTCCACGCAAACCCGATTCTGGGCTGCAGCGTGTTGACATCCGGATTGTAACCGCCTCGAGGCCTGCCCTGGACCCCGGCGAACAGCAGGCCGCCGCGGAGATCCAGTCCATATTTCGGGTCGACCTGATCCTGCAGCGGATTGCGGGCCGTAAAATCGAAGCCGCTGTTGATGCGATTATATTTCTCCGTCACCGGCTGCTCGTAGTCCAAACGCAGACCGACATTGAGCGTCAGGGTGCGATGCAGCTTGAAGTCATCCTGCACAAAGCCCACCCAGTACTTCCAGCGCTCGGTTCGAGCGGCATTCTGGTCCACCTGGCCGGAAGCGGGATAGCCGAGCAGGAAAGAAGCAATCGAGTTTCCGCTGAACGCATCGCTGTTGTTGGGGTCGCGCCGGGTAAAGGCGCGCGTGAAATCAAAACGGCCGTTCGCCTCGCCTGCATTGATTCGGTTGCTCTGGATATAACGGAATTCGCCCCCCGTTTTGACGTAATGCCGGCCCAGGTTGCGCGTCAATGTGCCCTGAAAGGAGAAAGTATTGTCCGGAGAACGATACTTGGCGCCGGGACCCGCTTCTGTGTACTGCTCGAAGGTCAAGTGAGGGTAGGTCGCTGTATCCAGACTATAGAAGGCGCCTTTGAATCCGAGCTGCGAGATATCGAAGTTGTCCCCGGAGCGCTTGTCATCGGTTTCAATGAAGCGATTTGCCGACGCCCGCAGGTTCAGCACTGTTCTCGGGCTGAGCGTGGTTACCCAGTCGGCGACGGCGGCATTATTGGTTCGCTCCTGCTGCCAGTTGCCGCGCAGCACGATGCCGGGAAGGCCGGTGCTGTTTCGCAGCTCATCGCGGTGATTGAAGACATAACTGAAGAACAACCGGCTGCGATCGCTGATCTGCCGGTCAATACGCGTGATATAGGAATTGTATGTATAGGAGCCGTTGTTCGGCGTGGCGAAGTGGTTGTTCAATCCGCTGTCGGCGTCTCCTGGCAGATTCGGCAGTGGAATGAATTTCATCAGATTCAACGCCACCGGGTTCATCCGATCCAGTGGAATGATGTTTCCCGCAAAAGGATCGCGTGTATTTCCGCGGGTCGTCAACGGGTCGTAGATGACCACCTGGCGCCCCTGGTTGAACGTTTTGGAAAAATCCCCGCGCCGCTGCTCCAGCGTGGGAACGGTGGCGAACACGGGAAAGGGAATCCGCTCGCGAATTCCCTCATACGTGAACATGAAGAAAGTCCGCTTGTCGTTGGGAATGAGGCGCGGAACGCGCAGCGGCCCGTCCAGGACAAAGCCGAAATTATTGAACTGGTGGCCCTTCTTGGGCGCGCCTACCAGGTTATTTTGAAAGTTATTGGCGTCCAGCACCGAATTGCGCAGGTACTCAAAAACCGTTCCATGCAGGATCTTGGTGCCTGATTTCAGGGACATGTTGATCACGCCGCCGCCCGTTCTTCCGTATTGCGCGTCGTAAGAGCTGGTCATCACCTTGAACTCCTGGATGGCGTCCACGGTGGGCGCAACGTTGTAGCGTCCGCGCACGCTGTTGGGCGCGCCGTCCAGCAGGAATTCACTGGTATTGGTCTGGCTGCCATTGACCGACCAGGATCCGTTATTGTCAAAGGGGCGCGTGCCGGAGAAACCGGTATTGCCGAAAGTCTCCTGCGTAAAAAGCACGCCGGTGGCCAGATCGAGGAGCATGAACACGTTTCGTCCGTTGAGCGGGTATTCGTTGACCTTGGCGTTGTCTATGACTTGTCCGACGTTGCCCGAATCGGAGTCGACCAGCGGGGTCTCGGCGACCACGACCACCTGGCTGCTGATTTCGCCGACTTCCAGCACCAGGTCGAGCGTGACCCGATCATTCACCTGCAGCGTGATGCCGTCGCGAACGGCGCGCTTGAATCCCGGCAGCTCCGCCGACAGTCGATAGCGGCCCGGATTGACGAAGGGCAGGCTGTAGTTTCCCTGGTCGTCGCTGAGCGTCTTGACCGCGATTCCCGAGTCGGCATTGGTCAGTTCAATGGCGGCTCCCGGAAGCGCAGCGTGCTGCTGATCGCTGATCTTCCCGAGAACGGCCGCTCGAAATTCCTGCGCCTGGGCAAACCGGCAAATGGAGAAAGAAAGGCACAACACAATGGGTAAGATCCTGGATCGCATGCGCCTCCTGGAAGAGCGAAGAAGATAAGCACCGCTCATATCTAGGAATGTTGTCGTTTGGAATGCCTGATCACTTTACCGCGGGAAGCATGCCGGGTCCATAGACTAATGCACGCTTCCCAGCAGCCCCGGACGGGCGTGGATCCCTCCGCCCTGGCGCTACAAAGCCTGGATGGCGGCTGCTGGGTTGCAACGGGTGACCTCAGATGGCCTGCTACCAAGAAAACCGTACGCGCTCAAATCAGATTTTCAAATCTGGCTTGTATTTACGCTTCGTATGCGTGACAGACATCAGCCCTCTTCTTCCATTTGCCGGTACCGCGTGCTTAAATCCGGAATCCGACTGCGGGATGAGAAATCGACAATCTTAGAAATAGCGCTCCAAGGCGGTTTTGGAAGTCTGAGCAGTCTTGAGAGAAACTTTCAAAAGTTCCTGGGTATTTCTCCTGCGGAATTCCGGACGAGAATCAGAGGCGAGGGTTATTAGCCCGGATTATTCAAAAACTCTTCACCGCAAAGCACGCAAAGAGCGCTAGGAATAGCGGCGTTCTAGGCGCTCTTCGCGGTACCGCTTTTCAATAACTCTGGCCCTGCGGCGATCAACTCGCTCAGGTCGGTGGTGAACACCAGAGCGCTGCCGGCGATCGGCACGTCGGAAGTCACCACCAGTAACCCTGACGGACAGTTATCGGTTTGGAGAATAAGCCTGCAACGGCGCCTTCACTTCCCAGCAGCCGGGCGATCTGACTGCCGGCTTCAAGCTTCAGCTCCGTGCCCGCGATTTCTATGCCGGCAGCGTCGAACAGAGTCGCCTTCACGTTCGCGGACACAGGAATAGTTCGCGGAAGCAGACCCTGCGGATTCACGAGCGTCACGGCGGTGAAAAATCTCTGTCCACCAGGCGAAGGCAAGTTATTCACTACAGTGGGGATAATAATCAGATTTTCAAATCTGGCTGTGGTATTTATGCTTCGTATGCGTGACAGACATCAGCCCTCTTTCTTACTGAGACGTAGTGTCATTAGGGATTGCGCCGCCTGCCGGCTCTTCCAAAATCTCTTGTCCACGATCGAGGGTTACCTGGACGCCGGTTACGGCAACGCTTTGATCAAAGTTGACTTGAAATGAACCCGAAAAGATGGTGGAGAATTCCACCGCTGGAAACAACTCCTGAAACAACGCGACGACCTGTCCATTGGGCGGCAGACTCAAAAGGCGTTGACCTAGCACAGCGCCCTCCTGGTTACGTAAGATCAGCGTGCCCTTGGCAGCAGGTGCAGTAGGATTTGCTGGATATACGATGCTGATACCGGTTTGCTGAGCACGCGTTACTCCTAAACTAAATGCCACTTTTGTCACTTGGCGTCGTGCCGGCATCGTCGAGTACTTCGTGACGCGTGACTTGAGAACACTGGTGATGTGCGGGATACTCGGATTATCGCTGACGAGGCTGTGCTCAATGCTCTCTTGAACAATAACCGGCAGGGTTGCACTTATGCGCAACCAACCAATAAAATTGTCGCGGAGGTTCAAACCCGCAACTTCCATAGCGGTGCCGGGGTTCACAACGATCTGGTTTCGACCAGCAGGCAGGCCTATCTCCACACCATTGGCATCAAAGGCCCGTAAATTCAGTATTGTACTGACGGCATTGGGGTTGATGATAGTGAACACACAGCCGAACACGTCGTAGAGGCGATCACCAAATTGATTCGTCTCGACAAGTGCACGGGATGAAATAGCCAAAGGAAAAACCATGTCGATCTTGGCGGTATCTTCAGCTCGCCCAATGATCGAATAGAAAAGGACCAGGACAAAAACACACACTGCATTTGCTCGTCGCATTTTGATTGACCTCCTCCAAAGCCACTTTATTGATGCTAACACAAACAAATCTCGAACGCTGGCCGTGTCCTCGAGAGAGTCTCAGGGTATGCTGGCTAATGAATACCGGAGACATAAATATTGGCAATATCCGTGCTAGTAGGAATACCGACCCAGACGTTATGGTATTTCTCACCGCTGCTGAAGGTCCAATCCCAAACGTCTTGGTAGTCACCGACAAATCCTGGCTGCGGGCCGGCCATAGGGTTAGATTGGAACGAACTAACACGTGTTGGAGCCTGTAAGCGTAGACCGTCCGACGTCACATAGGTTAAGTACTGGTGGTACAAGATATTCCCGCTATCATCCTTACGGTCGTACCACGTCACCAGCACGTTACCCGATGTATCGAAATCGAGTGCCGGCATGAATTGGTCATTACGCGTGTAGTCCTCAGGATCACCGGGCAGTTGAGCGTTTAGGAGTACCTTACCCTGCCAAACGCCACCTGGATTCGAAGTATAGTATACGTCTGTGATGTTCTTATTTGGAGGTGAGCTGCTCTGCCGCTCATGCCAGACGATGCAGATTCGGTTAGCCACACTGTTGTAGCGTGCCATAAGCACGGTCTGCGCCCGCACTGGACCATTAATAACAACTCCGAGGGCCTGATTTTGTGGGTCGATTACCATCGGATTGAATGTCGCTACGTCCACTGTTACACCCCAGTGTACACCGTAATCACTGGACTGCCGCATTCTGATAACACCGTTGGCATAATCGAGCCAAATCACGTAGACATTATTTCCGAGGTACGGGTGCACCAGTACCTGGGATCCCCCGAGTGTTCCTGTGGCTAGGACCTGAGTGTCGCTAAACGTGATACCGCCATCCGTGCTCCGCGATGCAACAATCTCGTTTCTCCCAACTTCTGGAGTGTAAGCATTCGTATACGAAACGTGTACATAGCCGCGGGAATCGGGCGCCAGCGAGGTGGCAATGGCAGGCTTATCCAGAAGAAAATCACCAGCGCCTCTAGAGTCGACAGTAGTCGGGTATGACCAACTCTGACCACCATCGTCCGAGTACCATGCCGTGATCGCGGAGGGATCACGCAGATAGTCGTTCTTGAGCAACCCTACGCAATAGAGGCGTAGCGGAGCGATTCCATTCGTATAGATATTCGCAGCCATTAGCGAGTCCACTGATTGGGTGTATCCAAAAAGGGGTCGCCGCATTTCCAGCGGTGACGACCAGTCCACCAAGTTAGTTGAGTGCGAGAAGAAGAGCCGCGGCACAATACCGTTTGGGTACCGGATGTACACACTGCTGGTGTGATCGATTCCCCCTATCGTTAATGAGAGAACGGCAGGTTCTACCTCCTTTTGTGAATCATTCGTCACCTGATACGTGTAAAGCACGCTGGGATCGACTATGGCTCCTAATATTCCATTGATATGCTGAGGTGTGGGCAATGGCAAGCCGAAGTATTGAGCAATTGACAAGGCGTTCGGGCCGCTGAGTATGGCAAAGATTTTCGGATCGAGGTTCGAGGGCAGTACTGGGCCACCTAACTGGCCATGTCCTCGAAGACAAAACACGAGAATGACTACTGAAAATAATGCAAACGTTTTCGCATATATTTTGCTCCCAAAGTTAAACCAGTCGTCGAGCCTCTCGGAATTAGGGAAGGTAATCGTTTCTTGTCCGCCCCCCGGCGGACCGTCGTATCTGCCAAGAGCAGCTCGCCCTTTCCTATCTCGAAGAACGCATGCAAATGCCTGTCACCGCGATACTCGCTAATTGCAGCAGAGTTTGAACTTTTTTCCAGATGGTGATGTTTTGCAGCGGCCGCAATTCGCCTAATTGGTGTTGCGTACCTGTACTCTTCCTTCAAGGTGTTCTCCGAAGGACACTGAAAAGCTGATCGAAAGCGGGCGGAACTGTGAGAACCTGTTTCCGGAGGCCGCCGATTGCGTTCGAATGCTGTTACTTGTGGAATATGATCAGTTACATGGAAACCCTGCAGCGGCAGCATTGTTAGGACTTACTCCTAACACACGTTGGTCTCTGGCAACGGCACGGGCCACTTCGTGTGTCATGAGGCCTCCGATTATGTTATCCGCCACGGGGGGCCGAAAAATGGTGAACCCATACTGTGTCGCCAGTGCATTGGCCTGCTCCACGGCATTTATACTCGATCTAAGCGTTACGATATACTGTGTGGATTTGTCAATCGGCGTCACGGCGACCGGCAAGAGGGCACTTCCATGCACGTAAAATGCAGAAATTGCAAACCCGAGAGGGATGTCCAAAGGGGCCACGTGCTCCAAAATGAGTGAACCGTTGAGCTCTGAAGTTATGTTTGGGAACAATTCCGTGACGAACATGGCCGCCTGATTGGACGAAGGCCTTTGAAGGTTGAAGCCAAATGGTTCGGTCCTGGTGCCGATAACCCGCCCTTCTGCATCGAGTAACGTGAATCTGTAACATCCACCTTGGTTGTAGACGATCGCAATGGCGGTATTCTCGGCCAATGCGGTCTTTACAAACACCGGGATTACCGCCTTCGATGTCAGCGGTTGACCCAATATCACGATTTCCGAGATGATGTCCCCCGCTCCTCGGCGAATCGTAATGTGAGCCGACGCCGCGATCACCTCGGTCGATATTAAGCGCACGGCGCCGACTTGCAAAGGATCACCCTTGAACGTCACCTGCCGTGTTTTCCCCGGCCCTAATTGGAACGACCGTGGCTCCGGCACATCCACTTTTATTCCTTGCAGCGTCACATCGGCCGTTGATGGACCTGGATTGGACAAAATAATTGATGTTTCCAGCGACTGGCCGCCTAGCGTCC
>DASXQR010000007.1:0-34219 GCA_036507075.1 Acidobacteriota bacterium | reverse complement strand
GTTATGGGTGTGTCTATCAGACCAGCGTTTATTTCGCTGGACCGCTCTTGGTTTCTTTCCCGCGATTCGAGCCGATACAGGATCTCTTCCCAATCGCGGTCAGTGCGTTCCCCTTTGTACGTGAAAATGTGATCTTTCATGACGCCTCCTTCCGTTCTGCACCGTTGCCGGAAACGGAAGCGACGGCATCTTGCCGGCTTGGAGGAATCGCGGCCGGCTTTGCTACTTCTGGACCGCCGACTCGGAATGAGCGGTACTGGCCATCTTTGGAGTACAGGTGCAATCCGACGCCAAGCTGATGTGCGCAACGCTTGATGCAGTCTGTAACGGCGGCCTTAATCGTGTCACCGCGTGAGACGATGGCCTTGTCTGCCCGCTTGCGAGCATATTCGTGGGCACCAAAGTCCTCTTTGACAACACTGCGACCGTTTATGCGGACAATCAACCTGCCCCTCACGACGGCTTCGTCTTCGAGCTGCTGAGGGTCTCCCATCAGGCGAAAAGACCAGTTTTCCGGTCCCAGTACATCGTTGAGGCGCTGGATAACGCTGGCGCCGTCAATATAGGGAGCTCCGTCCTTCTCCCGCGCTTTGACCTGGTCGTCTCTGAACGGGTACTCCAGCAGTACGGCAAGCTGGGACTTCTCCAGTGCCGGGAGGCTGTCGACCTTGGCTGGGCCCTTGCGAGCCACCGGAACGTTTGGCTGTCCCGCCCACCCGTTTGGCTTTGACCGTACCTGGCCGTTGAGAAGCCTGACGACCTCTGAAATGTGGTCACATTCCCCCTTGGGAGCATTCTTGTTGTAATCGGGACAGTTGCACACCAGGCGCCCGTTGGGCTTTGTGACCATGAAGAAGACCTGGGGGTCTTCTGTGTGCCCGACGCGAAATCCGCCGGCTGTCTGGGTAATGATGAGTTTTTGCATGGGGTCCTCCTTTTGGACTCTGGAGGGCCATTACTCTTGCGAGGGAATCTGTGGAGCGCCCGCCCCATCATAAATTTCCCCCCGCCGGCCCCCCCACGAGTTCCTGGGGGCCGGCGGGGGGAAATTTTTGCTCAAGAAAAAGACAAAAATGGCGGAGCTGAGCAAAAGACGTGACAGGGCGTGGTTCACGCCAAGTTGAGTTGCGGAGTGGAATCAACTGAATTGCACTCCCTTGATTGAGCTGCAGAATGCGAGCCCTGGCGCGGCTTTTGCGCGGAGTCATTTTTCTCCTTGTTAAAACGCGGCGGCACTGCGGACGCAATTCCCACCTGGCTGTGGCGTCCGCCGCATCCTTAAAAGGCCACGTACGAGCGCCAGTCCTGGCGCACGAAACAGGGGTGAGCGGAGTGTGAGGCGCAATAAGGGGTCAGATCGCCCGCGGCGACCATCGGGAGCGGCGGGCGATCTGACCCCGTCAAGCGGAGGACGCCGGGGCGGGTGAATGCCGCAGCGCAAGACCGGCGCTTTTTGCCGGGTTGCAGCCGGCAGTCACCCGACCCGGCGTCCGGAGCGCTTGCGCCGACCCGCAGCGAACCCCAAAAAAGCCGCGGCGGCACGTCGGATTATCACGGACCGCAGAATATGAGTTCCGCCGCAACCGCAGCAGCAATCTATCGGGTGAGCGTAGCGTGAGGCGTCGTCTGCCGAACCGGAGCGAACCCAGAGATTAAACGCCCGGAGCGGGCTGGCCGCAGCAGCGCAAGCCGCGGCGCTTTTTGCCGCGCTGCAGCGTCGCGAAGGCCAGACCGCTGCGGGCCTCCGCTTTCAAGGTCAATCTTTGTTCCCAGTCACAACGTGATTCTCATTTGGCTAATTGGCACAGCGAAGTATTGGCGCGGGTACTATGCGGCGGCGGTAGCGGCCTTGGTCATCGCGCGGGAGTTCGACTCGGCCTTTCAAGCCAAACGAATCCAGCTTGCGCTTTACTGCTTCGATGAATGGCTCAGGTTCGGTGAACTTTTTGATTGTCACGACGCGCGCATAGAGCGAAGGAGCGGTCGCGAGCGGGCGAGCGACAGGCACACCGAGGCGGATCTGGTGACCGCCGATATCAAGCCGCTTTCCGGCGAGCGGCAACACATCGCCGTAATGGTCCGCTGGTATGCGCAGATGCAACGTCGCCCTGCGATCCGGGAGTGCGATCAACCCCGGGGTTGAAGGGAAACCGCTGATCAGTTCAATACCGAGCCAGTCAACCCCGTGCAGCGCAGACGAAGTTTTCGAGATCGCGGCATAGATTAGGTACCCATGGTCCGCGGGCAATTGTTTCCCGTTTGCCGCGAAACCCACGTTAATACAGGGATACTGATTTGATGGATTGACTGTTGGTCCTAATGCGTTAGCCAATGATCAGGACCTCCTTAGCTTAAGGAAAAACATGGAAGCGGTCGGATTCTCGTTCTGGCTTCCTTGGAAAATGTGGGTCTGAGTCTACCGTCCCTTTTGGTTGAGAAGCAAGAGGATTGAGCGTCTCGTGCCCTTTAAGAAACAACCGGACAGTCATCGGATAGCGTCTGATTGAAGTTTTCGGACAGTCTCAGACTGGCCGCCGCGTCCGTGTCTTGAACATTGTGGATGGCTACACACGGTGCCCTGGGCAGGAGAGCTTTAATGGCGTTTTCCGAGACACTTGTCTCAACAACACTGGTTTACCAGCCTGGCCAATGCTCGAAGGTCAATCGACGCCTGGCGACGTCACTTCAATCACGAGCATCCGCATAGCGCTCTGGATTACCGAACGCCGACGCAGGCTCGACTGGATTGGCAAGAGGGCCGTGGAAAAGACGGCCGCTTTGCGTCCTTGGAAAACTTCGAGTTTCCCACTTTCCCACCGCCCCGACGACTGGAATTCCTCACTTAACGGGTGGTCCTAAGAGCGGGGGAAGGTCACAACCGGCAAGCGGCTCAGCTTTATGACAGAGAAACAATTTGCCTTCACAATGCGTCGTTGAGATACTTAACAGCGACATCAGGAGCGGTTCAGTTTAATTTGAACCCGGCAACCTAGCTAATTGCCAAGGTGCCTTGAAGGATCCCGATCCTTCGATGTGCGGAGGAGAACCTCTGAAAAAGGACCTCATAGCCATCCTGACGCGGATGGCTTTTTTTTTGGCGCAACGATCCGGGTGCAATGAGACGAAGGGAGGACTCACGTGAAACACTCATGGCTTTCGATTCGCACCGGCTCAAATGCCAACCACCACCTGTGGAATAACCATGGTAAATGGTGGTGCCATTTCACACTCCACTTTTCCGATTACACAAAGGAGCGAGTTCGCTTGTCGTTGGACACAGCCGAACTGACGCTTGCGCGATTCAGGCGAGATCGGATCCTGAACGCGTACGCTGGCGAGATTGATCCACTTTCGGGCCAACAGCACTCCCCTACGTCCGAGCGCGGTGGAATGGACTTGTGTAAGGCATCCCGGTCGGACGATGCGTTAAGAACATGAGGACCGCATGAAAATCTCAAACACACCGCTCGTATCAAATACACTTCGTGTCATCCGCAGACTGGACAATTGATCATGGCAACAGAATCAGACAGGAAGAGACGAATAGAAGAAATCGCAAGCACACGCACCCACCGTGGCGCACTTGTCGGTATTTTCGGCGCGGAGTTTTGCCAGGTCTGCGGCGAATTCCAGACGTGGCGGGGCTGGGCGCACGCGGTCTTCCGCTTTAGAGATCCGGTGGCGAACGCCAGCAGCTTTGTGTGCGCCAACTGCATCAATAAGAATAATAGCACCTTGATTCTCAGGAACAGAACCTACCGGTTCTGCGAATCCTGTGGCAGACGTGTCGAAAGGTCCGAGAGACTGTGCCCGGAATGCCATGCCCTGTTGCTTAGGGACTACTGCGAGGACGAACCGGAGGACATTCTCTCCCGGCTGCGCCGGACCCGATATGTTGATGCGGTTTGCGATACAGATGAAGAACTAGACCAGTTTGGACGCCATCTCGCGGGCGAACGAGAGTCGTTGGACGATCGAGCCGAATGTTGAGGATCAGGAGCGGGGAAGCTCGAAGTACTTCGAATTACGCCCCAGAAAAGAGCCATGAACTCGAACTCCCTAGGCGTCGTGGGAATAAAGGAGGCAACTGATGGATCCAGGTGTTGCAGTCATCGAGCACATTTTTTCGCAGTTGCAGATTGACGAGCAGTGGAGCGTAAGGACAGAGCGCAGTTTTACGTGGTGGGGAAAAGACTTGGCTCAAACCGTCATAGCCGGACCGGAGTTTGATCACATCGGATTTCGGATCTCACGAGTCTGTGCCTTCACAGAGTTGCTGACGAACTTTGAAACCTCCTCGGAGCAACTTGGCCGACTCAATGGTATCAGCATGCATTGCTCGCTAAGTGGCCCTATTCTTACTAATGGAGGCGAAGTGCAGATGATGGCGAGCATGTACGTGCACGATGGAACGCTTCCGTGGATCAAACGCCTCTTCTCGATTGTTACGGCCATCCAGGTAACAGAGGCGCAGATCTTTGGAGAGGGGCTATCCGGTCTGATCTCAGGTCGTGCCGCAGTTACTGCGCATCCGGTCTCGGGTCGCCGGGAGCAGATGGATGACATGCTGACTGTGATTGAAAAATTGATCGCTCCGGAAGGTCGCAAACCTTCGCCTTGGGTTACCGAGTTAGAACCAGTTTATGAACTCTTACAAAATTCCGGTTATGATCCGGTCCTCGAGGATGATGGAATTCAGTTTGTCTTTCCCTTTGCGCATAGTTCAGCGCTGGTGTCACTGAGCACGGCGCAAGTACACCCTCGTCTTGGAAATGGCCTGCTCATCCTCACCACTCTGCCGACACTACGTGACATAAGCGTCAACTACCAACTCCCCCTCAACCTGAATTTTTTGGAACTTAGGTCGGTGACCCGCTCCCACTTCCTTGGATCGTGGTGCCTTTCGCCAGAGTTGCTACTAACACACGTGAGCTTCTTCCCCAACATTGCCTACCAACCAAACAGCACCTGCAACTTGGTCATGTCTGCCTGCCAACGACTCCGCTGGTTAGAAGAGTGGATTACTCGCGACCAGAGTGGTGACGGGTCGATAAAAACGGATAAACCAGACGTCTGTTTACCAGATCACCTCGAGGATGTCGCGGTTCTCGCGGAACTGGATTGCGAGGCGACAAACCAGGAGCTACCCGTTCAAGATCCTCGTTCAGAGCCGCGCACTACTCACCAACCAATGACTATTTCAGTGTGGGGAGCCGATATGGACTCAGCTCGAACCGTGGCAGCCGGTATCCAAGCTATTTTGGATGAGGAACACTCCGATGCATCCATTGTGTCCGGGATCGCAGTGCCGGAATTATTATTCGAATGGGGTGTGACTAAGCTGCCGGCGACCGAAGTGAACGACAAAATTGTTTGGCAGGGCGGCATCCCGCCGAGAGATGAGATTCTGGGTTGGCTGCGGTGGCCGCAGACAGTAGTTGACGCCGTCGACCGCCTCTTGGAAGATCCCGATATGGCGACGATTGATTTTGCCGATGAATTGAGCCTTCATTTTCTGGGTATGGGAATTCGAAACAGCTTCGGGCTCTGGGGCGCCAATAAACGGCTGCTGGAATCCTGCGGATCGGAAGGAATGACTGCCGACGATGCTTCAGGCGTTATCTTGCTCACCAGTTGCTCACAACTTGCGCCCTGGAAGCAATCGAATTCAGTAGGTTGTAAAAAAGAATAACAAACGCCTCAGATCCGCAACGCCAACAAAAAAGCCACCTTACGGTGGCTGCCGATTTCAAAGTAGTTGGTAGCGGGGGCGGGATTTGAACCCGCGACCTTTGGGTTATGAGCCCAACGAGCTACCAGGCTGCTCCACCCCGCGTCAGGGAAACTTCAATATTAATGGGTGGGGATTTTGGTGTCAACAGGGTGGTGGAGATCAAGTTCACCACAAAGACACAAAGGCACCAAGGAGGCGCTAGGGTCGCCGGCGGGGCGGGCGGACGGTGGTGGATGTGTCGGTGGAGGTGTTGTTGGCTGTGTTCGTGTCGGAAACATTCGAGACAGTAGCCGTGTTGATGATGGTGGCGACCGCGGAGCTGACCTGGACTGTCAGCGTAAGAGTGCTCTTTCCGCCGGGTTGGATGGGCGCGCCGGAAGTGCAGGTCACCGACTGGCCCAGAGCCGAACAGGTCCAGCCGCTGCCTGAAGCGGTCACGTAGCGCAGCGTGTCGGGAAGAGTGTCGGCAACGGTGATGGTTCCACTGGTCGACGCCGAGCCGATGTTGCTGATCGTGAGGATGTAGACGGCCGGCCGCGAGGCGAAAAAGATGCCCGCATGCGTCTTGGCAAGATCCAGGTCGGCAACCGGGACGACGGTCGGATCGAGCGCGGCGCGCCCGCCCGTGGAAATCACAAACGGCTTGCCGGTCGCTTTGAGGAAGCCTTCGTGAATGGCGACCTCGCGCGTTTCGGCGGCGCGGCGCGCAAAGAAACTGTACAGCGCCATGGCGTCTTCGCTCAGCAGGCCGTCGCGGCTCACCAGAACCGTTGCGATGCGGAAGCGCGGCGGCAGCGCGGCCGGCTCGGGCGTTCGGCGGCCCAACACACTGAGCACGTTGGCCGCAGTAACGCGAACTATTGCGCCCGTGAAAAGCTGGCCGTTGCATGACAGCGAGCGCGCCTGATTCTGGTCGGCGAACACCAGGTGCTCGCCGACGCTTTCCGCCGGCACCAGTCCCATCAGGTACATGTCAAAATCGGTAAAAACCGGTGTGCCGATGTCCGTCGTCAACCGCACTCCCCCTGGCTCGGCCAGCAGCCTGCAGGGAAAACTCAGACCCTGCAGCGTCACCGGGTCCGACCAGCCCATGATCCCGCTGGCCATGCTTGACAACGGCCAGTGCGGAATTCCCGAACTGAACGGCGCCGTGCTCAGGTAGTTGATCCACTGGTGTCCGAGCTCGTGCTGGTATCCGGCGGTGGCCCCGTCAAAGAAAAAAGTGTTCGGGAAGACAGTGATTCCCTTCAGTCTCCCGTTGCTGCCGTAGAAGGCGGCGTTGTCGATGCGCGCCAGGCCGATTCCCTGAACTTCGTTTTTGACCGTGAAATGGAATCGATTCTGAAAATATCCGGGAAGCAAAACGATGTTGAGGAAGTCAAAGTCGTCCGGAAAGAACTGGTAGAACTTTTTGGCGACGCGAAAGTAGTCGAACGTGGAACCGAAGAATGCGCTGTCGACGATATTGACGAACGTATCGGTCCGCTGCACATCAGGCGCCATGACAGTCACCGGCAGGCGCGGAATTTCGGGCGTGATGATTTCAGCGAAGATGTTGGCGCGTGAGATCAGGCTTGAGCCGGAGAAAATCTTGATGAAGCCGACAAAGCGGCGATACACATCGTCGGCTCCTAATCCGGCTGTCAACTGCGCCGGCGTCAGCGTAACCGAGAACGCACCGGCGCTCCCCGCAGGAATCATGTCGATGTCGCTGCCGGGCTGCTGAAATGGAGAAGCATTGGTGTTCGACTCAAAAACGACGCGCGTGGGACCACCGGTGACAAATGCCTGCAGCACGACCGGGTCAACTCGATCCGAGCGGATTACAACAGGGTTCCAGAGGATGTAGGACAACTGGGGGTTCTGCGCGTAAAGCTGCGCCTTAACCGCCAAGAACGCTAAGAGCGCTAAGAAAAGCGCCAAGGACGGGGGCTGAAACTTGAAGCATGAGGGCCATAATCCTTTCTCCTGTCTGCGTCGTGTTTTCATGCTTCAAGTTTCAGCCCCCGTCCTTGGCGCTCTCTTGGCGTTCTTGGCGGTTACCAGGCCCAGGCGTAGGCTTCCACTCGGGGATCGGCCCCCACGCTTAATACGCCCGTCTTCAGATCCACGACGATGGCTGCGTTTGAACCCATTGACCAAGCCGGCAAAGCGCGCAGCTTGTGGCCCTTGGCAATCAGGGCTTGTTGAACAGATTCGGGCACCCGCGCTTCAACCGACAGGTCGCCTGGATACATCCTGTGAGGAAATGGCGACGCAGGAAAGCTGCGCGTGGACCAGCGCGGGGCTTCAATCGCCTGCTGAACATCCATCCCGAAATCCACCATGTTCAAGAGCGTCTGGATGGTCCGCATAATCTGGTCATCTCCACCCGGACTACCCAGCACCATGTGCGGCCGGCCGTTCTTCATCACCAAGGTGCTTTGTAACGTGCTGCGCGGCCGCTTTCCCGGCTCGAGCGCGTTTGCTTCGCCCGGCACCAGCGAGTAGTAATCGCCGCGGCAGTTGAAGAGGATCCCCGTATCGCCCATCACGACTCCGGTTCCAAAACCGCTGTGCAAGCTGGGCTCGAAGCTGACCATATTGCGGTCTTTGTCAACCACGGCGATGTAACTTGTGTCGCCCTCGTGGTCCCCTTCTCCCCACAGATTGGGCTTGACCGGGCGATCCAGCGGCGCTGCGTCCTTCATGAATCTCTCCGCCGTCCCGGGCCTGAGTTCCAGCGACGCTTTATCCGGATCAATCAGTTTCCGTCGTTCAGCGGCGTAGTCTTTTGAGAGCAAGCCCTGGTAGGGGATGCGGATGAAATCCATGTCGCCCAGATACTTCTCCCGGTCGGCGAAGGCAAGCTTAAGAGCTTCAGCGCTGGTGTGAATGTACTCTGCGCTGTTGTGGCCCATCGCTTTGAGGTCATAGCCCTCCAGCAGATTCAGCGTGAACAGTTCTGCGGGCCCCTGGCTGGCCGAGGGGTTTTTGTAGATCTGGTAGCCCCGGTAATCAATGGAGACAGGCTCTTCCACTTTGGCCGTATAGCCGGCGAAATCCTGATAGCGGAACAAGCCGCCGTTTTCCTCCGAGAACTTTGCCATCGCCTGCGCGATGTCTCCCTTGTAGAAACGGTCACGCGCAGCCTTCAATGCTTCATGGCGTCCTTTACCTGCCTTCTGTTTTTCGGCCTCCACCAGTTTTTTCAGCATACGCGCAAGGTCCGGATTGCGAAAGATCTGGCCGGGTTCCGGCGCCGCGCCGTTCGGATAGTACACCTTCACAGTTGAAGGATACTTGTGAAGTTTCCGAGAGCTGCGGGGATTCGCAATGGCCCGGGCGAGCGCGTTGCCGATGGGAAAGCCATTCTCAGCGAGATCAATCGCCTGCTCCAGCACCTGGGCAAAGCTCATCGTACCCCAGCGATCCAGCAGGATGTACCAGGCATCAACGACTCCGGGCACGGTTCCCGACAGCAGTCCATCGCTTTGCGGGAGTTTGCCTTCAAAATTCTTCTTATACCATTCGATGGTCGCCAGCCGTGGAGCGGTCCCTTCGCCGTTGACTGAGAAGACCTTCCCGGCGCGAGCATCGTAGACCAGGATCACCGTGTCGCTGCCGACGCCATTGGCAGCGGCGTCCACAACACCCAGCACGGCCTGGCCTGCAACGATTGCATCGAATGCATTGCCTCCCGCTTCCAGGATGCGTTCAGCCGCCCGGGTCGCCTCCGGCTTCATCGAGGCCACGGCATAATGGCTTCCTCGGATGACCGGACGCATCGTTCTTGCACTTACTTGCGGCGCAGTCTCATCCTGATCCTGGGCTCTGCAGTCGAATGCCAAAACCAGAGTCCACAAAAATACCCAACTGATCCTGATCCTATATGACCTAACCATGCCGGCTTCCCTTTCTATCTCTATGGATGAACGCGATCTCCATGGATGAACGCGGGACGATTGTCCCGGTCATGCATGAGTCACGTTACCAAAGGCACCGGGCTCAGCGCTACATCTTTGACGCTGCCACCGGCAGCTTCCCACTCAATCCATTTTCGGGCGCCGGGCTTCCCCGTCGTTAGGAAGGACGCCGGCAGTGGACCGGAGAAGTTGCAAACTCAGCAAAAAGCCGGATTGGCGGATCAAGCGCAATCGGGGAATGCAACTCGGTTTCTCATGGTACTTCAAATACTCAGTTGAAAGCCGAGTCGCAGGGCGGTACTTCGTATGCGCTCATCCAGCGTAAGCAGCGCCAGTCCAGGCACAAGAGCTCGCGCCGACAATGCGCTCGCCAAATGAATCGCATCGAGGGTTCTGATCGGTTCAAGCGGAAACGGGCGACGTGCCCGCTCGACAATCGCCGCATCGAGGCGGAGAATGTGCCAGTGTGCCGCTGCAGAATTGAGGACAGCCCTCCGGTCGGCCAGATCAGCTTCGGATAATTCGACACCGGCGACTGCTCGGATAAGAACCCGATCGGATTCGATAAGGTCAAATCGGAAGCGAGCACCATTTCTGCCTTCGCCAGGGCGCTGCGTGCCGCCTTCCCAGCGGGTTCGCCGATCAGCCACGCCAGAACGGCGCTCGACTCAGCGTACAAATTCAACGGTCGCCTCGCTCGTGATCCAGAAGCGACCGCATGCTGATCTTGGACCGACGCGGTAAGTGCGGATAAAGATCAGCGCGGTTTGGAGCTCCGAGCGAAAGAGCCCCGGCCTTGGCCAGTGCCAAAAGACCGGGCGGAAGCTTCTCGTCGCGAACCGTACCAGGCGGACGGAACTCGGCGACTGCCTGGCCGCGATCGGTCACAATCACTTCCTCGCCTGCCCGGACTTCCCGGACGTACTCGCTGAGACGGTTCCTTAATTCACGCAATCCAACGACCTTCATCGCATAAATGTAGCTTCTTGAGGCTACATTTGTCAAACCCGCCGCGATGCTGGCCGCTAAGCTGCCATGGGCGCGCGTCACACAGTTCCTGGCACACATGAACGAATCGGCCAAGCCCATCACTCACATTTCAAACATTGGAGCGCATTCTCTTTTTTTCGGTACTATGCCAGACATGCTTCTGATAATTAATTAAGGAGCAAACGACCGAGGCAGGAGGTAAGCCATGCGTATTCGCAAACTGAGATGTTCTTTATGCCGGAAGAACGGTGCGGCGCCGCGATCGGCGCCTGTTACAGGAAGCGTGGCGAACTGCCCGGGACTGGTGCGAATCACCGTAGCCGCCACTTGAGCTGAGCTGGCTGAAAGTGTTCTTGAGAATTCCAGTGTCGCTGGAAGCGGCGGCTGCTTCATCGACCTCTAGGCGTTGCTAGCTTGAACTTCACCTCTAGTTCCTCCAGTGAAGTCGCTTTCCCCGCTCGGATTTCCGTGCGCGCGGTTTCTATGATTCTCAGAAACTCTGGATTCGTGCTTAGCGCCAAAGACTCCTGATCAACCTTCCTTAGAGAAACCAGAGCAGCGACGGGTCTCTTCTTGTCAGTGAACTTCAACTCTCATGCTAGCATTAGTTGAAAACAGCGGGCCAGAACCGCGAAGGCGCGAAAGCGCGAAATAAGTAAGATTACTTGGCTACCCAAATGCAAACTGCAGGATGGGGATGGTGGAAACCGTAGTCAGTTGGACCGTCATAGGAGTATTGCTCTTCTTGCTCTACCGGAGCTTGTTTATTCCGTCGCTCGCCTACAAGATTCGCGAGCCGCTCACATTGACGGATCCTTACTCGGTGCAATTGATCACCAACCTGACAGACGCCATCAATTACGACGGGAATCAGTGCGACGTTCTCACCAACGGCGGCGCTCACTATCCCGCCGAGCTCGAAGCTATTCGGAACGCGCGCGGTAGCGTCAACATTGAGGCCTATATCTTCTCGCGCGGCGAGATCGCACGGCAATTCACCGACCTGCTTGCAGAAAAGGCCAAATCAGGCGTGAAGGTCAACCTTCTGCTCGACACCGCCGGCAGCCTGGGGATGGCCCTGCGAAGAGACCTGCTCAATCAAATGCGCGATGCAGGCTGCCTGGTTTGCTTCTACCATCCCTTGCACGTCAATAATCTGGAGCGGATTAATATTCGCACCCACCGCGAAATCATGGTGATTGACGGGAAAGAGGCATTTGTCGGAGGAGCCGGTGTGGCCGATCACTGGTACCGTGGAACGAAAGGACATCCGGCCTGGCGCGACATGATGGTGCGAATCCAGGGGCCTGCAGTGGCGGCGCTGCAGGGAACCTTCGTGGAAAACTGGCTCGAGTCGTGCGGTGAGGTGCTCACCGGCGAAGATTATTTCCCCAGGCTGTGCGCGTCAGGGAACCAGCGCGCGCTTGTCATCGACAGCTCGTCGCGCGGCCGCTCTACCCGGGCCCGAATCCTTTTCCAGGTTCTGGTGGCAAGCGCCCAACGGAACATCTACGTCGCTACGCCGTACTTCCTTCCTGACGTCGCCCTGCGCCAGGAGCTGATTGGAGCCCGCCACCGCGGCGTGACGGTGAAAATCCTGACCACCGGGCGAAAATCCGACCACACCATGACTCGCAGCGCCAGCCGGCGGCTTTACGGCGAGCTGCTGAAGGCAGGAGTCGAGATCTACGAATACAAACCCTCCATGCTGCACGTCAAGATGCTGATGGTGGACAACCTCTGGTCGGTAATTGGAACCACCAACTTTGATCACCGGTCCTTCAGTATCAATGACGAAATCAATGTCGCCATTCCAAACGGGTCGCTCAATGAGAGATTGGAGAAGGATTTTTTCAATGACCTGAAAAGCAGCAGTCGGGTGACCTATGAGACCTGGGAGAAGCGCTCCTGGCTGGAACGTCTGCATGAGCAATTCAGTCGCCTCGCCGAACGGCAACAATGAGTCTTTGTGTCCTTTGTGCCTTTGTGGTGGAAGGAAATAACCACAAAGACACAAAGGACACAAAAATTTCTGGATGAAGATTGTCACGTATAACGTTCACAAGTGTCGCGGGATGGACCGGCGCACCAGCGTTGAGCGGATTGTGCGCGTTCTGGCCGGCGTCGATGCCGACATTGTGGCGTTGCAGGAAGTGCTTTCGTCAGAACAAGGCAAGGCCGGTCAACTGGAGTCGCTGGCGGCTGAGCTGGGACTGAATGCCGTGTTTGGTCGCACGCGCACGCTGCAGGCTCACGGATACGGCAACGCAATACTGAGCCGCTGGCCGATACTCGCTTACGAAAACCTGAACATTTCCTGGAAGAGGCGCGAGCCGCGCGGCTGCCTGAAGGCTGACATCAAAACGCCGCGGGGAGTGCTGCATGTTCTGAACATTCACCTGGGCACTTCCTTTTTTGAGCGCCGCCATCAGGTACGCGCGCTGCTTTCGCTGAAACACTTCACTGAATCGGCCGCCGGGCCGCGTGTGCTCGTGGGAGATTTCAATGAATGGACCAGGGGTCTTCCCTCGCGCATGCTGGCGGCCAAATTCGAAAGCCTCAACCTGGAAACGCACATCCGCAAAAAAAGAAGCTATCCCGGATTCCTGCCCGTGCTGCACCTGGATCACATTTATTTCGAAAAGCCTCTGTCCATCCAGTCGGCCGAATTGATACGGACACGGCTTTCAAAAGTGGCCTCGGATCATTTGCCGCTGGCGGCGCTGTTCGGGTGGGGCGAGGGGGAGTGAAGGAGGGAGGGATGGAGGGATGGAGGGATGGAGAATATTCTTTCGTTAGCCCTCAGTCCCTCAGTCCCTCAGTCCCTCAGTCTCTCAGTCCCTCAGTCTCTCAGTCCCTCAGTCCCTCAGTCCTCAACGGTCTCCAGCCAGGCACGCGCCGCTACTGTGCCGATGATCAGAGAGCCGCCGAGGATGGCCCAGCGAGAAGGGATCTCGCCGGTTCCCAGATAAACCCAGACCGGATTGAGCACCGGTTCGAGCATGGCGATCAGCGTCCCTTCGAGCGCGGAAAGATGGGCAATCGCGTGGGTGAAGAACGCATAGGCAACGCCGATCTGAACCACTCCGAGAAAAACCACTCCCAAAAGCTGTGTGGTTTCTTTGGGCCATGCCAGGGCGGAGCCCTGGAGGACACGCCAGGTGAGCGTAGCGCCGAACAACACAAAGTTTCCCCACACGACGGCCTGCCATCGCGCCCGGTCGTCATCGTGCCGCGAGCGTATCAGAAGAACAAACACCGCAAATGCAATTCCACTGGCTAAAGCGAGAAGATTTCCGCGCGAGCTTCCCGACTCGATTCTCCCGACAAAGAACAGAGACATTCCACCCAGGGCCAGAGCCACAAAAACCACATCGCGCACTTTAAAGCGCGTATGGAGAAAAACCGGCTCAAAGAGAAGAACGTACACGGGAGCCGTGTACTGCAGAAAGATGGCGTTGGCTGCTGTCGTCAGCTTCGTGGCAGTGACAAATAAAAGCAGGATCGACACGTAGCAGGCAACCGTGGCCCACGAATGGAAGTTGCACGGCAGACCCGGGCGCACGCGAAAAACGCGCGCCATCAGCAGCAGGGCGATGCCGGCAAAAAATGAGCGCCATCCGGCCAGCGAGACGGCGTCCAGCGATACCAGCTTGATCAAAAGTCCACTGGTGCTCCAGCAGAGGGCAGCCAGGACCATGGCGAGAGTCGGATGCATTTCGTGGCTTCTTAGTGCTCTTTGCGCCTTTGTGGTGGCGATTTCTTTCACCACAAAGACACGAAGGACACAAAGATTTTAGAATGTCGTGACGGGCAGTGTTGTGAAATTCTTTCCGCGGAAAAGCAGCGCCAAGATTACGACGGATCCGCTCGCGGCGCCCGTCACAGTGCCGCGGAAATTCTCGCTTTCGATTCCCGCCGCGGGAAAGGCTTTCTCAAGCAGTTCAGCAAATTGCCCGCGCGGGGACAGCGTAATCTGGCGGCGCGCAAGTTCCTGGCCGCCCTCACGGCGCAAGATCAGTTCTACCGAAACGCTGCTGTCTGTGGTGTTAGCGATTGCAACTCCCGCGGATGTGACGGAATCCCGCTGCACGGCGAAAAAAAACCTCGACAGGGGCGAACTGCTGTCGAGGCCGGAGATGCCGTCAGCGAAAAACAGAACTCCGCTCACTGGACCTTCGGAGCTGACCATGATGGATCCTGCACGGACGGTATTTCCCGTATCCGAGGTGCGCAAGGTGGCCGAGCCGAGCGGGGGAATGCTTACCGTAGCGCGGCTGCGGAGGGTATTGCCCAGAATCAGCTCGAGGGGTTTCCCCTGCTGATCGCGAATTTCAACGACGGCGACGACGGCTGACGCCCCTGGATTTCCCAGCACCAGCTCGCCGTCAAAACCTGGCCCGGCCGCAAAATGAGCAAACCAGAGCGTCTCGGGCTGTACTACGAAGGCCTCATTTAATCCCGTCTGGCTTCCGCCGCCTGCCCGGGTGGCGCCTCCCGGCAGGTAAATACGCCTTCCTATAGCGGCGGCCCCGATGCCGTGGCGCGGCGTAGGCATGGGCTCAAGCGAGGTCCACGAATCCTTTTCAGGGTCATACACCTCGACTTCGCGAAATATTCCGATGGGGCTGTTGGGATTCCCTTCCCCTCCGAAGGTGTAAAACTTATCGTCCACCACCGCTCCCGCGTGTCCCGAGCGGGCTGTCGGCATGCGCGCCTTGGTGCCCCAGGTATTGGAAGCCGGATCATAAACCTCCAGCACCGATCCGTCGTTCGGGCGACCGCCGGCCACATACAGCTTGCCCCGGATCGCCCCCGCCGCCATATGGTTTCTGCCGGTCGGCATCATGGCGCGCTGGATCCAGATGTCCGTGGCCGGATCGTAGACTTCCAGCTCTCTGCCGGTCGCACTCGCTCCCCCGACAGCGTAGATCTTTCCGTCGATGACAGCGGCAGCCAGGGCGTTGCGAGGCGTTGGCATGGAAGTTTTGCGAGTCCATCGGTTGGCTGCCGGGTCGTATTCATACAGCGCGCTGGAATTTCCACTGCTGATTCTTCCGCCTATCACATAAAGCTTGCCGCCCACGGAAGCCGCGGCAGCGTGGTCCACCTGGATTGGGAGCGGCGCCACAATCCTCCAGGTATTACTCGCAAGGTCGTACTCCTGCACCCGGTCGCTTCCCGGGAAGCCGCCGATGACGTAAACCTTGCCGTTGAGTTCCGCGGTGGCGACTTCCTGTTGCGGATCCGGCATGGGGGCAAGCGTAATCCAGGAGACGTCGGCGGCAACTGATATCTTGAGGAAAAACGTCAGCAGGAAAAGACGAAAAGCCTGTCTCATGTCGATGTCAAGTTCTCCGGATGAGATTTTCAGCCTTGGTGTCTTGGTGGTTCAAAAAAGAATGAACCACCAGGGCACCAAGCCAGTTCAAGAAGCTTGCGCGAACCAAATGCACAATCTTGTATTTGATTTCACGGCAGGGATCATTTTTGCAGCAGCTTTTTTCGGATGGCCTCGATCTGGCCCAAATGATTCAGGTCATGCCCTGCCATCAGCCGGCAAACCTGCTCAATTGACTCCTGCCCGCGCTCGGAATGAAGGCCGAAGCGCTTCCACTCTTCTTTGGAGAGTCGCTTGTAAAACTCCAGGTTCATCCGGCGCATCGCGTCAAAATATTCAATATCGCTTTGCACTGAGTGGTCCTGATATCTGCCATCGCGTGCCCACGCATCCTGATCGTAGGCCTCAATGTTGGATCCCGAGCTGGAAAGACTGCGCCGCAGGCGGTAAGCATAAACCATCTCCGTGTCTGCCAGGTGCGCCACAATCTGCCGGATGGACCATTTTCCAGGAGCGCGATTCCAGCTCAATTGTTTTCGGCTGAGACCGGAAGTCGCTTTGTGCAGCTTTGTCGCCGTTTTCTTCTGGACATCCAGCGGCTTTTTGTCGCCGAGCAGGTCGAGTGTTTTCTTAATGTACGCTGTAAATTGTGGAGCAACGTTGGACATTTGGTGTTCCTCGTCAAAGGTTACGGGTTATCGGGTTTTCGGGTTTTCGGGTTTTCGAGTTACGGGTTTTCGAGTTACGGGTTTTCGGGTTATAAAACCCAAATTCAATATAATTCAATATATTAAATCTTTGAAGCTTCAATTCCAGAATCCACAATCGAAAATCATAACCCGGAACCGGGAACCGGAAAACCCGGAACCCGAAAACCCGAAACCTGAAACCTGAAACCGCGCTAGCGAAGCGCTTTTTGTAAAGTTTCGGGATCGTCGAGCAGAATCCACTCCACGATTGAGAGCGGCAGGCTTCCGTTGCGAAGCAGATCGTCATGAAAAGCGCCCAGACGGAACTGGTTTCCCTGCCGGTCGCGATAACGGCCCAGCAGGCGCATAATCTGCCACTTGCCCACCATGTAAGTGATCTTCTGCGACGGCGATGAGGCGGCGCCGGCTGCTTCGCCCTCGGCCGCTTCCCGATCCAGACCTCCGGCTTCCATAAAATATTTCACCGCCTGATCGTAAGTCCACCTTCCTGTGTGGAGATTGACATCCACCCCGATGCGCGCCGCCCGATACCGCGACAGCCGCAGGATCTGACCCTGCGCCGGAGAATTGTCCGGATACAATCCGGTGCGCATCAGCATCTCTTCGGTGTAAAGCGCCCAGCCTTCCACGAATACACCATCGCCGTGCTGCCGGCGAATCTCATCGGGCAGATGATTGGCGATGGAGATCTGCAAAAAGTGTCCCGGAATGCCCTCATGGCCCAGAATGGGACGCGGATCCTCGATGGCCGCGCGGATGTAAAAGTTTCCGCTCTTCGGGTTGTAGGTGGGAATGAAATAAAAGCCGCTGCTGTCTTTGTCATAAATCCCCGGAGGATTCATGAATCCCCCTGGGCTGGTCGGCTTAAAAGCATCCGGAAGCTGCCGGATGTAGAACGGACCCAGAAACGACGGAAGCGTCACCAGCTTCTTGTCTTTAAGAAATCGAATCATCTCGGACTGGCGGTTCTCGTACGCTTTCAAAAACGCCTGCTGGTCCCCGGGAACGCTCTTGCTGCGCGTGGCATTGGGATCGGCCAGCGATGGATCCGGCAGCAGCGATTCCAGGCCCCGGTAGCGGGCCAGTTCCGACTCGCCAAGCATGGCCACCTGGGCAGCATCCAGCGGAAGAAGATAGACATGCTTGAGCATGTAATTGTAGTTGTCCTCACCCATGGGGACGAAGGGAACCATTTTCGGCAGCCCTCTTTCCAACCATTGCGCAAAAGACTTGAGCGAAGCCAGCGCTGCATCGCGCGCCGCCTTCAGCTCTTTTTCTTCCGATGCCGGCAGGTCCCGCGCCAGCGTCATCAGACTTTCATTGAACAAGCTGTCCATGGAGCGGGCCGACTCGATGGCAAGCTGCGCATACAGACGCACCGGTTTTCGAAGGTTCTTCTTCCCTTCCTCGAGCAAAGCACGCATCTGTCTCAGCCTGGATGCGGCGCTGGCAGCGCGCCGGCGCGTGGTATCGTAATCCTTCTTGAGCAGGCTGAAGATCGCATTGCTGCACTCTCCCACATAAGTCTGCGGATCGGTCTCTTCGAACTGCATCACGCGATCGAAAAATTCGGCGCGCTCCAGTTGGGATCGAAAAAGCAGCCAGTCAATCTTGTCGTCCTTATTCCATTTGGAAGTGTCCACAACACGAACTCGAGCCAGCGTTTCTCTGACGCGCCGGCGTCGCGCCAGAACGGCAACGCGCGAATAGTCGGCCAGCTTGTCGTCCCAGGTATGAAGTCCTTCGTCGCTGCTGCGCACCGGATAACTTCGATCACGCCAGGCGTAATAGTCTTTGGCCAGGACCGCCAGGTCAGCCGGCGATGTTTTTGGCAAGGCCGCCTTTTTTTGTGCCGCAAATAGAATGATCATGCTCGCAGTCAGGAAAATTGAGATCCAAAAGAATAAACGCACCATCATGGTTTTGGGGATTATAACGGTCGAAGATCGAAAGTCGAAGGTCGAAAGTCGTCTCCTCCCAGGTCCGAGCCGCGCACGTAAGCAAGCGGACCTCTCCCCTGGTAATTTGCCACGAAGGCACGAAGACACGAAGAATCGTGATTCAATTTGAAGTGACACTTCTCATAACTCGATCCAGATTGTCGAAGAAGTGGCAGTTCTAACTCAATCGTTGTCCTTCGTGTCTTCGTGCCTTCGTGGCAAACTATCAGCGGAGGATCCGCTTGCTTACGCGCGCGGTTCGGACTTGGGACGCGGCTTTCGACTTTTGACTTTCGACTTTCGACTTTCGACTTATATGATGATCCATACACTTTTAGAAAATGAGAACAGAAAGCGAACTGATCGCGACACAGGCACGGGCCGATTTTGCGCGGGCCGTTCGCCAGGGGTTGTGCCGCGACGACCAGAAGCAGCTTCCCTGCAAGTATTTTTATGATCCCGTCGGATCTGCGCTGTTTGAGGTCATCAGCGTGTTGCCGGAATACGGCCTTACGCGTGCCGACGAGCGAATCCTGCAGCGATACGCCGGGGAAATAGTCGGCCATATGGGCCGGCCGGTGGCCGTAGCAGAACTGGGGAGCGGAAGCGGCAAGAAAACCCGCCACATCCTGGAAGCGCTGTGCGCCGAACAACCGACGACCTATTATCCCATCGAGATCTCCGAACCGGCTTTGGCGGCGTGCGCGCTGGAGTTATCAGCCATATCGAACCTGACGATTCAAATCGTCCAAAGTGAATATCTGGACGGCCTGAGGGAAGCTTCCAGCCGCCGTGCGAGCTTCGATCGCCTGCTGGTGTTGTTCCTGGGCAGCACCATTGGAAACTTCACCCGCGCCCAGGCGGATCGATTTCTGGGCGAAATCCGCTCTCTGCTAAAGCCAGCCGACGCGTTGCTGCTGGGAACAGATCTGGAGAAGCCTGTCGACCAGTTGCTTGCGGCATACGACGATGCCATCGGCGTGACCGCGGCATTCAATCTAAACCTGCTGGCACGCATCAATCGTGAGCTGGACGCTGACTTTCAGCCGGTTCGGTTTCGGCACGTGGCCGCATACAACGCGAGCGAACGGCGCATCGAGATGTACCTGCGTTCCACCACCGCGCAGACAATAGAAATCCCGAAAGCGGAATGCCGTGTGACGCTGAAGAAGGATGAAACAATCCTTACCGAATATTCTTACCGCTACGCTTCAGACGAAGTTGTTTCCATGGGAATCCGCGCCGGCTTTGAATGCAGGCAGCAGTGGTTTGACCATGAATGGCCGTTCGCGGAAAGTCTGCTGGTCGTATAACTTCACCGCCAAGAACGCCAAGAGCGCCAAGATAGCGCACAGGACGGGGGCTGAAGCTTGAAGTATGAAGGTCTCCAAAGCCCCGTCACATCTGGTGTGGTGCCCTTCATACTTCAAGTTTCAGCCCCCATCCTGTGTGCTATCTTGGCGTTCTTAGCGTTCTTGGCGGTTATGTTTTTCGGGCGAGATCGGCCACCACGGCGACCAGTTCGTCCGGCTCGACTGGTTTGGTGACGTGCGTCTGGAATCCGGCTTCCAGAACCTGCGTCCGATCTTCCACGCGCGCGTAAGCCGTCAAGGCGGCTGCCGGAATGCGGCCGCCCTGATCGCTCTGCAATGCGCGCACCTTCCGAATCAGGACGTAGCCGTCTTCTCCGGGCATCCCGATGTCGCTGATCAGCACGTCCGGTTTGAACCGCTGCATCTCTACCATGGCCTCGGCCACTGATCCGACCGACTGCGTCTTTGCGCCCTGCTGCTCGAGAACAGTGGTAATCACCTCGCGCGCGTCGGCTTCGTCGTCGACAACCAACACCTTCACGTCTTTAAGATTCGGAAACCGCGTGTGCCGTCTGTCACGCTCTCCGCCAACCACAGGACTGCCCGCCGTCTCGGTCACGGCCTGAACTGGAAGTCGCACCTCAAAAGTGGAGCCCATTCCCAGCCCTGGACTGTGCGCTTCCACCGTGCCTCCATGGAGCTCCACAAGATGCCGCACGATGGCCAGCCCCAGACCCAGCCCACCGTGCGGTCGAGTGCTGCTGCTTTCAGCTTGCCGGAACCGGTCAAACACAAACGGCAAAAATTCCGGAGCTATCCCCGTGCCGGTATCATGGACGGTAATCTGAGCCTGACTATGGTGGCGCTCGAGACGAACCTCCACTGTGCCATCCTTGGACGTAAACTTGAGCGCATTGGAAAGCAGATTCCACACCACCTGCTGCAGGCGATCCGGATCAGCCGGTATCCTATCGACGGATGCATCCAGAACCGAAGTGATGGGAATTCCTTTAGCCGTGGCGGCCGGGCGGACCGAATCTATCGCCGATTCGATGACCTGCGTGAGCCTGGTAGCTTTGATGTCCAGGCGGAGTTTGCCCGTAATGATGCGCGAAACATCCAGGATGTCGGCGATTAGTTGCGCCTGCGACTGCGCGTTTCGTTCGATCGACTCAAAAGCCCGCGCCGACGTCGCCTCATCTAATCGCCCGGTTCGCAGCATGTGAGCCCAACCCAGCACTGCGTTCAGCGGCGTGCGCAGTTCGTGAGACAGCGTCGCCAGAAATTCATCTTTCAGCCGATTAGCTTCCTGCGCTTCGCGGTACAGGCCGGCGTTGTCAACGGCAACGGCGGCGCGACCCGCCAGATCCTCCACAAAACGCAGGTCGCTTGCTTTGTACCGCCGGCCGCTTTCCGCGGACACAAAAGTAATAGCGCCTAAAACATTTCCCCGGGCCACCATCGGCACGCACATGTAAGATTTCAGTCCCAACTCGCGCAGCAGGCGCAAATGCTCTTCGTCTCCGGCGATTTCGACCAGCAATGTATCGGGTACTTCTTCGGCCATTTCCGACCGGGCGGTGCGAATCACTTTGGGAACTCCAAGCGGATCTTCCAGGCCGGCCGGAAAGCGCTTCTCTAAATCCAGCGCCCACTTGACCTTCTCCGGATCGGCGTGAGCCACAGCCAATCGGCGCAGCCGGGCGCCATGCTCAAGGATGTCGATGGCGCACCAGTCCGCCAGCCTGGGCACGGCCAGCCGCGCCAGGCTGCTCAGGGTTTCTTCGTAATTCAGCGAAGATGCAAGCAGGATGCTGGCTTCGGCAAGAAACAGTTGAGCTTCGTCAGCCCTCCTGCGCGCCGTAATGTCATGGAAGATATTGACGGCAAACTGGATCTGGCCGGACGCATCGCGGATCGGAGATGATTTGATCAGCATCCATGCTTCCTCGCCATTTGCGCGGGGCTGCACGCGGATAACGGTAGGAGGTGGATCCTCGCCCCGCAGCACTCTTTTTCCAGGAAGCTCCTCCCACCGAAATAGCCGGCCCAGCTCATCCCTCAGTTCGAATTGATCCATAAAGTAGGAGGGCTCGGCCTCGAGCATTGCGTTCATAGACGGGAATCCGGAAGAACGGATCGCCGCTTCATTGGCGAAAACCAGCTTTCCGCTTCGGTCCTGTACCGTGACTCCATCCGACAGGCCATTCAAAATGACATTGAGGTGGTCACGCGATTTGCCGATCTCTTCCTGCGCCTCCTTGAAATCATTGACATCCAGGCAAATGCCGATGAAGCCTCCGAATTCACCCGAAGCCAGCAACAGCGGCACGCCCGTGGCCTGCATCCAGCGGTAGCTGCCGTCGGCCCTCTTCAGCCGAAACTCGGCACTGAACTGCTTTCTCGCGCGCACCGAAGAATGAAAGGTCTTCTGGAACCGGCCCAAGTCTTCAGAGTGAATGGCTCGCTGCCAACCTGTTCCCAGCTCGTTGTCCGGCGACGCGCCACGGAAGTCCAGCCACGTCCTGTTGAAGAAGGTACAGAGAGCATCCGGTCCGCACATCCAGATCAGGACCGGAGCCGTATCCGCCATCATTCGAAAACGCTGCTCGCTTTCCTGCAGCTGATCTTCCGCTTTTTTGCGGTCGCTGATGTCACGCAGCACCAGCGCCGTCCCCAGAGCCGTCCCCTGATCGTCGCGAATGGGAGCGCTGCTGTGCTCGACCGGGATAGGCGTGCCGTCTTTTCGAATCAACGTTGTCGGCTTGTTGAGGCGCTGGTCGCTCCCCGAAAGAGCAGACGCACCGGCGGCCGGCTCCGACCCGGGCGGCTCGCTGCGGAATACTTCGTCCAGCTTCTTTTTGCGTGCTTCCTCTTCCTTCCAGCCGGTGACCTGCTCGGCCATTGCATTCATGAATGTGATATGCCCATCCGGATCGGAGACGATCACGCCATCAGCCACACTGTGCAAAATCACCTGAAGCCACTCGCGCTGCTCGTTTGATTTCCTCTCGGCCTGCTCACGGCGTCCCGCCAGCGCGCTGGTGAGCAGGGCAACCAGGATATAAATGCCAAGAGCCACGATCTCGTCGGTGCTGCCCATCAGCGGGGAATAAGCGGAGTAAAAGAGCAGGTAAGCTATTCCGAGGCCGGTGAGCCCGATGGCCAGCATCGCCGGTCCGAGTCCCCCGTACAAGGCCGTGAGGCTGACCGCGGCTATGGAAATAAAAAAGAAATCGCGCCGGAAGAAGCGGAGCAGAGATTCGGTCAGCAGGAAGGCTGCTATGCTTGCAATAACGGCCAGAACATAGGCAAACAGCCGAGACTTAGTCACCGTAAACGAGTTATTCACTGAAAGCAGCGCGACGGACGGTCGCTTCGCGCCCGTAAGTCGCCTGCATCCGTATGTAAAAATCTATTCGGCCGGGTCCTTCGTCGGGCAGCGCGTCAAGCCAATCCGTCAAAAAGCTCAGAATTTTCCCATTCGGCATCTCGATTGTGTAAAGTCGCGCCTTCATATCCATTCCGTAGATCAGCCCTTCGCGAGTTTTGAAATGTTTTTCAATCAGCTCTTCAATCTGGTCGATGTGCGGGAACTCAGAGCGATCTATGGGGATGCTGGCTTCTCGATTCAACATGAGGAAGAAACTTCACCTTTTGGTAAAGAGAGGAATTTTCGCATGAAGTTGCGCCGGCCGCAAGTGCCCAGAAATTACGAAGAATCTGAGCCTTAGCAGGACCGGATGTAGAAAGTTTGAATGTCGAAGGTCGAAGGTCACAGTCAGAACCACTGACTCAGGGCGCGAATCGTTCCAAAAAACATAACAAGACCGCTAAGAACACCAAGATAGCGCACAGGATGGGGCTGAAGCTTGAAGCATGAAGGGCATCAAAGCTATCAACACGTTGGTGTGATGCCCTTCATGCTCCAAGCTTCAGCCCCGTCCTGTGCGCTTTTCTTTGCGCTCTTAGCGGTCTTTGCGGTGAAGATTTCTGAATGATTCGCCCGCGTCAGTGGTTCTGACTGTGACCTTCGACCTTCGACATTCAGACCTTCGACTTTCGAGTATGCTACGATTCAGCTTTCGATGATTCAGGTCAATGGACTCACAAAAATGTACGGTAACCTGGCGGCCGTCGACAATCTGTCATTCCAGGTGCAGCCGGGAGAGATCCTCGGCCTGGTTGGACCCAACGGAGCCGGCAAAACCACCACGCTTCGCTGCATTGCGGGCATCCTCCGGCCGAGCCTCGGTTCCATCCAGGTAGGCGGAAACGACATCGTCACCCAGGCGGTGGAGGCCAAGCGCCTGCTTGCCTTCATGCCCGATGAGCCGCAGTTGTTCGATTACCTGACTGTGTCGGAGCATCTGCAACTGACAGCCCGTATCTTCAATGTGGTGGACGCGGTTGAACGCTCGCGCGAGCTTCTGCGGGAATTGGAACTGGAAGGAAAGGAGAACGCCTTACCCTCGGAGCTTTCGCGCGGGATGCGACAGAAGCTGATCATTGCCTGCGGCCTGCTTCACCAGCCATCCGCCATGTTGTTTGACGAACCCCTCACCGGGCTGGATCCGCTCGGAATCCGACGCATGAAGAACACGATTCAATCTCGAGCCGCCTCCGGCGCTGCCATTGTGGTGAGCTCGCATCTATTGCATCTGGTCGAAGAGATTTCCACTCGGGTGCTGATCCTGCAAAGAGGAAAACGTGTTGCGCTGGGAACCGTCGCCGAGCTGGCGGCCGATTTCGCCGCATACCACGATGCCAGCCTTGAAGATATTTTCATTCGCGCCACCGAGCCGGGGAGGAAAGGGGAGTAAGCGGCCTGCTGACATAATTCACGTGCACCTGCAGAGCCGCGCCCAGACGAACGTGAGAGAAAAAATCAGTACCGCGCCCGTAAGGGAGCGCAGGGAGCATCTAACAAATTGCACCGACTCTTTCGTAGCTGGGTGCTAACCCCAACATTTTGGGCTTTGTGAAAACAACAAAGATCCTCCCTGCGCTCCCTTACGGGTGCGGTACTGATTTTTTCTCACGTTCGAAGGGAGCGGACGCGCCGATGTGAGTTGCCTGCGCGTTCAAAGAAGCAATGTTTCAAATCTTTTCCTTCATCATTACCCACAACCTGAAGAACCGGACTTTACGCCGGCTACGGCGGCTGCGGCAGCCCCGCTACCTGATTGCCTCCATCCTGGGGATTGCTTATCTTTCCACTGTTTTCCTGAGAAATCTGGTGGGAGGCCGGGCCGCCGATTCCATGAATAATTTTTCCCCGGATACGCTGCGTATGATCGAAGGCGGCGCCAGTCTCATTCTCTTTTTGATGGCGCTTCAGCTCTGGCTGCTTCCCGCCGAAAGAAACGCCTTGAATTTCAGCCTGGCCGAGGTGCAATTTTTGTTTACCGGGCCCATTTCCAGGCAGGGATTGGTGCATTACCGCCTTTTCCGATCCCAATTGGCCATCTTCATCGGGCTCGCGTTTTTGTTCACCGTTAGAGGCGAAATCCTTCTGTTGCGAACGTGGCCTCATTTTTTCGCCATCTGGATGATGCTGGCCACCATGAACCTGCATTCGATCGGCGTGCGGCTGACACGCACCACTTTGCTCCAGCACGGAGCAGCGGGCTGGAAGCGCCAGTTCCCTGTGGCGCTGCTTCTGATCCTGGCCGGGTCGGCGTTGCTGTGGACCGGCTGGGAGATGAGGCTGCAGCTTGCGGCGGCAATGGATCAAAGTTTTCGAGCGTTCCTGAATGAAGCACTCGAGATCACCGACACACAGCCACTGGCGATCCTCCTGCTTCCTTTCCGGTGGGTGATCCGTCCGGCTCTTGCCGGCCGGCCGGCAGGCATCGTCCGTTCCCTGATCCCTGCCGGAGTAATCTTCCTGCTGCATTACGTCTGGGTGGTTCGAACGCAGGCGGCCTTTGAGGAAGCCTCGTTTGAAGCTGCCGAGCGGGCGGCGCTGAGGCGCGCTCTTCAAAAGGAAGGTCGGAGATCGCCGGTAAAGTATCGAAAACCCCCGTTTGAGCTTCGCCCCGCAGGCCTGCCGGAACTGGCTCTGGTGTGGAAAAACTTCATCCTGGCCGGGCGACATTTCAACCTCAGATTCGTAGCGCTCTTCTTTCCGCTGCTGCTGGTGCTGGGGTTGACGCTCAAGTCGGCGGCGCGAGCCGACAGAACTCTTATCCTGGCGGGGGCCTTTGCCGGAATGGCGGTGATCTTGCTGCTGCTGGGCCCTCAACTGGTTCGCAACGACCTGCGGCAGGATTTGCTTTATCTGGAGACGCTGAAAACCTTCCCTCTGAGCGGCGTGCGACTGGTACGGGCCGAGTTGCTGGCCCCATCCATCATTCTTGTGACCGCCCAGTGGGTCCTGCTGATCCTGGCAGCCTGGCTGGTATTTCCGTTAAACCTGCCTTACCTTCCGGAAACAGGACGCGGGTTCATGCTGGTAAGTTGCCTGCTGGTGGGCGGCTCAATTCTGGTCAACGGAGTACTGATTCAGAACGCAGCCGTGCTTTTCTTTCCGGGGTGGGTAAATCTTGGGCCGGACAGGGCGCAGGGTCTGGAAGCGGTAGGACAACGATTGATCACTCTTGTCGGAATGCTGATCATGCTTCTTGCCGGGTTGGCGCCCGCCGGGTTGGCAGGCGGCGTTATCTTGTGGCTCACAGGACGGTTGCCCTTGGGCCTCGGGTTCCTGGCGGCTGGAATCGCCGCATCGTCAGTCCTGATGCTGGAGGCGGCATTGGTCAGCCGCTGGATGGGTTATGTTTTCGAGCGGCTGGACCGGGAAGCGATTCTGTAGAAGAATTCGCGATTCCGATTTGCCACGAAGGCACGAAGGACAACCATTGAGTTAGAAGTGCCACTTCTCCGACAACCTGGATCGAGTTGTGAGAAGTGTCACTTCAAAATGAATGGCGATTCTTCGTGCCTTCGTGGCAAACTACCAGCGGAGGGTCCGCTTGCTTACGCGCGCGGCTCGGATGGGGGTGAATCCTGGCCGTCTGAATCGCGGCGCCGGTAGGTCGCGATTGCGATGACGCCCAGCAAGCTTAATGTCG
The DNA here is from genome assembly GCA_036507075.1 of Acidobacteriota bacterium. GTDB lineage: Bacteria > Acidobacteriota > UBA6911 > JACQSX01 > JACQSX01 > DASXQR01. The sequence continues at coordinate 7,213 of DASXQR010000007.1, read as the reverse complement.
GCAAGAGCAGAACAAAGATTCCACGGTTAATCGACCTCATGCCCCGAGGGCCGGTTGCCGCCGCGTTCGCACGGCACATCGAGCAGCCCTGCCCGAATACAGCCGCAGGCATTGAGATGAGTAGAGCCACGCTCAAAGCCGTGCAAAGCAGAAGGCGGAAGGCGGAAGGCGGAAGGCGGAATGTTAGAGAATTGCGGAAGGCGGAATGCGGAAGGCGGAATATTAGTTCCCTGAATCTGCTAAGCAGAACACTCATAATAATTCTTCGATTCCATAATGGACTATATCACTGGCTCGCCGGGATTTCGACGTTTCAATCGCCCAACGCAATGACCGCAAAGCAAACTGACATACACCCATTCCCCCATTCCTCATTCCTCATTCCTCATTTCGCATTCTGCATTCTACATTCCGCATTCCGCATTCTACATTCCGCATTTCCCATTCCGCATTCGAATTTCACGGATACCGAAGGTGATAAAGACGCGCCGCGTCGGGGAAGAGCGTAAGAAGCAGGACGACGCAAAAGATCAGCGCCGGAAACAGCGTCAAGAAGAGACTGAATCTCTCAAATCGCAGGTGCATGAAATAAGAAATAATCAGAGCGGCTTTGATCACCGACAATCCCACCAGCAACGTCAACATGACATGCACGCTTAGATGCTGGTAGGCCAGTATCACTTCCAGGACAGTCAGAGCCAGGAGCCAACCCCAAACGCTTAGATAAAGTTTTCTGCCGCCCGCGTGTGCATGCTCGCTCATGTCAGTGCGCCCCTCCCCCCACAACATTCGACATCAGATAAACCATGGGAAAAATAAACATCCAGACCAGGTCGACAAAGTGCCAGTAAAGCCCACTCACTTCGACATCCTCCGACGAAAACTTTCCCCTCCCGAAGCCGGTGGCGACGATGCCGAGATAAATAACGCCCACAATGACGTGGGTCATGTGAAGACCGGTGAGCGTGAAAAATGAGGCTCCGAACAGCGGCTCTCCCCAGGGATTTCCAAACGGAGTGACCCCTTCGTGGATCAAACCGAGCCACTCATTGCTGTGAAGCACGACAAACGCGAGTCCACCGATCATGGTGAAAATGATCCATTTGACCGTCGCCCTGCGATCATTTCGGGAAGCTGCCAGAACGCCAAAGACCATGGTGACCGAGCTGGAAAGAAGAACGAAGGTCATCAGCGTTGCCATGGCGATGCTCGGCCAGGTATGGAACGGCCGCGGCCAATTCGCCGTGGCAAAACGAAGATAGCTGTAGACCATAAGCAGCGCCGAGAAAGTGAGCGCGTCAGCGATGATAAACAGCCACATCCCCAGTTTCTTTGAGCCAATCGCGTAAGGAGCTGCCCCGCCTTCCCAGAGCGATCCCCGGTTTGCATAATCCGCATTCGTACTGGACATTCTCAGTAGCCCTCCGAATCAGTATCTTTGGCAGTGGAAAGACGGCCTGAGGGCCGTCTCAGGGAATTCTACATTTTGTGAGACGGCCCTCATGAGACGGCCCTCAGGCCGTCTCTCCGACCAACCTTTTTTCGCACAAGTGCCACAGAACCCCGTATTCAATCACCTCAGAACAGTCATCAAAAGCAATACATAGATCCACAGCAAATCCATGAAATGCCAGTAAATGGCCGTCACCGCCACGCCTGTTCGGCGCCCGGGCGTGAGCCTGCGCGCAACCAATGCAGTGATGGCCAGCAGTGCCGCCACCCCGCCGAGCAGGTGCAGGCCGTGAGTGGCCGTAAGCAGATAGAAAAACGAGCTGCTCGGATTGGTCGCAAGGTAAATCCCCTTCCTGGCCAGTTGCCTCCACGCCTCGATCTGGCCGGCCAGAAAGCCCATCCCCAGAACAGACGTGACCAGGAGCCAGCGGCGTAAACTACCGCTCAGGTCGGGCCAAGCGACCATCCCACTGCGGCTCCTGCCTGCAATGCCCCGGGCTTTGCGGCGCGCCATCTCCATGGCGCCGCTGCTGGCCAGCAGTATCAGCGAATTCCACCACACAATCGACGGTAAATCGGTGGACGTCCAATCCTGAGACAATCCCTGGCGCACGACGTAGGCGCTGGTGAACGCCGTAAACAACATCACAATGGGCGCCAGCGCAAACCACATTCCTGTGTAGTAGCGCCGCAACGAAAGGCCTGCCGGTCCTCCTCGTCCGTCATCGCCTCCGTAGCCGTCCAGCGGAGGAAGACGGGCTTCGTTTCCTCCGCTGCCTGAGGATCGCTTCGGTTCAGGTGGCGCTATCGTTGCCATATGTTGTGATGATCAATCACGTTCTCAGAAATGCATTCCCCATTCCGCATTCCCCATTCCCCATTCGGTTTCAGTGCTTCCCGCCTGCAACAACCGTCCTCGAATCTGTCTGCATCACGTAATCCTCGGCGGCATCGGGAACGGAATATTCATAGGCCCCATGGAAAACCGGCGGCGGATTGCCGCCGAAATTGTCGTGCGGAGGGGGAGAGGGTACTGTCCACTCCAGCGTGGTGCAGTTCCAGGGATTCATCGGCGCCTTGGGACCGCGTCGCATGCTGTAGAAAAGGTTAAACAAGAAAATGAGCTGAGATGTGATGGTAATAATGGCTGCGACACTGATGAAGACATGTGTCCCGCTGAGCGGCTTGAGAAAATCAAATTCCGTCATCTGAGAATATCTTCGCGGGTTCCCCACGACCCCCAGAAAATGCATCGGAAGGAAAATCGCATACACGCCGGCAAACGTCAGCCAGAAGTGAAGCCTTCCCCAGCTTTCATTCATCATGCGGCCAAACATCTTCGGGAACCAGAAATAGGTACCGGCGAAAATACCAAAAATGGCCGCCACTCCCATGATCATGTGGAAGTGCGCCACCACAAAATAAGTGTCCTGAAAATAAGTATCAATCGACGGCTGTGCCAGAAACAGTCCACTCAAGCCGCCAGTCACAAACAGCGAAACAAATCCAAGCGCAAACAGCATAGCCGTGGTGAGCCTGATATTTGCGCCCCACAGCGTGCCAATCCAGTTAAAGGTTTTTATGGCCGACGGAACGCCGATCGCCGTGGTGAGAACGGAGAAGGCCAGAGCCGAGTAGGGGCTCATGCCGCTCATGAACATGTGATGGCCCCAGACCATGAATCCAAGGAAACCGATCCCCATCAGGGCATAGACCATCGCGCGATAACCAAAGATCGGCTTGCGTGAGAATGTGGAAAGGATCTGTGAGACCGCGCCCATTCCGGGCAGGATGGCGATGTAAACTTCGGGATGGCCGAAAAACCAGAACAAATGCTGCCACAGCAGCGGAGATCCGCCTTTATGGGGGAGTAGCTGGTCGTTGACTACCAGGCCGGCAGGAATGAAAAAGCTGGTCCCCAGGGTCCGATCCAGCAGCAGCAAAACACCCGCCGCCAGCAGCACGGAGAAGGCCAGCAAAGCCAGTATCGCCGTAATGAACCACGCCCAGCAGGTCAGCGGCATGCGCATGAATTTCATGCCGCGCGTGCGCAGATCGATCGTGGTCACGATGAAGTTGAGGGCGCCCATCAGAGACGCGCCGGAGAAGAGCGCCAGGCTGAGAATCCACAGAGTCTGACCGGTTCCCTGTCCCGGCCCGGCGATTTCGCCGATGGCGCTAAGCGGTGGATACGCGGTCCAGCCCGACAGAGGAGCTCCCACGAAAAATGCCGCCAGCAGCGTTATCAGCCCCAGGAAAGTTACCCAGAACGAGAGCATATTCAGGACTGGAAACGCCATATCGGCCGCCCCGATTTGAATGGGCAGAATGTAATTTCCAAAGCCGCCCTGCGGCGCGGTCGTCAACACGAAGAACACCATGATGGTCCCGTGCATGGTCATGAGCGACAGATACATTTCGGGAGTCATGATCCCGCCCGCACCCCCCGTCGGAGCGATTGTTCCCAGCCCCGGTATGTGCGTTCCGGGCCAGGCGAGCTGGATGCGCATCAGCAGTGACAGGAACATCCCCAAAAAGACCGAGAACAGAGCAAGCAGATAGTACTGAATGCCGATCACCTTGTGATCCAGGCTGAAGATGTACTTTCTTACAAACCCGGCCGGCGCGGCATGAACTGCCGCATGACCCGCCTCATGTCCCGCCGCATGAGCATGGTGCTCAGACATTTTCTGATCTCCTTATCTCCAAAAAAGAAGTCCAAAGTCTGAAAAAGGGTGTTATCGAAAGTTTCTGCTCGACGGTCGATGACTTCACCGCAGAGCCGCTGAGGCCCCAGAGTTTGCGCAGAGCTGGCAAACTCGGCGGCAACTTGGCGTTCTTTGCGCCTCTGCGGTGAATACGATTGAGGTCGTGCAGAGCCATCCAGTCCCAATTTCACTGTCACAGGCAACTAGTTTCTAACTTTCGACCTTCGACTTTCGACCTTCAACTTTCGACCTTTGACTTTAGACTTTCAGACCTTCGACTTAAGATTATGGGGCGTGATCCTTTAGCCATTTTTCATAATCCTGTTCGGAGAGGACTTCGATCACACTGCGCATCTTGTAGTGGCCCAGCCCGCAGAGCTCGGCGCATGCAACTTCATAGGATCCGATTTGCGTCGCGGTAAAGTGAATCGGAATTGCCATTCCCGGCACCGCATCCTGCTTGATACGAAGCTCCCGCACAAAAAAGGCATGCGTCACATCCTTGGCTCGCAACGTGATTTCCACGGGACGATTCACCGGGACGGCCATGGTCGGCGCAACGATGTCATCCTTGCCGGCGGGATCTGTGTCGTCGATTCCCAGCGGATTACCGCCCGAATCGCTGATCAGTTTTGCATCGGTGCGTCCGAATTTTCCATCTTTCCCCGCGTAGCGAATGTTCCATACAAACTGCTGGCCGTAAACCTCGATCCGGATGGCGTCGGCCGGCGCGCTTTGGAATCTCAAGTCGGCCCAAACCTTCTGGCCCATGATGTTCAGGGCAAAAAAGATAACGGCGGTGGCGATCGTCCAGACCAGTTCCAGGCGATTATTGCCGTGAGTGTACACGGCCTTCCCCCCGCGGTCACGGTAGCGGAAAAGTACCCACCCCAGAGCCATTTGTGCCAGAAAGAAGATGATGCCGCAGATTATCAGCACTACGTAGTAATGATGGTCGACACGAGGCGCGTGGGTCGATGCCGCTATGGGAAAAGTCCACTTTCCGATGGAAAAGAGCACCACCGTCGCGAGCGTAATGATCCAGATCAGAATAGCCAAAAACATGGATTAAGGCTCCTGGAAAGGTAGTATTCTGCTCATTCTTGCCAAACGGTGACACAGTCTATCAATTGAATAAAGAGTCTGAAAGTCGAAAGTCTAAAGTCGAAAGTCGAAGGTCGAAAGTCTAAAGTCGAAAGTCAAAAGTCGAAAGTCAAAAGTCGAAGGTCAAAAGTCGAAGGTGTGAAGCTGCGGGCTTTGAACTTGGAGTGTTCGAAGACCGAATATTTTGAAACCTTTGGAGTTAAGGAGTCGGAAATCGGAAGTTCCACGTTCCAACGTTCGATATTCGGCCGTTGGAACGGACGTTTGACTTTCGACTTTGTGACTTTTTTATTCTTCGTAACTCAGGAGGAGGAGATTCTATGCTAAGGAAATTCGGCTTGCTGATCGGAATGATGCTTTGCCTTGGAGGCGTATCCTCGGCCCAGACGCCGCTTTTTGATTTTCAGAAAATCGCCGATGGCGTGTATGCGGCGCTTGCGCGGCCGCAGTACAAATTGAATTGCAATGCCGCCGTCATCGTAAACGAAGATGGAGTGCTGATTGTTGACAGTCATTCAAAGCCGTCGGCGGCCCGCGCATTGATCAATCAACTGAAAACCATCACCCACAAACCGGTTCGTTACGTCGTCAACAGCCACTTTCACTGGGATCATGCGCAGGGAAATCAGGCTTATCCGGCGGCCTTCCCCAAAGACGTAACCATCATTTCATCCGAGGCCACGCGCGAAAACATCATCAACAAGGGAATTCCGTCGGTTCGGCAGCAATTGGATCAAATGCCGGCGGAGATCGCGGATCTGAGAAAGCGGATTGCCGCCGAAGGAAATTCCGCCGCAGCCACCAAATTGAAATCGGACCTTTCGCAGGCAGAAAGTTACCTGGCCGAGCTGCGGACCATGCAAGTCACCCTTCCGGAAATGACTTTCGACAAATCGCTGATTCTGCACAAGAAAACGCGGGATCTCTTTATTCTTTTTCTGGGACGCGGCCATACCTCCGGAGACGCAGTCGTCTATTTGCCCGCCGAAAAGGTGGTGGCGACAGGCGATTTGCTGCACGGATGGATGCCTTTCATGGCCGATGGATTCCCTCCTGAGTGGGTGGCGACACTCGATCGGCTTTCCAAACTCAGCTTTGACCACATCATCGGCGGGCACGGGGATGTGAAACCGAAATCGCATCTGACATTCTTCCGCAACTATCTGGCAGATCTGATTGAGGAAACTCGAAAAGCGCGGCAGCGCGGAGAGACATTGCAGCAGGCGCAAAAATCCGTGGCCGCCGCTCTCGCGTCCGGATACGAGGGTGGAATGGCGGGAAGATTCAATGAATCAATCGGGGCAAACGTAGAGAAAGTCTACAAGGATCTGGAGGCGAAGCTGTATTGATGTGGCTTTGGGGTTATGCCAGCCGAGCCTCGCGCGAAGCAAGCGGACCCTCCGCCGGGATTTGCCACGAAGGCACGAAGGCACGAAGAATCGCTATTCACTTTGAAGTGACACTTCTCATAACTCGATCCAGGTTGTCGGCGAAGTGGCACTTCTAACTCAATCGTTATCCTTCGTGTCTTCGTGGCAAACTACCGGCGGAGGGTCCGCTTGCTTACGCGTGCGGCTCGGCTGTTGGTGTCTTCCCCTTCCTCACCCTTCTTTTTCCCGGATGTAGGAAATCAGGTCGGTGCCGATTCCCGGAGCGCCCAATTGGCGTAGCATCGTGATCAACTGGCCGCGGTGATAGCTGGAGTGATTGATGACGTGCTGCATCTGGTCTGCCAGAATCTGAGCGTAAGGCGCACCATCCATCGTTTTATACGGCAAGGGGGATTGCAGCCTTTCCTCCGTCACCGCTTTCACGAAACGTCCAACTTCTGATCGCAACTCGAGCCAGTCCTGCTTGAGCGCCTGAAAGGTCGCCAGCTCTTCGTCGGACTTGGAAGCGGAGGTGGGACTGGTTCCCTTCCATCGCTGGAGCCAAATCCAATTGGCGAA
>DASXQR010000006.1:0-15483 GCA_036507075.1 Acidobacteriota bacterium | reverse complement strand
TTTTTTTTGCCAAAGTTTTTCAAAGCCATCCATGTCCACGAGCTGCCACGAAGGCACGAAGACACGAAGGTTTCCGTGGTTATCCTGAAGTGACACATTACGAAATCCACTATCACGTTCCTAAAAGTAGCACTGTAAGATCAGTTTAGATCTTCGTGCCTTCGTGGCGATTCGGCTCTTTGGTTACGGCCCAGCCGCGCCGTGTCTCCGCTGAATCGATGCGGCTAAACAACTGGTAACTCATGCCCCTTATCACTGTTCACTTGAAAGCTACCCCGTGAGGGCGCGTCGGTCTGCCGTTGAATGCGGTGTTGAAGTCGAGCTGGAATTTCGGATCCAGCTCCAGTTTTTCGGCTGAGACCCTGGCGACGTGGACACGATGGTCTCCCTCGGCGTGAACTTTTCCAAAGTCGTCCTCATTCAGGAAGTAGTCCGTAATCACCAGGCGCTTTTCGTCCTCGGTCAGTGCGATGTAGTGCGGTCCGGAATTCGGCCCCAGATCGAGAACACTCAGCAGTCGCGGCCTTGCGGGTCTTGACGTGTCAAACATGGCTACTCTGCCGGCGGCATTCATCGAAACAAACAGCCTCTGACCATCCCGGGTAGTGCGCATCAACTGAGGGAATCCTCCTTTTGCAATCAGAGAAAAATCGAACACGGCTTTGGCGGTGCCTGCTTCCGGGTCGATCAAGTAAAGCCGATCATCCGCCATTCCCGCCGTGTAAGCGCGGCCTTTTTTGTCTCCCGGGATCAGCTTCACGTCGATGGTGCCGGCCGGCGTGGGAAGCTTGATGGTCTGAACAATCTTTCTCTTTTTGAAATTCCACACGCGAATACTCCCGCGAAGATCCAAGCTGCCGGGCACGGCGTGCAGCGTGGTCGAAGGACAAACGAAATCGCTGGTGACCATCAGATTGATCTCCGGTCTGACTGAGATCCCGTGAGGATTGAACCCATCCTGCGGGGGAACCTCTGGATACTCTGCAACCAGTTGCAGATTCTTATCAAACTCGGCGATTCTTCCAGGATGATGTCCCTGCGGCCCTCCCATCATGGTCACCAGGAATCCCCCATCGGCCAGCGGGTAGAATTCATCCGTAATTGCCGACTGCGGAGGGTCCGCAGAAGAAATGAATTGCGGGAAGGAGGGATTGGAGACGTCGTAGAAAAATATCTCCTTCTGCCCCTTCAGCACGCTCAGCAGTCCGCCGCAGGCCAGCACGCGCCCATCACTGGAGAGGCCCACATGGTGAGGCTCATTGCCGCTGTTGCCGGAACCTGGAACCGGACTGACGCCTAACACCTTACCGTACTGCGGCGAACCTTCATCGAAATTGACCACGGCCAGGAAATCAGCCGCGGTGCGGGCCTGATCGCCCGCCCAGACGAATAAATATTTCTCGGCATCCTGCGGATCGAAAACCCCCACTTTGGAATGAAAGCTTACGGGCGAGGCCGTTACCGCACTTCGGAACAAACGTGCCAGCCCCGCAACCATAAGCGCCGACAATAATATTAAAGTTGCGACTTTCAAGATTCGATCGCTGCTATGCGTGGATCTCATGTTGGATTTCCTCCTTCCGGCAAATATTAGGGACCACAGCTCGTAGAAGTCCTTCGCGAAAGTTGATATTCTTCTGACGAATTCCTTCCCAAACTACTTTGATGGCCAGCGGACAGTTCTATCAGTTTGGTCGATTTCGCCTGGACATCGCCGGGCGTTTGCTGTTGCGCGAGGGCGAGATCGTGATGCTCCCTCCGAAGGTTGTCGATACCCTGCTGGTGCTGGTGCAGAACGCCGGCCGGTTGGTCGAAAAGAACGAACTCCTGAAGAAGGTCTGGCCCGATGCATTCGTCGAAGAAGGAAGTCTTGCCCGCACGATTTCCATCCTGAGGAAGGCTCTGGGTGACGGCGTCGAGGGGCAGGAATACATCCTGACAATTCCAAAGCGCGGCTATCGGTTTGTCGCTCCGGTCAAAGAAACCCCGACAATACAGCCGCCTTCCGCCGCGGGCAGGATGATGCTGGCCGTGCTCCCTTTTGAGAACTTGAGCAGCGATCCCGACCAGGAATACTTCAGCGACGGTCTGACCGAGGAAATGATTACGCACCTGGGGCGTTTGCATCGCGAGCGGCTGGGGATCATTGCTCGAACTTCAGCGATGAAATACAAACACACGGCCAAGGGCATTGACCAGATCGGCCGGGAACTGGGCGTCAATTACGTGCTGGAGGGCAGCGTGCGGCGCGCCGGCCCGCGGGTACGCATCACTGCGCAGCTCATCCAGGTAAGCGATCAGACTCACCTCTGGACCGAGAGTTACGACCGCAACCTGGACGACATTCTTGCCGTACAGAATGACGTGGCCCAGGCAATAGCCGGTGAGATCAGGGTAAAGCTGACGTCGCCGGAGCGTGGGTGCATAACGGATGTGCGCCCCGTCAACCCCCAGGCCTACGAGGCTTATCTCAAAGGTCGCTACTTCTGGAACAAGCGAGCAAAGGAAGGGCTCCAAAAGGCCGTCGGGCAGTTCGAGAACGCAATAGAAACCGACCCGGCGTACGCCGCGAGTTACGCCGGACTGGCTGATTGTTATCTTCGACTGCTCGACTACAACTACCTTCCTCCTCTCGAAGCGGCAGCACAGGCCAATGCGGCAGCCATCAAAGCGTTGCAGTTGAACGAAACGCTGGCGGAGGCCCATACGTCGCTGGGACATCTCAATCTTCATCAATTCAACTGGGAGGCGGCAGAGAAGGGGTTCAAGCGAGCCATTGACTTGAACCCGAGTTATGGAACCGCTCATTACTATTATGCCAACTGCCTGGCCGCGCTGGGGCGGTCGAAGGAGGCTGTCGCTGAGGCGATGCGGGCGCTGGAGCTTGACCCCGTGGCGCCTTCGGTGATCTTGAACGCGGCCGGGATTTTGTTTCTGGCCCGCCAGTACGAACAGGTAATCGAGTATGCGGCGAAAACGCTCGAGCTCGACCCGCATTACGCTCACGCGTACTACTTCATGGGACTGGGATACGAACAGAAAGCCGCTTACGGGAAAGCGATCGCCGCCTTCAAGAAGGGGATCTCACCGGCGGGACGCGGCGTGGGAGCGATGGCGGCACTTGCACATGCCTGTGGAATGGCGGGGCAGCGGAGCGATGTATTGAAGCTATTGAAACAGCTCAAGGACCGGTCGAACAGCAAATACGTCTCGCCGTACGACTTCGCTCTGCTTTTCCTGGGCCTGGGAGAGAAGGATCAGGCGTACGAGTGGTTGGCAAAGGCGTACGAAGAACGCTCCTCCGGACTCACCTTTGCCAGAGTAGACCCAAGGCTTGACGTCCTGCGCTCACACCCGCGCTTTCTCGATCTGCTGCGCCAGATGAACTTTCCGCCGTAGTGGGCCGCCACCAGATTTCCCCCTGCTTTGCATGATGAGTTCCGGGATGTTATGAATCCAGATTAGGACATGGTGGGCAGAGCCGTCGAACGTGTAAAAGATCCACCACAGAGGCTTAGCGCGGCGAAGCCGCAACCAAAAGTCAAGGAGAGACGGCCTGAGGGCCGTCTCTCTGCGGTGTTCTGCCAAGCTGAGACGGCCCGCAGGCCGTCTCTCCGCTCCCGAATAATTTGCGCGGGCCGCGAAAATTCTCATGGTTAGTAGTACAGGGGGGCACAGGGAACTTTTGGCCATCTCTCGCTGTCTTTCTGTGTCCTCCGTGTCTCTGTGGTGGACTCTTTGCAACTCCGCAAACCAATGAATTGAAAGGTGGATTCAATGAAGCGCAGGAGCAGTGCCGAAATGAGGTTGGCGGCGAATGAGCCTTTGCACGCGGGGCCGGAGCATGCGGGGACGCAACCGGCGGGATTTGATGACGATCTTCTGGACGCGTATTCGCAGGCGGTTATTTCGGCCGCTGAAAAGGTGAGCCCTTCGGTCGTCAATATCGAGGTCCGGCAGGCAGGCCGGGATGGAGAAACGAGCCGGCGACCGTCTCAACGCGAGCGGGGCGGGAGCGGATCGGGGTTCGTGTTCACCCCGGACGGATTTATTCTAACCAACAGTCATGTGGTCCATAACGCAACCTGGATCCGTGTGACTCTGACGGACGGGCGATCCTGGCAGGCAGACCTGGTGGGAGACGATCCACACACCGATCTGGCGGTGGTGAGAATAAGCGCACCGGCGCTGACTCCCGCGCTGATGGGAGATTCGCAGAAGATCCGGGTGGGCCAGCTTGTAATAGCGATCGGCAACCCGTACAGCTTTCAGTGCAGCGTGACAGCCGGAGTGACCAGCGCGCTGGGCCGCTCGCTCAGGACCGGTTCGGGCCGATTAATTGACGACGTAATCCAGACCGATGCGGCGCTGAATCCCGGAAATTCGGGCGGTCCTCTGGTTAATTCCCGGGGCGAGGTGATTGGAGTCAACACGGCTGTGATTTTTCCCGCGCAGGGCATCTGTTTTGCCATCGCGATCAACACGGCCAAGTTCGTCGCCGGCCGCCTGATCAAGGACGGCAAGATCCGCCGCAGCTACATTGGAATGGCGGGACAAAACGTGCCCCTTCACCGCCGGATCGTGCGCTTTCATGGTTTGACGCGCGAAAGCGGCATCATGGTGGTCTCAACTGAACCGGACAGCCCCGCTCAAAAGACGGGCATTACCGCAGGCGATATCATCGTGAATTTCGCCGGGCAGCCGGTGGCAGGTATTGACGACTTGCACAAGCTGCTCAGCGATGAGCGTGTGGGCGCAAGAACCCCGCTGGTTGTGATTCGAGGGCCGGAAAAAATTGAGTTGTCTGTGATGCCGGGGGAGTTTCCGGAAAGAGAGAAGGTGTGAAAAATCAGAAGCCACGGAAAACTTCACCACAAAGACACAAATGGGGCAGGCAGAGGCCGGTCAGCTTCAAAACCGCCGCGTTCGCCTTTGGACAGATGACCGGCCTCTGCCTGCCCCACTTGTGTCTTTGTGGGTGAAGTTTTCCTCGACAGGCAGCACAAACTCGACCTGAGTCGGCCCCCCTTCTTTGCGGCTTCGCTATAATTAAACAAGGGTGGAATTTTTCGGGTGAGGTTCCGGAACTTTAGAGAGTCCGGACGCGTAGTTACAGAAGACAGGGGTGATATGAAAAAACTAAGAAGAAGCGCCCGAAACCGCTACCTGGCAGGTGTCTGCGGCGGCATCGCAGAGTATTACGAGATCCGAAGTTTCTGGGTCCGGCTCGGTTTTTTCTTCCTCATTCTCCCCGGCGGACTACCCGGTGTAATCCCTTACCTTATTCTCTGGCTTGCTATTCCTAGAGAGGAGTTCGCGGTCAGCCGTTGACTTTTGCACTGATCTTTATCTTCCGGTCAGGTTTGAATTATTCGCATTCGCAACTGTCGTCACCTTCAAGCCTGGCGGTGGGCGTGCACCCGAAACGGTAATGATCGCCAACAACTGATTGCGTCAGCAGTCAATTGGTGCTGTCGACAGAAGTGTCTCGCAAACAGTTGAATTTTCAGGGGGATTTATGGGTAAAACCAGAGGTACTGATGTTTCTGCGACAAGTGGCAGTCGTCGGAAATGGCGGCTGCGACAAGCGCTTTTGAATGCCTTGTCTGTCATCGCTTTGAGCCCCTACACTCAGGGCGCCGCGGTTCTTATTCGAACAGCCAAGCCTTATTCCAAAGTTGTCACCGCCATTGAGCAGCGCGGTGGCAAGGTGACGCATCAATTTCGCTACATTGAGGCGATTGCAGCGGAAATTCCCGATGACGCGATGAGCGCCATTCGCGCACTGCTGCCCGCCGGATGCGTTTCGAAGGACTTGATGGTTAACCTGCCGCAAGCGGCCCTCGACCGGCGGAGCGGAACCCGGCTTCTGGCCAGCGAGGAAAGCGCCGAGGTTGAAAGCCTGTCAGCCGGCGAACTGGCCGCCATTACTGATTCCAGCCCGGACGCTTATCTCATCAACAACACTTCTCTGAATCTCGGTTCGGTCCATGCCGCCGGTTTCACAGGCCAGGGAGTGAAGGTGGCGGTCATCGATTCGGGGATACGCCCCGGGCGCCCTCATCTCAGTCTCGACGGCTCGGTGATCGGTGGAGAAGACCTGGTGGGCGATGGCCTCGGATTCAGTAACATCGCCAACGACGGACATGGGACCTTCGTCGCAGGAATGATTTCCGCCAATGTGGTATTTACATTTCCAAACTCGAGGCTCCTGGTTAAATCGCTAAAGAAGTACTGCGACGCGTGCGTTGAGACCGTCCCAAATTCTACGTCTACACGTGTGCCCATGATCGGTTCGGCTCCTCTTTCGAGCATTTACGCTCTGCGGGTTTTCCCGCCGGCCGGCGGCGCCCCGACCTCCCGGGTCATCGCGGCCATGGAACGGGTCTTGCAGTTGCGCGAGAACTTTGACAGCGGATTGCCTGAAACCAAGGATGCGAGTGGAAAATACACCGCGCTCAATATTAAGGTCTGCAACATGAGTCTTGGCGGCTCCACGATCTTTGCCGGTCATGACCTGGAAGATAAATTGACTCGAGCGTTCCTCGAGCATGACATCGTCCTGGTAGTGAGCGCCGGAAACGCCGGCCCGAGCGGAACGACGGGGGCCAGCCCGGCGACAGGATTCGACGCGCTCACAGTCGGCGCGAGCTCTTCACCCGTACACGAGAGAGTCTTCTGGGACCTGAACTTTGGTGTCCTTGGTATTGGGGAATTGTTCAGGCCGTCCGATCGAACACAAACGGCGTATTTCAGCTCGCGCGGTCCGACCGCCGACGGCCGTATAGATCCAGACGTGATGGCAAATGGTTTTGGCAGCTTTGGTCAGGGCTTCTCCTCTTCCACAAACGTCGTCAACATGGCCAGCGGCACCAGCTTCAGTGGCCCGACTGTCGCCGGAGTGGCCGCTGTTCTTCGCCAGGCAGCGCCGGGAGCGACCGCCCGGCAGGTTAGGAATGCGTTGATCGCCAGCGCCAAACCCGGTCTGATTACAGATGGATCCGGGCCGCTTGATCGAGGCAGCGGCTACGTCAACGCAGCCGGTGCTCTCTCCCTGCTTCAGGCCGGCGGAGTGCCGGACACTTTTGGAGCAGCCGGCGTCGGCAATACCAACGTCAACGTCAACATCCTGCAGGCCGCCGGCGTGCCGACGCTGAACGGAAACGTCACTCAAGTAATACAGGGATTGCTGCCGGGGCAAAGGGTGGAGATTTATTATCACGTGCACCCTAACACGACGGCTGTGATTGTGAGCCTGTCAAACCTGATCACGGGCGCAAACCAGAACACTCTTTTCGGGGATGACATTCTGCTGACCGTTCACAGCGCCAAGACCTCCGCGATCGATGAAGGAGATTACCGGGTATTTGAGTTTACCAAAGGCGGAACCTTTGTGGTGCCCAATCCGGAAACAGGGCTGATGCGTGTCAGCGTCAACGGAGACTGGACCAATGCCAGTTCGGTAGGCGCAACGGTCAATATCTTTTCGGTGACGGATCCGGCCCCTCAATTTACTTCGCAGGGAAGGCTGCTGGATGGCGAGATCAGGGTCGTGCCCTTTCAGGTCAGCGCGGGCGCGTTGAAGCTTGACGCTCGGCTCGGTTGGCGCCAAGACTGGGGATCCTATCCGTCAAATGATATTGATCTGATCCTGATCGATCCGAACGGCCACCTCGATGTCGATGGCGCTACTTTGAACAATCCCGAAGCGACGTCGATCAAGGATCCCAGAGCCGGGAACTGGCTTGCCGTCGTGCACGGATTTTTCGTGCCCAGTGTGGAGGACAAGTTCGAGCTGCGGATCGCCGTGGACGGGAAGGTCCTGAAATAAGTATTGGGGTCGCGGCCGCAGCCGCGGCCGCAGATGAACGCCGGTGGCGCGAATTTGGGCCGCAGATGGACGCGGATCAGCGCGGGAAGAACGGAAACAGGCGGCGAATGTCTTCCGTCGTGGGCCGGGTGCCGTATTCACAGACCTCAAAGGCTTCGGCATATTTGATATTGCCGCCCCGGTCCGGGCCGTACCACTTGATCAACGACTGGCGCACGGCCGGAGTTGGTTCGTAGCGGCGCTGCGTTTTGAGCCACTCCCTGCGCGCCTTGGCGTCTTTGGGGACCTGGTCGAGAAGTCCTGCGTGCCAGGCGAGCCACTCGTACATCTGCGAGACATGCGCGTCGAGCATGTCGTATTTCTTTTCGATCACATCGTCCAGCGAAACGGCCACATCGGGAGAAAAGGGATTGGGCCTCTGGAAGCCGTCCTGAAAGTACATGAAGACCGGATTCTTTCGCAGCGCCGGAGTATCGGGACAAATATTGGGCACCGTCACCATGTAGGCTGCATCCTGAACCAGCACTCCGGTGTAGCGGTGATCGGGATGGTAATCATTTGGCCGCGGCGCCAGCACCAGGTCTGCGTTGGCCTGGCGGATCTGGCGAATCACCTGCTCGCGCACTTCCAACGTGGGCAGAAGTTTTCCATCGTGGTTGTTCAGGACCACGTATTCGATCCCGATTCGGCGTGCTGCTTCCTTGGCCTCCGCTTCGCGGCGGCGCGCCAGAGCAGACCCGCCCTCCTTCTGATGTCCCGCGTCTCCGTTTGTAACCGCGACGAATCGAACGCGATGCCCGAGCGCCGCCCACTTGGCGGCCACGCCTCCGGCACGGTTGTCACAGTCGTCCGGATGCGCGCCGATGGCAATGATGTTGATCTTTTCCGCCGCTGCAGCGGAAGGTGCGGGAAGATGGAAAACCAAGAGAAGGATCGGTAGGACCCAGAGTAGATGCGGTACTCGAGTTTTCATTTACGCCTCCTACCTGTTGCAAGCCCGGTGTCCTGGCGGTTGAATGCATTGAACCACCAAGGCACCAAGCTTTTCATTCAAATCAGTAGCCCGTTTTTGCCTTGGGTTTCGGTTTCTCGGTTGCCGCCTTTGCCGGCTTGACGGGTGGCTTATTGGGATTGTCGGCCGGATTTACATAGATGAGTTTGAACGGGCCCATGGCGCTGACCTGCACCACGGTCTCCCCTCTTGTCCAGGCAAAGTGATGCATTTTGGCCGGCATCATGGTGAAACTGCCGGTGGTCAGTTCGTTTTCCGGCCTGGGATCGAACTTATCGCCGGTTCCAATGCCAAATCTCCCCTGAAGAACCGTCAGGTTTTCGGCCGTCGGATGCCAATGGGGAGCGACTTTGAATCCGTCAGGTGCTTTCAATCTGATGGTGAAAAGTCCCGGTTTTGACGGGTCACCGGATAGCACCGTCATTTGAGCCCCGGCCGGCAGAGTCGGGGGTGCGGACCCCCACTTTATCTGATCAGCCCTGACCACCACGTGTGTGGCAGCAGGTGGAGGAGCGTATACAAAACAGACAGTCAGGGCGGACAGGATGATTAAAAACGCGCACTTTTTCATACGATCTCCTTTTGCAGACCGATGTGTTTGAAAGGGTTTGCGTAATATCTCATTTTTTTCGGTGAGGGGGAAGAAAGTTTTGTCTTCCGTCATGAGTCACTGGTCAACGGTCTTTGTGGCATCTTGTCGGAAAGTCAGAAAGTCCAAAGTCAGGACCTCCTTCGACTTTCGACCTTCGACTTTCAACGTTCGACCCTCGACTTTCGAATTTAGTTCGTGCGGAACAGATGCACGGCGACGATCAGACCGAACGCGACCACGACGGCGCGCAGCAGCGCCGGTGAAAGCCGCTGCGCGGTGTGCGCGCCCAGGTAACCGCCAAGCAGGGAAGCCAGCGCCATCACGCCGGCAGCGCGAAGATCGGCCGCTCCGATGACAACAAAGTAAAGCATCGCCATGCCGTTGATCAGCATTCCAAAGAACACCTTGAGCGCGTTGGCCGACTGCAAATCTTCGGGAAGAAAAATAGCCATGGCCGCAAGCATTAAGATTCCGATTCCCGCGCCAAAATACCCGCCGTAAATGGAAATCAAAAATTGCACTAACCAGTGAACAGCAGAGACGTGTGCCGCGCCATGTCCCATATGCCTGGCCACCCAGCGGCCGATGCGTCCCTGGAAAATAAGAAGCCCGCAGGCAAGCAGAATAAGGTAAGGAACAATGACGCGGAAGGCTTTCTCGGGCGTGTAGATCAGCAGCACCGAGCCGATCAGGCCTCCGATTACGGAGGGAACAGCCAGCACGAACGCCTCGCGGCGACGATCTCGGATCTGCCGGCGGTAGGCCCACACGCTCGACAAGGATCCGGGCCAGATGGCTACCGTGCTGGTGGCGTTGGCGAGCACCGCGCTCCTGCCCCCAAAGAGCAGGGCAGGGAATGTGATCAGCGTCCCGCCGCCCGCGACGGCATTGACAAACCCGGCGGCAAATCCGGCAGCGGAGATCAGCAGGAATTCGGTCATTAAAATTTGTCAATCTCACCACAAAGACACAAAGACCACGAAGAACTTTGTGCACTTTGTGTCTTTGTGGTGAGATTCAAAATGCAAAAATCCGCGTCAGCTTTGCAATCAGCGCGCGTTCGGTGACTATGCCGGTGCTGCTGCGGCGTTCGTTATAAACGAGAAAGAAATTACTCAGCGGCCTGTAAATAAAATTGAGGCGAATGTTGCTGGTGACGGCGTGATCGTCGCTGTTGTACTGGATCAGGGCGCTGAGAAACAGGTTCGTTGTAAACGAGTAATTCAGCCGGCTCGATAGGAGATTCGTTTTGAAATTTCCAGTCGGCAGCCGCACGTCGTCGTGATTCCACGAAAAGCGGGCCAGAAAATGATAGTCCGGCTGCACCACCAGAGTGCCGCCCAAAGAATCGCGGTCACCGTCATAAAATCCTCCAGTGGAAACGGTCAATATGGCGCTTAGAATGCGGCTTCTGTCGCTCTGGTAATAGGCCGAGTACTGATCAAACCGGTAATCGCCCACCGGTATTTTCTGGTTCTTGCGGATTGCAAAAGGCTCATCCAGCCGCTCGAAGTTTGCCTCGCGCCCGAACAGCACAAAGCTGCTGTTGGAGAACAGCACGCCAAAACGCGTTTCCAGGCGCCGGGTCTCCAGGCGCCCCTCCGGATCGGTGATGTAGTCAAATTCCACAGTCGGTTGAAATTCCCGCACCGCCGCCATTCGCTCTCCGGGGCGCGGCGTGAGGTTGAATTCTCCGGAAGTCTTGCGAATGCCGCGCCGTGGAGCAAATCCCACTTCCGGATTGAAGTTTTCCCCGATCCAGAGATGTCCCGCCCGCACATCAAAAAGGCTGTCACGCCATGAAACTTCAAGGTCCCCGGCCTGATCGCGCCCGTGCTTGCCGGGCGAATCCGTCTTCAGCAGATAAGAAGTGACGTCGAGATACTGGAAGAAGCGAAGATTCGTGTCCGCCCCATAGGTGCGATTGAATCGGCCGCCGTCTTCATATTTATTGATGAAGATTCCGCCTGCGTCCGAATACCGGGAGAGATCCCGGCGCAGCCGCACGACGGAGAAATTCGTTTCCGGCAGCGATTCGAACCTGCCGGTCTGCATGGAAAGCAGTCCAAGGTTGTACGGACCGGCGCGCCCGGTCAGCCGCGCCCCGCCGCGGATGGGGACCAGCTCTCCATCGTCGGTCAGCCCGATGCGGCGGCTGAAAAATGGAATCAGGTCGAGCCGCCGGCTGCGATCCGGTCCAAACATGGGGCGTCGCTTCGGCCTTCCCCAGATGAATGTTCCGGCGTTTTCCAGGAAGAAGTCGCGTTTTTCAGGAAAGAACAGGCTGAAGCGCGTCAGGTTTATCTGCGCGTCATCGGCCTCGACCTGAGAAAAATCGGTGTTCAGAGTGGCATCGAATGTCATCTGCGAACTGACGCCGTATTTCAGGTCCAACCCGGCGTCAGGATTGAAATCCACATCGTCATTTTCCTTGCGGCCCAGCGGCGCCGACAGATAAGGTTTCACATAGAGGTTGCGGGGCTGCTTTATGCCACGGAGGCCCTGCAGCGTGCCGGCAAGCGATACGCGGCTCACGCGATACGGGGGCTGAAGCGCCGCCCAGTATGAATCCTCGAACTTACGCCGCACCCGCCTTTCAAAATTGATGCCCCAGATCTGCTCTTCGGCCTCATGAAAGCGGAGTGTCTTGAACGGGATGGCCATTTCGATCTGCCAGCCGCGCTCGTCAACACGGGTCTTTACGTACCAGATGCCGTCCCAGTCTGTATTACCGGCGGCGCCGTCGGCCCCGATCTGCATGTCAAACTTTCCTCCCTTCGGATTGGTTCCGAAGAGAAAACAATTCCGTTTGTCGTGGAAAGTATCCAGCACCACCTGGAATCCGTCGCTGTCCAGAGTGAAGAAATCTTTCGAAATGTCGTTGACGACGATCCCGCGCGAGCCGGCCGAATCCAGGCAGTAGACTCCCAGATAGAGATTGTTGTCGTCGTAAAGGATCCTGACTTCGGTTTGTTCGGTGGCCGGATCCCCGGTGCGCGGAATCTTCTGGATGAAGCCGGAAGCTGGTTCGACCCGCTGCCAGTCCGGTTCATTCAAATCACCATCGATGACGATCGGACCGCTGGCGCGCAGCGCACGCATCACCGGCCTTTCACCATCTGCGGGCAGAGCTGCGCTGGCGGCGGGTGATGCAAGCAGAAGGGCAATGCAGACAATAATGGCCGTCCTTATCGATCTAAGCATTACACCTCTCGGATATCCCCGCCGAAATCCGAACCGCACGCGTAAGCAAGCGGACCCTCCGGAGGGACAGAGGGATGGAGGGAATGAGGGACGGAAAGAGGGAGGGTTTTTGGAGCGCTGGCCAAAGCCCGTACAGAACTCACTGTCTTTCCCTCACTCCCTCCATCCCTCATTCCCTCCATCCCTCCATCTCTCCATCTCTCCATCCCTCTATCCCTCCGGAGAATCCGCTTGCTTACGCGCGCGGCTCGGATATTGCCGCGATCTCCACGGGCCGGCCGGTCCGAAAGGATTCTGTGGCGGCCACGCTCACGCGCAGAGCTTCGATGCCGTCTGCAAGCGTTACGGGGGCGGGGCGGCCGGCGCGGACGTTATCGACGAAATTCTGCAATTGATCACGGTAAGCCTGGCCAAAACGCTCCGGAAAATAAGGCACGACATCATGGGCGACCCCGTCTTTAGTCATCACCAGAACCGGTGTTTCACGCAGATAACCTACGCGCAGCGTGCCGGCGCTTCCCAGAATGTCGGCTGAGATGTCGTAGCCGTAAAGACCGCTGCGGCTCAAATCGACCACGCCCAGCTGGCCCTCTTCAAAAATCAGCGTTACGATGGCATTGTCGATATCACCCATTTCCTCCACCTGCGGAAACGCCAGCACGCCGCCAATGGAGGTGACCGTCCGGACCCTGCCGATGAGCCAGAGCGCCAGGTCAAAATCGTGAATGCCCATATCGATGAAAATGCCGCCGCTGGTCTTTGGATCCAAATACTCGAGGGCGGGCAGGAAGGGATCGCGCGAGCTGGCCTTGAATACCAGGGGTCTTCCGATCACGCCCTGCTCGATTCTCTTTTTTGCCGCTGCGTAGCCCCGATCGAAGCGGCGCATCAGGCCCATCTGAAAAAACGCCCCGCTGTGATCCACTGCCTCCTTTATCTCAATCGCTTCGCGCAGCGAAAGAGAGAGCGGCTTCTCGCAGAAAATCTTTTTGTTTCGCCGTGCTGCCGCGATCACCAGCTCTTTATGCGTGTGAGTGGGCGATGCGATCACTACCGCATCCACCTGCGGATCGTCGATCAGGCCCAGGGGATCGCTGCCGGATTTTTCCACTCCCCATTCTTCCGCGATCTGTTTTGCCCGATCCGGCAGCGGATCGGCAACGGCGACCAGGCGCGCCCCCGCGATCTGCCGCGCCAGTTGGCCCGCGTAGATTCTTCCCAGCCGGCCCAGTCCCAGCAGTCCAATCTTCAGCTCAGCTTTTTTCATCGGGAGTAAGAATTATTTCACCACAAAGACACAAAGGACACAAAGCGGGACGAGGAGCAGGCAGAGCCCGGTCACCAAAGAAGACGACGCCACAGTTCACTTTGAGAAGTGACCGGACTCTGCCCGCTCCTCGTCTGACTTTGTGTACTTTGTGTCTTTGTGGTGAAATAATTCTTACCCACGGTATGGCGGCGCTCAAGTAATGAGAGGTATGTATGCTGATTAGAAAACCAGACAATGTCGCTTATTCGGAAGTTACTCCTAAGAGTGTCTACGTAAACAGGCGAGAATTCCTTAAGGATGCAGGTTGTGCGGGCGCCGGGTTGGTGGCGGCTCGTGAAATGGTAAAGATCATTTCCCCGGAGATTTCGGTCCTGGCCGGAACCAAGCTCAACGTCTCCTCCCGTGGTCAGTTCAGCACCGACGAAAAGCAGACGCCATTCGACAAAGTTTCCACTTACAACAACTACTACGAATTCGGCACGGGCAAAGAAGATCCGTCTGAGAAGGCTAAGAACTTCAAGACCTCTCCGTGGAGCGTTTCCGTCGAAGGCCTTGTTAATAAGCCGAAAACCTACGACATGGATTCCATCTTGAAGCTCGCGCCTCTGGAGGAGCGCGTTTATCGCCACCGCTGCGTCGAGGCTTGGTCGATTGTTGTGCCGTGGATCGGGTACTCACTGAGCCATTTGATCAAACAGGTCGAACCGAATTCCAAGGCCAGATACGTCGCCTTTCAGACCTATTTCGACTCAAAACAGATGCCGCAGGCGCGCTATGCAGGTATTCCTTTTCCTTACGTGGAAGGGTTGCGTCTGGACGAGGCCATGCATCCGCTGGCCCTTCTTTGTGTCGGCATGTACGGAGAGACTTTGCCCAATCAGAACGGAGCTCCCGTCAGAATAGTCGTCCCCTGGAAGTACGGTTTCAAGAGCATCAAATCACTGGTGAAAATTCGATTTGTGGAAAAGGAGCCGCCCACCACTTGGAATCTTGCAACTCCCCGGGAATACGGTTTTTATTCCAACGTGAATCCTGAAGTCGATCATCCGCGCTGGAGCCAGGCATCGGAACGCCGCCTGGGAGAATTCTTCAAACGCAAGACCCTGATGTTCAACGGCTATGGCGACCAGGTGGCTGGGCTTTACAAAGGAATGGATTTGCGGAAGTACTACTAACTCGGATCATCCAAAACAATTTAACCGCAAAGAACGCCAAGAACGCCAAGATAGCGCAAAGGACGGGGGCTGCAACTTGAAGTATGAAGGTCATAGAGTTGCGTCAGACGTTGGCGTGGTGCCTTCATACTTCAAGTTGCAGCCCCCGTCCTTTGCGCTATTCTTAGCGCTCTTTGCGGTGAAGATTTTTGAATAATTCGAGCTTGAAATTCTCCAATTTCCTCTCCTCGAAATGGCTTAAGGTCGCAATCTTTTTGACTTGTCTGTCTCCGGTCGCAATTCTCACCTGGCGCGGTCTGCATGATGATCTTGGCGCCAATCCGATTGAATTCATCACGCACGCGACCGGTGACTGGACAATCCGGTTTTTAGTGACCACGCTCGCCATTACGCCCCTGC
>DASXQR010000005.1:0-3214 GCA_036507075.1 Acidobacteriota bacterium | reverse complement strand
TGCGTGGCGTCGGCGGCATCGGCGGCATCGCCGATCATGCGGTACACGAGGTTGAAGACGGGCACGTGGTAGTGCGTCACCAGCCAGTCGAACGCCGCGTCCGAGCCGGCCTGCAGCTCGGTGACGAGTTCGGCCTCGTCTGCTCCCCGCGTTAGGGCTTGCGCCACGTCGGACACCGCAGACGCCTCGCTCCGGGAGCCCGCTCCAGCGGCGCTCCGCTATGTGGCCCGTCTCGGCGTCCCCAGCTTCGGGACTACCAGCGTCCTTCCAAAACCCTCAGAACTGCCCAGAATCCTTAGACACCGGGCGGGCCGGGATTGTTCCTTCCCTGCGGATAAGAGTAGCACTTTTCGCCGCGGGTTGGATGTTCGTTGACGGGGAGACGAGGGTGTAGGGTCTTGGGTGTAGTGTAGTGGAAGCCACTAGTTGATGTTTCATCGCGACCGCTCGCGGTTGAGTATCAACCGGATCAGGCTCCACTGTTCAGAATTGCTTTTCCCGGTATCAAGTTTATAATTCAGCAATGAAGCAGCTCACTTTACCTATTGTGATTGAATCCGACGCTGATGGCTATTTCGTTTCCTGTCCGTCGCTACAAGGTTGCTACAGCCAGGGAGAGACCTACGAAGAGGCGGTGGAGAATATCAAAGACGCCATACGCTTGCACATCGAAGATCGTCTCGCCAACGGCGAGGAAATTCCGGAACGCGTCTCTGTAAGTTTGACCACTGTTGAAGTGGCTGTCTGATGCCAAAATTACCGCGCCTTACAGCCCGCCAGATAGCTTCTGCTCTGGAGAAAATGGGTTTTGCTCTCGTACGCCAGAGCGGCAGCCACATGATTTACAAGAATCCCGCGGGCAAACGTGCGACCATCCCCTTCCACGCCACCAAAATCCTTCACCCCAAAGTCCTAAAGAGCATTCTGCGCGACGCCGGAATGAGTCTCCAGGACTTGGAGAAACTTCTGTAAATTTCGTCAGTGCTCTGGGCTCAACTAAGGGAAGTTTGAAGTAGGGACGCTTCGGCGCCAGCGGCGCACAAGGTTTGCGGATCAAGGGCGTCGACACCCAGCCTTATTGTCGTAGGAAGTGCTGAGGAATTGCCAAGTCTGGGAGCAGGTCAGTCAGGGCATGAGCCGCCTGCTCCCCAATCTTCAGAGCTACTTGGGCGCCAACGGGGTGAGACGCTTGGAAATCAGGGTTGCATGAAAAACGCCATCCTTGCCGAGCGTGCCCACGCAGATCACGCGATCACCTTCTTTGACCTGGCTGGCATCGATCGGGTTGGTCGTCTTCGCGCTGTGCTCCTGACTGACCCATTGCGTCCCGGCGTCGTACTGCACGGTCCTCGTCATGTCCCCGCCGAGCTTGCGAACGGTTATTGTGGATTTTTCCTTGCTGATGAGCGTAACGTTGCCCTCCCAGCGGTCCTGCTTCTTGGCCTTTTCCTTCTCCGGCTTGGACTGATCCGCCTGCGCCATCGCCGGCGCGGCCAGCGAGAAAACGAGCGCCAACGAGAACAACACAACAAGCAGTTTCTTCACCATGTAGGGTTCTCCTGTTCCTCGAGGGGTTGTCGAAAGCAAACATGGTATATACCTATCCGCTGGAAAGAACAAGCAAAAATCGAAGAGGCCGGCCGCCGGGTCATCCTGCTGCTGAGGCAGGGACGTTTGACCCTGTAGGAGCGGGATGCTATAAAATAACCACCTCTTCAACGGTGGGGCCGTGGCGCAGTTGGGAGCGCGCCTCGATGGCATCGAGGAGGTCGTGGGTTCGAATCCCATCGGCTCCACCATTTAACATCTATGCCTTTTTTTCTCTACGTCCTGCAAAGCGAAACGACCGGCCGATTCTATGTGGGACAGACTGAGCATCTGGAAGAACGGGTCGCTTATCACAATGCTAATTATTCACGCGCGCTTAGAAATCGGGGACCATGGAAGCTGTTGTACTCAGAGGAGTATGCTACGCGGAGCGGCGCGGTTCGCCGCGAAAGATACATTAAGCGCCAAAAAGACAGACGATTCATCGAGCGATTGCTGAGCGCGTCCCGGTAACACCGGGAAGGTCGTGGGTTCGAATCCCATCGGCTCCACCAAATTTCTCCGATTCAAGTTTGCACTAATTCCAAATCTCAATAGTTTTCTGGTTCGACCACGCATCAATTGGAGGGAGGAGTTTCCTCTGGAGGAACGACAGTCGGCGGGATAGTTTCCGGCGGGGGCTCCGTGATGGGCTGCGCGGGAAGTGTTTCCGGTTCCAGCGGCGCTGGGGCGGTCGGCGCTTCGGCGAACACCACCGGCGGAGGGAATTTGCGCTGGTACCAGACGGTTTCGCAGGCACGCAACCACAATCTTATTGCCAGCCAGAAAATCACCACGGCCTGGCCGAGCAGAATGGAAAGCCCGATCTGCTCCGGACGAATCACCTTGACGTAAAGCCACAGTGCCGCGGCCGAGCCGGCCATCGCCACGATCGCCACGCAGAGCAGAATCCACGCGAGCGAGCCAAAGTTGCCGAAGGTCATGCGAAAGGATTTCCCCAGCGCGCGGCGAACTTTGCGCTCGTTTTCCGCAACGGCGCGGATTTGCGCCACGTCGAGCCACATCCGGAGGACGAGAAACACGACCAGCGTCAATCCCAGGCAGGCAAACACCAGCAGAAATCCGAGCCGGTCGCCCGGGGCCTTCTCCGCAATCTTGCCGGTCCAGCGTAACAGCAGCGCAAAAAGAATCCCCACCGGCGCCAGCATCAGCAAAAGGAACGCCAGCAGGCGCACAAAGCGCCAGAAAAATTCCGC
Organism: Acidobacteriota bacterium; assembly: GCA_036507075.1. Classification (GTDB taxonomy): domain Bacteria; phylum Acidobacteriota; class UBA6911; order JACQSX01; family JACQSX01; genus DASXQR01. Next base: position 410 of record DASXQR010000005.1, on the reverse strand, counting down.
GCACGCTGCGAAGAACGGGCCTGCCGTCAAACGTCGCTCGGCACGGTAGTCGGCCAGCAGACCGCCGGTAAAAAACAGCATGAACAGGAAATACAGCAGCGACACGAACAGCGAGCCCGGCACAAACGTGTTCATCGTGATTTCCGGATGCATCAACAAACTTGTGAACGTACCGAAGTCGAAGCCGCTCACCAGACGCTGCGCTTCGAGGCTGTGGTTGAGAATGCCGGAGACTCCTGCGGCCACCGGCAGGCCCGCCGCAATTCCCAAGAGCAGGCTTACCACATAGGCGCAGGCGAGCGGGCGCCAGCCGCGGAGGACGAGCCGCGCGCCGGCGATGATTACGTTTGATACCGGATTCATTTCGATTCCGAGCCTCGTAGCTGGGGCTTCACGCCCCCGGCCCTCGC
>DASXQR010000004.1:0-65872 GCA_036507075.1 Acidobacteriota bacterium | reverse complement strand
GATCGATTGGGGCGGCGCTTGACCCTGGGTCGATGCGCGCGCCGCGGGCTGACGCACCGCGGTACTGATCGGGAGGGTCCTGGGCGCTCTCTTGGTGCTCTTGGCGGTTAATGTTGTTGAATAATCCAGGTTGCGGGACGTGGCTCTGCGCTTCGGGTGCCGGTGTTTCTGTTTACGCGCAGCTTGAAACCAGCTTTACACCCGCGAGCCGGCTTCCAGCTTCAAATGCGGATAAAGATTTTCCTCCTGTGCAGCCAGTAACAGATGGACCACAACAGCCCCCAGACGACCAGGCTGGTGATGATTCTTGCCGGCAGCTCGCCGGTCCAAACGAAGAACCCCTGGCTGAAAGGCTTCACGATGTGTTCCAGCCATTCGGAGCCGCCGGTCTCGGTGAGCAGATAAATGAAAAGGGAATTCATTCCGACGAATGCGAAGAATTTCGGCCAGCTTTGCACCTTCTTCACATCGACCAGCCAGTAGGAAAACGCCAGCGCGAGCAGACACCAGCCGCCGCTGACAATGACAAACGAGCTGGTGCAGATCCGCTTGATGATCGGCGTCACAGGATTGAGCGCGTAGCCCGCGATCACTCCGATCAAGCCGCCGGCGGCCAGAATCTTTATCTTTTGTCCGGGAGAGCGGGTACTTCTGAGTACCTGACCCGCCAGCACCCCCCACATCGTATGCGCGGTGGTGGGCACAGCATTGAATGCGACCCAGTGGCCGCGGGAAAGCTTGTGCATCAGCAGCAGGTCCACATAAGAACCAAAATTATGGTCCGGAACAAAGGGCTGATTAAATCCGGGCACTGGAAACAGCCGGTACGCCAGTTCGGTGATCACCAGCAGCGCCAGCGTGAAACCAATTTGCGCCTGGGGCGATTTTCGCATCATCAGGAAAGCGACCAGGTAAGTAAACGATAACTGCGCCAGTACGTTCCACAACTCAAATGTAAGCCTGCCGGGTCCGATACAGTAGAGCGCCCAGCCGAACAGCAGCAGCAAGAATGAGCGCAGAAGCACGTGACGGAACGTTTCCGCCCAGGTATCACCGCGTTCCAACCGCCTCCCGATGGAGAAGGGCATGGCGGCGCCGACAATGAACATGAAAAACGGCTGGATCAAGTCCCAGAATCGCAGTCCGTTCCAGGGATGGTGATGAAACTGCGTCGCGATCGCGCTGACCAGAGTGCCGTTCAATTGCGGCGAGACCAGCAGGTCATAAATTCCAGTGGCTTCGCCAACAAGAAAGAACATGGTAAAGCCGCGAAAAACATCGATCGACATCAGCCGGCTCGGACCAGCGAAGGGCGAAGGTTTGGTTTCCGCGGGTACCTTTTCTGGCTGTGGCGTGTTCTCCTGCACGGTCTCTTGTCTGGTTGCCATCGCAGCTTCCTTTCGCTTTTGTTGCGTGGACCGGCTAATGCTCACCACAAAGACACAAAGGACACAAAGTCAGACAAGGGGCTGGCAGAGTCCGGTCCGATCCCAAGGCGAATTGTGGCAGCGTGTTCTGGAGGTAACCGGACTCTGCCAGCCCCTCGTCCCGCTTTGTGTCCTTCGTGTCTTTGTGGTGATAATTTCATGTGCGGACCTACGCAATCAGGTAACAGCCCAACCGCAAATATTCCACAGACAACTGACAACGGATCACTGACAACTCACTGCAGCGGTTTCTCGACGACCTCGGACCGGTAGGAGCGAATCAACCTTAGCAGATCCTGCTGCGCGTCCTTCGGGATATTGGATTGGGCCAGACTCTCTGCCAGGATCTGGATCATTATCTCGAATTCCTTGCCTGTGATTCCGAGGCCCGCATGAGCCAATCTCAAACTGCGCCCCTCATAGCGATCGGGACCGCCGGTCGCCTTGGTGAAGAAACGAATCCAGTGCTCCTTGAGCGCGGGATAATGGGCGGCCTCGTGCCGTTTCTTGACCTGCGGGTTTTCGAGGCGCGGGTCTTTGATGAAACGATCCAGAAAGTCCTGGACCAGTAAACTTATGCCTACGTCTCCACCCAGCCGGTCGTAAAGCGTGTCGTGCCTTCTGCAGGCGAAAAGGCTGGCGAGCAGAAGTATCGCCACCGCCGCTTTCCTTCTTGTCATCATTTTTGCCCCACGGATTGCAGCCGCCATTCTACGCCGAAAGAATTGAACCGCGAAGACCGCAAAGAGATCACGGTTGCTCCACGGCTTAGAACGTGTTAAAAAATCGACGTGTCCTGCTACTAACCGAACCGCGCGCGTCAGCAAGCGGACCCGCAAAGCAACTACCAACTCCACAGTAGGAAAGTGCAGCGTGCGAAAGTCAACAGTCCACAGACAGGGGCAGTTAGCTGCGAGGGTCCGCTTGCTGACGCGCGCGGTTCGGTTAGTAGCAGGACACGTCACGTCGATTTTTTTTACCCGCGCGGCTCCGATTCCGGCGATCTGGGCACCCCAGGGCTGCCGGGATTCACCAGGCAAGATTTGCGTAGCACAGTATGATCGATTCAGGAGGTAGAAGACCCACATGAAACGAGGCCTGATTATTTTCATCCTTGTATTGGCGGCGGTCGTCGCACTTGCAGGCTTGGCTGCAGCCACGGCGGGTCGATGGCTGGGGCCGGCCATGAGGGCCGCCGTTGTTGAAAAACTCGAAAAGCGCTTCAAGAGCAAAGTCGAAGTCCAGGAGCTGCAGATCTCGCTGTTCCCTTCAGTCGTAATCATCGCGTCGGACCTGCGGCTTCACCACCGGGGCAGGACCGACGTTCCACCCTTGATTTCGATGAAAAAGCTCACCGCGCACCTTTCTCCCTGGGACCTTCTGCGAAAACCGGTGCGAGTCGGCTCGGTCAACCTGGAAGGATTGAAGATCCTCATTCCGCCCAGGCGTAACAAACACGACGGGAATCAAACAGAGGACAGGCGGGAAAATACCGACGGGTCCGATAAGCGAGGGAAGAAAGTCGATCCGAGAGAACGCTACCCTTACCTGGTCGAAAAGGTCCATGCCGACGGTACCATTCTGATGATCATTCCCAAGAAGGCGGATGACGAACCGCTGGTGTGGGAAATACATCGCCTGAGATTGCGGTCGGTGGGGATGGATCGTCCGATGAATTTTGTCGCCGAGCTGAAGAACGCCAAACCTCCCGGGCCGATCAACAGCAGCGGCCAGTTTGGTCCCTGGCAGGAGGACGATCCCGGACAGACTTTCGTGGCGGGAGCTTATACATTCAAAGATGCCGATCTTTCCGTCTTCAATGGAATTGCGGGTAAGCTTTCATCGGAGGGCTCCTACCGCGGGGTGTTGGAGCGGATCGAAGTCCGCGGCACCACCGATACGCCTGCTTTTAAAGTAACGGCCGCCGGTAATCCGGTGCATCTGAAAACCGAGTTTGCCAGTGTCGTCGACGGCACCAGCGGCGACACGCTGCTGGACCCGGTCAAGGCAAGCATCGGCAGATCCTGGCTGGTCGCGCGCGGCGGCGTTACCAGGATTCCCGGTGTTGCAGGAAAGGTCGTCAAACTGCACGTCAACGTTTCGGAAGGACATGTCGAGGACATGCTCCGCCTGGCAGTGAAATCGCGGACGCCGTTTCTGGTTGGCGGCATCCGATTCGAAACAGAGTTCCTTCTTCCTCCCGGCAGGCAGGAGATCCCGGTGCGGCTCGGCCTGGACGGAAGATTTGAGATTCGCTCTGCGCGCTTTACTACCCCCGGTGTGAGGGAGAAACTGAAAGAGTTCAGTTGGCGCGCGCGCGGGCGTCCCAAAGACGAGCAGGGGAATCCGGATCAGGTAGTCTCCAACTTTGCGGGGCGCTTTGTTCTCAAGAACGGCGTGATGACCTTTTCCCGTCTATCATTCGAAATTCCCGGCGCCCGGGTTGCACTCGATGGAACCTATGCGCTGCCAAACGATCAGGTCGATTTTTACGGCGATCTGCGCATGCAGGCCAAACTATCGCAGACGGTTTCCGGCGTAAAGTCCGTCATGTTGAAGGCAGTAGATCCGTTCTTTTCCAAGCAGGGAGCCGGGACAGTCCTGCCGATCAAAATCACCGGCAAGCAGGACAATCCCCAGTTCGGGTTGAACCTTGGAGGCCGCAAGGCGGGCAGGGCTCGTTGAAACTGAGAGCGGAAATACGCGCGCCTTGAATTTTCACCACAGAGACACAACCGGGCTGTAGCCGCAACTAAAAGGCAGAGGCTGACCGAAAAGCAAAAAGTCCGCTGAAGCGGACTATCCTCGATTGCAGAGATCCTGTGTCCACTGTGTAACCTGTTGGCGATTCTTGTTTTTTTAGGAAGATTCTTCAACTAATGACCAATGACTGATGACCGATGACGCGTTTGGTTGCGGTCCTGCTGCGCTGTGACTCTGTGGAAAAAAACCTCTACGTTGAAAACATCCCGGGCCCCGGAGTGAGGATGTTTGCCGGGTCGAACTTTTTCTTTGCCTCTGAAAGCCGCTGCCAGACGGCCGGACCGTAATGTTTTTCCCACTCAGCACTGGTCGTGTAGGGAGTATACGGCGGGTATGCCTTGCCCCCGACGCGGCGCATTTTTTCAAGCAGGACGCGGTTGGATTCAAGCCGCGCCGTGTGAGTGATCATATCGCTAACAGGCGTGCTTCGGAACAGCCAGAGCGAAAATATGATCTCTTCGTCCGGCAGCTTGAAGAGAGGCCGCCCGAAAAGCCGCGTATTCAGAGGCGCAAAATCAAACCGCCAGCGACCGTCAACGAGAGCCGGCGTGGAGAGGATTTCCCGGGTGAATTTCTCGGCGGCAGACGCGGGAACAAACATGACCACCGAGGCGCTTCGGGAGCCGGACGCGGCAACCCGGCGCGCTTCAAGAATGGGCGCCATACGATAAAGATAATCGCGGTAAGACGTCTGCGTGCGCTCCGACCTGGAACTAAACCGGAGCCCGGCCAGGCGGGCATCCAGATCCGCTGCTTTCGGCAGAGTCTGGAAGATCCCGACGTTGAACCGGACCTGCCAGCGGCCGTCGGGCTGCTGGATGAGCTGCGCGTTCTGATGGTCAAAGCGGCGGTCAAGGATCACGCGGTTGGCATCTTCGATGTAGGCTGCCAGGTCATCGTAAACCAGATCCTGCCGGATTACGTGGCTGGGGGCTGATTGCAGCCGGATGCGCGCCCCGACAATCAGAGCGCATTGTCCGAGGCCGGCCAGGACCATCTGGAACAATTCGGCGTTTGAGCGCAGCGAACACTTCATCCGCTGACCGCTGCCGGTCACCACGTCCAACTCGTCGACCGTATCGACGATGGCTCCGTGGTGCTGGCTCGTGTTGCCCCACCCGCCGACGCTCAGCATGCCGCCGACTGAAAGGTTCATCGTGTCCCCCATTACGAGCGGAGTCAATTGCTGCGCGACGGTAAGCTCGTTGACGGCGCCCCAGGACGCGCCGGCTTGTGCATTCACACTTTCCCTTCCAACAAGGCGGAGATTCTTAAGCGTTGTCGAATCAATGAGCACACCTCCTTCGACCAGGCTCTGGCCATACTGGGAATGCGCCTGTCCCCGCATGGCGACTTTGAGGCGGTGCTTGTTTGCGTAGTGGACGATGCTGACGACGTCTTGCACAGATCCGGGCTGCAGCACGGCCACCGGAAGGCGCACGGAATTTCGACCCACATCGACGCCGAATGCCTGGCGCGAGGCTGCATCAACCAGCAGCGATCCATCTAGCCTGGGCAGCCCGTCAAGCATACGCGGGAATGCTTCCGCCGTGGAGATCCAGGATCGCGCGCGTGGATCGAACCCGTCGACCAGCAACGCTGTGGCCCCAGTCGCCAGCCCGACAAAAGAACGCCGCGAAATTCGATGATTCATTCCTGTTATTACGGCAAAGGCTGAAGATTGTATCCGGAATGTTGAAGAAAATGAAAATCGTTCACGTCCATGAGTCCTAGAGTGGCCGTCCCGAAGCAAGAAAAGCCGTCCACGGCCACGTTCACGTGCACGTCAACAGCCACGAGTACGGCCACGTCCATACCTGCCCTGTCGTCGGTCCTGGCATCCATCAATACCGCGACCGCTAGGGAGCGACTCGCCAGTGTGCCTTAATGACGGACGTAATCGTGGATGTTGACGTGGTCGTGCACGTGAACGTGGACGGCTTTTTCGGGCTTGGGTCCTTCGCCTGGATCGAAACTTTTTTCCATTCTGTCCTGTTGCGGGTAAACTCTTCTCCTGACCCATGGAGACAGGAGAAAAACTCGAAAGACTCATCAGCACCGTTCTGGCATCCGATGCCGAATCTCTGGAGCGATCCTTTGTCAATCATCTCGAATGCACGCTGGCAAAAGGGAAGTACACGGCCACGCGCCACGATCTTTATAAGAGTCTCGCCCTCACGTTACGCGACCGTCTGGTAGAGCGCTGGATCACCACGCAGCAAAGCTACTACGAGCACGACGCCAAGCGCATTTATTATCTGTCACTGGAATTTCTGATGGGCCGCACACTGGGAAACAGCCTGGTCAACATGGGTCTGATCGAGGAATCTGAGCGTGCCATGCATGAGTTGGGCCTCGATCTGGAGGAACTGGTAGAAATGGAGTGGGATGCCGGTCTGGGTAATGGAGGCTTGGGACGTCTCGCTGCCTGTTTCCTTGACTCAATGGCAACCCTGGAGCTGCCCGCTTACGGATACGGACTGCGCTATGAGTACGGAATTTTCTTTCAGCGAATCGTGGACGGCTATCAGGTCGAAAGCCCCGATAATTGGCTGCGGTATGAAAATCCCTGGGAACTTCCGCGGCCGGAATACCTGTACAGCGTCCGGTTCTATGGCCGGGTCAACCAGTATCTGGATGCATCCGGCAATCTGCAGAACGAATGGCTGGACACGCAGAATGTGATGGCCATGGCGTATGACACGCCGATTCCGGGCTTCCGTAACAATACGGTCAATTACATGCGGCTGTGGGCGGCAAAGTCGACGCGCGAGTTCGATTTGAATTACTTCAATCAAGGAGACTACATCAAGGCCGTCGAGGATAAGCGTCAAAGCGAGATGATTTCGAAAGTCCTCTATCCAAACGACAAGTTTTTCGTCGGTCAGGAATTGCGGCTCAAGCAGGAATACTTTTTTGTCTCGGCGACCCTGCAGGATGTGATCCGCCGCTTCAAAAAATCGCATCAGGACTTCGAGCTGTTTCCCGAAAAAGTTGCGATTCAGCTCAACGACACGCACCCGGCCATCGCCATTCCGGAGCTGATGCGGATCCTGGTCGATTGCGAGCGTATCGATTGGGAGCGCGCCTGGGATATCACCGGGCGCACTTTCGGCTACACCAACCACACCATCCTGCCCGAAGCTCTGGAGAAATGGCCGGTCAGCCTTCTTGGTTCCGTGCTGCCGCGCCACCTGCAGATCATCTACGAAATCAATCATCGCTTCCTGAAGCAGGTGGCCGTGCGATATCCCGGCGACACGGCCCGGCTGCAGCGCATGTCACTGATCGAGGAAGGCGAAGAGAAGCGTGTCCGCATGGCCCATCTTGCCGTTGTGGGAAGCCACTCAACCAACGGAGTGGCGGCGCTCCACACCGAACTGTTGAAGACCAGGGTGCTCAAGGATTTTTTTGAACTGGTTCCGGAGCGCTTCAACAACAAGACCAATGGAATCACCCAGCGGCGCTGGCTGCTGAAGTGCAATGGTGGATTAGCCGATCTGATTTCCGGCCGGATCGGAGATGGCTGGGTCAAAGACCTTTGCCAGTTGAAGAGACTTACAGAATGGGTCGAAGATCCGGAATTTCGACTGGCTTGGCGGATCGTCAAGATGGAAAACAAGCGGCGGCTGGCCCAGTTCATTCAACGCGAGAACGGCGTTCAGCCGGACCTCGCCTCCATGTTTGACTGCCAGGTAAAACGGCTGCATGAATATAAAAGGCAATTGCTTAATTGCCTGCACGCGATTTCGCTGTATCAACGATTGAAGGCCGCTCCCGGCGAGCATTTTGTGCCGCGCACGATGATCTTTGCCGGCAAGGCGGCCCCCGGATATTTCATGGCCAAGCTAATTCTGAAGCTGATCAACTCGGTCGCCGACGTTGTCAACCGCGATGCCGAGGTCGGAGGGAAGCTGAAAATCTGTTTTCTGGCCAATTACGGGGTTTCGATGGCGGAACGGATTATGCCCGCCGCCGATCTTTCCGAGCAGATTTCAACCGCCGGCACGGAGGCGTCCGGGACGGGAAACATGAAATTTGCTTTGAATGGCGCGCTCACGATTGGAACTCTAGACGGGGCGAACATCGAAATAAGGGAGGAAGTCGGCGACGACAATATCTTCATTTTCGGGCTGACGTCTTCCGAAGTGGCGGAAGCGAAGCGCGCGGGATACAACCCCAGGCTTTATTATGAGCGCTGTCCGGAACTGAAGGATGCCGTGGATGCAGTGGCGCAAGGTCAATTCTCGCCCGATAATCGCGATCTGTTTTTGCCCGTCATCGAGTCGCTGCTCGAGCGCGACGAGTACATGTTGCTGGCCGATTTTGAGGCCTACCTTCGCTGCCAAAGCGCCGTCAGTTCGGCCTTTCAGGACCGGGAAGCCTGGACGCGAAAATCGATCCTGAATGTGGCCAACATCGGCAGATTCTCCAGCGACCGGACCATCGAGGAATACGCGCGCGAAATCTGGAACGCCCGTCCCGTGCCTAACACGCTGATGGGTTCCTGAATGAAATCAACTTTTAAATAAGGGGACAGACCCCCATTTTAAAAAGGGTTAAAAAAGGGGACAGTCCCCATTTAACCACCAAAAAGGGGACAGTCCCCATTTAACCGTCCCCATTTAACCACCAAATAGGGGTCTGTCCCTATTTTTGAGAGCCGCGAAGCCACGATGACACGAGGGACAAACCCATTTACTTTGGTCGATGTTGATACTTGGCTCCCGATGTGATGTCGGTGCTCAAAACCGAAGGGCACCAGTATTTCTCGATGTGCTGCACGACCAGTTCCGTGCCCTGTTCGTGGGTGACATGGGGACGGTCCTTGGGATCGTACATTGTGTCGGTTAGATCCCGAACCAGAATGCACTTAAAACCCAGCCGGGTCATCTGTTTGATGGCAAAAGAGCGGTTGAGCACACACATGTTCGTGTGCACTCCCATGTACAGAATGTAACGAGTACCGCGTTCCTTGAGGAACTGGTAGATTTCCGAGCCTTTGTCGGAGAGCACGTCGGAATCCGCGATCTCGATGGCGGGATGTTGACGCGTCCAGGCCTTATACCACGGTTTCTCAGGGGTGTCGCATCCGCCATCCGAATCATCGATCGGCAGCGGTGGATCGGGCAGTTGCACAGGCTGGGGGAGCACGGGATCGTGCGCGAGGATCATCCTTTTCCGCTGCGGCGACTGCAGGTAGAAATCCATCGTATCGGAAGGACTGTGTATGATCTGAACTCCGCGCGCGCGGGCTGCCTTCACCACAGGAGCCATCCGGCGCGCCAGCTCACCGCAGCGGGCGGCGGCGCCGCGGCACCAATGGTCGTCCCACATATCACAGATAACAATCGCGGCCTCTGAAGCGGCAATACGCTTTTGAATAAGAATCTCATCCCAGGCGCCGCTGCCTTTGAATGTTTCAACCCGCGATCGCAGGTTCAATTGCAGCGTCGCAGGAGCGCCGTGCGATGTGGAAGCAGGCACGGCGGCAAGCATGACCAGGATAGTAAGGGAGAGGAATAATCTGCGTTCCATAATTTTTGATCTGCAGTGGCCCGCACACCACAGGGTTCCACCAGTCCGCATATTCAAGCCAGCGGGCGGTCGGTGTCAAGCAGAGGTCTGCTGCGAGCATTCTCCATGGTCTGTCCGGGTTATGTGAAGAAGAATCTCGAAAAGGCCCATTGTCATACAGCACCCGCAGAACCGCGACCGGAAGGAAGTGGCGCGCCAATGTAAGTCCCATCCGGGGTTCAGAATGTGTTCTTTAACTAATGACCAGTGACTAATGACCGATGACGCGTTTGCTTGCGGCTCTGCCGGGCTGTGTCTCTGTGGTGAACTCTTTCACATCTTTAGAATGCTCACGGCAACAGGTGCCCGATGGAAAAGTAGGCCTTCAAGCCGCCGCGTTGGGTGCTTCCAAGCTCCAGGCGGAACGGGCCGAAAAATCGTGTATCGATGTAAAACGCAACATCAAATCCATGAATGGAGCGTCCGGATTTCTGCTGCTGCGCGATCGGATCGAACCATCCGCCATGATAGTCGAAGCCGACATGAATCGCCCTGGCGGCTCCCGACTTGAAGCGCTTGACAGTGTGGCGAAACGAAAGGGCTGCCACGGCCAGCTCCCTGGCAACGACCTCGTCCCGGTTCAATCCCGGAAATCGATTCGAGGAAAAGCTCAAGTTCCGGGCACCCCCCGTGTAAAACAGCTCATAGAAAGGCGCGCTCCCGTGAATTCGTCCCGCGGCGGCGGAAAGGCCGATGGTATTGGCAGAATCGAAGGTCAAATAATGAGCCACCGAGGCGCCGCTTCGGCGAAAGGAGAAATCACCTCCGAGGCTCCGATCGTACCAGTCAAGCTCAATCTGTCCCAATGAGCCGCTGCTTGGAAAGTCAAAATCATCCACTGTATCCAACTGTGCCTGAAATCTTGCGCGGCCAAGAAGCTTTGGAGAGCGCTGGTAAAAAAGGCCCGAGCCTCTGTCGATATCCACAAGCTCCCATCCATACCCAACCTCGATTCGCCCTGCGTTTCCCAGCAGGTGTTGCAGGGATGTTTCCACCCCGTATCTCTGGTCCTGAAAATCACCGAACTTGTTTGCATTGCCGAAAATAAGCCTTTGGTGCGAGCGGTAATGAACCTGCGGGGAAAGGCTAAGCTCTTTGCCGAAAACGCGTCTGTTCAATCCAAGCTGAAAATCCTTGGCGTTGCCCATCAGGCCACGGAAGAACAGTTCTGTGCCGGCGCTGACAAACTTATGGTCAATCAAATCAACCATGGTGCTCAGGTCATAATCCGGGTCATAGCGCAGGCCAAAGCCGAGCTTGATAGGCGGATTTTCCTTCACCTTGTAGGTGAGCATGGTTTTGTCTTCCTTCTCCAGTGTGTAGCCGGCGCCTTCAAATAACCCGGTCGCGTACAGAGTCGACACATCCCGGTCGATCGACTCAATGGATGAAGGTTTCCCGGGCGAAGCGGAGACCCGTTCCCTAACAAAGTGCGGCGGATATTCTTGGACTCCTTCAACTTTGACAGCATCGGGCACGACCACCTTCTTCGGTAATTGAAACTTGTCAGGATCGAAAGTCGACGACCCTAGAAGCGGAATTCTTTTCCTTGGTTCCTGCAATTGAATGGCTCTGGCGTGAAGAATCCGTGTGATCCCGGGCAATGCCGCAATGGCGGCACTGGCGCCGTTTCCCACAAGCCCGGCGGACTTTAAAAAATCAGTCGGCTCGACAGACTCGATTTGCGGCCGGATGAGAACGTGCGCTTCCTTTCGTTTTGTCTGTGAATCTTCCTCTATTCGCAATCCGATGATTTGATCGAAAACATCGACAAAAGATTCGAACTGCTCCTTTCGGGTTCTCAGAGGCGTGGAAACGTCGACGGCAATCACTACCTGTGCGCCGCTGGCCAGCGCCACGTCGACGGGGAGATTGTTGGTGATTCCGCCGTCCACCAGCAGCGTGTCATTGAATTCGACCGGCGTAAACAGGCCTGGAATGGCGATGCTTGCGCGAATTGCGCCCGACAGCGATCCGCGCTGAAATACGTGAGGTTTGCCCTTCAGGATGTCGGTTGCGACGGCGCGAAAGGCAGTGGGAAGCTTGTCGAAATTGTTTTCAGCCTCGAGAACCGTCTGGGCGGTGAGACGATCAAGTACTTGCTGAACCATCTGACCCGCCTGCAGCCCGATGGGAAGCTGCAAGTCAAACTTCTTGAAGTGCAGGTCGAGCAGCTTGCGATTGTCGCGGGTCTTGTTATTGAAATCGAGAAATTTGCGCTGCGGGGCGTTGCTGAGAATCCTGGTCCAGTCAATGGATCGAATGATCAACTCCATGTCTTCGGTCGAATAGCCGGCCGAATATAAGCCTCCCACGAGTGCCCCGTAGCTGGTTCCCACGATCAGATCGATCGGCACGCCGGCCTTTTCCAGTTCCCGCAGGACTCCGATGTGTGCTCCTCCCCGCGCTCCGCCGCCGCCCAGGACCAATGCCACGCGGGGATGGGCAGGAGCGGGATCCTGGAGTGTTTGATTTGCCGGCAGAACATTGCCGGGCAACAAGGCAAGGAAAACGAGGATCAAGGCGAAGGTCCGGGCCGGCGCCCTTCTGCCTGAGTGCATTGAATCCTGCCTGCTTTGCAAGGCTGAACGCGCGATTCGAGTCGATGTAAGAGCTCTGGTTTCCATGGAATAAGAGTATCAATGGATGGGAAAGAGGAAAAAGAAGGATCGACCGTTTGTTTTTCACCACAAAGACACAAAGGACACTAAGATCCTGGTGCCTTTGTGTCTTTGTGGTGGACAGAATGTGTCCGCATCCGCAGTTAACATCCCTTGGCCCGAATTTTCACGGATACGCTTGCGCAGACCGCCACGATGGGATATATACCGTCACCAATCAAACAGCCTACCATTGGAGGACAAGTATGAAGATACGCTACTTGAGTGCGGCGCTGGTTCTTGCGTGCGCGGCGGCATTCGCGTTTTCTGGTTCGCAAATGAGTTCCAAGACGGCGGCGAGTGCGCCTTCTATTCCTGACTTTGAAGTAGAGGGTATTGGCTTCACCATGTGTCAGTGCCCGGCATACGGGTGTCCCTGCCGGTCAAACGGTCATCCGACGCATCACACTTGTGAGGCGGCCGATTTCGCTTATATCAAGCACGGCCACTTTGGAAAAATCAAACTGGATGGCGTGAAGGCCGTGGTCGTGGGTGATCTTCTGGATTCGGATCAGAGCCGAACCTATGCGACAGCTTACTTCGATAAGACCACGACTCCCGAACAGCGCAAGGCCTACACTGAGATGCTGAAGTTTATGTTCGGAAAAGGCATGCCGGTCAAAATGGGATCCGCCAAGGTCGTTGCCATCGATTTTAAGCAAACCGACGAACCGGCAAAGAAGGTATTCACTGTTACTATTCCCGGAATCCTGGAAGAGCAGGCCGTATTGAAGCTGGACAAACAGGGAAAACCCGTGTCCACGGTGCCGGCTGTCGACCAGTGGGGCAACACCATCCATTATGTCGACAACGTAACGTTCAAGTATCACGACAAGGAGCTTGGAAAGAAGTGGGACCTTTCCGGGCATCAGGCCAACGTGAAATTCTTCCATACGACGAAAGGAATGTACGATCGTCAGGAATTACTGGCCCAGTTTGCCGACATGTCCGGCACCTGGACCGCAAAGCAGAAGGAGATGATCAAGAAGCTGGGACTGAAGGTGGAGTAAAGCGCCTCGGGGCCGCGCGCGGAAGCCCGGATTATTCATAAACTTTAACCGCGAAGAGCGCCAAGAACGCTAAGACCAGCGCGCTATCTTGGCGCTCTTAGCGTTCTTGGCGGTGAAGATTTATGAATAATCCGGGTAAGCAAGCAAGCGGACCCTCAGGCTGCTGATTCGCCACTTGCTTTCACCGCAGAGCCGCGGAGAACACCAAGCTTCGCAGAGTTCCTATCGACTCTCCGCGCGACCTCGGCATTTTTTGCGCCTCTGCGGTGAACAAAGCGTGTCCGCCTACAGCCCGTCAGAGTCGGCTCCTCACCCCAACTTCACTCGGCCCCTCGGCGTCTTAACCGTCGCCTTCAGCGCCGCTTTTCCCGCCCGCCTGACCTTGGCCCCGATACCAAGCTTCTTCAGCGCCTCGCTGACGCCTGCCGGATCCGGATGTTCGATTTCAAACGACTGAAGCTCGCACCCTTTCGGCGAATCCTGCGAGGGATGCGGCGAATCGGCAGCCCATTGGATAAAAAACGGAATCGGCTCGACACCCTGCATCCCGAACTTGTTCATCACTCCCAGACTCTTCCACTGGAGCACCTTCCCGTCCGGTCTTGCTCGAGTGCCGTCGCGAGGTCCAAGGATCTGCTGGCCCGCCTCATGGGCATTCTTTGCAACAGCGGTGATATCACTTGTCGCTGCCGCCCACGTAATCAACCGCGGCTCGGCAAGCGCGCGCACATCAATTGGAAAGTTGTAAGCAGCCTGAGCCGGATCCGGCGCGATAATTTCCAGATACCGCCTGCCGCCCAGCGAAATGAGCGCATTGCGCGTCCCCACTCCCGGGTGGCTCCCGCCTCTGACCGCCTTCATCCCGGTCAACTTTTCCACCCACTCAATCCCCCGATCCAAATCCGCCGCCCCCAGCAGCAGATGGTCCACAGCAGCCCTTGCCTGCACCAGATTTTTGCCCGCACCCACAACTTCTCCAAACAAACAGCATGCGCTCCCGATCAAGCCCAGGAACCCGCGGCGCGTCAGCAGGAACCCGCGGCGCGTCAGCACATCTTCGTCCATGGGGGATTCTCCCTCCGCCGATTTCCTATTTTGTGGCGGGGGAAATTTACCACAAAGACACAAAGGACACGAAGATATCCAGCGCGATTTGGCTCGATTCATGAGCCTTCTGCTTTGGCACAATTTATCCACCACAGAGGCTTAGCGCGGCGAAGCGCAACCAAAAGTCAAGGAGAGACGGCCTGAGGGCCGTCTCTCTGCGGTGTCCTGCCAAGCTGAGACGGCCCTCAGGCCGTCTCCGCTCCCGAATAATTTGCGCAGGCGAAAATTCTCATGGTTAGTAGTACAGAGGACACAGAGATATCTTCGTGCCTTTGTGTCTTTGTGGTGGATATTCTTATGTTATGCCCGTGTTACCATTGAGGCATGCAGGTTGTCGCCCTTCAAACTTCAGGAGAAACCCATGAAACTTACCCGGCGTGATTTCGGAAGGTACGGATTTTCTGCTGCAGCACTGGCGTTGGCGCCGCCGGCGCGGGCTGCGGATCGTTCATCGCAGCTTGCTTCCAAGATTGACAAGGTGCTCTCCTCTCCCGTGCTTCAAGTTGACACGCTGAAGGCTCCGCTCAAGATCGCGCGCATTGACCTTCTTTTGAATGGTTCCCATTTCCTGGTCAGGGCGCGGACGGCCGACGGCGCCGAGGGCATTTCGGTGGCTCATCCGGACGCGATGAAAACGACGTTTCCCATTCTGGTCAAACGCGTCATTCCCCCTTTGATCGGCAAGGACGCGCGTGATCTGGAGCGCCTGCTGTGGGAGGTTTATCTCGAACGCGACAATTACAAATGGCAAGGGCTGCCGTTCTGGGTCTGCGTGGCTGCAGTGGAACTAGCCGTTCTCGACCTGCTCGGAAAGGCGGCGTCCAAGCCGATCGGCGAACTGCTCGGAGGCGTTGTGCGGCGCGACATTAATGTTTATCGCGCCAGCGGCAATCGCGGCAACACGCCCGAGCAGGAAATCGACTATCTTAAGAGAATCGTCGCTCAAACCGGTGCAAAGGCCATCAAGTTTCGGCTCGGCGGACGGATGATGTTCAACGACGAGACGACTCGCCGCGACAAGGCGCTGATCCCGCTGACCCGACGCACGTTCGGCGACGCAATGACGATTTACGCCGACGCAAACGGCTCATACGACGTTCCGACGGCGATTCGAATCGGACGCCTGATGCAGGACCACCGCTTGGCTTTTTTTGAAGAGCCTGTGCCGTTTGATCACTACGAGGAGACAAAGAAGATCGCCGACGCGCTCCGAATCCCTATCGCTCTAGGCGAACAGGAGAACAGCCTGCGGCAGTTTCGCTGGATCATTGAGAACGGCGTGATGCGGGTCACGCAACCGGACCTGCTCTACTTTGGCGGAATGATTCGCTCCATCCGCGTTGCCCGCATAGCGGCTGCGACCGGCATTCAATGCACGCCTCACATGTCGGGCGGCGGGCTCGGATATCTTTACGTGGCTCATTTCGCTTCGTGCGTTCCAAACGCCGGTCCGCATCAGGAGTACAAAGGAGAGGAAGGAACTCTCCCTGTGCATTCGGAAACGTCTTCACTGAAAAGCGAGAACGGCATGATCCGTGTTCCCTCCGGCCCGGGCCTCGGGGTCACCATCGATCCGGACTTTGTCCGGCGCGCCAGGTTAGTTTCGGGCGAGATTGTGTGAAAGGATGATCCTGATGCTCTGGAAAAATCTTGCCGCATTATCGATGGTCTCCGCCTCCCTTTTTGCAGGCGACGTTTCCCCGGAAGTCCCGCTCTGGCCGTCCGGCGCGCCCGGTTCGGAAGGACTGACAGCCAGGGAGGTGATCGTGAACCGCGGAAAAGACGGCGCTCTGGACCGCAGTGTCTCGAGCGTGCATAACCCGACTTTGACCGTTTACCTGCCTGACAGGGAGAAAGCCAACGGCTCCGCTTTCATCGTCTGCCCGGGGGGCGGCCACCGTTACCTGACAATCGACAAGGAGGGAATCGAGATTGCGAAATGGCTGAACGGTATCGGTGTAGCCGGGTTTGTTCTCAAATACCGTCTCGCCAAAGAGGAGGGCTCACCTTATAAAGTCGATGTTCACGCCCTGCAGGACGGTCTTCGCGCTGTCCGCCTGGTGCGCAGCCGTGCGGAAGAGTGGGGCATCGATCCGAAACGCGTCGGCATGGTGGGATTCTCGGCGGGGGGCGAACTCACAGCCCTTGTCGGCACGCGCCATGACCAAGGCAACGAGGCGGCAGCCGATCCCATCGAGCGTCAAAGCTCCCGTCCTGATTTCCTGGTGCTGGTATATCCCGGTTTCAACCCGGAAAATCTGATCGTAAACAAAGACACGCCGCCTTCATTTCTAGTGCACGCCGACGATGACCGCCTGAGCTCAGAACGCAGCGCGGCCTTCTATGTTGCGCTGAAAAAGGCCGGCGTTTCCGGCGAACTCCACATCTATGCGCACGGCGGGCATGGCTTCGGAATGCGAAACAAGGATGTTCCCGTTTCGACCTGGCCGGCACGGCTTCAGGAGTGGATGTCCGACATGAAGCTGCTGCGCAAACCGTAAATGGGGGACAGACCCCTTTGGGGTCGGTTGCGGCCGTGACCTGTTAAATAGGGGACAGTCCCCTTTTTTAAATAGGGACAGTCCCCTTTTTGCAGTCCGCCATTTTGAAAAGGGGTCTGTCCCCATTTAACGCGTCTCCTCATTTAAGGCGCTTGGTCCAGCCGCAGGATGGTTTGCAGCAGGACGTTGGCGCCGTTGGTTACGTCCTGTGGGCGCGTAAATTCGTGGGGCGAGTGGCTGATGCCGCGGACCGAAGGGACGAAAATCATTCCCATTGGGCCAATCTGCGCCAGATCCTGGGCATCATGACCGGCTCCACTCGGCATCTGAAGGGTGGAAAGCTGCAGCGATTGCGCGGCGTCCAGAATCACCTGGCGGATCTTCGGATCCGACAAGGCCGCGACGTTTGAATGCTGCTTGACGTAGCTGAACTCCGTGTCGAACCGGCTGGCGATCTTCTGCGCTTCATTATTAATCTGCGACCAGAGCGATTCAATTTTCTCCATCGAAAGGTCTCGCAGCTCCACTGTCAAATCAACCTGACCGGGGATGACATTAGGGGCGCCGGGTTTGACAATCAGCCGCCCGACAGTGCCGACCTGCTTGCCCGGGACAGACCGCACCACTCGATCCACGGCAAGCACCAGCTCGGAGCCGGCCAGCAAGGCGTTGCGGCGCTGGTCCATCGGTGTGGTTCCAGCATGGTTGGCAAATCCTTTCAAGGTTACATCGTAATGATTGATCCCGACGATTCCCTCGACCACTCCGATCTGAATCCCTTTCTGATCGAGGATGCTGCCCTGTTCGATGTGCAGCTCGATATACGCGGCAATGCTTCCCTTGGAATGGCGAGCCTCAGCCAGCCGTGACGGATCCCCGCCCACCCGGCGAATCTTCTGCTCCAGCGGGATGCCATCGCGACCCGGAGCGGAAAGTTCTTCCTGGGGAAGATCGCCGATGAATCCGCGACTTCCGGTAAGACCGCACTCTTCATCGCACCAGATGGCAATTTCCAAGGGATGGCGGTTCCGGTAATCCTGCTCGGCGAGCGTTTGGGCCACTTCGATCGCCGACATTGACCCCACGTCGCCGTCATAGTTACCACCCTCGGGTACAGAGTCGATATGGGAGCCGAAGAGAATAGGCTTTAAACCCGGTTCCGTTCCCGTCCGCCGGCCGAGAATATTCCCGACCGGGTCGATTTTGACTTCAAGCGACGCCCGGCGCATTAAATCCATTGCGAAGCGGCGCGCATCGATGTCGGCCTGGCTGAACGCCACACGGCTGACGCCACCCTTAGGATTGCGACCGTACTGAGACAAATCTGCCAGGTGGCGGTTAACCCTGGCGCCATCGACCCGCCATTCTCGCCAGGACTCAGGCGCCGCAACAAGGTTCATTCCAAAGGCAGCAAGAGTGGTTTGCAGGAAGGTTCGGCGTTTCATATTAGCTCACGTTGGCGCCAGGAGAATATCACCACAGAGACACAGAGGACACAGGCTCGGACGAAGACGCGCAGCCGGTTACCAGGTCATTCGTACCTCAGCGCCACCATCGGGTCGATCCTGGTAGCGCGGCGTGCTGGAAGATAGCTTGCCGTCAGGCCCACCGAGAGAAGGAGCAGCGAGACTAAGCCGAAGCTGAGCGGATCGTTGGGACGTACGCCATAGAGCAGACTTGACAACCAACGGGCAAGGAAGAGCCCGCCAGCCAATCCTATCCCTAATCCGATCGAGGTGAGGGCGAAGCCTTGCTTCAAGACCAGTTTCAAGACATCCGCGCGGCCTGCCCCTAGAGCCATTCGCGTCCCGATCTCCTGCCGCCGCTGTGCTACAGAGAATGACAACAGCCCGTAGACTCCTATTGCTGCGAGCGCAAGGGCAACACCGGCAAAAATGCCAAACAGCCAGGCATTAAATCGCGAGTCGGCGCTGGTGGACGCTACAATCTGGTCCATTGTCCTAAACTGACGGATGCGCTGGCTGGAATCGATTTCCAGTACCGCGCGGCGCAAATTTTCAGCGATTCCGCCGGAAGCGTTCGTGCTCACGATCCAGGCCAGGTTACCTCCACCGAATCCACCCAGGGCTTGCGTGAGGGGAAGGAAAACAGTGGGGCGGGGCGGCTCTTTCAAAGCCGACGTCTTGGTGTCGGCGACAATACCCACCACCTCTCGCGGGGGATCATTGAGGAAGCTGCGCCCCCGAAAGCGACCCACGATGATCCGGTCGCCGACCGCGGAGCCTTGCGGCCACCAGGTGCGCGCGACCGTTTCGTTTACCAGGGCTATGGGGGATGATGCGCCCGTGTCGCTTCCGGTGAAGGATCGGCCGCGGCGTATCGGTATTCGCATTACTTCAAAATAAGCGGGAGTCACCAGGCGAATTTCCATGCCGCCGATACTCTGTTCCGGGCGGCCTTCCCGCTGTGTGGGAAGGTTGCTCCAGCCGGTAAGTGGAAGCACATTGATCGCCGCCACGCTGCGGACTCCCGGTACCGCCTGGAGGCGCTCGAGCATAGTGCTCGCGAAATTCGTAATGGCATCGGCATTCCGGCGGTCGGCGGCCAGAGGCGTCTCAAAGGTGATCAGTCCGTGGGGCGTGAACCCGAGCCGCTCCTGGTGCAGGCGGTATAAGGTCTCAATCAGGAGCCCGGCGGCGATCAGCAACATCGCCGACAGCGCCACTTCGCCTACCACGAGGAAATTGTGGGTGCGCCGGCGAGCGCTTCCCGCTCCGGTGGTTCGGCCCACTGATTTTAGCGCCTCGTGAACGTTCAGCCGGGTAGCAGTGAGAAACGGCACGAAGGTGAATAGCAGGGCCGTGCCCAAGGTGACAGCAAGAGCGAATGCCAGAACGGTCGTGTCCAGATGAATTGGTGCGGAGGCAGGCAGATCCAAGGGAATCAGGGCCACCAATCCACCCAGCAACAGGTACGCCCCAAACAGGCCGGCAAGGGTCCCCAGCGCGGCCAGCAAAAGGTTCTCGATCAGGAACTGTCGCAGCAGCCGGAGGCGGCTGCTTCCAAGCGCGAGGCGAACTGCGAGTTCTTTTCCCCGAGCCGCCAGGCGTGTCAGCAGTAAACTCGCCAGGTTGGAGCACGCGATAAGAAGCAGCAGGCCGGTCGCGCCAAAGAGCAACAACAGATTCAAACGCACGTCGCCTGCCAGCCAGTTCTGGTATGGGATCACAGTCAAACCGCGATACTCGCGCGTAAGACGACCGGTATGTTCGCGACGGAAACTCTCTGTTACCGTCGCCATTTCCGCTTCGGCCTGTCGCAGGGTGACGCCGTCTTTAAGACGCGCGATGACTTCCGTGTTCGTCCCGGTATCGCTAAGACTTCCGGAGGGACGCAGCGGAACCAACGCATCGACGGCTTGTGGAATCCAAAAGTCGCGAGGCAGAACGCCTACGACAGTGTAGCTCGCGTCATCCAACAGGACCGCGCGCCCCAGAACCTGCTGATCGCCGCCGAAGCTGCGCTGCCAGAGGCTATCGCTGAGGATGATAGCCTGCGGTCCTCCGGTGTGCGTTTCCTCGGAATTAAACTCGCGGCCCAAAACCGGGTTGATGCCCAGCGTTCGCAGGAAGTCTGCCGTCACAGTGATGGTTTTGATCCACTCCTGCCTGGATCCCGAATGGAGTTGTCGTTCTCCTCCGCCGCGGTGGCCGGCCATAAACGAAAAAGTACTGCTATGCTTTTTCCAGAACTCGTACTCGGGAATGCTGACAGCCCCCTGGGTAACCTGTTTGGCGACGCGAACGAGCCGCGCCGGCTCTGGATACGGCAGGGAACGCAGCAGCACTGCGTTGACGACGCTGAAGACGGCCGTATTGGCGCCAATCCCGAGCGCAAGCGACAACACGGCCACGCTGGTGAATGCCGGGCTCTTCAGTAACACGCGCGTTGCGAAGCGCAGATCCTGCCAGAGTGTTTCGACTATCAAGAGAGTATTCATGCGATAGATCTCCTCACGGATCAGAGTCGTGTTGCCCAGTTTTTTTTGCGCGGCGTATCGCGGCGTGTTGCCCAAATCGGAACAGAATGGAGACGGCTGCATTATGTTCACCGCAGAGCCGCCGAGAACGCTAAGTTTCGCTGAGGTTGTGATGAAACTCTGCGGAAACTCGGCGTTCTTTGCGGCTCTGCGGTGAATGCAACGTGTCCGTCTACGGCCGGCTTCGATTCGGGCAACACGTCCAGAAAGCCGGGGCTAACCGAAAAGCAAAAAGCCCGCTGAAGCGGACTGACCTCGATCGTAAAGACCTGGATGCCCTTGAAAAACTTACTACTCGACTACGAATGCGAAGAGAGCCCGCCCCGCGGCTATTGCTACATACTGCTTGTTGTCTACCAGGAAGCTTACCGGGTTAGCTCCGACCTCGCCGCCGGTCTGAAAATGCCACAGCGGCTTGCCGGTTTCAGCATCCAGAGCGAAAAAGTTGCCTTCGCGATTGCCGCCGAAAACCAACCCGCCGCCTGTTGAGAGCAACCCGGCAGAGGAAAGCGCGTGCAGTTTGAATTCCCACCGGAGCTTGCCGGTCTCAGATTCCAGAGCTTTTACCACGCCGTACGGCTCCACGCCGGCAACGTTGTGAGCGCCGCCGCCTTCGAATTGTTCTCCCGGCTTGTACGGCGTTTTCAGCTTGTAATAGACCTGCGCGTAATCTTCCTGCGCGTGCACATAGAACAGACCAGTGCGCGGGCTGTAGGAAGGGCTGAACCAGTTGGTGCCCCCACCCAGGCCCGGATAAACCAGCCTGCCCTCCGGAGTGGGATCCGTATTGGGAAGAACCATGGGACGGCCGCGCGCGTCGAGTCCCCGCGCCCAGGTTTGTTTGACATAAGGCGCGCCGCAGAGAAACTCTCCCGACTCGCGGTCCAGCACGTAATAAAACGCATTGCGATTTGCCTGGGCCACCAGTTTTCTCGTCCGTCCGCCTGCCGCGACGTCAATCAACACCGGCACCTGGTTGGAATCCCAATCGTGAACGTCGTGTGGAGTGAATTGAAAGTACCACCGGAGCTTTCCGGTATCGGCATCCAGCGCCAGCAGTGAACAGGAGTAAAGGTTGTCGCCTTCACGATCGTCTCCGTTCCAGTCCGGCGCCGGATTGCCGGTGCCCCAGTAGATCAGATTCAACTCAGGATCGTACGACCCGGTCACCCATGTGGAAGCCCCTCCGGTCCTCCAGCTTTCACCTTGCCAAGTCTTGTGTCCAGGCTCGCCCGGCCCCGGAATCGTCCAGTAGCGCCAGACTCGTTTGCCGGTCTTGGCATCGTAGGCGTCCAGAAAACCCCGGATGCCGTATTCGGCGCCCGCAATGCCGACAATCACCTTGTCTTTGACTGCCAGCGGTGCGACCGTGATCGTGTGCCCCAGTTTGTAATCCGCCACGGTCACATCCCAGCGCGCCTTGCCGGTTTGCAGATCGAGCGCCACCAGATGCGCGTCATATGTGCCCAGAAACAGCGCGTCATCCAGGATAGCCAGCCCGCGATTGACCTGGCCGCAACACCCGCGGACGCCTGCCGGAATGGTGCGGCGATAACCCCACAAAGGTCTTCCCGTGCGCCCATCCAGGGCCGTCACGATGTTAGGCTTTTCTGTTATGTACAGTATTCCATCCACCACAATCGGCGAGGTCTCGACCTTGCCCGCCTCTCGCATCTGGTACACCCAGGCTGGTTTGAGGCGAGCCACATTCGCCGCATTGATTTGTGTGAGCGGAGAATGACGGTGTCCCTGATAGTTGCCTGAGTAGGTGAGCCAGTTGCCCGGCTCAGCCTCGGCGCGGCGGATTCTTTCATAGGGCACCTGGCCAAAAGTCATTTGGCCCAGGAGCAAAAGCAGGACCGCCTTCTTCATTTTTCACCTCGCAGCGATACCAGAAAGGCCACCAGGTCATCGAGCTCCTGTTTTGAGAAGACATCGCGATAATCAGGCATCGGTGACTTACCCCAGTCCTTGTGCAATTCGAGCAGTTCAGACTTCAAGAAAGAGTAGATGCGATCCGAAGAGTCACGCACCTGAATGGAGAACGTGTCTTCGTTGAGGCGCACGCCATCGATGTTTTCTCCGTCCTTCGTGACGATCCTCACCTGAAGGAAATTCTCCGTAATGTTCACATCAGAGCGATACGCTGAGAAGCTTTTGGGCACGTCGGCCCCCGGGTCGGTCAACGCGGTCCTCAAGTAAGCCGGGCCGCGGCGCAGGCCGATGTCGGTAAGGTCGTTGCCGGAAGCTCCGCCTCGACCTTTGATGGCGTGGCACTGGGAGCAATTGCCCTTGGTGAAATAGAGCTGCTCGCCTCGCCGAGTGTTTCCCGGAACCTTTACCGAAGGCAACTGCCCAAGCTTGCGGACCCAGGCTGCAACCTGTCTGAGTTCACCTGGTTCAAGTTTTGCTTCGGCCATCTCCGTTCCAGAAACTCCCTCCTTGATGACTTTGATCAGTAAATCTGGAGTTGGGGCTCGGATCAGCTTGGGCACTGCCAGAGTTGGGCCCTGGCCACCTTCTCCCTTTGGTCCGTGACAACTGGCGCAATGGACCTTAAACAGGCGTTCGCCCTGGCTGGGACGATTGACTGAGGGCGCTGTTTGTGCCGGCACATTAAGCAATGTCCCGTACAGAATGGAGGCAGCCTGCAGGCACTTGAGAAACCTAAGATTGATACTTCTGCGGGTTCCCAGTTTCATTTCGAGACAGTTTGCCAGTTTGACAATTTCAACACGCGATGATTATCGCTATCCGAAACATATAAAGCGCCTGAAGGGTGCACGAACACGCCGTGCGGCCGGTTCAACTGTGTTTTGAGCGGATCATCTGAAACAAGCCGGTCCCCCTTTTCTCCAGTGCCTGCGATGACCACAGTCGTGCCGTCCTTCGGATTGTATTTTCGGATCAAGTGATTCTCGGTATCGGCAATGATCACGTTGCCGTCGAGATCGATGCAGAGATGTTTAGGCCCGTTTAAATCTGCCCCCTTTTCGGTCCTGGAATGGGGAGGGTTATTCGGGCCGATGACTGTTCGGATTCGGCCATCCGGGTCAACCACGCGAAGCGCATTGCCGCGCCTTTCCAGGATGTAGACATCCCCTTTGGAATCTACGGTGGCCGCTCGGGGATCTACCAGCGGGTTTTTGGGAGCATGTGCTCCGTCGCTTGGAACGCCTGCCTGACCATTTCCGGCGATGGTGGTCACGAGGCCGGATTTCAAATTCAATAACCTGACACGACGGTTGCCAAGGTCGGTCAAGTAGAGTTTGTCGCCGGCCCGGCCGATAGCAACCGCGTAAATGCCATTAAATGTTGCCTGTATGGCCGGGCCTTCGTCGCCGGAAAAACCGGCCTGACCTGTGCCGGCTACTATGCGGGTTCGCCCGCTCTTCAGATCAATCCTGATGGCGCGATGATTGAGTGTGTCGGCGACGTACATCTGCTGATCTTTACTGACCACCAGTCCATGAGGGTCATGAAATTTCAGTTGAGTGGCCGTGGCGCCCCCGGAGTCCGGTGATTTGCCTTCTGTTCCTGCGAAAAGCGTGATAATTCCTTTTGTGTCCACCTTGGTGATTCGCTGACCCTTGTGCTCACAGATATACCAATTGCCGCGCTTGTCGAAGACCACCCCGAAAGGTTCTATCAGCCGGGCCACGCGGGCAGGCGCGTCGAGCGGGCCTGCACCGCATCCGGCAACACACTCGATCTGTAAGGCTGGTCTGGCCGTGGGAATCGTAACGAGGCTCAATATCAGGACAACCAGAGAAGTCTGGATTAGTCTCATGGCTTTTGATGGGCGATTATACACAGTTTGCGCCGACATAGAAGCTCGGCAGATTTAACCACAGAGGCTCAACCCGGCCGCTGGCCGCAACCAAAAAGCGGCGCGCCTCTTTGACAACCCGGGCACGCGAAGCGCAGAGCCACGTCCCGCAAGGGCGTGGCGGGAACAATGTCAGTCGGCTTGACGCTCATCTGAATCTGCCGCCAAGCCTCTTATCACGCGTTCGGCAGACTGAGGCGGGCTGCCGCAGCTGCGCGATAACGCGCCAGCCGATTGAAGGCGGCTGCATGGGTCCTGCCACGCCCTTGCGGGACGTGGCTCTGGGCTTCGCGTGCTCGGGATGTCAAGGCGTGCATCGTTTTTGGTCGGGGCCCAGGGCCGGCCTGTGTCCTCTGTGGTGAAATCGTTGACGGCGGCATCCGGCTGGGATTATTCTCGCGATCGACCTTGTCCAAATGATTGACATTTATTCAGGCCCCGGGATGCGGCCCGTCTCTCTGGAGCGATAACCCGTATGAAAAGAATGCTGAAACCGATCCTTGTGTTCTGCCTTCTGGTTTCGGTGGGAGCCGTTTTGGTTCCCTCGCGCGGAGAGCGCGTTGAGCGCTGATTGGGCCAAAGCGGAACCGCCAAGCGCGCAAAGAGCGCCAAGGTTTAAAATGGATCTAAATCAATTTACCCTCTACAAACGGTTCAAGGTATTGGACAAGGACAACGTCGAGCGAGCCGCCAAAGTGATCGTCATATTCTTCGCGTTCTTTGCGTTCTTCGCGGTTCAATCACAATCAAAACCTTCAGCACCGAGTAAAGGTTTTCGATTCGAAGCCGTCAGCGACAAATCGCTCGGTCTTTGGGAAGGTGACCGACCTGTTTTTGTTTACAATCACGGCGTCATCAGCAAGCCTGCTGTGGAGGGCGCTCGAGACCGTTCGTCTTACATTCATCCCATTTACGGCCTGGATGCAGAGGTTTTGACCGATGACTTCCCCAAGGACCACGTTCATCACCGTGGTCTTTACTGGGCATGGCCGCACATCAAGATCGCAGACAAGGAGTACGACCTTTGGAGTATGAGCGGAATCCGACACCAGTTTCAGCGCTGGCTGGCGCGGGAAATCAAAGCGAATATAGCGGCCCTTGGCATTGAAAACGGATGGTTCGTCGGAGATAGACAGGTGTTGCAGGAGAAAGTCTGGATCCGAGCCCATCCGGCATCCTCTGAAGAACGCTCCATAGAAGTGGAGTTTACCTGGACGCCCATCGACCGGCCCGTCACCCTTTGGGGCGCCGAAGGGAAGAGTTACGGCGGACTCGCTCTCCGGTTTGGGCCGCGTTCCAGGACGATCATCACTATACCGGCCGGTCGCACCAGTGAGGACCTGGTTGTGACACGCCTGCCGTGGGCCGATCTTTCCGGCGATCTTAAGGGTGCAAACAAACTAAGCGGTATGGCTGTCTTCGTCGATCCCGCGCACCCGGACTACCCTCCCACATGGATGACGCGGCATTATGGGATGCTGGCTGTCGGATGGCCGGGAGTAACACCGCAGACATTCCCGCCGGGCAAATCGGTTTCCTGCCGTTACCGAATCTGGATCCATCGCGGCGCGCCCGAGGCCGCGGAGATTCAGCGCGCCTATGACGCATATCGTGCCGGAATCCAACGAGCGGGCAAGAAATAAGTCAGTGCCTGGCTGCATCAGCGCGCATAAGAACGTTCACCACAAAGCCACAAAGAACACAAAGTCAGACTATGCCAGAAACGATTTGCGTCGAAAATTCGTGCTCACCGGAGACTGTCTTGATGAAAGCCCTGTTGCTTAAAGACTACAAACAATTGGAAGTCACCACGGTACCCGACCCGGAGATCGGGCCTGACGAGGTGCTGGTGCGCGTTAAGGCCTGCGGCATCTGTGGCAGCGACGTGCACGGCTACGATGGGCGTACCGGCAGGCGCATCCCGCCGCTGATCATGGGGCATGAAGCGTCGGGCGTGATTGCTGCAGTCGGCGCGGGGGTGAAGGAGTTTCGTCCCGGCGACCGCGTGACCTTCGACTCGACCGTTTATTGCGGCAAGTGCTTCCACTGTCGACGCGGCGAAGTCAATCTCTGCGACAATCGCAAGGTCCTGGGAGTGTCCTGCAGTGAGTATCGCCGGCACGGCGCGTTCGCCGAGTTTGTCGCAGTTCCTCAGCACATCATCTACAGTCTGCCTGACGATCTGAGCTTTGAGCAGGCGGCCATGATCGAAGCTGTCTCAATTGCCTTTCACGCCACCAATCGCGCGCCCATGAAGCTGGGTGATTCCGTGGTCGTGGTGGGAGCGGGGATGATAGGACAGCTCGTGATACAAACGGTGCGCCAGGCAGGATGCGGCACACTGATTGCGATTGATCTGGATGATCGGAAGCTGCAAATGGCGCGGGAACGCGGCGCCGACGAAGGGATCAACGCCGGGTCGCCCGACCTTCAGGCTCAGATTCTTGAACTGACACAGGGCAGGGGAGCCGATCTGGCCTTCGAGGTTGTGGGAACATCTGACGCTTTCAACACTGCTGTGGCCAGCCTCCGCAAAGGCGGCGCTGCAACGTTGGTCGGCAATTTGTCGTCAAAAGTGGAGATGCCGCTGCAGCAGGTTGTTACTCGCGAGATCACTCTCATCGGCGCGTGTGCCTCATCGGGCGAGTACCCGGCCTGTATCGATCTGATGGCGCGCGGCAAGATCGACGTGCGCGCCTTCATCAGCGCTTCCGTCCCGTTGGAAGAAGGGCCGATGTGGTTCGACCGCCTTTATCGGCAGGAACCCGGGCTGATGAAGGTTATTCTGAAGCCGTGATCTGATGGGATACGGATTGGGGAATGCGGTTCCAGAACCCTTGTAGTGCCTTGGTGCCTTGGTGGTTAGTGTTTTTTTTCACCACAAAGACACCAAGGCACCACGAAATCTCTTATGCGGAAACTGAAGACAGGCATCGTCGGCACGGGAAAAGTCGCCCACATTCATGCCGCGGCTCTGCTGGATTTGGACGAATCAGAGTTTACAGCAGTGTGTAATGTAAACGTCAAAGGCGCCCAGGCGTTCGCACGGCAATACGGGGTGAAGGCTTACGCGGATGTCGAAGAGATGGTGAAGGCCGGGGGCGTGCAAGCCGTGACTCTATGCACGCCGCATCCTCGGCATGCCGAACCTGCCATAAAGGCCATGCGAGCCGGGGCTCATGTGATCGTAGAAAAGCCGCTGGCCTCCTCTCTGGAAGACTGCGATGCCATGATTCGCGCAGCCAGAGACGCCAGTGTCAAACTGGCAACAATCAGCCAGCGGCGGCTGTATGCCCCCGTGCAGAGGATCAAGCAAGCGATTGAAGACGGGAAACTGGGCCAGCCGATTCTGGGCACGGTCAGCATGTTCGGGTGGCGGGATCAGGCTTATTATGAAAGTGACTCGTGGCGGGGGAGCTGGAGCGGCGAGGGCGGCGGGGTGTTGGTCAATCAGGCGCCTCATCAGCTTGATATTCTGCTGTGGTTCATGGGTCCCGTGGCCGAAGTCTTTGGCTGCTGGGCCAATCTCAATCACCCTTATATTGAAGTTGAAGATACGGCGGTGGCTGTGATCCGCTTCAAAAGTGGCGCTCTTGGAAACATTATCTTAAGCAACTCTCAGAACCCGGCGCTTTACGGCAAGGTGGCTGTGTACGGCAAGAACGGAGCGTCCGTGGGCGTGCAGACCGATGGCGGAGCGATGTTTATTGCGGGTATGTCCACTATTACTGAACCTCCCATCAATGATATTTGGACTGTGCAGGGAGAAGAGAACCTGCTGAAACAGTGGCAGCGAGAGGATTCGGATTTTTTTTTGACGACTGATGCGACCCGGCACTATCACCAGTTGCAGATCAAGGACTTCCTGCAGGCCATCATCGAAGGCCGCGATCCCATGATCCCGGGTGAAGAAGGCCGCAGAACGGTGGAGTTGTTCACGGCCATCTACCGTTCCCAGCGAGACAATAAAGTGATCAAGTTCCCGCTGGTTGCAGAGTGTTCGAGAAAAGATTGAACCGCCAAGAACGCTAAGAACGCCAAGAGAATTCCCTCTAGTCGGACGGGTTCACAGTGGACATCGAATTCGTTTACAGTTTGGACTGTGTACCCGAGGTGAACTGGAGTAGAGCCATTAAAATCTTGGCGGTCTTGGCGTGCTTGGCGGTTTCGTCTTACGGCTTCGAAAAACGGCCCACGAAGCCGCCTCCTGCGCGCAGATCAACAGTGAGTGTATCGCCTTGCTTCTGGGTTGTGTTTTCGATCGTTACCGCAGAGCCCTCGGCGCTGTCACGGACCAACGTCGCTTTATACTGGCCTTGGCCCAGAAATGAGAGCGGCACGCGTATCGTCCTGGCCTGCGGGCCGCACATGACGGCCAAAAACCAGGATTTGCCCGTGCGCCGTGCAAAGGCGGCGAGCTCCCCGATTTCCGAATCCGACAGGACGATGGTTTCATCCCACACTGCCGGGATGTTCTTGATTACGTCAACCGCGGGACTGTTCAGAATGCTCTGCGGATTGGCGGCAATTGTCAGCAGGGGACTGGCGTAAACGGCCATGCTGGCGATCTGGTGCGCGATGCTGGAATCACGGCGGCGCTCACTGAAGAGCATGGTTGTGTAGTCGGCCGGTCCGGCCAGGTAGCGCGTAAACGGCAGGATCGTCTGGTGCCGCGCGCGTTCCATCATGTTTCCTGACTCCATACCCCGGATCGCCTCGCGGACCATCTCGTTGGGCCAGGTGCGCTCGCGTCCTGTCGGCTTGTTGGCGCCGTGGAAGACGAGCAGTATATGGAATTCCGCCGCTTTGCGAAGCAGCGTTTCATAGAGGTCGATGACTTCCTTGGCTTCGTGATCGAAGAAGTCGATCTTGGCGCCGGTGACGCCCAGATCGCGCAACATCTTGAAGAATTCCTCGCGTGCCTCCGGCGTTCGAAGCTGGTTGCTGTGCCTCCAGAACCAGACACCGACTCCCTGCTGTCTGGAATAATTAACCACATCTTTTCTTTCTTCCATTGTCCAGCGGCTCCAGATGCCTTCGATGACGTGGTGCTCAAAGCCGAGCCGGCCTGCCATACTGGAAAACTGTTTCATGCCTTCAACCCCGGTGGGGCCGCCATCAACGTAACGCCATACCGCGCGGCCGGGCTTGATCCATGCGGTCTTGATTCCCTCGGGGAAGAGCTTTGGATCGGGCGGAGGGCAGAGGTTGGGAAGGATGTTGCTGTCGACCAGAGTGTTCAGGTCGCGGCCAACCATCACCACGCGCCATGGAGTGGTAATGGTGCCGGTGACGGAGGCCGCTTTGCCCAGGCGCTTGCCTTCTTCTCTCCCGTAGCGCAGCTCGAAGGGATAGTTCAAAGGCTGCCGGTGTCCCAGACCTGTAACCCAGCCGCGGCGGCCGTCGGCTTCCAATCCCATCCCGCTGTAATTCACCAGGTTGGCTTCCGTGATCGAGGCGTAACGGCCGTCGAGCGGCAACTTGAAAGTGAGAGGCGGGCCTGCCCATTCTCCGGCCTGGACTTCGGAAATATTCTTCTTCAAGTAAGGGGCCTCATAATGGCCCTCCGCCATGCCGGCATACCAAACCGTAGAGCCGGCCGGGATGTTGAAGGTCGAGTATTCGTCCGGTACGCGTGAAGCGCTTTCCTCACCGGGAATAACATGGCGGAAAGCGACGCCGTCATTGAAGACCCTTAACTCCAGGGTGTAATTGACGAAGCTCAAATCATGCACAAGGGAAACCTTGACGGCGTTGCATTGATTAGCCGCTGTGCTGCGAGCGCCCAACCAGGGATAGGTCTCGTTGACTTCATAGCGGTCCAGCTTATCGAATACGACTCCCGATGAAAGATCGTAGCCATCCAGATTCATGATGATGGGAGACGGTTCCAGTACAGGCGTGTTTCCCAACATCACCGTATAGGTCAGCCGCTCCGCATTGGGCAGGATAGTCAATTTGACCTTTCCGTCCGGACTTGCGACCTGGACCTCCTGCATCCGCACACGTTGTGATCGTCGCGTCCTCGGCGGCTGGGATTGCTGGGATGGGGCCGGAGTCTGCGCAAAGTCCAGCTCCACGTGAAGGAGCGCGATCGTCAGGCTGATGACCGTCCAAAGGAGAGTGTCTCTTTTTTGCATGGCTTTACCTCTTGAAGATTCTCGGACCACAAAGACACGAAGAACACAAAGAATTTGCCGGCTTCTTTGTGCCCTTTGTGCCTTTGCGGTGATCGTTCACACGCCGCAAAGCCAGTGCTAAAACTTCGGAAAAAGTATCGCCAGCGCCGGTTCTGCCGTGAACATGCAGCGGGCATTATGCCCGCACAGGGGGATGACGACCAGTTTGTGCTGGGCGGCATACTTTTTATTGACGTAGGCGGCAAACGCCTGTCCACGCGCAAGACGAGTCGGGCCCTGGGCCATGGCAGGGCAGGAGGAATCAAAGCCTGCCAGGGGCAGCGTGTCCAGGCCGCCAAGCAGATAGGTCACAGGCCGCGCGGCAAGTTGTTTCTTCAGTTGATCGTCGGTGAGCCGGGCTGAGTAGCCGGTGCGATTCTGCAGGCCGTAGGGCCAGCGATCGTAGGTCGTGCAGTTGCGCGCATCGCCGAAAGAGCGCAACTCGCCGGCTTCGCCGCCCGGACGCTCGGGATCAAGGTAGGCATAGCTGGAAGGATTCGAAACGACGTAAGTAACCGGCACGCCGAGCTTGTCGTGGACCTGGTTGGCCATTCCGAACCGCGTAGCGTACTGACCGCCTGCCGAGTGGCCGGCGACCACGATCGCTTTCAGGTTCGGAAAAACCTCTTTACGGGCGAGCTTGCGAAGAATCTCGTCGGTCAGGTCATAGGAAGTCAGCCGCTCGTCACCGGCGGCCACGCCGCCCGATCGCCAACTGTCGCCCGAGCAGCTCCAACTGATTTCGTTAGCGTCGAGGGTATCGCGGCAGCTGCGTCCGTCGTTGGAAGCAAAACGCGGGGCAATGACAATCGTGTCGTCCAGGCCATTGGCCAGGAAAGCGGCTGCAACGGCGGTGCGGAAATAGTTGTCGGCATCGCGTCCCGCCCCGTGGATCATGATCAGGGCGCGTGTGATCTTTTCATTCCTGGCATCAAGCGGATATGTGCGATATATCAACGATCGCGCCTGCCCGGCGCCAAGGTTCACCCATTCCGTGCAGCCGGACGGCGACGTGCAGGGTACCGCGTAGGCAGAAGAGGCGGCGGCCCCAATTACAGAAACAAACAGGATAAGCATGCGCATATGGTCGGACCGATATACACCTTTTAGCGGCGCGGTGCAACCACAGAGGCACATCCCGGATGTAGGCCGCAACCAAGGAACCGTCCTCGAACACGGCAACGACCACGTCTCACGTTCACGAGCACGGTAAGGAGACGATTTTTTAACACCTTACTCATCCCGGCGCCTGATCTCGGCCAGGATGAGTTGTTCGACACGGGACCAGACTTCGGGATCGAAGTCCATTTTGGTGTGAGCTGCGCGGAACAGTTTCTTGAGCCATGACACTTGCGAAAGGTCGATTTTCTTTCGGCTGTAATCGTATTTGAAGTTGCCGATGATCCGAGTCTCGTGACGATCTTCAGAGTGTATCTCGGATTCTCCTTTTATCACCCATCCGTTGGATTGGTAGAGATTGGCCGCAGCGGCGACGTTGCTCGGGATTACCGCGTCATTGCGGCCGACGCTGTCGATCTGCACGGTGAGGGCGACCGGAATGTCCAGAGATTTGAGGTCTCTTGCCAGCTTGACGACGGCCGCACCGCCGAAGCTCTGCCCGTAAATGATCAATCGCGCCGACGCCTTTTCCTGCGCGTCCAGAGAACCGTCGCTATTGCGGTCCAGCGCGCCTTTGATCAGTTTTACAGCCAGGTGGCGTTTTCTGTTCTCGACTGTTTCGACGTGCACTCCCGATAGCTGCATGGAGCGCAGTTTCAGAGCCAAGCGTCGCACATTCCGCTTCTCATTGTTCCATGGTTCCCGCCCGCCCAGAAATCCGATCACCAGGCAATCCCCTGCCTTCAGGGGAGTGTGCGTGGTGAAATCCGAATAGCGCTGCTCTTTGCGCAGGACGCAGGAGAGGGAAAGCGTCAACACCAGAAGACAAATACCGATCCTGGCGCCAAAGAGAATGACTGAGCACATTGACCGATTATCTCACTCTCTTTGCACGCATCGTGTCTCCGTTTGAGATGATTTCCAGATGCGTGACTTCTCCTTTTTCACCTTTGACGAAAACCAATTGCACATCTCTTACTTTGAGGAAAAACTTCGATTCTGACTCCGGAAACATTTCGGACCTGGCCGTTCGGGGTATGTCCACCACCAGTTTTTCGCCTTCCTTGGTCACGCTGAATATCCGCTGGGGGTTCAATTCATATTGCCCGACATAGGCCTCATAAATTCTGCTGTCTACTTTGACCGACGTGCGGGCCTTTGCACTGCGCTGGTCGAGCCAGCTCGTCATCGATGCGTGTGACAGCGGCGCGCAATCCCGGGAGTTGCCGGCGGACTGCGGATCCAGCCGTGCAAGTTCACTGTTGAATTCCTGCGCGCGCAGGGTCCAGGGTAGATCGGGAAGCACGCGGCCCTGCAGATCTTCAAAAGCAAACAGACGCAGAAAAGCGCAGGCAAAAACGTTGGTTTCAATGCCTCCTGTCCGGTAAAAGGGGTCGCTCAGCGCTTCGCTGTTGGCAAGCAGAATCAATGAAAGATTGTGCTCGGGAACTTTCAGGTACGTTGCCGAGAAGCCTGTCCCCCAGTGCCCGTAGTGCCAGATCAGTTTGAGTCCCTGATACTTCTCAACGAACCACCCGAGGCCGTGCGGAAGTTCCCTGCCGCTGTTTGAGACAAACGGGGTCCAGGCACGATCCTGCGTTTCTTCATTAAGGTACCGATGGCGGTCGATCGCCGCGTCGAAGCGAGCCATGTCAACCACGGTCGATAGTATCCCAGCGGCGGCGCCGACTCCTCTGGGCGGATAAGGGACGCGCACAACTTCGCTGCTGCCATAAAGGGTGTAAGGCTGTGCCAGATTGGTCAGGTTCTTCTGAAAGCGGTCCAGCATTTCCTTCGCGAACAGATTTGATCCCTTTGAAGCTTCATCCAGCACATCATGGGCCGGAACACTTCCCGACATTCCCAGCGGAACAAAGAAATTCCTGACAATCAATTCACGGAACGACTTGCCGGTCTTCTTCTCGATCACCGCCGTCAGGTAATCGTAGCGGTTTCCATTGTACTGGTAGTCGTCTCCAGGCGTGCCCTCGGAGGTGTGGCTGAGCAGGTGCTTGATTTTGACCGAACTATCCTTGAAATCGCTGGAGTAGTTCGACATCGGTTCATCGAGGTTTAATTTTCCATTCTCTACCAGTTGCATGATCAAGGTAGCGGCAAACGTCTTGGTTAATGAAGCGATGTGGTAGAGGGTGTCGGGTGTTGCGGGCACGCGGCGTTCAAGATCCGCAAATCCGGATCCTTTGGACCAGAGTACCTGCTGATCCTTGACGATGGCAGCCGACATTCCCGGAATCTTCAGGTGTGTTCGCAGCTCTTCGAGTTGTTTTTCAAACCGCTCCAGCCTGGTTCTGTCGCCGGCGGCAATTTCGCGGTTTTGGCTGACAGGCCGTGCTTGTGCCTGACAATCTGCAGCGCCAATCAACGCCAGCGTGAAGACGCTTTTCACAAAGCTATGGAAGAACATCTTTGACATTTGTCCTCCCTGGAGCTGGAGCGACGTCAGTGTCGCATTTAAGGTCCATTTTACGCGTCTGCTCGTGGCTTGACAGAGAAAAAGGTAGGACTCCTCCAGGAACGCCTTGCCGCACCGGCGCCGGCGTCGATTTTTTTACAGGTTCCAACGTATGTCAAAATAGGGACTGTCCCCTATTTAGAGGAACTGTCCCCTAGAATAGGGGACTGTCCCCTGATTGACCTATAGAAATAGGGAGAAATAGGGGACTGTCCCCAATTAACTGGAAATAGGGGACTGTCCCCAATTAACTGAGGAATTTTTATGTGGACTGGAAATCGATTTGCGCTGGGTGTCACGTTTTCGATCTTGATGTTCTTTGGTCTTTTTGCGGCTTCGCCAGAATCGGGTCAAAAGATTGCCGGGCGCTGGGATGTGACCATTCATGCTCCGACGGGAAGTTACCCGTCCTGGTTTGAAATTAGAGACGAAGGGGGCAGGCTTGCCGGCCGCTTCGTCGGCCGGGTGGGAAGCGCCCGACCGATTCAAACTGTCGAGTTTTCCAGCAACGGCCTGAGATTAAGCCTTCCTGTTCAGTACGAAAAACACAAGAGCGACATGGTTTTCGCCGGGAGGCCGAAGGGCGGCAAGCTGGAAGGAACAACGAACGGAGAAGATGGATCGACATTGGCCTGGAATGCGGTTCGCGCCCCGGTATTGGCCGCAGGCGAGCCGGAATGGGGAGAGCCGATCCAGCTCTTTAACGGCCGGGATCTGGACGGCTGGAAGGTTCGTGATCCGAAATCCCCTAACAACTGGAAAGCGGAGAACGGGGTCCTGGCCAATACAGCGGGAGGGACCGACCTGATTACGAAAGACAAATTTAAGGATTTTAAGCTCCACACGGAGTTTGTTTATCCGGCGCGAAGCAACAGCGGGGTGTATCTGCGCGGTCGGTACGAAGTTCAGATTCAGGACGATTTCGGCAAAGACCCGGGCAGCTTGTTAATCGGAGGAGTATATGGCTTCATCACTCCGACTTCAAACGCCGGCAGACCGGCGGATGAGTGGCAAAGTTACGACATCACCTTGACTGGGCGCCGCGTCACAGTGGTGTTGAACGGCGCAACGATCATTGACAATCAGGAGATCCCCGGCATCACGGGCGGCGCCCTGGACAGCAACGAAGGCGAACCCGGTCCGATCATGCTTCAGGGAGACCACGGCAAGATCTCCTTCCGCAACATCAGCCTTACTCCGGTAAGGCGGTTCAAGTCAGGGAAATAGGTGCCCTGCGCCGGCCTTAAGAAAATTCACCGCGAAGGCGCGAAAGCGCGAAATCAAAAAATTTTCGCGCTTTCGCGCCTTCGCGGTTTTTTTCATTTTTTCGCAGCTTCCATGTTCACGCCGCGGGCGCGAAGGGAGTGGGCGATATTGGGTTTGAAGTCCTGCGGTGCGCGAGCGAAGCCTTCTTTCAGGGCGGCCAGCGATCGGTCGCCGGGGATCCGCTCGAGGGCGCAGCGGGCATCCTCGCGCAGGTCCGGGTGAGACAACAATTCTGCCACGGCGTCAATGTCAGCCTTTTCTGAACTGATTTCCGAGAGCATCCAGATGACTTCCCGACGAAGCGATGGCGGTTGCGCGGCATCCAGTAGTTTCACCAGTTGGTTCAACACAGGGCGCTTTTCTTTGGCTCCGTCGGGAGCGCCTGCCGTGCGCACGATTTTCCAGAGAGCGCGTTTGGCAGCCCGGCCTGTCTCCAGATTTCCATTGATGACCAGTTTTGCCAGACCACCGATGGCCGCCGCCCCAACCATTCCGGCAGAAAGCCATGCTTCCGTTCTGACATCGGGATCCTGACTCTGAATGGCGGTGAGTAGTTCTTCGGCTGTCATGTTTTTCATCGGTGCAGGCTCCTCTCTTTTAACTTTGTGCCCTTCGTGTCTTTGTGGTGTAAATCTCATGCTTGCGACCTGCTACACATAATAAGGATGCCGTTGCGGCCGGCCCATCAGACGACGCGCATGTTCGTCACCCACGATTTCCTGCTTTACAGGATCCCACTGGAGCTTGCGACCCAGCATGTAAGAGAGATTCCCCAAAACGCAAAGGAAGCCGACCGCCGCGCCCGCTTCGATGTTCATGATCGTCTTCTTGCCGGTCCTGATGCCCTGGAACCAGTCCTCGAAGTGACCGGGACTCCGGTACACATCGACGCTGGCGGCCTCCGGCTTCCACTGACGCACTTTCCGCTCCGCCCAGGTGCCGCCGTCGCCGCCCCAGTGCATGCAGCTTCCCTGTTCGCCATGGTAGATGGCACCGTAGCCGGGGCGCGTAATACGGGTGATCTCATCGTTGAGCTCCTCGGGCGTTCTCTCCTCGGCACGCGGCAATTGCTCCTGCGGCTTCTGCGTCCAGGTCATCACCCAATCAGGGTTGCGGAAAGTGTAGGTTACCTGCATCAGCACGGCGGCATCCCAGACACCCTGATTGGGTGGCGTGCCAGTCGCCTCTATGGTGACCGGGCCGGTGCGATCGGCGTTCATCCACCACAGCGCGCAACTCATCACATGAGCTCCGCGGTCGCGGATCTGTCCGCCGCCCGATTCCATCATCCACCGGAATGTTCCGGGACAATAGCGTGCATTGTAAGGGCGCCAGCGAAGGGGGCCAAGCCACATGTCCCAATTGAGTTCTGCCGGAGGCTCGCTGTCAGGTGTTTGCGAAGTATCCACCGGGCTCGGGTAATGGAAGCATTCCACATGTTTGACTTTGCCGATCACGCCGTTGGCAAGATAGCGGTGCATCAGATACGCCTCGGGCTGCGAGCGGCCCTGCGATCCGATTTGCGAGATAATACCCGTTTTGCGCACGGCGGCAATCATCGCCTTTCCCTCTTCGATGGTGCAGCAGGCCGGCTTCTCACAGTAAATGTGTTTGCCGGCTTCCGCGGCGTGGACGAACTGGGCCGCATGCCAGTGATCCGGTGTGGCAATGACGACCGCGTCGATATCCTTGCGATCCAGAACGTGCCGATAGTCGCGATAGGCTTCGGCGCCCTCCGCGACCTTTTCTTGAGTCACGCGGCGCAACGATCTCTCGTCGACGTCGCAGACGACCACGCTTACCGCCTCACCCTTGTTTCGAAGATTCGCGAGCTCACGCCAGAGCGCACGACCCCGGCCCCCTACGCCGATGTGAGCAATGGTGATACGGTCGTTGGCGCCTTTCCTGCCGGCCGCGCCAAGCACTCCGGCAGGGATCAAGTGAGGAAATCCAAGCGTAGCTCCTGCCAGCGTTGCCCCGGTGTTCTTAAGGAAGGATCGGCGGGAAATCTTGCCACTCATTGTCAACCTCCTGGCTAATGCGGTTCGCCACCGGCTTTTCTGCCCGAATGTCCTTTGTGATTAACCTTCTTTTACCACAGAGACACAGGGGACACAGAGAACAAATCTCTTTACTCGTACCTCAAGGCCGTCATCGGGTCGACCCTTGAAGCCCGGCGCGCCGGAACATAGGCGGCGATCAAGGCTACGCCACCCAGCAGCGCCGCGGCCAACGTGTAAGTCATCAGATCGCCTGGGCTGACGCCGTAGAGCAACTTTGTGACAAAGCGGCTCAAGGCGATGGCAGAGACGACGCCCACAAGCAGTCCCAGCACGGCAAGACAGGCACCTTGGCCAAGTATTGAGTGAAGCACCTTGCGTGGCTCTGCGCCCAGCGCCATGCGAATTCCGATTTCGTGCGTGCGCCGGTGGACCGTGTAGGCCATCAGGCCATAGAGGCCAACCGCGGCAAGCAAAAGCGCCAGTGAAGCGAACGCGCCAAGCAGCACGGCATACAGTCTCGGCCGCGCCAAAGACGCTGATACGTACTGCTCCATCGTTTGTATCGCGGTCACCGGCTGGGTCCGATCCACCTGCTGGACTTCGCGGCGAATCGCGGATGCCAGTTTCTGCGGCTCGGTCGCCGTGCGCACTACCAGGTAAGTGATGTAGCCGGGCACTTGTGACTGCGCCAGAAAGACAGTAGGCCGAGGCTCCGAGGTGAGTCCGTTATGCCTGATGTCGCCTACCACACCCACGATTTCGGTCGCTTTCGGGTTGGCCCAATCGCCCAGGATATGTTGACCGATTGGATCCTCGTTCGGGCAAAACTTGTTCACGAATGACTGATTCACCACCGCCACTCGCGGAGTTTCCAACTGGTCCTGCCTCAGGAAGGGCCGGCCCCGGAGCAGCGGAATGCCCATGGCGGCAAAGTATCCACGGCTCACCGTCGACACGTCGGATTCCATGCTCTCCGGGATGGCAGGTTGCGCGCGCCCAAGAAAATGGAAAGGGCCATTGTTGGTCCAGCCTCCAAGCGGAAGGAACTGAATGGTGCCGGCTGCGCGCACTTCAGACAAGGCTTCAACCCGATCCAGGACGCTTTCCACCAGGTTGGCGCGCCTGGCTGCCTCGCCCGTGACCAGCATGCGCATAGTCACGACCTGCTCCGGCTGGAATCCAAGTTTGACCTGAAGCAATTGAGAGAACGTGCGGAGAAGCAAGCCTGCGCCGACCAGAAGTATCACAGCGAGCGCCACTTGAGCGACCACCAGCGCCGCACGGAATCGCTTTTGACTGCGGCTGTCGCCGGTGCTTCGGCCTTGCTCCTTGAGCGCCGCCTGCAGGTCAAAGCGGGAAGTTTGCCAGGCTGGCGCCAACCCGAACGCGACCGCGGTCAGCAGGGAGAGGGCCACTGTGAAAGCGAGTACGCGGCTGTCTAGATGTACGTCCGCCATTTGTCCGAACTCGACAGCGTCTTTCGCGAGGTAGACCAGCGCATGGCTGGCCCAGTAGCCAAGGAGCAGGCCCAGTGCGCCTCCCATCGCAGACAATGCGAAGCTTTCAACGACAAGCTGTTGGACCAGACGGGAGCGGCCGGCGCCGAGCGATGCGCGCAGAGCCATCTCGCCTCGACGGCCAAGGCCGCGGGTCAGCAGCAGCGCTGCCAGGTTTGCGCACGCGATCAGCAGCACAAAAACGACGACGCCCAGCAACACGAGCAAGACCAGGCGATTGTCCCGCACCAGATAATCGCGCAGGCTGAGCACCACTACGGCCCAACCTTCATCTAATCGGTTTTCGCGGCCAACGCGATCGGCAAGAATCGTCATTTCCGCTTGTGCCGCCTCAGCGGTCACGTTGCGCCGCAACAGGCCGTAGCATTGAAATGATCGCGAGCCGACAGCTTCCGGTTTATTGCGATCCAGAGGCAGTGGGAGATAGATATCGATGTTCTGTGTCCCGACTCTGAAGCCGGCCGGCATCACTCCAACGACGACGGCCGACCCCCGGCCCTGCTGAATTCTCTTGCCCAGGATGTTCTTGTCCGATCCGAAGCGTCTTTGCCAGTATCCGTGGCTTAGGATCACGACGGGGGTCGCTGCCACACCCTCGCCGCGCATGGCCGAACGGTTGAAGCCTTCGTGCTCGGCAAAGACGCGGCCCATGAACGGTGTAACTCCGAAAACGTGGAATAATTCCGATGTCGTCCAAAGACCGGGCACTTGCTCTGCGCCTTCAGTGCCCTGAGTATTGACTGGAATGGCCTGCGCGATAGCGAGGGATTCAAAGGATTGAGCGCGGTCCCGCCAGGCGACAAAGCTGCGGGGGTGCACAGGTGTCGTGCCCTGTCCTTTTGGCGGGCGCTGCAGCAGCGCTACGATTCGGTCCGCGTGGGGATAAGGAATGGGTTTCAGTAGAGCTGCGTTGACGAACGTGAAGATGGCCGTATTTGCGCCGACACCGAGCGCAAGTGAGATCACGGCAACCGAGGTAAAACCAGGGTTCTTACGCAGCATACGGAGGGCATAACGCAAGTCTTGCCACACACCTCCAAGCGACATCCACATTTCTCCATCCCCCTTCATGCCTTGAGCTCCAGGCCGTCACCCCGCGCTGGTCTTAGCGTTCTTGGCGCTCTTCGCGGTTAAAGATTTATGAATAATCCGGGTAAGCAAGCGGACCCTCGATGTTGCGCTCCTCGCCGTTGTATTCTTAATACCGCGATTACAGAGGAAGGTTACTATGAGTTTTCACCACAAAGGCACAAAGGGCACAAAGTCAGGCAGGGGACAGGCAGAGTCCGGTCAGAGTCTCAAAGTCAAAACGTGGCAGCGTGTTATGGGAGTGGACCGGACTCTGCCTACCCCTCGTCTCACTTTGTGCCCTTTGTGCCTTTGTGGTGAAAACAATTGATGCGGCTTCACTTCAAGCCGGCGTTTCGGAGGTCGGCAAATAGGGTTTTGAAGCACACGACCGCCTCCACGGTCCTCGCCTCGGAAGCTTCGCCAAAGTAGGCTCTCGCGAAGGCCCCCATGCCGCCCCAGGTGGTTTGCAGCATGCCGAGCATGCGTGATCCGACAGCCGCAGGGGCGTTCTTGCGCGCATGACGAATAAGCTCCAACTGAGCGAGGGCAACACCGGGCCGCCGCCACGGCGAGGAAACAACCGTGAAGCCCTCGAGAGCGAAGTAGGAGGCCGTGGGGGGAGCCGTTTCGTAGTGCCAATCGCAGATCACGATGTCTTTGGGAATCTGGCGAAGGGCCGCGGAGGTGCCGCTGCTGTCTGCTTCCCATTTCCCCAGGCCGTTAGCTTCGCCATTGAGAAAGCGGTCTCCCCACATCCACATTGTCCGTCCCGATTGCGCCAGGTGATCGCGCAGCGCGCGTACTTCCTGCGCGAACAGTTCCGCCTTGTTACGGCCTTTGCACCGGGGGCAATCGTCCTCCCCCAGCAGAAATACTTCGTCCATCCCCACATGAAAGGCATCCGCTTCGCATGCTTCCGCCAGCTCGTCGATCACGTCGAAGATCACGGCGTGGACTTCCGGATGCAGCGGGCAGTAGCTTCGGCAGTAAATGCCCTGATTGTCGGGATATTTGTCCGGTGTCTCATCGAACTCGGGATGGGACCTGAGCAGGCCGTGCGTCGTTCTTGCCCAGGACTGATGTCCCAGGAGGTTGATCTCCGGGATCAGCCGCACTCCAGCCGTACGGCATGCCTCCACGATCGCCTTGACGTCCTCCCGCGACAGCGCGCCGGCGTCCACAACCTCAGGGCGTTTGGTGAACTGGTAGCGGTAACCGATTTCAAGCACCAGAAGATTGACGCCTTCCCTGGGAAGCGCCTCGCGAATGAATTTGAGAGCGTCGGCCAATTCGGCCGGCCTGGGCGCCGAGAGATGCAAACCTCGGACGGGAAGCGGCGACGCGTCGCTGGCGAATATGGGGGTGGTCGGCAGCAGAAAAATGAAAAGAAGTAGATGTGCCTTCATAGAAAACCTCCCGGTCCGCCGCGCCGCAAAACATTTCACACAGAGGCTGAGCGCGGCGAAGCCGCAACCAAAAGTCAAGGAGAGACGGCCTGAGGGCCGTCTCTCTGCGGTGCCCTGCCAAGTTGAGACGGCCGTCAGGCCGTCTCTCCGCTCCCAAATGATTTGCGCAGGCCGCGAAAATTCTCATGGTTAGTAGGCAGCACAAACTAGACCACTAAACCCCCGGCGTTACTATCACCTGCAGTGACTGGACCGCATTGTTGCCGTATCCGCCGAAATTCCACTGCGGTTCCAGCGGTTGAGTGTTGCCTTCCGAGTCGGTGGCGCGAACGCACAGTGTGTACGGGCCTGGTCTTGCATTCCAGGCGTACGTCCAGGACCTCCAGGCGTAAGGTGAGAACGATTCTCCCAGTTGCGCTTCCATCCAGGTGGAGCCTCCGTTTGTGCTGACTTCCACGCGCGAGACCGTCGATCGACCGGCCCAGGCTTTGCCTGTCAGAGTGACAGAGCCGGGTGAAACCAGCCTGGTACGCGTTAGGAAATCCGGTATCCCGGGAGGGATCATGAGTGAGCGCACCTTCTGCACTGTCACAGGCTCGCCTGCGCCTGTCGCTGTCTGCGCATAGCGATAAGCGTTGATCATCTGATAGCCCTGAAACGGTTCGACAACAGCGTCGATGCGAGCCAGCCATTTCACGCTCGCCATGCCATACAAGCCGGGCACGAGCAGGCGCAGTGGATAGCCGTGCTGCGGCAGAAGGGGATGGCCGTTCATCTCGTAAGCCAGTAAGACTTCTTCCCGGGTCGCTTCCTTAACTCCCAGGCTGCGCTGGTAGTACTGAACCTGCTCTCCTTCTATTCCCCGGTCAAGGCCGGTGAAGACGATTTCTGCGGCTTCATCATGAACTCCGGCTTCTTCCAGAATCCCGCGCAAAGGCGTGCCGGTCCACTCTGCGGTTCCTATCGCCTCCAGAAGCCAGGGCTGGCTGAGGCGGCGCGGAGAAAAAAAGGCGCGACCGTTTCCCGCGCACTCCATCGTCGCCACGATGCTTCGCGCCGGATGCTTCCTGATTGCTTCCAGAGTCAAAGTGAATGGCTTGGTGACTCGACCTGCGATTGTCAGGCGCCATGCGTGAGGTTCTACTGCTGGAATGTCGTAGTGGATCAGCAGATAATGCAGACCGGTTGGAGTAATGTCGTAGCGCAATGCTTCCAGCGGCATCCCGCTGTTGCGAAGCGCGAGTTGAAGCTCTTCTTTGTAGAGGTTCTCGGTGTGAGCCAGTCCGCTGCCGTCACCTACCACCGGGAAGTGTTTCGCTGTCGCTTTTTTTCCCATTCAGGCGTACATGCTATACCCCTGCGGGATTGAGTCAACAGATCATCTGTCCACTTGCTCTTTGAACGAAGATAATGCACAGACCAGTTAGGCTCAGGAGGCATCATGAAGAAATACTCCCGTTTTGCGACTACCGCTTTGCTTTGTTTGCTGATCTTTCATCTATTCGCCGCGGCACAGCGCAAGCCGCGCGCTCGCGACCTCGGCGTGCCGTTGGAAGGAACCTCCGGTCCGATGAATGCAATCACAGATGTGCAAGGCGTCGA
Source organism: Acidobacteriota bacterium (assembly GCA_036507075.1). Lineage (GTDB taxonomy): Bacteria > Acidobacteriota > UBA6911 > JACQSX01 > JACQSX01 > DASXQR01. The sequence goes on along the minus strand of DASXQR010000004.1, from coordinate 22,362 downwards.
GGTAGGCCATACGACTCTGATCTCGGGTGAGGGGGCCTTGAGCGTGGGAAAAGGACCGGTGCGAACCGGTGTGACTGCCATATTGCCGCGCGGCAAAGGCTCTAACACCCCTGTTTTTGCCGGATGGTTCAGCTTGAATGGCAACGGTGAAATGACCGGTACTACCTGGGTGGAGGAATCCGGATTCCTGGAAGGGCCGGTAATCATCACTAATACGCACAGTGTCGGCGTTGCGCGCGATGCGGTGATCGACTGGAGCGTCAAAAAGAAAATGATGAACCAGCCTTGGGCGCTGCCCGTTGTCGCCGAGACCTGGGACGGCTGGTTAAATGACACCAATGGCTTTCATGTCAAACCGGGTCATGTCTTCGCTGCGCTTGATAACGCGAGCTCGGGCGCGGTTGGCGAGGGCAACGTGGGCGGCGGCACCGGCATGATCTGTTACGGTTTCAAGGGAGGCATTGGAACTTCATCGAGACTGCTTGAAACAAGAGCGGGCGGCTACATGCTTGGCGCGCTGGTGCAGGCCAACTTCGGCTCGAGAAGCCAGTTGCGCATCGCGGGTGTGCCGGTGGGAACGGAAATCACCGAAGACGGCCGGCCGTCTGGTGGAGACCTTGGCTCGATCATCGTGGTAATTGCCACGGATGCTCCACTCCTACCGCATCAGTTGAAACGGCTCGCCCGGCGCGTGCCGCTCGGGATCGCCAGAACCGGCTCTACTTCAGGAAATGGGTCCGGAGACATTTTTATCGCGTTTTCGACAGCCAGACCTCCACGTGCGGGCACCACCGGGATTACCCAGGTTGACATGCTGGCAAACGAGCGCCTCAATGCTCTCTTCGAAGCCACGGTTCAGGCGACGGAGGAAGCCATCGTCAACGCTTTGATTGCGGCGGAAACGATGACGGGAGTGGACAATCATAAAGTACTGGCGCTCCCCCATGACCGTCTGCGAGAAGTTTTGAAAAAGTACAGCCGGTTAAAGGAATGACCGAAAGTGCGAAGACGGCCACGTTGTATTCACCGCCGAGGCGCTGAGTCCGCCGAGTCGTCGCAGAGGCCGGGTTGCAAACTCTGCGTGGCCTCGGTCTCTGCGAAGAAGTGATTTTTTCACATCTTCTGCGCCTCGGCGGTGAAAGCAGTGCGCCGCGTCAAGCAACCCAGTTTTGAAACAATGCGGGCGACTCTGCGTTCGCTAGTTGTCTTTGTCGAATTGCTCAACAAGCCGCTTTGGTGCGGTATTGCGCCAGGCAGTGACGAGTGCGCGGCGCAACGTCGGCTTGTCGGCGGCTTCAAGGCGCACGCTGGTAGCACCCCGACGTCCCCAACCTCCCTTTACGGGCTCAAAGACATCCGGTACTGCCTGGACGAATGCCTGCTGCTGCAGCGGTGTAAGTTTCACCATGCCCCATTCTTTGCTTGGCCAGACTGTCGCGAAGATTTTCCCGCGCACTCGAAAATCCGGATGCCCCATATGGGCGCTTTCTAACGTTTCCGGAAAGCTGAGAGCCATACGGCGAAAATCTTTTGCGGTCACGTGGTTCCTCCTTTGTGTAAACGTACGGCATCAGCTGGCGTGGTTGCCTTATGCATGCCGGCTGTTAACTACAGTGTCGTGACAGACTTTGGGCACCACTTTCCTTAAAGCCTCTTCGTTGCTTCAGCTATCAACGCCGATCTCCCGGACCGACGGCCGGCGGCGTCACAACTGGTTTGGGCAGCCTGATATTCAGCAGTTTCAATTCTGTTTCCTGAGCGCAGGCGATATATTGGAGCAACTGATGGGTCGTTTTACACTTTGCATGAAGGGGGATTTTCGCCGCATCAAAATAGCCCAGGTTATCAACGACCGGCCAATCGTCAGGTTGGGGACCGTCAAACATTCCTGCGTGTCGAACTACAAAACCCATTTCAACGGCAATGACAACCAAAACAATCGCAATGATCCATTGTACGAGCCCTGCCTTTGGCATTTTTCTCTCCTTGTTAGTTAGATTGGAACTCTGGATTGCCTCTGATCGACCTTCAGCATGAATCCTATGACCGACAGTTTAGACTCTGTACTTCGGCTGTAACTTTACGGGAACGCAGCGCAAGCTGCTCCGCTTCCACGTATCTTCTCTACATTCGCTTTGCCAACCTGGCAACTCCCTCCTTTAACCCTCCAATCAGAGGAAAGCCTGGGTCGGCGTTTTTCAGAATCCTCAAACACAATTGATATTCCGCAAGGGCTTCCGTCCTTTTCCCCTCTTGTTCATGTATTCTTCCCAGCATGTAATGCGCGGGTGCATAACTCGGATTGAACCGGAGCGCGTTTTCTAATTCTTGGATCGCTCCACCCAACTCCCGTTTGTGGAAGTAGGCGTCAGCTAAGGCGTGGCGGAAATAAGCATGATCCTCGGGTCCCAGCGCATTCGCCTGAACGCATTCACCAATCGCGCCCTCGAAATCCTGGCGCGCCAAAGATATTTTCGCTTTCAGATCGTGCAGGTATTCGGCTTGGTAACTGCTATGAGATTTGCGGAGGAGATCGCGCATCTTATCTGCGGCTGCCTCGGCAGCATGCAGCTCCCCCTTTCGCATTGCAATCAGACCAGCAATCCAGTGAGTCTTTAAGTCTTTGGAAGCCAACTCAAGAGCCCTTTTGGATTCCTCTGATGCCCGGTTTACTTCATTAACGTCCAGGTACGCCGCCGCGAGAAGAACATGACCGTCGCGCTCCTGATTCTTACTGATGGCTTGCGCCACAGAGTTCCGATAGTATTTCAGGGCTTCCTGATACATGCCCTTCGCACAATAAAGATCTCCCAGGCCGGATGACGTATCAAAGAAATCCGGCTGCAGTTCCCGAGCCTTGTTGAACTCATGCAGAGCCGCATCGTAATCGCCGGTCAAGATATGAACTTTTCCCAGGCGGGAATGAGAAATCGCATCATTCGGCAACAATGAAACGTATTTTCTGCACGCAGCAAGCGCCTCGCCTCGATTGCCGGCCATCAAGTAAGTCGTCGTCAGATAAGCGTGATAGCGCGGTTCACCTTCTGGATCAATTCCGATGGCCCTTTTGTACTGAAAAACACTTTTTTCATATGCTCGCTTGTGAGTGCTGTAATGCCATCCAAGCAAAAAATGCCATTCAGCCTCATCAGGCTGCAGCGCTTCCAGTTCGTGAAGGAAGGTCAGTTCCGCATCCAGATCGCCCCTCACCTGCGCATTTCGCCGGAGTATCCTTAGCTGCTCTGTTCTGGGAAGTTTTGTTGAAAACTGGACCGCCTTCTGGCTGGTCTCCTCTGCCAGGGATTGCTCACCCAAAATATAATAGGCGTTAGCCAGCAGCTCGTAAGCCACTGCAAAGCCAGCATCGGATTGAATCGCTTTCCGGAGGTCCGAGATCGCGTCCGCGTAGCGGCGTTTATGAAGTTTGTCGCGTCCGCTGACGTAATAGTTGTACGCTTCCAGAGAAGTAGTTCTTGTCTGACTGATTCCTTCAGCCGCGCTGGGCACCCCGTGAGCGCTGATCTCCATGCTCACTTTTATTCTCGAGGATAGTTCATCCGCCAAACCTAACAGGCTGTCTGTGCCACTGCCTTCAATCTGCTCAGTTTTTATCAATGAACCATGGGAATCCTGTATTTGAGCCAGGATTCTGAACTGTGCCCCGGCCCTTATCACGCTGCCGGTTATCATCGCCTGGACATTAGCTCGCCGCGCAATCGCAACAGCCGTCTGTCTCTCCAGGCCTCGCTCGGTGTCCACGCCCATGTCCGCTGCCAGGTCAAGTAGTCGGTCCGGTGTGATTACGCGGACATACTTGGATTGAGCGAGCGCGGCGATCAAGATGTCTGGTATGGTTTTACGCAACCAGTCAAGGCCGTGATCTCCGGTATTGTTGTCAAAGTACAGTACTGCCACCGATGTGGGTCGAAATATGCTCGAGCCGCTTGGGGGTTCACCTTTGGGATCTGGATTTGTTCTTAAAATGCCCAAGCTAATGACACACGAAATGACGAGGATGGCAAACAGGAGACTCGACTCCACAATTTTGGACGCCCGGGTCCGCTGGACTCCGTGGAAGAATGATGCGAGCGTACCGCTGCAAACACCGGCAATGGCCAGCACCACCAGAAAAGAGAAAAAACCGGCATGTCGGAAATGGTCGGCGACAAAAACTTTGACCAGGGCCAGCAGCAAAACCGCCGCTGTCAGACAGAACAAGAAATTATGAAAAGTTCTTTTGCTTCTCGGATCGTTTAGAAATTGTCTCCAAAGAGGATCAGCGATTTTTTCGGGCGCAGGGATATTTATGGTGGGTCGGGTTTCAAGGATTTGCGCCTCCTGCAAATCATCCAGCAACTGATGCATATGTTGATATCTACGTGACAAGTCCTTTTGCAAGGCTTTAGACACGATCCTTTGCAATCTGTCACGGAAAGGGCTGACCGAGCCGGCAATCGGCTCAGGATTATCGTTCAGAATCGAATGAAGGATCGCCTGAGGACGTTCTCCCTTGAAGGGCAATTGGCCGCACAACATTTCATAAAGCACCACCCCGAGTGCCCAGATGTCGGTTCGATTGTCCACTGCATTTCCAAGCGCCTGCTCCGGGGACATATAGGCGATCGTACCCAGGATTACGCCTGGAAGAGTGTCTACCGTGTTGCCGGTGATTTCGATCAACTTGGCGAGACCAAAATCCACAATCTTCACACCGCCGCCGCTGGTGACCATGATATTCGCCGGCTTGATGTCTCTATGTATGATTTTTTGCTGGTGGGCCTTGGCCAGACCTTTTGCCACTTCGACGGCCACATGGATGGATTCTTCCACCGCCAGCGGGCCGCGCGCGAGTTTCGCCTTGAGTGTCTCGCCTTCGTAATACGCCATGGCTATGAAAAGCTGATTGTCGACCGAGTCGATTTCAAAAATCGTACCAATGTTTGGATGATCGAGCGCCGAAGCTTGTACTGCCTCCTGACAAAAGCGCTCTTTTGCTTCCGGATTGTGGGTGAACTGCGGCACAAGAAATTTAAGGGCGACCGCTCTTCTCAGTCTGGTGTCCTCTGCTTTGTAGACGACGCCCATTGCCCCACCGCCAAGGAGTTCCAGGATCCTGTAATGGGTAATCGTGCTCCCGATTTCCATAGAGGGTTCTGCCCGCAAAGAATCCAAAATTTTCAGGTTGAACCTCGAGGTTCGAAGCCCTACGAAGAAAGCTGTCAAATGATAGAACATTTCAATCGTGACGGCTACGTCCGATAAGAGATTCGCCTGCAGCTCGCGTTCAGCTCTAATCATTGCTTCCGAGCTTTTCGGCAGCGGATTAAGATGTACCGCGGGCGCTTAGCTGTTCATAGGGGAGACGGGAGCTAATCAGGTGAGATTGGCCGTGCCGGATTCTTTTCTAATTTTTTCATACGGTCCAAGCCCGGTGGCATCGATTTTTTCACAACACACCTTAGGACGGCAGAAAATCTATCAAGGGGCCCACTAATGGGTATTATCTTGGTTTTCTGATCACAGCCGCGGCCTGCGCAAATTATTCGGGAGCGGAGAGACGGCCTGAGGGCCGTCTCAGCTTGGCAGGGCACTGCAGAGAGACGGCCCTCAGGCCGTCTCTCCTTGACTTTTGGTTGCGGCTTCGCCGCGCTAAGTCTCTGTGGTGAAGTCTTTCCTGGACGGATAGCACAAATTAGATCACTACCATCCGTTTCTCTGGCTTGGGTGGCACTGCCATCCAATGGTAAAACTGTACGGTCACTGAGATTTCGCATAATGTCGTCGCGATATTGTTGGAGTGCTGCCCTGATAGCTGCAGTCTTAGTCGCCGCTACAGCGTTTCTGCGGTTATCCAGCCGTGCGTCTCCCCTGGGTGCCGCGCGGAAAGAAATCAGGTTTAAGAAGTTTGTGCTCGACAGGGAGTTTCGATCCGAAGGTGCTGCCGTCGCCGACGTCAACAAAGATGGCAAACCTGATGTTCTGGCCGGCAACCTCTGGTACGAGGCGCCCGACTGGAAACTTCACGAGATAGCGCCTTTGCAAAAATTCGATCCCGCTGCCGGATATAGCGACAGCTTCATCAATTTTGCAGCCAATATCAACGGCGACGGCTGGATTGATCAGATCGTCATCGGATTTCCGGGCAAGGAGGCCGTATGGCGCGAGAACCCGGGAAGGGGATCGGCTTATTGGAAGCGGCACGTCATCTGGCGCAGCGCATGCAATGAGAGCCCAGCGTTTGCGAATTTGCTGGGCACGACGAAGCCGGTTCTGGTCCTGGCATTCGATAATTCGCAGATGGCATGGTTTGAACCCGGCTCGGATCCGGCGGCTGAGTTCCTGTGCCACATCATCAGCGAGCCGAAAGCGCCGGGGACCGAACGGTTCTCGCACGGATTGGGAGTAGGAGACGTGAACAGCGACGGCAGGTCTGACGTGATCATTACTAAGGGCTACTGGGAAGCGCCACCGGATCGCACTACGGGCCCCTGGAAGTTTGTGCCCGCGGACTTCGGACCCGACTGCGCACAAATGTACGCCTATGATGTCAACGGAGACGGATTAATGGATGTGCTGAGCAGTTCCGCGCACAAAATCGGCGTCTGGTGGTACGAACAAAGAAAGGGCTCAAACGGCCCGGAGTTTATTCAACACGTCATCGACGACAGCTTCTCTCAGTCGCACAGCCTGATGCTTGCCGACATCAACCGAGATGGCGTGCCCGATCTGGTCACGGGAAAACGCTTCTGGGCGCATGGCCCCACCGGCGACGTCCGGCCTGGAGATCCGGCAATGCTTTATTGGTTTGAGCTGCGCCGTAACCGCGGAAACGTCGAGTGGACACGTCACGAGATTGATAACGATTCAGGAGTGGGAACACAGTTCACGGTCACCGACATGAACGGCGACAAATGGCCGGACATTGTCATATCAAACAAAAAAGGGGTGTTCGTTTTTTTGCAGGAGCGGCCGTAGTCCTTTGCAGATCCTAAAAAAGCACACCTACGATGTCTGCGTGATCGGCTCTGGAGCTGCCGGCGGCTTCATGGCCAAAGAGCTTTCAGAGGCGGGTGCAAAGACGATTCTCCTTGAAGCGGGCCGAAAAGTGGAGCCTGAGGAGCTTCGTATTCATGACAGGCCCTACGAACTGCCTCGGCAGGGTTACAGATTCAGCCGCCAGGCGCCGCTCTATCCGGACAACATCGAGAAATCGATCGAATACCGGACGCGTGAGAGAATTAGTGTCGACCGCATCCGCACCCTGGGTGGCCGCACTGTTCACTGGAACGCCGTTTGCCTTCGATTCTCCGAGGACGATTTCCATGAAAGGTCCATCAGCGGCATTGAGGTAGACTGGCCGCTTTCTTACCGTGAACTGGCGCCATTTTATTCCTATGTGGAAAAAGTCATGGGTGTATGCGGCACTCCCGAAGGATTGAAGGAATTGCCGGATGGTGATTTTGTGGCAAGGCCCCCCAAACTTCGCTGCGCAGAGGTAATTGCCGGCAAAGCGTGTGAAAAGCTTGGAATAAAGCTGATCCCGACCAGAAAAGCGCTCTCCATCGATGGCTACGACGGTCGTCCCCCATGCCATTACTGTGGTCACTGCATGGACGTGTGTGATGTGGGAGCGATATTTACCAGTGAAAACTCGCTGATCCCGAAAGCTCTCAAGACCGGGAACCTGACCTTGAGGATCAACGCCTTGGCGCGGCAACTGCTGCTGGATAAAGCCGGACGAGTGTCGGCCGTCTCTATCATTGACAGGACGACGCGAAAGGAAGAAGAAATCCAGGCGCGCGTGGTCGTTGTCAGTTGCGCTACGGTCGAGTCGGCGCGGCTGCTTTTGAATTCCGCCTGCGAGAAGTTTCCCAACGGATTGGGAAACTCCGATGACTTGGTGGGCCGCTATTTGCACGGGCATAGCGCCGGAGGTGTGATCGGTTATTTAAAGGGTTTAGTTGGCACGGCTTTGGAAAAAAGCCCGGGAGCGACAGATCACTCCTATATCCCTCGCTTTCATAGAGGGAATAAGGCACCTGGTTACAAAGGCGGTTTTGGAGTGCAGCTCCAGTTCATAAACCTGAAGTTTCCTCATCATGCGCACGCGCTGCCGGGCTTTGGAACGAAGTACAAACAGCGGGTCAGAGACCTGCAGCCCGCCATGCTGCAGCTTGGCGGCTTCGGCAAGGTTCTGGCGCGAAGAGAGAATCGAGTCACTGTCGATCCAAAGAGACTTGACGCTTTTGGCATTCCCATCCCGGTTGTGAACTTTGAGTTCTGCGACAATGACCGCGCTCTATTTTCGGGCATGATAGAAAACTTGCGCGAAATCCTGGATGCGGCCGGCGTGGAGCTGATGCTTGACAGTCCGTCGCATGTCTCAGGATTTGCCAGTCACGAAGTGGGCACCTGCCGGATGGGAAAAGATCCGAAGACGTCGGTGTTGAACTCCTACTGCCAGACGCACGATATTCCAAATCTGTTCGTGGTGGACGGAAGCTGTTTTACCACTTCGCCGGAGAAGAATCCAACACTGACCATCGCCGCCCTTGCCGTCCGCAGCGCGCGCTATATTGCGGAAAGGAAGAGAAGAGGGGAGTTGTAATAAGAGGCAGAGCCGAGCTCATGGCCGCGACTGGTAGTCTGCGACCAACGGCAGGAGCGTGAGAGCGTTGGCGCCCCTACTGTGCTTTCCTATCCAAAAGACGGGCCACCATTGCTACATCATTGGTGGGAAGATTGCAGCGATAATTCTCGCAGATGTACGCGGTTGCTTTGCCGTTGATGCGACGCAACCCATTGAGCGCCGGCACCGCTTTGGCAAATTCCTGGTGCAGCGCGCCACCGTCGGCCAGGAAGATGATTTTGTTCGGAAGAAAGCGGCGGTGCACTTCGCGCACAATGGCCTCTGTATCCGCTGCCTTGCTTTCTCCCGCGATAATCACTTGTCGAGGTTTGCTCAGATAGTAGTTTACGGCCACCATCATCTGCGGCATTGCCTCCGGAGTCTGGGACAACGGTCGCTCGAAGGCTTTGATCGATTTGTCGGCCATATCCCGCCATTTCCGGTCGTCGGTCATTTGCGAAAGCCGCAGCAGATTCATCACTGCGACGGAATTGGGGGACGGTTCCACGCCGTCGTAATCCTCTTTCATCCGCAGCAGGATGGAAGGATCTTTCCCCTCAGTGCTGTAAAACCCGCCCCTCTTTTCATCCCAGAACAAAGACTCTTGAATGTGTGACAACTCCATGGCGAGGCGCAGGTAGCGGCTATTGAAGGAAGTTTCATAAAGGTCCAGCAATCCCTGGGTGAAGAAGGCGTAATCTTCAAGCAGGCCGTTTACACTCACGTCCCCGTCGCGATAGCGTCGCTTCAGCAGTCTCTTTTTCGGGTCGTACAACTTGTCGGAGATCAGGCCTGCGGCTGCATCGGCAGCTTTCAAATACTTTTCTTCATGCAGGACCTGATAACCTTTGCACAACGCTGAAATCATCAGACCATTCCAACCGCTCAGCACTTTGTCATCGAGCGCCGGCCGTGGCCTTCGGGAGCGCACGTCGAATAGTTTTTTTCGGCTTAGCTCCAAAACTTGCGCCACCTGCGCCGGAGTCTTACCAAACTTGACAGCGGTTTGACCCAGCGTCGCCGAGACACTCAGGACATTGCGATTCTTGAACTCGCTGAACGGATCGCTGTCCACGTTGCCGGCTTTTCGGATGCCGTAGTAGTGGTTGAAAATCGCCGCATCACTCCCGAGTAACTGCGAAACCTCCTGCTCGGTCCAGACGTAGAACGCTCCTTCACCATGTTCCTTCGGGTTTTCCGGGCGGGAGCTGTCCGCATCTTCGGCGGAGTAAAAACCGGCTTCCCGCGAACGCATGTCGCGCAGAACATAATCAAGCACGTCGCGGGCAACCACTGAAAAGGCGGCATCTCCGGTGAGTTGGTAAGCCTCCAGGTAAGAGACGGCAAGCTGCGCCTGATCGTACAGCATCTTCTCAAAATGCGGGAGAAACCAGCGCGCGTCAGTGGAATAGCGGTGAAATCCGCCTCCGATCGGATCGTGCAGCCCACCCTGCGCCATTTTGCGCAGAGTGAAAGCGACCATATCGAGTGCTTTTCGATTTCCGGTGCGCTCGAAATATCGAAGCAGGAAATTGAAATCGACAGGTTTGGGGAACTTTGGAGCGGGGCCAAAGCCTCCGTTTTCGGAGTCATAACTTGATGCATAGGATTCGTAGGTGCGGTCCAGCAGGGCTTTTTCTATCCGCAAAGCGCCTTCTGTTTCTCCCTCGCTCATCTTCCGCAGCATCCCAGTAATATTCCCTGCTGAACTAAGAACTCGTTCACGGTTTTTCGCCCACTCATCGGCGACTTTCTTCAACAAGGCCTCGAATGTCTCCCTGGGAAAGTAACTGCCTCCAAAGAATGGCTTGAGATCGGGGGTCAGAAAAACAGACATGGGCCAGCCGCCGCGTCCCGAGGTCGCCTGCACGAAGGCCATGTAGACACTGTCAATATCCGGGCGTTCCTCCCGGTCGACTTTGATGCTCACAAAGTATCTATTCATGATGGCGGCCACTTCAGTATTGGAGAAAGACTCCTCCTCCATTACGTGGCACCAATGGCAGGTCGAGTAACCGACGGATAAGAAGATCGGTTTGCTTTCGGCCCGAGCACGGGCAAATGCTGCTTCGCCCCACGGATACCAATCGACGGGATTATAGGCATGCTGCAGCAGGTAGGGGCTTTTCTGAGTTATCAGGCGATTGGGCTTCCCCGTTGCGTTACTGCCGACAAGCTTAAGGGGGCCAGGGGTTCGCTGGGCTTGTATGGATTGCCGGTATACAGTGCGACGGCACGTCTCTGACCCGCATGCTGTCAGAAGCCCCAGAATGGGCATGACGATATAGATGGCAACTTTTGGCTGCCGCTGCTGTGAGGATCTTCCGCGACCCTGGGTCATCTTTAAAGTCTAGCGCGTTGCCGATGTCATGTCCTGGCTGTCCGGATAAAAATCGAGCCAGGCGCGGTCTTTGTGGTGTGCTAGTGGTCTGCCACTCCTCCGTCTTTGAAGATATAGTTTGGCCGGTTGACGGGCTTGTAGGGATGCTGGGCGGCGACCTTCTCATCGAGTTCCACACCAAGTCCCGGGCGGTCCGGCAGTTCCGCGAAACCGTCTTTGACCTTCACAGCGCCCCCGGAAAATAAATTCTGGACCCATGGGAGGCTGCTCGGATTGTATTCCAGGATCGTGGCGGCTGGGGTGGTCGCCACGACGTGCATGGATGCCAGCGTGCTTACCAGGCTCTGCGGATTGTGTGGAGCCATCTCGATGCGGAAAGCCTCGGCAATCGTGCCGATCTTTTTCATCTCGAGTATTCCACCGGCGTGACACACGTCCGGCTGCACGTAGTTGACCAGATGCCGCGTGCAGAACTCCGTGAAACCATACTTTGTGAACGACCGCTCGCCGGTCGCAAGCGGGACCTTCGTTTTCTGCCGCAGCAACTCCAGCTCTCCCAGGTCTTCGAGCTGGGTGGCTTCTTCAACAAAAAATGGCCTCAGGTCCTCGATTCGGGTGCAGAAATCGACCGCCATCACGGCCGTCAATTTGCCGTGCGCGTCAATGCAGATATCGAAGTCATCTCCCACGGCCTTGCGAACGGCTTCCAGACGCGAGGCACCCTCGCGCACGGCGAACGATGGAATTACCAGGTCATTGTTCACGGCGATGAATCCCGATTTTGCGGCTGTGTAGCCTTCTGATTTCGCTTTCAGGAAATCATCGGCCGTCGAGCCGGTATCTTTGTAGAGCCGAATCCGCTTGCGCGCCGCCCCGCCGAGCAGTTTGTAGACGGGTACCTCGAGCGCCTGTCCGAGGATGTCCCAGAGAGCAATCTCAACCGCGCTGATGGCGCTGTTGAGGACATCAGGCCAAGAATGGTCAGACCCATTCCCCATCGAACAAACCTGAGCGCCCAGTTATTCATGGAGTCCATGTCATGCCTCCTTTAGACACAAGTTCCCATTTTATGTCGGATGGAGCAGCCCGTCACGGTGAGAAGGCTCTATAAATGAATCAGCTTATCCCGAATGATACCAATGATGATGCCACCGACGGCGCCGACGGTGAGGATCGGCAGATAGGATTTCGTGACAACAGCACTGGGAAGGCTGACAAGCAAGGCTACAATCAGACCCGCTGCCCAGCCGGGCAATGGCAGAGTCGTTACGCAGACCAGGAAACCGATAGCAAATCTATCCAGGAATGCGCCAATAATCGCAACACGTTTATCTGGAAGCGACATCGGCAGCATCAAGGCCGCATCCAGCAGGCCGAATAGAATTCCGCAGACTAAACCGAGAGTAATTCTACTCATACCGGCATAGGCTAGCACCCGGAACGTCAGTCAGAGAAGGCCAAAATTCTTTTCAAGAACGTTCCCACCGTATTTTTGCATAATGCTTGATCAGGTCGAGCTTCTCAGGACCGAGCTGCAAGCTCCGCTTCAGTGGTCCAGCCCTCAAACAGCAGGCGGGCAAAAACCGTGATTAAAACTGAGTACCGGTAATCGTATTTTTGGTCAATGTCTCGCCGCTTTTCGGACAAATAGTCATGTACAGGCCAGATCTTCAAGGGATCTGAGCAATCCTCCAGCATTGCTTCCACCTCTCGCACTATCGTTGCGCATTCGCGAACCAGGGCGGCCTTGAACGCCGCGCGGGCTGCCCTCTTTTCAACCGGGGACCAATTAAGGTCTCTTAAAGAGTCGTATGCAGGGTTCCTCATAGGGAATTTGAACAGCCTAACTATTAATCCGTGTTAATCCGTGTAGATCAGCGGCCAATTCTTTCAGCCTGGTCACTGGTGGCCAAATCTCAGGGTTGCCCTGGCGCGGGCTCGGGCGGCCTCAACTTCGCGATTGCGCGGATCGGCGCCGGTAACCAACGAGTCAAGCAAGGCCTGCGCAACCTGGGAAACCTGGTCAACGGCCAACTCAAACGCGTCCTCGTTGGCCTTTGACGGCCTGGTGAAGCCACAAAGCTTTCTCACGAATTGAAGGGAGGCGTCTCGAACCTCCTCCCGGGTTGCGGGAGGATCAAAGTTGAAGAGGGTCTTAATATTTCTACACATTGTGTGCTTGCCTCAAAGAAGGTTGCTGCCCTGGCGCAAAGCTTAGCTCATTGCCGCTGCTTCTTTTTAGGATGATTTTCCAGTAAACTGCCAAAAAAAAACAATCTGCGCCCACAGAACCGCGACCGTGAGAACGCGTGAATAAATCTAAAAAGCTTGAACCGCGAAGAACGCAAAGAACGCTAAGCTCATCATGGGTCCGAACAACCTGCTGGCTGCAAGCAATTGAAAGTTCTGAAGAAGTGTCACGTGTAACGTGCAGTACCATTTGAAGCCGGACTAAAAAAGAAATTCTTAGCGTTCTTCGCGTTCTTGGCGGTTCAATTTTTTCTCACGTTCGTACGGCCGCGGTACTGATAATGGAGGAACTTTTCTCAATGTAGTTTCGTTTAATGACAGGATTCACTAAATCAGACCTTGTGAGAGGGGCTAAAGGGAGGAAAGATCAATGAAAATAAAGTTATCCGTTTTGGGCTGCGCGTTGTTGTTTTTCATTTTGACGATTTGGGCCGCGGCTGATGTCACTGGTAAGTGGGCCGGAACTTCTAAGAGAACGAGGCAGACCGGCGAGGTCAGAGAATCCACTGTCTTCCTGACTCTGAAGCAGAGCGGACCTGAGATCACTGGAACGGCTGGTGAGAATGAGAGTGAACAGATTCCCATCAGCAAAGGTAAAATCGAAGGTGACAACATCTCCTTCGAAGTTGTAACCAGTGAATCTGTCTTCAAGGTTGCCCTGTCGCTGGTGAATGATCGCCTTCAGGGCGAGGCTATAACGGAACGCGACGGCGCGGTCCGGAAAGCCACACTGGATCTAAAAAGAAAGACCGAATAGGCACAAACAGCGCACAACCACTGCCTCTGGCGGCGAAGCTCTGCTTCGCCGTTCAGTCCATGTTTCTCGAACTGCGAGGCTGTGCCTCCCCCGATGAATTCGCACCCTGCAGCCAAAAGAGAGCTAACCACAGCAGTACGCCGCTGGATTTCATCCAGGGAAGCGCACGCCTGGCGTCGATGCTGTTCTGATATCCCCTAGTCATTTGGCACCTTCTTCAAAGTCGATGCCTTTCGCTTCCATACTGAATCTGCAATGAACCCGGGCCCAGCCAGCTTCGCCCCAACCTTACGTCTATTTTAGCAGACGAGGGAGTCAGCAGCTTGCAAAGCATCTGCCAAATGGATCCTGACAAAAGAAAAATATCCAGATTACAAAGTGCACAGTTGCTTGCGGTGAGCGATGGTGAGAGGCAACAGTGTTTGTAGAATCAGTTCTGCCGGAACGCTGAGAAGTCGACCGTCTGGCAGGATTACCTGGAGTGTTCCCACCGCTATCGGAATATCGCTGGTGACAAGACCTGACCGCGGCACGGCCTCAATTCAGCCGGCCGGTCACAGGCTGAGTGGCCAACTGGCCGGGGCGTGTTTGAATCACTGTGGCCGAAATTCTCCCCGGGGCTGTCACTTTCAGGACGCCGGTAAAAGCGGACAGATTGGCTGCCGGCGTGAGACTTAACTCCGGCAAGAAACGCGCCACATGTCCGTTTGCCGGAAGCGGCAGACTACCGCTGGCAACGCGGCTCCCGTTCGCGTCGAGCAATTCAAGACTGGCCGTCAAGGCGGTGGGCTCCAGGTTCATCACCGCAATGCCGGTGCTGATCGCCTGAGCAGCATTGTTTTCCACCGGCGCCACAAATCCGTTCAACAATTCGGCGCTGCTGCCGACACCGGATACGCCGATACTTCCGCCAAAAAGGATTACCCCGGCAAGTGGACGGCTCGAGTTTACCGCGACCGAGCCTGCCGTGACCGCGCCGCGGGCATCCGTACGAAGCACACTCAGCCCGCCGGAGGGAATCGCAAGATCGAGTTGGCCGTTGACCACCTGCCCGTTCAGATCGACGCTGAGAGGCGCGCCCGAATCGTTTTGGAGCAGGATGCGAACGGAAGCGGGACGCACCGCGTCCAGATTAAACAGCATTAGCTGGCTGAAGAATTGTGCGCCGGCACTTTCGCCGTCCCCGAACTGAGCGAAATTCAACCTGTGGCTCCGTGTCGCCATCGTTGTGATCGCTGCGCTTACCAGGCGTTGCGCGACGGGCATGGTGGCAAACTCTCCCGGGCGGGTCTGAATTACCGTGGCGGCAAGCTTGCCCGGCGACGTGACTCTGAGCAGCCCCGAAAAGGATGACAGCTCAACAGCAGGAACAAAGTTGAATTCTCCCAGAAATCGCGCCAGGTGTCCGCCTGCCTGAATTACCGCGGTCGCCGTCGCCAGCCTGTTGCCTTGTACTCCCAGCAGCTCCAGAGTGACCGCCAGCGGCGACGTTTCCAGATTCATCAACGCCACTCCCGTATTGATGGCCGAGGCCGTATTGTTCTCCATCGGGGCGACGAAGCCATCGGGAAGCGGAACGCTGTTTCCCACTCCCGCCACGCCGATACTGCCGTCAAACAGGATGACACCCGTCAACACCCGGTTTGACCGGACCATCACTGAGCCGCTGGTAATCGGACCTTGCCCGTCAGTGCGCAGGATTCGTAAACCTCCGGGGGGAATCTCCACCTGGGTTTCGCCGCTGACGATCTGACCGTTCAAATCGACCGTGAGCGGGGCGCCGGCATCATCGCGAATCGAGATCCGCGCCGTAGCCGACCGGGTTTCGTCCAGGCTCAGAAGCATGATCTGCGAGAACAGACGCGCGCCGCCGGATTCTCCGTCTCCGAATTGAGCAAAATAGAGCCTGTGTTCAACACTGGGATCGGGTGGACCTGCCAGGAACGGCGTCAGTTGCAAATCAGTATCGGCCTGTCCGTCGTTATTAAAGTCGAACGCGGGCGAATCCGGGATGCCGTCGCCGTTGGTATCACCGAGCGGAATAAACACCTGCGGGTCCGGAATACTATCGCGTGTATTCACACCCACGGCCTGAGCCATGGCCCACGGGATGCTCACAAAATCTGCGTTGCCATCCCCGTTGACGTCGTATCTAACCAGGCTGAGAATCACTTCCTGCGTTGCGAACGCACCTTTGCCGGAGACAGGCGAAGTTGTGACCACCGAAAATGCTTCCGCAATGCCGTCATTATTCCCGTCCACCGGCGACAGGCGAGCTTGTGCAACAGGTGTAACAGTGCCGTTGGCAAGGATGCGTTCTTCAATGACCAGGGCAGAGGCGGGGCGGAGGCGTGAATCGAAACGGTCCACCACCATGCGATAAATACGCGTCCCGCCTTTTATGTATGTGGCATTCTGGAACTGGCCGGTCAACGGCGAAGGATTCATCAGTTCAGCTCCGGAACTGCCGCAGCGGCTTCTGTACCTGGGACTGTTCAGCTCCAGCTCATTTCCGTTGCGGGTCGCGTCGATCCCCTCGTCGTCAGGGTCAGGAGCTCCATTCCCGTTCGTATCGACGCGAGCGCGGCGAGTCCAGGCGGAATTTTGCACCGGCGCCACTCCATTGCCTCCGGAGCCTGACGGGCTGATCTTAACAACGTACGCGTCGACAGACCTTCGGGTCGCCTGAAACGGGTTCACAACCGGGAAATTATTGGAATTGGTGGAACCGGTGATGTAGGCGTTGCCCGATGCATCTGCGGCCACGTCCCAGTTCTGCTCGTTTCCGTTGCCGCCGATCTGTGTTGAGTAAATGATGGCGCCGGCCGGACTCACTTTGGTCAAAACGGCATCCGTACCGCCTCCGCAGTCGTTTTGTACCGGATCGAGCAGCGGAAAGTCCGGGGAATTGGAATACGCGGCGATATACGCGTTCCCGCTGGGATCAACGGCGATCGCGGAATTGAGGTCGTTGCTGGAACCTCCCAGATAGCTGGAGTAAGCGAGCGCCGCACCACCCGGGGTGAGACGGGCAACAAACAATTCGTTGTTAAATACGCCGACGCTTCGGTTGGTACTCTGGAACGGATTAGCCAGAGGGAAATCGGTGGAACGGGTCAAGCCGCTGATGTAAATATTCCCCGATGGGTCCAGAGCGATCCCATCGCCGCTGTCTACGCCGGTTCCACCGAGAAAAGTCGAGAAGACGAGCGCCGATCCCGTGGAGTTCAATGCAGTGATGAACGCGTCGGCGGAGCCGCCGCGGTGCGTCGCCTGAATCGCGTTGCGCAGTGGAAAATTTGTCGAAGTGGTGTCGCCGGTTACGTAGGCTACGCCGGCCGAATCGACCGCGATGCCCTCGCCGCGCTCCAGGCTTCCGTTTCCACTGAGGCTGTTATTTCCGCCGAGGTAAGTGGAATAGGAGAGCGATCCGGACGGCGTGAATTTGGTGACGAAAATGTCGCTTATCCCGCTCAAGGCGCCCTGCAGCGGCAGTCTCAACGGAAAATTAGCGCTGAAGGTCCCGCCGGTGACGTAAATGTTTCCGGAAGGATCGGTGGCGATCCCGAGCGCGGTGTCGCCGCTTGCTCCTCCCAGATAAGTTGAAAACACCAGAGCTGAACCGCCGGCATTCAACTTCGCGACAAAAGAGTCCGTATTTCCGCCGAGGCTGGTCTGTATCGCGCCGGCGAGTGGGAAATTGGTGGATTCAGTGGTGCCGGTAATACAGGCGTTCCCTGAAGAATCCACTGCAATGTCGAAAGGAGTGTCGAAGCTGTTGCCGCCGATGAATGTCGAATAGATCAGCTCCGAGCCGCTGGGGTTGAATTTGGCGACGAAAATGTCGCCGCTTCCGCCATAAGTGGACTGGATGGGATTGCGCACCGGAAAATCCGCTGAACTGGCGTCTCCCGCCACATAAATGTTGCCGGAGGTGTCGGTGGCAATACCAAGACCCGTAGCTCCGGCGCTTCCGGCCAGATAGGTTGAGAAACTCAATGCCGGATCGATGACCAGCGGCTTGTTCACATCATACGGGCCGATATCAAACCCAAACCTGCTTTTCCCTGTGATTTGAAATCGTCCTGGTATGAGGTTTTTACCATCCCCCTGTTGAAAAACAGTTGGAGCCCGGATAGTGATTGCCCGGTTGCCTGCCCGAAGATCCAGATCTCCCAATGGGCCGGGCAATAACTCCTCGGCACCCATGACGTCTATGCGTATCGTTTTTGGATCGGCCGCCGGAGCCAATTCAAAGTCGAATTCCAGTCGGCCCCCGGTTCCGTGGAAGACCATGTCGATTCCGGGGTAAACCTGCCGGTATTTCACCTTGGCATATCGCTGCACGTCTTGAATCCAGTGGTGAGGTTCATTGCCGATCAGGTAATTGCTCTTCCCCTCGAGTGGTCCGATACCTTCCAGATCCGATACGCGGTTCGATCCGACCAGGCGCATGCGAATTACCGAGCTCGTTTTCGTCCTTCTGGCGCGGGCCAGGGGCTCGGTCGGAACTGCAGGAATGCCGGACGACGGCTCGGTCTCAGTCAGGCTCAAGACCACTTCGCGCGGCGACAAAAACAGTGTGTAGTCATTTCCCCGCGAGACAAATTTCACGTCCTCCCGGGCCTGCCCCCGGTTGATCTCAAAGCCGAGCTGCGCTCGGGCGGAACTGTATGCGCCGTCGCCAGAGCCCGGTCTTGGTTCAGGTCGCGTCTGCGGGTCAGGATACTTCCTCTCTTCCTGAGCCCGGAACGTGAGGCCGAGAGCGAAGGCAAAAACAAGCATCGAGAGAACCGTGTCAAAACCGCAACCGGCAACCATCGAAAAGAGCCTGCGCATCGTTCTTCCTGGGCGTGCTGTCACAATCCCTCCGTTGCTATTCTGCAAATTTGTGGAAGGGAATACTTACACCATGAAACACCCGTTTCGAGCCTGATTGTAGCAAGCCGCAGACTGTCGGTACACGAACAACTGTGCGGTTCCTTAAACATACATTAAGGATCACGCCTCGGTTTGTCTGTTAAACTCAGTATTCCACGAGGGGAAGTTTTCCTGGAAGCCGCCGATGAAAACGCTCGAGCGGACCAACCGCGAAGAACTGACTTGGATCCAGCCTGCCGCCAGGCGACGCGAATTCGAATTGCGCGCCGGGGATGATCTCGTCGCTACTCTAAAATGGGAGAAGACTCGAGGGTCAGTTGCGCGAGGTGAGTCTGCCGCCGGAGCCTGGACGTTCAAGCGGGCGGGTTTTCTCCGCCCGCTGATCACGGTTCGAACGCCCGGCAGTGAGACGGAAATTGCGGTATTCCAGCCGAACTGGAATTCCCAGGGCACGTTGGATCTGGGCCCGGGCGGAAGATTTCGCTGGACCCGTACTAATTTCTGGCGCTCTCATTGGGCTTTCACGCGTGAAAGCGGAAACACTCTCATCCATTTTCGACCGCAGTTTGGTTTCTTGAAACAGGCAGCAGGAATCAGTCTGCAGGAAGAGGCCATTTCACTCCCGGATCTCTATCTGCTCCTGATCCTGGGCTGGTACTTGATGATCCTGACGTCCGATGATGCCGCTGCGGCCACTGTTGCTGCCGTGAGCGGGTGATTGGCCAGGGTCGAGATTGCGGCGGCTTTTGCCGACCACCGTGTGGAAAGGTTGTGGCGCTGCGAAGCCGCGCCCTGGAGTTTGAACATTTCTGACGCGAGCAGATGCGGGGCGAATTTTCCCAACTCCACCGCGGTCAGTACCGCGGGCGTCAGCCCGTGCGTGGCGAATCTCCCCAGTTCCACGTCGTCAGTACCGCGGGCGTGAGCCCGTGGTCCAGACTCACGTAGTGGCTGTGGTACTGACGGCGATGAAGGTGGCGAGATTCGCCCGGCACGGGCTCACGCCCGCGGTAACGATCGGAGTGGAGTTGGGAAGGTTCACCGCGCACGGGCTGACGCCCGCGGTACTGACCGTGGTGGAGTTGGGGAGATTCGCCCGCGGACTTCAGCGCCTCGAGAACGGGTTTTTCATTGCGCCGCCTTCAACGCTTGCCAGACCACCTCTCGTAGATCTTGCCGCCGGCCCAGCATTGCGGTATCGCCAGCACAACCAGCAAGATCGGATACCACCTGGGGCCGAGCCCCAGGTTCCAGGTTGCCGCAAGACCCACAAGCCCCACGACGACGCCTACGTAGCCAAGGACCATAGCGTGCTTCATGGGCTTATCCGGCGCCAGCCGGGCTGTCAGCCAGGCGCCGAAGACGCCGATCACGATGCGATAGGAAGTCGCAAACAGGGCGAGCGCGTCGTTGATCGGCTGGTCCATGGGCGGGAAGACGCCGGCTGCGTGCAGCACGATGTCGACGAGAGTCGTGGCTACGATGATGACAAGCATGCCCGCGAGCACGGCCCAGATAGATTTCTTATTAATGAGTTGCTCCCCCTGGCCGTCGAAATCTCTGCCGGCCTGACTAATAATTTTAAGGCGAATCTGCGGCAGGATACCGGACATCACAAGGTTATTCAATTGGCGGAGAGGCGACCGATAGACGCTCCCATGGCCTTCTTCGCGGCCCCGGCGGCTCAATGTTTGTGAATAATCCGGGTTACCGGGCTCCGGCCCGGCGCAGGATTTCGGCCGTGCCGGCATGCTTGTATTGCAGAGCGAGCGAAAGCGGAGTGTTGCCTCGTTTGTCGATGGCGTTAACCTCGGCTCCCGCTTTGCACAACAAACGGACAGCTTCATCCTGACCCATGATTGCGGCATGGTGAAGCGCGGTGAGGTTGTCTGGATTCTTCACCTGGATGTTTGCGCCCGAGTCAATCAGCAGGCGCACGATCTCGGTCCTTCCATGATAGGCAGCGGTCAGCAGAATCGGGCCGCTAAAAACGCCCGGGCCGCCGCGCGCCCTGCTTTCATTCACGTCTGCTCCGGCTTTGATTGCCGCTCTTGCCGCGGCAATGTCGTTTGCTCCGACGGCATCCTGTAACAATTGAAACGCCTGCCAGGGCGAAATGCCATCGAGGCTGCTCCCGAGTCGATACAAATCGCGAACCGCGCCGTTGTACCGTCCATCTTGAGCCATGCGCATAGCTGTGGTCCTGCCTTGAGGGTCGGTGGCGTTCACGTCCGCGCCCGCTTCGATCAGTATTCTTGCCGCATTTCCGCGCGCCGCCATCAGCACCGGCTGGCCGGATCTGTCTTTTGCATTCACATCGGCGCCCGCCTGAATGAGAAACCGGATCATCCGCTCATCAACCAGACCGACGGCTCTCCAAAGAGCCGTCGTGCCGTCGGCATTCCTGGCGTTCAGATTGACTCCAGCTCTTTGAAGCAACTTGAGGATTTCCACGTTCCTGGCCAGCATCAATGGAGTGCGTCCGGCAAGGTCGGAGGCGTTCACGTCTGCTCCCGCTTCGATCAGTAACCGCGCGATTTCTGCGTTTCCATTTTGCGCTGCCAGAAGCAGCGGTGTCGCGTCATTCCAGGCGTTGGACCGATTTCGATCGCCTTGGGCATTCACGTCGGCGCCTGCCTTTAGCAGTGTTCGGACAATTTCCAGATGCTGCTTGTTCACCGCAAACATTAGCGGCGTCCAGCCGGGAGCGGGGCGCACCGAGGAGGACTCCCAACCGGGCAGAGGCAAACCGCTGCGAAACGTCTTTGCCTCGATGCGCGCGTTGACATTGGCCTTGCCGGATATCAAGGTTTGCACCACCGTCAAATGTCCCTGCTCAGCCGCGTACATGAGCGGCGTCCTGCCGGTATATTTTTCCACCACGTCCGGCGAATGTCCGGCGCGCAGGAGAAGTCTGACCGAATCGTCGTCTCCTTGTGCCGCCCTTTTGAAGAGTGCCTCCTGGCTATTTTCAATACCGCGACGCCGCAACTCCGAGCGAGCTTTCCCTGCGTCGCAGCCAGTGACGGCCAGCATCCCAATAAGAAGAAATGCGCCGGGAATCTTCATCAGCCTGAATTTATCGGCTTTCGGCGCCACAAAAAGTCACCTGGATCACGTCAGTAGGCCCCTGACCGACGATTCACTGTTCTCTGGACTTTAAACATTGTAGAGACGGTCCGGTGGACCATCTCCCGCCATTGTAGAGACGGTCCAGTGGACCGTCTCCCGCCATTGTAGAGACGCCATTGTAGAGACGGTCCGGTGGACCGTCTCCCGCCATTGTAGAGACGGTTCGGTGAACCGTCTCCCGCCGAGATGTTGTCCAGCGGACTGCAGGAGACGCCCCACCGGGGCGTCTCTCTGGAGTTTCTACATTTATCCATCCTAACCTGACGGTCCATGGACAGCTAAGGGAAGTTTTGTATTGACAAGGGGGGGGAATTTATTGTTTCATCTTTATCAATGAAACACAAGGAGGTACTGCAGTTAAAAACCCAGTTG
>DASXQR010000003.1:0-107231 GCA_036507075.1 Acidobacteriota bacterium | reverse complement strand
CTGCCTTCTGCCTTCTGCCTTCTGCCTTCTGCCTTCTGCCTTCTGCCTTCTGCCTTCTGCCTTCTGCCTTCTGCCTTCTGCCTTCCGCTACCCAACACTGCCTTCAAGACTTACGCTGAGAAGTTTTTGCGCCTCAACAGCAAACTCCATCGGCAGCTCCTTGAAGACCTTTTTACAGAAACCGTTCACGATCATCGACACGGCATCCTCGGCGGACAAACCCCTCTGCTTCAGATAGAAAATCTGATCCTCTCCGATCTTCGAAGTGGAAGCTTCATGTTCCATGTGCGCGGTGCTGTTCTTGATTTCGATGTAGGGAAACGTGTGCGCTCCGCACTTATCACCGATCAGCATCGAATCACATTGTGTGTAATTGCGGGCACCGGCAGCTCCCTTGAGGATCTTAACCAGCCCGCGGTACGTGTTCTGTCCATGGCCGGCCGATATTCCTTTCGCAACGATGGTGCTGCGCGTGTTCTTTCCAATGTGGATCATCTTGGTGCCCGTGTCGGCCTGCTGTCTTGCCTTGGTCAGCGCGACCGAATAGAACTCACCAATGGAGTTGTCCCCCTGCAAAATGCAGCTCGGATATTTCCAGGTGATCGCCGAACCGGTTTCCACCTGAGTCCAGGAGATCTTTGAGTTCACACCCAGACACTTGCCGCGCTTGGTGACAAAGTTGTAAATTCCACCCTTTCCTTCGTTGTCCCCCGGGTACCAGTTCTGGATTGTGGAATACTTGATTTGAGCATCATCGAGCGCCACCAGCTCGACAACGGCTGCGTGGAGCTGGTTTTCGTCTCGCATCGGGGCGGTGCATCCTTCAAGATAGCTGACGTAACTGCCTTCCTCGGCGATGATCAAAGTCCGTTCAAACTGCCCCGTTTTTGCCGCGTTAATACGGAAGTAGGTGGAAAGCTCCATCGGACAGCGCACACCTTTGGGAATGTAGGCGAAGGAGCCGTCGGTGAAAACCGCCGAATTCAGCGTGGCAAAGAAGTTATCGCTGTACGGAACCACCGAACCGAGATACTTTTTCACCAGATCGGGATGGTTCTGCACCGCCTCAGAGAATGAGCAGAAAATAATTCCCAGCCCGGCCAGCTTTTCCTTGAAGGTAGTGGCAACCGAGACGCTGTCGAACACGGCGTCTATGGCGACTCCCGCAAGGAGCGCCTGCTCTTCCAGCGGCACGCCCAGCTTCTTGTAGGTTTCCAGCAGCTTTGGATCGACCTCGTCCAGGCTCTGGGGCCCGTCGGCCCGCGATTTGGGGGCTGAATAATAAATGATGCTCTGGTAATCGATGGAGGGATAGCGAATATTCGCCCACTTCGGCTCTTCCATCGTCAGCCAGTGGCGGTATGCCTTCAACCGCCATTCCAGCATGAACTCAGGCTCGTTCTTCTTTTCTGAAATCAGGCGAATAATTTCTTCGTTTAAACCAGGCGGAACCGATTCAGTCTCGATGTCGGTGTGAAAACCGTATTTGTACTCCTGGTTTGCCAGTTCCTGAATTTCCTTTGTCTCTGTAGGCATGATGTTATTAGATCCTCGATAACAAAAATAACTTTTCCGCTGCGCGCTGCAACCCTGCAACAGCCGACGGCGCTGCACCTGCGACCCGAGAGAACAGAATCTGCAGAGGGCCGACCAGGATATAACACCGGACGTGAAACGCTTACGCGATGACCGGCAATTGTCCGCCGCCGGGATGCTGCGGACTTGCGCCTGCTCCTGGCATACCGGGTATGGTGCCCGTCATATCCGACAATGTGATTCCACGGAGTGCCCTGACCACGGTACTGTTGATCGTGTACCAATTGCCTCGTACCGGACAAAATGACTCCTGCCTGCAGGTCCCCGGCGTTTCAATGCACTCCATGAAAGCAAAGGGCCCTTCCAAAGCATTGATCATTTCCGCCACTGTTATCTGGTTTGGCTGCCGAGCCAGACGGTAACCTCCCGATGGGCCCCGGTAAGAAAACAGCAAGCCCTCTCTGGTCAACAGCTTTAGGATCTTGCTCACCATGGGCAGCGGAAGATGCATCACTGCAGCCAGTTCCCGAGCACTGTACGATGCGTCAGGCGTACTCGCCAGGTGCGTCAGCAGGACGATCCCATAGTCGGTCTGTTTACTCATTCGGATCATAACCAACGCTCCCATATAAATAGTACCAGTTTGGTACCATATTCGCAACCCTATTTAGCAGAAAGGTTCTCGGTGGAGGAAGGCGGAAGGCAGGAAGCAGGAGGCAGGAGGCAGGAGGCAGGAGGCAGGAGGCAGGAGGCGGGGGCCGGAGGCAGGAGGGCAAGAGGCAGGAGGTAAGAGGATCCTCGCACGCAAGCCGAACCGCGCGTCAAGCAAGCGGACCCTCGATTTTGCGGTTCTCAGGGGGCTCTAATCATCGGGAAGCTTCAGAACGCCTCCCGGCTGGAATCAGAATTGGGACCGCGAGGGTCCGCTTGCTGACGCGCGCGGTTCGGCCGGCGTGCCAAGCCCCCCCGCCTCCTGCCTCCTGCCTTCTGCCTCCTGCCTTCCGCCTTCCGCCTTCTGCCTTCTGCCTTCCGCCTTCTGCTACAGCGAAGTTCCCATCGCGCCGCGGCTCAGATAGTCGGTTATGGTCAAAGTGAGCATAATGCCGAGCCACAGCGCCCCCGAGGCGATGATGACCCACGTGAGCTTTGAGCTGTATCGCGCATGCATGAAATAGAGAGTAACCAGAAGAGCTTTAACGCAGGCGATCGTAAGCGCTACTACGGCGTTCATCCGTCCCAGATTGACGAATGCCGCGGCCACCGTGAGAGCCGTCAGCGCCAACAGTGTTACAAAGATCAGCAGGTAAGTTTTGCGAGGGACGATATGCATAAAAATTTACGAATTACGAATTCAAGATTCAAGAACTCCTGATTATTGTCATTTGATTCTTAAATTTCGCTACGTTTCTCAGGAGGGTCCGCTTGCTCACGCGCGCGGTTCGGCTCGCGGGCAGGGCCCCTCCTGCCTCCTGCTCCCTGCCTTCTGGCTCCCAGTCGGAGAGTATGGCCTGCAAAGGTCAAGAGTCTACCGATAGGGGGCGGTTAGCTGAGAGTGTCCGCTTGCTGACGCGCGCGGTTCGGTTTTTCCTAACGCCGAGTAAACGGTGGCAAAAACTGCCTTCTGCCTCCTGCTTCCTGCCTCCTGCCTCCTGCCTCTAAGGGTGCCTTCCTATCAAATAGAGCAGCGGGAAGAGAAAGATCCAGATAATGTCAACAAAGTGCCAGTAAAGCCCCGAAAGTTCGACTGGAGAGAAATACTCCGGCGAAAAGCGGCCTCGTTTTGCCATCCACGCCAGCACGGACAACAGACCCACACCGATGATCATATGCAGAGCGTGCATGCCGGTCATGGCAAAGTAGAGTCCGAAGAAAATCTGCGCCTCACGGGCATTGGAACCCTGATATCTAAAATGACTTCCCGGAAACAGATGATGCTCAAACTTATGACGGTACTCGAGGGACTTGATTCCCAGAAAAGCAAGGCCGAGCAGAATGGTGAGCAGCAAAAAGAAAACCAGCATCCTCCTGTTGCCGACCTGCGCGCCGAAAACCGCCAGAGCCATGGTGAAACTGCTGCAAATGAGCACCACGGTGTTCACGGCGCCCAGTGTCAGGTCAAGCTGGCTGCTGGCCTCAGCGAACATACGGGGAAATGCCGATCGATATACCAGATAGGCCAGGAACATGCCGCCGAAGAACATGATTTCCGTGACCAGGAAAACCCACATTCCCAGCGTACCCGCTTCCCGCTGTTGTTCCAGATTCTCAAAATGATGCGCCAGCGCCGGATGGGGACTGACATGACTTTCCGCCACGATTTCTCCTGACTTCGAGTTACGGGTTTCGGGTTATCGAGTTTCGGGTTATCGGGTTTCGGGTTACGAGTGTCGAGTTACGACTCCCACCTTTCGCGCTCGGCTCTGTTCAACTGTCTTCCGCCTCCCGCCTCCCGCCTCCCGCTTCCTGCCTTCCGCCGTTCGCCTTCGATCCAGTGGTGGTAACGAGTCGACTTACATTCCCCGCCGCGACCTAGCGGATCGCGGTACTGATGGCGTCGACCACGCCTCCTCCTCCTGCCTCCTGCCTCCTGCCTCTGCCTCCTGCCTCCTGCCTCCTGCCTCCTGCCTTCTGCCTTCCGCCTGCCGCCTTCTGCCTTCTGCTTTCCGCCTTCCGCCTTCTGCCTTCTGCCTTCACGTCTTCCGAAACGTGTATGCCTCTTCCCTCACAACCGGCGTCACGTGGAAATTTTCCGGAGGAGGCGGAGACGAGGTCTGCCATTCCAAGCCCGCGGCCATCCAGGGGTTTGGGCCCGCCGGGCGACCGTAACGCATCGACCAGATCAGATACGCCATCGGAATCAGCAATCCCACCCCGAGGATCGACGCGCCGGCGGACGACATCACGTTCAGAACCTGGAATTCCTCCGGATACGCGTGATAGCGGCGCGGCATTCCCATGTAACCGAGTACGAACTGCGGAAAGAAGGTCAGATTAAAGCCGACAAAAACGACCAGGGCCGCAAATCTGGCCCACGCCTCCGGATACATTCGGCCGGTAATCTTGGGCCACCAGAAATGCAGCCCGCCGAGGTATCCCATCAGCGTGCCGCCAACCATGATGTAGTGGAAATGGGCCACTACAAAGTAGGTGTCCGTCACGTGAATGTCGACTCCTAACGCTGCCAGAAAAAGGCCGGTCATTCCTCCAATGGTGAATAAGCCGATGAATCCCAGCGCGTAAAGCATCGGCGTCTGCCAGGACACAGAGCCTCGGTAAAGAGTGGCTGTCCAGTTGAAGACCTTCACTGCCGAGGGAATCGCCACGGCATAGCTCAGAAATGAAAAAATCATCCCTGCATACACCGACTGGCCGGTGACAAACATGTGATGGCCCCAGACCAGAAAGCCGAACACGGCAATCGCGATGCTGGCAAACGCCACAAACCGGTAACCGAAAATCGACTTGCGCGACATATTGGCCACCAACTCGCTGGTCACTCCCATCGCCGGCAGAACCATAATGTAAACGGCCGGGTGCGAGTAAAACCAAAAGAGATGCTGGAACAAGATCGGATCTCCACCCAGCGTGGGATCAAAAATCCCGATGTGAATAGTACGCTCCAGGATCAGAAGAACCAGAGTGATGGCCAGCACCGGGGTTCCCAGCACCATGATGATGCTCGTTGCATAGTGGGACCAGATGAAAAGCGGCAGCCGGAACCAGGTCATTCCCGGAGCCCGCATGGTATGAATGGTGACGATAAAATTGAGGCCTGTGAGAATCGAAGAAAATCCCGTTATGAAGATTCCCAATCCTGTGACAATCACATAAGTGTTCGAGAAGGCCGAGCTGTACGGCGTATAAAACGTCCAGCCTGTATCCACGCCTCCTCTCAGAACGACGTAAAGCGTGAACAGAGCTCCCAGCATGTAAATGTACCAGCTTGCCAGGTTCAGTCTGGGGAACGCCAGATCCTTTGCCCCAATCATGATCGGTACCAGAAAGTTTCCCAGAACAGCCGGGATGGCCGGGATGAGAAAAAAGAACACCATGATCACGCCGTGCAGCGTGAACATTTTATTGTAGGTATGCGCCTGCACCAGGTCGCCGGCAGGCGTCATCAACTCCAGTCGAATCAGGATCGCATAGGCGCCGCCCAGAAAGAAAAACAGCGTAACCGATGCCAGGTAAAGGAGAGCGATCCGTTTATGATCGAGCGTTAACAACCACGACTTCACGCCGTAGCTGACGTTGATGTAATTAGACCCTGCTTCAACCTCTGCCGCTGCTGTACTCATCTGTTTTTCGGAGCCGTTTGCAGCCGCGTTCTTCGGCCGGAAGGGGACGGCGCGGAAGGCGGCGCTCCAGGCAACGGCTGCTCAGTTTCCGGCAGCGAGCCGATGGACCGAATATAGGCAATCAACTGGAGCACCTGCTCCTCGCTTACCTGCCCTTGAAATGTAGGCATGATGGGTTGAAAGCCCTGCACCACTTTCGCCCGGGGATTCAAAATGGACTCGCGCAGATAATTCTCGTCTGCAAGGATGGTCTCTCCGTTCTGCAGTAACTGCTGTTTCCCGAAAAGGCCCGCCAAGACAGGTCCCCTGCCTTGCGTGTCGGATCTGTGACAAGTAATGCAGCCGAGATCCTGAAATATCTTCTCTCCGATTGAAGCCATGGAGCCTTCCGCTGCGCCGCCGCTCAGCCAGTTCTCATAATCTGCCGGCTCCATCACATGAATCCAACCGATCATTCCGGAATGATTGGTGCCGCAGTATTCAGCGCAAAATAAATGATACTGCCCCGTCTTGGTCGCTTCGAACCAGATAGTTGAAAACCGTCCCGGCACGACATCATGCTTGATGCGAAAGGCGGGAACAAAGAAACTGTGGATCACATCTTCGCTGGCCAGCGTCAGTTTGACTTTCCGGCCCACGGGGACATGGAGCTCATTGATTTCACGCTGGCCTTCTATGTGCTGGAACTTCCACATCCACTGCTTGCCGACGACATACAGCTCCATCACATCGGACGGAACGCGGTATTGGGAGAAATATACACTGGCCCCCCAGACAAACATGCTGCTGGCCAGCAGGAAAGGAATTACTGTCCAGGCAACTTCCAGCTTGAGCGAGCCCTCGATCGGCTCCGGTATTTCGTCGGGAACCCTGCGACGGTACCTGACGGCAAAATAAAAGATCAGCCCTGCAATCAGCACTGAAAACACGATCGTCACACCGAGAAGATAAAAATAGAGAGCGTCGACTCTCCAGGCAAAGGTCGATGCGCGCTCGGGCATGAAGGGAATCCACGGGGTCATGAATCAGTTTCCCCCGAATTCAGAATCTGCCGGCTGGGCGCTTTTACGGCGGAGCAGCAGCATCAATGCGGCGAGCGCCAGCACTGTGGCGATCGCGGAAAGCCTTACCAGGTTCATTATTACCGGACCATATTTGCCGGTGGCTGGATCATACTGGTAACAGTAAAGCAGCAGCCGGTCGGCAGGTGAACCGATACGCCCGCCCGATGCTTCCAGCAGCGCCAGCTTCAGATCGCGCGGGTCGTATTCAATTCCCGGAAGGTAACGGCTGATTTTTCCGTCGGGAGTGAGAACCATAATGCCGCTGGCATGGGCAAACTGCCTGCTGGCCGGATCATAGGAGTATCGAAAACCGACCGACCCTGCGAGCCGATCGATAGGCTCCTGGTCCCCGGTAAGAAAATGCCAGCCTTTTCCGGCACTGGCCCGACCGTATCGTTCCAGGTAGGTCTCTTTTTTACGGGCGGCAAGTTCCGCTGTTTCCTTCGCGTTGAAGCTGATTGCCAGAATGTCGAACTGCTCGCCTGGTTCCATCGGCACCGCTCTGAGCGCGCCGGCCAGGCCGTTCAAGACCTGAGTACAGAGCATCGGGCATTCGTAGTAAACAAGCGCCAGAACTACGGGGCGCTCGCCAAAGTAGTCGCCAATTCTGACAACTTCATTTCGCTCGTTCCGAAAGCGCAGATCGAGGGGAATCTGTCCGCCCAATCTCTGTTGGATTCCCACCTGGCGCAGCATCGGTGGAAGTCCTGTCTGGGCGCGAAGCGACGCGGACACGACGGCAATGAGAATCAAAGTTAACCACGCCCTTGAGTAACTCTTCACACAGCCGTTTCCGGCACCCAGGTGGAAAACCTGGCTTGGTGCCTTGGTGGTTCCATTTTTTCTTACCACCAAGGCACCAGGCTTCCGAAACCTCATTCTGCAATCGACAGGCATTTTAGAATTTTTTACCTTCCGCTTTCTGCCTTCCGCCTTCCGCTTTCTGCCTTCCGCCTTCCGCTTTCTCCCTCCCGCCTTCTGCTTTCTGCCTTCCGCCTTCCCGTATTCCGCGCTGTGCAATCAAATCCTTGGCGCGCTCGATCGGGACTCTCACCACGCCGGAGGCGGGATCAATCCAACCGTAACTGCCAAGCACTTCCCGCTCTTTATCAAGAAGCTTCTTCATTTCAATGTCAGGGTGTACTTCGTGCCCCGGCGCCAGTTGCAGGCGCGGTTCGGGCGGCAAGCGCTGTCGCCCGCCTGCCATAGGTGATGCCTTGGGCTCCTTTGCGATTTCCCGATGCTCAAAGAAAATCATCAACCACCACAGCAGCAGATGAATCACTACCGCCGAAATGATCAGGCCCACGCCAAAAATCAGGATGCCGCGAACGCTTACATCACTCCGCTCGTGAGAAACTTCCGGGTTCTGGATGTGGCTGGTATCAGGGGTCTCTTCTGAGTGGCTCATCGATACGATCTCTCACCGCTTTTGACGCGAATTCAGAACCGTAGAGACGCGATAAATCGCGCCCGGCGCCGCTTTGCGGCGCTCCGGACGCGACATGTCGCGTCCACTTCAGACGCGGCATGCCGCGTCTCTACGGCCGAAACTCGAAACGCGCGGCATGCCGCGTGGCTGTAAATGTCAAAACTCGAGGACGCAGCAAGTGCGTCCTTACGCGTGGCTCGCGCCATGACTGAGCGCCTCTGCCAGGTAGGGATCGTGAATCGGCAGGAGCGGCGCGCGCCCCAGTTGCGTCAAAAAGTAACCAAACCAAAGACCACCCACTCCCGCCAGTGTTGTCACATCCATCCAGTGAAGATAAAAGCCTTGATGATGAAATTCAGGGGCGATCATCCAGAAAAGATGGACAAAACTCATTAGGAACACCCATCCCGCCACCAAACCGAGCAGGCGCGGGTTGCGCTTCAGATCACGCGAAAGCAGAACGAGAAAGGGAAGCACGAATTGGAAAACAACCAGCAGCAGCGCCATCCAATTCCAGCCTCCGTGCAGCCGGCGCAGATACCAGGGTATCTCTTCGGGCAAATTTCCAGACCAGATGACCAGAAACTGCGAAAACCCAAGATAAGCCCAGACCATCACAAACGCGAGAAGAAGCTTCCCAAAGTCCTGAAAGTGTTCCGCCGAAAGCATCGCCAGCGGTCCCCGCCGGTGCAGCCACACACACAGCGCCACCACGAATGCAAAAGCGCTCAAGGCCTGCGTAGCTGCCAGCAGCAATCCGAAGATCGTGGAGAACCATTTCGGGTCCAGCGACATGATCCAGTCCACTGAGGCAAAAGTAACGGTGAGAGCGATGAGAACCAACCCGGGGCCGCTGAAAAGCTGGAGGCGGCGCAAAATGGCGCGATCCGCGGTGCGATCCTGTTCCAGCGACCAATTCTGAAAGAGATGTGCGAGAACAAACCACGCGGCAAAATAGATCAGCGCCCTAAGGGAAAAAAACGGCAGGTTGAGATACGCGGTTTTCTGCTGCAGCACTTCGCTGTGCTTTACTTCTTCGGCACGCGACCAGGTGTAAAGCTGATGAATGCCGAAGACCAGTGGAACAAACAAAGCGGGAACTACCCGCAAAGTCCCGGCGCCCGCTTCAAGCAACCTGCGGATGACAAGTCCCCACGCGCCTCCCGAAAGATACTGCACCATTAATATAGAGAGGCAACCCAGGCCCACTCCAAGCCAGAAGATGGCAGCGATCAAATAGGACCGATAAAACTGAACGGGATTGAAGAACCATCCGATGGCGCTCAACATCAGCGACGCGCCTCCGGCAGTCAGGGCATTGCGGCGGATGCCTGCCACCTCCGGAAAGATTGTGGAGAGCGGCTGAGTAAGTTCATCTACAAACGCGTCAGCCTCCTTCATAACCCAGCCCTCCGCTCCTCCCCTTCCTTCTCCTTCATAACCGTTCCGTCCCCTTCATAGTCCTCCCTGCCTCCTGCCGCCTGCCTCCCTGCCTCCTGCCGCCTCCTCCTTAGCTGAACCGCGCGCGTCAGCAAGCGGACCCTCGCAGTCCCAACTCTGATTCCAGCCGGGAGGCTATCTGAGAGCTTCCGAATGATTAGAGCCCCGTGAGAACCGCAAAATCGAGGGTCCGCTTGCTGACGCGCGCGGTTCGGCTGGCGTGCGACGACCCTCCTGCCTGCCTTCCGCCTTCTGCCTTCTGCCTCCTGCTCCTTGCCTTCTGCCTTCCGCCTTCCGCCTTCTCACCGGGCGACCTTTGGTCCTTGCCGATCGATCTCCAGCTTGCGCCGCTCTTCCTCCGGAACGTCTGAAACTGAAGCCCATTGGCTCAACTGGAGCGCCCGGATATAGGCAATCACCCCCCATCGATCCTGCGGCGACAATTGAGAGGCGTAATCCGGCATGGCGCCGAACCCGCTGGTTATCACGTCAAAAAAGTGTCCTGCAGCAGCCTGCCGAAGCCGGTCACTGTGAAATGTGGGAGGCGGACGAAAACCTCGACGCGCGATCATTCCTCCACCGTCACCGACACGCCCATGGCAGGGGGCGCAGTAAATGTCAAAGCGATCCTGTCCACGATCCAATAACGGCCTTGTGACGGAAAGCGGAATCCGGGTGATCAGGTCCGACTCCGGCAAAGCAGTGGTCGCAGTCCCACTGGCGGTCAATATGGGGGTGCGGACGCGCGCAGGCGCTGCGCCGCCTGCCAATTTTCCGAAATAGAATGCCGGATCCTCTTTAAGATATCCGCGAGGAATCGTGCCCGGCACGAGGGATCGTGAAGAAAGGCCGTCCTTAAAGAACGGGCTTGCCTCATAAGCCTCATACCGGGGCGTGTCCTGCATGTCGCGGCGACAGCCCGCGACGGCCAGGCATAAAGCTGCGCAGATACAGCGAAGCAGGAAGCGGGAGAGCGAGAGAGCGAGAGAGCGGGCGAGTGGGCGAGTGGGAGAGTGGGAGAGTGGGAGAGTGGGAGAGCGGGAGAGTGGGAGAGTGGGAGCGGGACCGGAGGAATGAGGGGAAAGAGGTTGATCCACTCTTCGATTCACCCGGGTAATTTCTGTTTCGATCAGGTATTTGTGACTTAGTTTCATTTGCCCAAGGCCCGTAGAGTCTTACTCTTTCCCTTTCGCTCAGCTTCAAGGCTCATCGTTCCGCATTCCCCATTCCGCATTCCGCATTCCCCATTCCGCATTCCGCTTGGTCCTCAGTGGTCAACATCGGAGACCTGAACAGGATTCAGGCTTCTCAAAAATGCCGCGGTCTGCTCGCGATCGAACCTTGGATCCAGCGATTCAATTAACAGGAAAAATCGATCCCTTGTCGCTCTTTCGAAGTCTTTGACGTTGAAAACAGGGTGGTAAGGCAAGGGCAGCCCGTTTAGCGCCAGCATCCCAAGCACAGCCGCCAGCGCTGCCACGAGAACCGTCGTCTCGAACGTGACGGGAATAAAAGATGGCCAGCTGTGTAACGGTTTTCCACCGACGTTTAAAGGATACGCGATCACGGAAACATAATATTGAAGCAGATACCCGCCTGCGCATCCCAGCACGCCGCCGATCAAAACGATCATCGGCAAGTTATTGCGGTGGAATCCGATCGCCTCGGCCAACTCCTCAATGGGAAAGGGTGAAAACGCGTCCAGTCTTCGATAGCCCTCCTGGTAGGCGCGCCGCGCCGCAGCAACAAGGCTCAAAGCATCTTCGAATTCTGCCATCAACCCGTAAGTAGCCGGTCTTGTTATGGGCATTGGAATAGTCAGTGGTCCGTAGTCTGTGGTTCGTCGTTAGTCTTTCAGTCTTTCAGTCTTTCAGTCTTTCAGTCTTTCAGTGTCCGCCTTCTGCCTTCTGCCTTCTGCCTTCCGCCTTCTGCCTTCGATCCAGCGGTGGCAACGAGTCGACTTACAGTCCCCGCCGCGACCTAACGGATCGCGGTACTGATGGCGTCGATCACGCTCCTGCCCCCTGCCTCCTGCCTCCTGCTTCCTGCCTCCTGCTTCCTACCTTCCGCCTTCCGCCTTCCGCCTTCTGCCTTCGATCCAGCGGTGGCAACGAGTCGACTTACATTCCCCGCCGCGACCTAACGGATCGCGGTACTGATGGCGTCGATGACGGATCGCGGTACTGATGGCGTCGATCACGCTCCTGCCTGCTGCCTCCTGCCTGCTGCCTCCTGCCCCCTGCCCCCTGCCTCCTGCCTTCCGCCTTCCGCCTTCCGCCTTCCGCCTTCCGCCTTCTGCCTTCCGCCTCCTGCCTCCTGCCTCCGGTTACTCTCGATTAGCCACGTCGGCTTCGGGCAGGATGGTTCTCATCTCAAAGATGGATATCATCGGCAGAAAACGGATAAACAAAAAGAGCAGGCTCAAAAACAGACCGATCGTCCCGACGTAAGTCGCCCAATCAAATACCGTGGGCCAGTACATGCCCCAGGAGGAAGGAAGAAAATCACGGTGCAGGCTGGTAATCACGATGACAAACCGCTCCAACCACATTCCGATATTTACCACAATGGAAAGCACAAAAAGCAGGCCGATGTTGTTCCTGACCCGGCGGAACCACAACAACTGGGGTGTGATCACATTGCACAGTATCAACGCCCAATAAAACTTTGCGTACGGTCCCGTCATGCGATTGAACACCACGAACTTCTCATAGGTATTTGCACTGTACCAGCCCATAAAAACTTCAATCAGGTAGCCATACGCCACGATCAACCCGGTCGCCAGCATCACCTTCGCCATGTTCTGGATATGCCGCAAGGTAATGAAGTCTTCCAGTCCATAGACCTTGCGCAATGGTATGGCCAGCGTCATTACCATGGCGAAACCGGAGTAAATCGCGCCCGCGACAAAATAAGGCGGAAAAATCGTGGAATGCCAGCCGGGGACAATCGAAACAGCAAAATCAAGACTCACCACCGTATGAACTGAAATCACCAGCGGCGTGGCAAGCCCGGCCAGCAGCAGGTAGGCTGTCTCGTAGCGATGCCAATGCCGAGCCGACCCGCGCCAGCCCATTGCCAGAATCCCGTAAGCGATCCGTCCCAAGCGGCTGCGAGACCGATCGCGAAGCGTCGCCAGATCCGGAATTAATCCGACAAACCAGAACAGCAGAGAGACAGTGCCATAGGTCGAAACAGCGAATACATCCCAGATCAACGGGCTGCGGAACTGCGGCCAGATCTGCATTGTGTTGGGATATGGAAAAAGCCAATACGCGAGCCAGGGGCGGCCAAGATGCAGAACCGGATAAAGGGCGGCGCAGGCGACCGCGAACAGCGTCATCGCTTCGGCGAAGCGATTGATGGACGTGCGCCATTGCTGCCGCAGCAGAAGAAGGATGGCGGAAATCAGCGTTCCCGCGTGGCCGATCCCGATCCACCAGACAAAGTTCACGATGGCAAAACCCCAGCCAACCGGGACGTTCACGCCCCAGATTCCTGTGCCCTTTACCACCAGGTATCCGATGGCCAACGTCATGATCATGACCAGCGTGAATGAAATACCGAATCCGATGAACCAGCCCCACGGAGTGCGACGGGTCAAAACAATCGAGCTTATCTTGTCGGTGACAGTGCCAAGAGTATGCCCGGGACCGAGCACCCGCGACGGGTAACCCGGCTTGGCCTGACCTGCCTGGCGCGGTGTCTGTTGCATACTAGGACTTTTCCAGTTCGGGATTGGGATTGCGCACCACGGCCAGATAAGTGGTGCGCGGCTGCGTATTTAAATCCGCCAGCAGCGAATAATTGCGCGGCTGAGCTTTCAGCTTCGCAACCCGGCTGTTCGGATCCTTGATATTTCCGAAAACGATCGCTTCCGCCGGACACGATGCCTGGCACGCGGTGACAATTTCCCCATCGCGGATCGAACGGTTTTCCTTTTCTGCTTCAATACGCGCGGCATTGATGCGCTGCACGCAATAGGTGCACTTTTCCATGACCCCGCGGCTCCGAACAGTCACCTCCGGATTGCGCGCCAGCTTCAGGCTGGGAGTGTTCCAGTCCGAATAAAGCAGAAAATTGAAGCGCCGCACCTTATATGGGCAGTTGTTCGAGCAGTAACGGGTGCCGACGCACCGGTTGTAGACCATCTCGTTCAATCCTTCGGCACTGTGAACCGTCGCCCCCACGGGACAAACCGGCTCGCAGGGTGCGTTTTCACAGTGCATGCACGGAACCGGCTGGAAATAAGTCCGCGGATCGTCACTGCTGCCCTGGTAGTAGCGATCCACTCGAATCCAGTGCATCTCGCGACTGCGCCCAACCTGCTCTTTTCCAACCACAGGAATGTTATTCTCTGCCTGGCA
The DNA here is from genome assembly GCA_036507075.1 of Acidobacteriota bacterium. Taxonomy (GTDB): domain Bacteria; phylum Acidobacteriota; class UBA6911; order JACQSX01; family JACQSX01; genus DASXQR01. Next base: position 93,094 of record DASXQR010000003.1, on the reverse strand, counting down.
AGCCACAACGCACGCGCTGCACCCGACGCAGGCAGTCGTGTCGATGGCCATCCCCCAGGCGTAGCCTTTGTATTCGTGGCGTGGATAGAGCGACGGAGAATCTTCTGAATCGCCTGCATGCCCGCGAACAAAATCCGGATGCCGGCGATACTCTTCCAGCGTCGCGGAGCGCACCGGATCGCGGTTTTCCATGGTGTGATGTAACTGCGTGCACGAAACTCGATGGCGCATTCTGGTCTTTCGAATGCTCAAACCGGTGGCAAACCATGGACTGTCGGAAGTCCGGATGGCAAAGGCATTGAACCCGGCCGCCGTGCCCACTCTTCCGGCGCGGGATCGGCCGTATCCAAGATGAACGGTTACGCTGTCATCCGGCTGGCCCGGCAGGATCCAAATCGGCGCCTGCACAGTTCGTCCGCGATATCCCAGTTCCACGACGTCAACGGAGTAATTTCCACCTTCCACGCCTGCGCTCATCGAAAATCCCAGCCGCTCGGCTGTTTTCGGACTGACCATTGCGGCATTGTCCCAGGTGAGCTTGGTCAGCGGCTTGGGCAGCTCCTGTAACCAGCCATTGTTGGCGAATCGTCCATCGTAAACGGCCGGATCCGTGCGAAACAGAATTTCAAGGGAACCTGCTTGCCCGGGCAGGCCGGGCGACGGTGCCATAGGCTGCTGTTGTTCGAATGCGCCGGCGGCGCGCCCTGGCGGCGGCGATGATTTCCCGGCATTGACCTGAGTGCCTGCGCCGGGGTTTGGAAGGAATTCGCTGTTGGTCACAAAGCCGTCGTGAACAGACTTCCTCCACCAGTGTTCAAAATCACCCGACCCGAATCGTGTCCAATTCTTCTTCCAATAGTCGCGCAGGATGTCATAGCCGGATTGCTCCGGCTTGCCCGAGAAAGCGGCCAGGAATTCGTGAGCTGTCTTTCCGTAATAAAGAGGAGCAATCAACGGCTGCGTCAGCATCACAGTTCCGTCATACGCGCGGCTGTCGCCCCACGATTCCAGGTAGTGCGCCTCGGGAATGTGCCAGTGACACAGGTCCGAGGTTTCGTCCTCATAAAGACTGAGATGGATGCGCAGGTTCACTTTCCCCATGCGCTGCGCAAAGTTAAGGTCAGCCGGGGCGTTGTAGACTGGATTTCCGCCCACGATGGCCAACACGTCCACCTTGCCGGCATCCATGTCGGAAGTGAGCTGGCGAAGCGACTGTGTCTGATCGGTGGAATTTGCTTCAATTGGGCTGGTGTACAGCACGGTTTTCCCGACGTTCCCCAGTCTTTGATTCATCGCGTGGGCGAGCGCGTGGACAGCGGGCGGCTGCTCGTTTCCCGCAATCACGACCGACTGCCCTGAATGCTCGCTCAAGTCCCTGGCCGCTGCAGAAATCCACTTTGCCTGCGCTTCCGTTGTCCGGCCCGGCTGCTGCGCTCCTGTTCCTTCCGGGAAGGATGCGCCGACTGCGGAAGCTAAGACGCGCGCCAGGATCTCCATCTCACTCGGGCGGACTGAAAGCCGGTGGTCCGCCTTCGCGCCGGTGTTGGAGGGAGTACACTCGACAACATAAAGCCGATTCATCGAATCGCCCGGCTGAGCAACCCGCCGCCTGGCGCTGAAATCGCGAATGTATTTCAGATGGCCGCGGCCGCAGCTCAGGAAATCCGAGCCCAGCGAAATAATCCTGTCGGCCTTATCCACGGCGTAAACAGTCTCTACGTCATTTCCCAACGCAAGCAGCGCGCCTGCCCGGGCGTAGTCCCGATTCGCCGGGTCGTACTGGTGCCATTGCGCCTGCCCTAGGTCGGACCTTATCGCGTTCAGTTGCTCGGCGACGGTGGGCGAGGTAATGGTTTCAGTAAGGAAATACAGGCCCGCTCCCTGCTTTATGCGGAGCCTCTCCAGAGTCACCTGAATGTCGACAAGGAAGGAGGACCACGACCGGATATCGCCGCGATAAGTAACGGTTTGCGAGCGATCCGGATCATACAAGGTCAGCAGCGAGGCTTGAGTCAAAATGTCGGTGGCTCCCAGACTGGATGCGTGTTCCGGGTTGCCTTCAATCTTAATAGGACGACCCTCCACGCTCTTGGCGAGCAACCCCGTGGCAACCCCCGAAAGCGTCATCGCGGTGGCAAAGAACAGCGCCTTTCCCGGAACCATTTCTTCGGGCTGTCGCACAAACGGCACGACCTCTTCGGGCGGTTGGTGCGCGCAGGCTTCCAATCCGGCCAGCGCCAGCGAGGCGGCCATCAGTTTCAGAAAGGTTCTGCGTCCCACCGGATCGGTCCATTCCGAGGCTTGGGCTGGAAATTCTCTTGCGACGAAATCTTCAAATTCCTTCGTGCCGGCAAGCTCCTCGAGACTGCGCCAATAATCCTTCCCGCCGGCGCCGCTCAATCTTTCGCGAAGCGCGATCAAACCTCTGGAATTGGTTTCCGGTGCCATGGCGAAGTTATCGATGACAGGTGGAACAGTTCGTCAACAGGACCGGCGAAGGTATCCCGTACTCGTTCATCAGCCTGCGACCCTGGGCAATCTGGTTTGGCGGCGGTTCCCACGCCATGTTGTAAATCTGGTCGTGGGGCCGCAGCACTCGCTCAGGATGACGATGACAGTCAAGGCACCACTCCATCTGCAGCGAGGATACCTGCGCCATCAGCGGCATCTGATCCACCCGCCCGTGACAGGTCACGCAACCGACACCCTTATTTACGTGGATGCTGTGATTGAAATACACGAAGTCAGGAAGATCATGGACTCTGATCCAGTGAATCGGCATCCCGGAGCGCCAGCTCTCGCGCACCGGCTGCAGGTAGGGGCTCTCGGACCAGATCTGTGAATGACAATTCATGCAGACTCGAGTGCTTGGCATTCCGGCGGAAGCAGAATACTCCACAGACGCATGGCAGTAGCGACAGTCAATGCCGTCATCACCGACATGATGCTTGTGGCTGAACTGCACCGGTTGTGCTCGTTCAACCCAGGCTCCAGTATTGTAAGCGGAACGGTTTACCTCGGCGATAACCCACAGAAGGGCCGCCAGGAAGAAGACCGCTCCGAAAATGCTTGCCTTGGAAAGTGTGTTTGTACTGCGATGAAAAATCTGAGGCATGACGCACCGTGAAAACCAGGGACGAAACCGAAATGGTCATCGGTCAATGGTCATTAGTATCACGGATTACGAGTCATCGAATTCAAAAATCACCGCAGAGGCGCAGAGAACGCAGAGGTTGCGCAGAGACACGCAAACAAAACTCTGCGCATTCCCTGCGTTCTCTGCGCCTCTGCGGTGAAGGAATGTAGGCGCCAGACAAAACTCTGTTAAAAAAGCGAGAAGTTGACCGGAGTTGACCCGTTTGCTGCCGCCAATCTAATCAACGGTCCACGGCCGCGCCGCTAGTCGCCGTCTCTGCCTATGTGCGTTTGACAGACTTAATGGTTACAGGGCGGACGGGGACGTTCTGATAACTGCCTTTGGTTGTAGTGGCCACATTCTTGATTTTATCGACCACATCCATTCCTGAAATCACTTTGCCGAAAACCGCATAACCGTAGGCATCGGGGGAGTTATCGCGGTGATCTAGACTTGCCGAGTTGTCGCGGACGTTGATGAAAAACTGCGCGCTGGCGCTGTCCACTTCTGGCGTCCGGGCCATTGCGATTGTTCCTCTTTTGTTGCTCAGCCCGTTGCCGGCCTCATTTTTGATCGGCGGCCTGGTCGTCTTCTTGACCATGGCGGGCGTGAACCCTCCACCCTGGATCATAAAGGTTGGAATCACCCGGTGGAATATCGTTCCGTTGTAAAAACCAGAATCGACGTATGCCAGAAAGTTCTTGACGGAAATGGGGGCCTTGTCGGGATTTAGCTGCAAAACAATCGGCCCGAGCGAAGTCTCCATCCTTACGACAGTAGATCCCTTGGCCTTGATCGATGCAGCAGGAGATCCTTTGGCCTTGGTCGATGCAGTCGACCTGGCAGTTCTCCCCTTGGCGGTTTGGGCCGGCAGCAGCAATGAAAACATTGTCAGGACTTGTGCCAACAGCACTGCGCGAAAGACCGTCTTATTCATGAGCACCTTCCAGTATTTGACGTCTCACAACCGTCTACCATATCCGACGCGAGCGCTGTTTACAAAACCAAAGAGAGAGGAGAGACGGCCTGGGGGCCGTCTCAGGCGAAGTCGACGGCAGAGCGATCCAGCGATATTCCCTGAGACGGCCCTCGGGCCGTCTCTCCACTTCACGTCTCTGCCTCCTGGCGCATCAATTGCCATAGGACCTCAACATCTTCGCGCTCGGTGGGGACCGATCCAATTGAGATCCGCACCATCCATTTGCCCTGCAGGATTGCGGGGGTCAAATAAGCACCACCGGAGCGGTTCACGCGGTCGACCCAGGCCAGAGTATGCCGGTCAAGGGCATCCCCTTCCAGACCGGCTGGTTCGTGACGAACGCAGATCGTCTGCAAAGGAACCGGCGCCAACACTCTCCAGTTGGGTGCGGCGCTTACCTGTCCGGCCAGCCATTGCGCATTTGCGATGTCCCGGCGAAGACGCGCCTGCAAGCCGGCGATTCCCTGCTCCCGGATCAGAAACCAGAGCTTCAGCGCGCGGAAGCGCCGTCCCAGTGGAAGTCCCCAATCGCGCAGATTTTTGACCTCGCTGTCCGCCTCAGATCGCAGATAGCTCGGATTGGTCGACATGACGCGCACCAGATGGTCGGGATCACGAACGTAGTAGAGCGAACAATCGAAAGCAGCACCGAGCCATTTGTGACTGTTGAGGACAAGTGAATCGGCGTTTTCGATTCCATGCCACATCCACCGGCACTCGGGAAGAATCATGGCTGATCCGGCCATGGCCGCGTCCACATGCAACCAGACGCCGTATTTTTGCGCAATCCGGCTGATCGGCTCCAGGGGATCCAAAGCCGTCGATATGGTCGTCCCGGTTGTGGCGGTGATGGCGCAGGGCCGCAAACCTGCGGAGATGTCTGTTTCGATGAGCTCATCGAGCTCGTCTGAGCGCATTGCGTTCCCTTCGTCCGTTACTACCATTCGGATGTTCTCCTTGCCGAATCCGGCAAGAAGGGCGGCCTTGTTCACGGAACTGTGACTCTGCTCTGAGATATAGATCACCAGTGGCTGCTTCTCTGCCTGCAAGCCGCCGCGGCTGAGGCTGTAGCGGGTGGTTTTCTCGCGGGCACACAACAACGCCACTAGCGTCGAAGTAGAAGCGGTGTCTTGAATGACACCAATCCAGTTTTCTGAAAGACCCACCATGCGGCGCATCCAATCTGTTACCACTTCCTCCAGTTCGGTGACTGCGGGACTGGATTGCCAGGAAAGTCCCAATACTCCCAGGCCGGTGCTTACGTAATCGCCCAGAACGCTGGACAGAAGGCCATTGGACGGAAAATATCCGAAGAACCGCGGGTGCTGCCAATGCAACAACCCGGGTAATATGATGCGGTCAAGATCCTGCAAAATGTCCGCAAAAGATTCGGGGTGCTCGGGGGGCCCTGTGGGAAGCTGGGCTTTGATGTCGCCCGGTCCCACTCTTGGCATTACAGGTAGTTCAGCTGCCCTGGCGCGATATTCGGCAATCCAGTCGATGATTTTGTATCCGATCGTCCGAAACTCTTCGGGCGTCACGCGAATTATGGCTCCATCCAGAGCTCATCCAGCCTGGTGTCCACGCGTTTTGCGGGATTGTAAGTATTGTAAATGAGCGTCTTGAGTCTTTCCAGGTTCATAGACAATCGCTGTCGCAGTTGGGCATCTCCGGAAAATGACGCCAATCCCTCCTGCCAGACAGCCTTGGCTTTGTCGACACTGTCCATTCTCAAGTAGGCGTCACCCAGAGATATGTAAGTGCGAACGTAGTAGCTGCGTTTCCTATCCAGTTTTTGCAGGTTCAGAGCCTCTTCCAGATCGGCCACCGCCAGGCGGGTGCGGTTGAACACCTTCGGCCAGTACAAGTAACTGTTACCCCGAGTGTAGTAGACAATCCAGCTCTTTTGGAGCTCCAGGGCCTTGGTAAACAGCGAGATTGCTCTGTTGGCAAGAATTACCTGAGAAAAGACTCCGGCATCAGGAATCTTGTCCACGCAGGCGAAACCGTAATTGAGGGCGACATTGGAGGACGCGGGGTTGGTCTGTGCCAGCTTTTCGAAGAAATTCAGACAGCGTTGGTACTGCTTGGACTGGATCGCGGCCTGACGATAGTAACTCGCATAACGAAGGTTGTCCGGATCTGCGGCCAGGGCGCTTTCAATTTTGGAAAGAGCCGTGGAATATTCCTTCCTGCGCAGCGCTTGCATGCCGTCCTCAAAATCATCTCTGGCTTCAAAGCCGGGCCCGGCTAAAAGCAGAACGACAAGCAGAGAACTGAAGGCTTGCTTCATGTCTTGAAACCCTGGCCCCAAGAGGCTCCACTCTTTGGGTTTGCCTCTTTGCGAGAATTCGTGGAAATTCGTGATCAATCCTTGACGCAGCGGAATCCCAGGTTATTCAGTCCACTGTCGGGCGTGGCGTGGCTTCTTCCCGCCACTCTGTAATTGGTGCAGTAATTCTCGCTGCACAGGAAGGAGCCGCCCCGGATAACGCGCTCGACGCCTTTGCCCGGGCCGGCGGGGTTTTCGCGGGGGCTGGCTGCGTAATATTCAGAATCAAACCAGTCCGCGCACCACTCCCAGACATTTCCCGTCATGTCGTACAGGCCGTAGCCATTCGGTGGAAATTTTTCAACCGGAGCTCGTCCCAGATATCCGTCCTCGCCTGTGTTATGTTCCGGGAAGTGACCCTGCCACCAGTTTGCGGGTGGCTTTCCGTGAGGCCGAAGCTCGTCGCCCCACGCATATTTTTTTCCCACTATTCCGCCTCGTGCAGCGTATTCCCACTCCGCTTCGGTGGGAAGCCTCTTATGCGCCCAACGGGCATAAGCCAAGGCGTCATTCCAGGAAACCTGGGTGACCGGCTCGTCGTCCCTGGCTGAAGAAGAAAGCCCGTCGGGGTGTCGCCAGTTTGCTCCGTCGACTTTTTCCCATTCGGCGGTCCTGGCGTTAAAAATGCCTGACCATCCGAATTTTTCGGCTTCTGTCTTGAATCCGGTCTCTTTGACAAACCGGGAAAACTCGCGCACGGTAACCTCATGCTTATCGATCCGGAACGACTTGACCGAGACTTCATGCGCCGGCGCCTCGTAAGGCATCCCATCGCCTGCGCCCATTAGAAATTTGCCGCCGGGAATAAAAACCATGTCTTTGGTCCCCGGGAGAGAAGGGGCGAAAGAAATTTCCTGCCTGGAAGGTTCGCCATCCATGACGGCGCCGGCGGAGTCGGGATGGCGACTACAGGCGCTCAGTAAAAGCGCCGGGGGGATAAGTGCGGTCAGAAGCAATCTAACAGGCGACATCGGAAGCACGAATTTTACGAGCACGAATTTTCACGAATTTACACGAATTTCACGAAGTTATTTAAGAATTTATTACTCTGATTTGACAATCCTGGCGGCCGTGTCGATCTGATCGGCCAGTTTTTCGATCGTCTGGCTCAGAAATTCTATCTGTTCCGCTGCCTCTCGCCAGGCGCGCTGCTCGATGGCTTCCCTTACGCCAGGGAATGTTTTGACTCCATATCCCGTATACGCGCCCGGCGCGTAAATCTGGTGCCTGAACCAGGGCCGCCGGGGCAATCCTTCGCTCCGCAACATGAAGCGTTCTGTCCGGAGCAATGCCTGATCAAGTTGTTTCAGGCGCTCGCCAGACAGCTTCCGACCGCCTTCCGTGCTCTGCTTAATGGCGCGATCGTAGGCGCGTGCGCTTTCTCGCAGCCGGGCGGTCGCATTCTGCAGCGGCGCAAAATTTATGAATGGAACAGCATCCTCCGGTTTGGGCAAAACGTATGGCTGCAGGGGATCAAAGACGGCAAAGTACGCTTTCTCGGCGACGTTTCGATTCTTTTCCGCCGTTCGTTCGCGCATTTCATCTGTCAGTTGGGTCACCTCTCGTAAATAACCGTCAATCGCAGAGGAGAGATTGGCGAAAACCAACGGCAGAAAGTCGGCCTCGGCGAGCCTTAGAACAAGCCTTCCACACGTTTGCACCAACGCGATGCCGTAGTCAAACCCGGGATCCTTAAAACGCGTGTAGTGATCGTAGGAATCATAAATGGAATGGTACTCTCCTCCACCATTCTCGCCGCCATACCCGATGTTGAGCGTAGAAATGCCCAGATGCTGCAGGAACGGCGTGTAGTCGGATCCGGAGCCGAGAGCGCTGATGCGCAGATCAGGCGTTGCCCCCTCACTGGGAGATCGTGGGATCTCGCGCGCAGGCCCCACCGATTCATCGTCGGCCGCCAGCCTCAGTGTTCTGAGAGCACGCGCGCGCTCAAAAACCGTGATCTTCTTCTCCGGATCGATGACGTCGCGCGCCACATCGCTCACCATCTTCTCCAGCGCATGCGAACCACCGACCTGCAGGAAACCGCGGCCGTTTGTGTCCGAATTGATGTACACGGCGGCATGCTTGTCGAGGATGTCAGCATGGGTTTCGACCCATTCCGTGGAGCCGAGAAGTCCTGGCTCTTCGCCGTCCCATACCGCATAGACGATGGTCCGTTTCGATTTCCAGCCGCTCTTTGCCAGTTCGGCAACAGCCCGTGCCTCTTCCATTACGGCTACCGTGCCGCTGAGCGGATCGTTGGCCCCAAAAACCCAGGCATCGTGATGGTTACCGCGCAGAATCCACTCGTCCGGCAATTCAGTCCCTCGCAGTTTTGCTATCACGTCATAAGCGGGCACCAGTTTCCATTCGAACGCGAGCTTCAGATGAACCGTCGCCGGTCCGGGCCCAAGATGGTAGGTGATGGGCAGCGCACCACGCCAGGACTGCGGCGCTACGGGACCTTCCAGAGATCGAAGCAGCGGCAGGGCGTCGGCATAAGAGACCGGCAGTACGGGAATCCTAGTGAAGGTTCGAACGTCTTTCATTTCCAGCCGCCTGGCATTTTCGGTTGCACCTGTTCCCGGGGTAAGCGGGTCACCCGGGTGGATCGGCATGTCCGCCACCGATCCGCGCTGCGCGCCTGTATCATTGCGCCACGCGCCTTTGGGGTAAACGTCACCCTGAAAATATCCATCGTCACGGGGATCCGAATAAATGATGCAACCGACGGCACCGTGTTCCGCAGCCACCTTGGGTTTGATTCCTCGCCATGAGCCGCCGTAGCGCGCGATCACGATTTTACCTTTCACGTCAATTCCGCGCTGGTCAAGATCTTCGTAGTCCCTGGGAACTCCATAATTGACATACACCAGCTTGCCCGTCACATCTCCGTCAATCGAGTACGCATTGTAAGCGGGCAGGGCTTCCTGCGTGCGTCCGGAAGTGGCGTCTTCCTTCAACTCCGGTTCCAGCAGGCGGGCGGTGAACTTTTCCGGTTCCACCATTTCCAGCACCCGCTGGTTCGGCGTGGGAAAAAGAACCTTGAAAGTTTCAATCTCGGTCTCATATCCCCAGGCCCGAAATTGAGAAGCGATAAATTCTGCGACTTCCCTGCCAAAGGGAGACCCCACGTGGTGGGGGCGCGCTGAGAGCCGCTTCATCCAGTCCCGAAGGTTGTCTTTGCGGAGATAGGAATCAAAGCGGGCCTCCAGGGTCCGCTGTCGCGCGGCACCATCTCCGGAATATCCGAACAGAGTTTTTTGATCGGCACTTTCTGCCTGCGCGGCTATTGTCGCAATCAAGATCAAGATCAAGGCTCTGAGCACGCATCGAATCAGCATGGACGCAAGACCTCCGAAGAGTTTGCTATGAAAATATCACTCGACCAGCCGGGATTATTCAAAAATCTTCACTTCAAAAACCGCAGCGCAGCCGTAGACCGCAACCCAAAAAGCCGTCCACGCCCACGAGCACGAGCACGTCGACGACTACGTCTCAGGTCCACGATCACGACAACATCATCCTCTAAACAGCCTTTAATTCTCTGCAGTCTACCAATCGCCGCCGTATCCAGAAAACGTAGACGTAGTCGTGGATGTTGACGTGCTCGTGCTCGTGGACGGCCTGGAAACTTTGCCAGAAAAGCAAGAAGTTGCCAACTTGCTACACAAGGAGCGCTAAGCCTAAATCGCCGTCGCAAAAATATGATAGCGTTTTGTATATGCCAGGCGAACCGATCCGGATCATGGCGTCCCGCCATTCCGCCTTTTACAGCCCGTTGCTGGCTACAATTAACGGCGGTTTCCTGAAGGCGGAAGGACTTCAGAGTACCTACTCGGTTCTTCAGCCAGGACAGAGGTCTCACGAACTAATTCGAAGAGGCGACGTGGAAGTAATGCAGTCCGCTGTTTCTTCCAATTGGGCCGCAATGGACAGCGGTGCCTCCGATCTCCCGGCGCACTTTGCCCAAATCAACCGCCGGGACGGATTTTTTATTGTGGCTCGAAAGCCGGGCGAAGCCTTCGACTGGAAACGGCTGGAGGGCAGCACGCTGGTGGCCGATCATGGCTCCCAGCCTCTGGTGATGCTGCGCTACGCTGCGGAAATAAATCAAGTCGAATGGAAGCAGGTGGCACTGATCGATGCCGGCGCTCCTGAGCAAATGGATGCAAGGTTTCGGCAGGGGGCGGGCGACTATGTTCACCTGCAGGGGCCGGCTGCCCAAGAGCTGGAAAACGACGGGGTGGGCAATGTTGTGGCTTCCGTTGGGGAGGCTATGCCGGCGGTGGCTTTCAGCAGTCTGATGGCTTCGACTGAATTCCTCAAGACGGAAAAGGCTCGGGCCTTTCTGAAGGCCTATCGAAACGGCCGTGATTTTGTCAATCAGGCTAACGCCAACGATATTGTCCGGTTGGAGAAAGATCTTTTCCCCGCCGTCGAACTTGAAGTACTTACCTCCACGATCGCACGCTACCAGCGGCTCGGGTGCTGGAATGGCGCGCTGGAAATAACACGCGACCTTTACCAGCAGGCGCTCACCGTTTTTCTGCACTGTGGGGCGATCAAGAGGCGATATGAATACGAGGCAGTAGTTCAGAGGCTGAATGTCTGAAGGTCAAAAGCCGAACGTCAAGCCTGGATTATTCACAAATCTTCACCGCCAAGAACGCTAAGAGCGCTAAGAATAGCGCAAGGGACGGGGGCTGAAACTTGAAGTATGAAGGCGCCAGGCAGACTTAGGACACGGTTTGAGGCCTTCATACTTCAAGTTTCAGCCCCCGTCCCTTGCGCTCTCTTGGCGTTCTTTGCGTTCTTCGCGGTTAAGCTTTTTGTGAATAATCCAGGCTTGACGTTCGGCTTTTGACCTTCGACCTACATCGTCTTTTTCTGGAATCGCATCGCGCTTAAGAAAATCAGCACCACGCTGAACCCAAGCAACACCAGCGCCTGGGGCCAAAGCTCTGCAATTCCCGCTCCCCGCAGCACGATCCCCCGGCAGATATCAATCAGGTAAGTTGTGGGTATCAACAGTCCGATCCACTGAAAGAAAGGCGGCATACTGTCGAAGGGAAAAACATATCCTGAAAGAAAAATGGCCGGCAGCATCGTCCCAAACGCCATCTGATTCGCTTCCTGCTGCGTGCGTGCCTTCGTGGAAATGAGCAGAGCCACGCTCAGCATGGCAAGAATGAAAAGCAACGAGAGCGCCAGCAGCAGAGTTACGCTTCCGGCGATCGGCACCAGAAAGATCCAGCGCATAATCAGAAGAATCCAGCACAGTTCCAGAAAAGCCAGAATGCCGTAGGGGACGATTTTGCCTATCAACAGGCCAAGAGTTCCGACCGGCGTCATAAAAAGCTGTTCCAGGGTTCCCCGTTCGCGCTCGCGCACGATGGAAAACGCCGTCAGTATCACGGTAATAATCTGAATCAGCACAACCACCAGACCGGGAATGAAGAAATTGGCCGAGCGTGAGTCAGGATTGAACAAAACTTTACGCCGGACCTCCACCGGGAGCCTGGCCCGAGAGTGATGAACTTGAGAAAGCACGCGTTCCAGCGATGCCTGCAACGCAATTCCGATGGCGACATTGCCGACTTCTCCCGCAACCGTCGCATTCGAACCGTCCACCAGAACCAGAACCGGCGCGGAATCTCCCGCCAGCAGGCGACGTGAAAAGTCATGGGGTATCTTGATACCGACCTGGGCGCGCCCCGCCACGATTTCGCGCGTCATTTCCTCATCCGAATAAACGTACTTCTTGAAAGCATACGCGTGGCTGTTGGCAAAACGCTGCAGGAATTCGCGGCTCTCCTGGGTGTGAGCTTCGTCGTAGACGACCGTGCTTACGTCCCGTACGTTGATATTTACGGCGTAGCCGATCAGAAACATTTCAACCACAGGAATAAACAGCGCAAAAAAGAGGGCGGCCGGATCACGTCTGATATGAATCGACTCTTTCTTCAGTATCGGCCAAAAGCCGCGAAACGATCGTAAGCCTGGATTATCCATAAATCTTCACCGCCAAGAACACCAAGAGAGCGCCAAGGACGGGCGCTGAAATGGGGGTCTGTCCCCATTTTTTCCCACTGCAAGTTTTTCAAAACGGGGTCTGTCCCCATTTTCAAATCAAAACGGGGTCTGTCCCCATTTTCAAATCAACGTCAGACCGGGACGCCCTCGGACTCGCTGGTGGCGGCATACAGCGCCGTCAGGGTGACAAAGACATCTTCCAGCGAAGGGGAACCAATATCTTTCACCACCGCGCTTGGATGGCCGCCCCTGGCCAGGTCTTCGGTGATCTGGTTGTTGGAAACCTCCTCGTCGATCAGGAGGTGTATGGACTGGCCGAAGATGGTTGCATCTTTTACATAAGGGCACTGCTTGAGAAGAAACGCCATGCCGGCCGACGTATTGGGGAGAACAATTTCAACGCGCCGCTGTCCCGCCGGTGTCACTTCGGGCCGTCGTTTTAAGTCATCCGGCGTCCCCAGCGCGATCATTCTGGAAAGATAGATGTAACCAACACGGCTGCACCTTTCGGCCTCGTCCATGTAATGGGTGGTTACAAAAAAGGTAACTCCGGCCCCGGATAACGTGAACAGAAGATCCCACAAATCTCTCCGGGCCACGGGATCGATTCCTGCCGTAGGCTCATCCAGAAAGAGAACCCGCGGCTCGTGAAGGAGCGAACAGGACAAAGCGAGGCGCTGGCGCCACCCGCCTGATAGATGCGCTCCTCGGCGGCTTAAGTAAGGGCCGATATGGGTCAGTTCGATTACTTCACGCTTGCGCTTCTCCGCTTCAGCACCCGTGAGGCCGTAGACGCCCGCATAAAAATCGATGTTTTCCCGGACCGTAAGGTCCTCATAGAGACTGAACTTCTGCGACATGTAGCCCACCTGCTGGCGGATTTGCTCGGATTGCGTGGCAATATCAAGTCCAAGCACCGTTCCGTGCCCTTCTCTGGGAGTGACAAGCCCGCAAAGCGCGCGCACGATCGTCGTCTTTCCCGAGCCATTGGGGCCCATCAGGCCGAAGATATCGCCTGATTCGACGTGAAAAGTCACCCGGTCCACGGCGCGCACCGTTCCAAACTGAATAGTTAGATTCTCAGCGGTAATTACAGGAGCCATGGAAAGAGGGAACCGCCACGAACGCTAAGAACACCAAGCTTTGAAAACTGAACCGCCAAGAACGCCAAGAGCGCTAAGCTTTGAAATTATTTTTATACTTCAACGACTGGTGAGCGATTGTCAAATTTTATGGCTCCCAGTGCTTGGCGTTCTTAGCGTTCTTGGCGGTTCACTCTTCAAAGCTTAGCGCTCCTGGCGTTCTTGGCGGTTCAGTTTTTAGCTTTGGGTGCCCAGAAGCAGAGCGACGTCGGCGGCCATACCCGATTTGATCTCCCCCAGTTGATTATCAATGCGGATCTTTACACCGAACACCTGATGATTTCGTTCATCCCTACTCTGGACGTTTCGGGGCGTGAATTCAGACTCCGAATTGATCTGCTCGACCACACCCGAGAAGATGCGATTTGGAAATGTGTCGATGCGGATCTCCGCCTTTTGACCCACGCGAACCAGTCCAAGCTTTGGTTCGGGAACATACACGCGTACCCAAACGCGGTCCGGTTCCAGCAGTCGCATCACCGGAACACCGGGCTGCACCAGATCTCCGGGTCGGACTGAAATTACTTCCACGCGAGCCTTGGCAGGAGAGCGGATTTCGCTCTCAGCAATATTCACGTCGAGCTCTTGAATTTGAGCACGCATGCGTGCCACGCGGGCGCGGGCTTCCGCGATTTCCTCCTGTCGAGTACCCGCCTCCAGCAATCGAAGGCGCGCCAGCTCCCGCTGATAATCGTGATAGGCCGCCTGTATTTCTTCTTCCCGATTGCCGATTCGAAGCTCCTGCACCTTTTGCTGGCGAGCCCGCACCTGCGCAGCCTGGCTTTGATAGCGATAGAAGGCGTTGTCGCGCTCCTTTTGCGAGACGACGCCTTTGTCGAACAGTTGCTGCATCCTGTCAGCCTCGATCTTGGCGTCTCTCTCTACCGCCTGGGCAGCGGCCAGCTCGGCTTCAGCCTGAGCGATCTCCTCCTTGCGGGCGCCGGATTTCAACAAAGAGTAGCGAGACATGGCGGCGGCAGCGCTTGCTCGAGCCTGCGCAATCTCCTCCTTGCGCGCGCCGTGCTCCAGTTTCAACAGATTGGCCTGGCTGCTGGCCAGATCAGCCTCCAACGCCGCTCTTCGAGCAATCAGATCCTCCGGATCAAGTCGCACGAGTGGCTGGTCTTTCTGCACCAGAGAGCCTTCTTCCACCAGCACCTGGACCACTCTGCCTCCCTGGCGGGAACCCACATGAATTTCCTGCTGATCGACAAATCCGGAAAGCACCAGCTTGTTGGGGTTCTCCTGGCGCGCGAAAGTATAGAACACCACAATGGCCGCGGCGGCGATGACGGCGATGATCAGAATCGTTTTCCAGTTTTTCATCGTATTAATGGTCCGTTCATTCTACCTGCTGATACCTCAATTGATCCTTTTTCTTTCTCGCTCAATCCAAAGAGATGATGACGACAAGACTGCGCGCCGTGCTGCTGGCGCTCGCATTCCTAAACTCAATTGTATCGGTAAGAGCGACCAGCTATAGCGGGTTTCTCACTCCTAACTTTGTGGTTGACCAGCAGGCGCCCTACAGCCCGATCAGCGCATCAGCCAACCTCACTATCGGCGAGAATGTAACGGGCCATCTTCGCCTTCGCGACCGCGGCAATTATCGGATTCAGGGCACGACCGAGGGTGCGCGCATTAGGATCACGCTCGAACGTATTGACGGTGCCGGCCGGGGACGGGCGTACGGGCGCTCAGAACCCGACCGCATCGAATTGGATCTGGAGATTTTCGACGACCGTGCCAACCCTCTTTACAACGGCGTGCTGCTACTGGAGGCCAACGCCCACTGGCTGGCATCTCCGGTCTTTGACACCAAAAAATCCGTCCGCGATGTAATTGGCCGAGCCTGGTATGAAATTGAATTCGATGATGACGACTGGAGCCGGATCAACCTGCCTGACGATAACTCTTTTGGCGATACGACGAACCGCGCGCGCTACTACAGACGCAGGTTTTTTGTTGCCGACCCCGACGAGGATTCGAAGATCGTATTCTCCAGCGATGATGGAATATGGGTATACGTAAATGGCCATTACGTCGGCCGGTGGGGATCGAAGGATGGGGGAGGCTGCGTCAATGATCCGCTAAAACGATGCGGAGAAAACGGAACGGTTCCCCCAGTGAGCATTCCCCGCAGTTTTCTCACGGCCGACGAGAACGTGATTGCCGTAAAGGTGAATAATGGTGAATGCTGCTTTACCTATTTCAATCTGCAGATTACTCGGGTGCGGACACGGATCAGAACCGAGCGGTAGGCGAATGGGGAATGCGGAATGCGGAATGGCGAATGCGGAATGGGGAATGGCGAATGGGGAATGGGGAATTCCATATTCTGCACTCCGCATTCCGCATTCCCCATTCCGCATTCCGCATTCCGAGGTAGAAAGGTACCGTACAAAAGGCAAGGTGTTAATGAAGTTAGTCGCCGTGTGGGTCACGACATCGGACTCTGCCACAAGACGCGTCCGACGAAGAAAGGGCCCATTGTTTGGATAAACTCGGCGGTCTGGCGCGTCTTGCGCATCGTCTGAACGATGTGTGAAAGCGGATGCAGATCAGGGCCCACCAGGCCGATTACGAATTCGTTGTCCCGGGTGTCCAGGCCGTGACACGCCAGGCGAATATCGTGAGCCAGGTCCGCTTCTCCGTAAGCTCGCCCGATGGCAGCGTGTTCCCGAAGGATGGCGCCCTGCTCTTTCGGGTCGAGTCGCGCAAATGCGCCCGAACGGCGAAGCGGATACCATATCGCCCAGGGCCAGTCGCGGTTAAGCACCGTCCTCCGAGGCCGCAGCAATAGCCAGTCTTCCAAATCCTGCTCATATCCTGATGAGTAGGTGCGTCCCAGCATGGTGAATTCGGGCTTGTGCACGAGCGCCAGAAACGAACCGGAGTTGAGCATCTCTCGAAAGTCGGCTGCAAAGAAGGCGGGATCCTCGCTCATTGCCAGGATCCCGATGCCACGCGGGTCGTTGAGGTCCTGATAAAGCACGCCGCCAAAGCTCCTCTGCTTCATTTCGGCGGCGATCTGCTGCGGTTCCTTACAGCCGCCGAAAACCTGGAGCTGCATGAAAAGACGCCGGTCCAGAGTTTGCGGGCGTCCGTCACGCTCCGCTCCGCTCTCACTGACGTTGATCTGATGTGGAGTTGCCGTTTGCTGCATAAACCTTAATTTACCACGTTAGGAAGATGTTTGCTTCCAGGCCGACCAGTCGTATGATAAACGGCGAACGCGCGAAAACGCGAAAGAGAAAGCGCGAAAAAGATGATGCGACGACGTGAGTTCGTTTTCTCAGGACTGGCGACAGCAATGACGCCGCTGCAAAACAAAAAGGCGGTCTGGAAACCGAGATACTCCATCTGCAGTGAAATCTTCGAAGGCTGGAGCGTCGAGAAAACTGCGCCTTTTATCAGCAGTATCGGGTACAGGGCGCTTGAGATTGCACCGTTCTGGCTGTCCGATCATGTGGATTCAATTTCTCCAAAACGGCGCAAAGAAATCAAATCCGTCCTTGGCGACAACGGACTGGTCTGCTCGGGACTGCACTGGCTTCTGATCACGCCCCAGTGGCTGCATGTCACAACGCCGGACGAGAAAATCCGCAATGATAGTTGGGATTACGTGCGAAAACTGGTCGATCTGTGCGCCGATGTCGGCGGTAAGATCATGGTATTCGGTTCTCCCAAGCAACGAACCTCCCGTGGGGTTCCCGCAGCGAAGGCAGTGCAGAACCTTGTAAATGGGTTCGTGAAGGTCGCACCTCACGCCGGCGAGCGCGGCATCACAATCTGCATGGAGCCGATCCCGAGCAACCAGCAATGCGACGTCGTGAACACAATGAAGGAAGCTGCCGACGTGGTAAAGCGGGTGCGCCACCACGCGCTGCAGAGTATGTTCGACGTTCACAACACAGCCGATGAAACAGAACCGCTCGATCGGCTGATTAAGAAACATGCAGGAATAATCCGGCACGTCCATGTCAATGAAATGGACGGCAGCTACCCCGGTACGCGTGGCCTGGATTTCAAACCGGTGTTTCGGGCGTTAAAGGAAATCCGTTTTCCGGGTTGGGTCTCGCTGGAAGTGTTCGATTTTAAACCGGGAGCGGAAAAAATCGCCCGCGAATCAATACAATTCATGCAGCGGGTGATGGCTGAAATCTGAACGAACAACTTAAACCGCCAAGAACGCCAAGATATTCAGGCAAACCAGGGCGAGAATAACAATGTGACCGCCGGACAGAACTTGAGGCTTGGCGTTCTTGGCGTTCTTGGCGGTTCGGTATTTCACGGCTTTTTGCGCGCCAGCATTTTCTCCGCAGCCGACAGATTCTGCTGCAGGCGCAATTTTTCTTCTGCATCTCTTTCCAGCGACAGAGCTCGCTGCAAAAGATCGCGGGCGGCGGCGTAGTCGCCGTCGTTATAGGCGAATTGCGCGTCAATCCCCAGCGGACGCGCGGACTCGGGCTCGGCCTCTGCCCAAAGCTTCACAGTTTGGCGCGCTCGCTCGAGTTCATTCAACTCCAGATAAATCATCGTCAGATTCTGGAGAGCAGGCACCATGCGCGGTTCCTGCGCCAGTGCCCTGTGATATTGTTCGACCGCCTGCCTTTTGTCTCCCTTCTGGTAAAGTTCAACTCCGGCGTTGTAGGCATCGACAGCCGAAGAATTGTAATTGCCGCGCGACCTGGCCCGGGGAGAACCCAGTAGATAGCGAGAGATGTAGGCAAGGGCCGCATTTGGGTTTTCCTTCTTCCAGTTTTCATACGGACCCCGGTACTCTTCGGTGAAAAGTTCCAGAAAGATGAAGGCGTCCAACTGGCCATCAATCCAGATCTGACGGAGAAAGTCCAGGGTCGGATCCTGCAGGGAGGACTTTTCTTTACGCATCGAATCCCACTTCTCAACCAACCTGTTGAGCGAATCCAGTTCTTCCGTGAATGTGGTGTGATAGAAGGGTTCCGTGGGAAAGGTTTTCTGGAATCTCTCCTGTTTCCAGAGCAATTTGTTTTTGACGTATTCCTGCCAGGCTGGAATCGCTTCGGCGGGCAAGTCGGGAAAGTTGCGCCGGTCGTGTCCGCCCGCGTCATCCAATGTCAGAAGTGAAAGCGGGATCAAATCGGAATGGCGCTCCAGATCATGTCCTTCGGTTCGGGCCAGATCCTCCAGGTTCCTCCAGACCAGCGGGTACTCCGGATCCGCGAGCAGGGAAAGGATCAACTGCTGCCGGGCTTCATTTGTTCTGCCGCTCTTCAGCAGAGTGTCGGCGGTGTTGAAAAGAGCTTCCGCCTCCACGTAACGCTGCTGAGATTCTTTCGAATTCGGCATTTCGGCCAATAGCCTCGAGGCCAGATAACGTTTCGCGCTGCGATAGGTGATCAAATCGTCAAGGTCGAGCCGTCGCGCTATTCTTAGTTCGTTCAAAGCGGACGCCACCAGGTGGTTCTTTCTGTCCCGATCGGCCTCGGCTGAAGATTGCTGAAATTGAGCCGCTGCCAGAAGCATGTGCGCTTCGGCGGCCTGTGGCGCGGCCTCTACGGCTTTCTTCGCAAGCTCCAGCGCCGCCGCCGTTTTTCCTTTCCTGAGCTCTTCTTTGGCCTTTTCCAGAAGTTCGGCGTAGTCCTTTCCGGTTCCTCGGAACCTGGCAGGCAAATTGGCCAGCATCTTCTTTGCGTCGTCTATATCGGATCGGGACCGGGTGGAATGGATAAGATCAGTGAGCACCCTGGACGCCTCGTCGAATTTCTTGATGGCCATCAGCGATCGGGCGCGCTGGAATTTCAGATGGGGAGACTGCGCGGTTTTTGGATCGAGCTTTTCCAGCTCGTCCAGCGCTTTAATGCTCTCTTGATGTTTGCCATCCTGGAAATCAGCCACCGAGAGCAGTGTGAGAACGTTTGCTCTCTCGACAATGTCACGATCCTGCGAGAGGTCTGCTGCGCGCTGTAGAAACTGGCGCGCAATTGAAAGATCCTGCCTGTTGAGCGCCCGCTCCCCCGCTTTGTACTGCAGTTTGAAGTTGCCGGCATCCGTCCTTGCTCTGTCCACCAGTTCCCGATAAGGGACGGGATCGGCAAAAATCTCTTTCAGGTCGCGAATCAATCCGTCGGTGCTGCGTCCTCCGGTGATGCGGCTGATTTCCTCTCCGTTGGAACTGAGGACCAGAACGGTCGGGTAGAGATTGACATCGAATTTCCCGGCCAGGTGAACGCCTTCGGGATCATTTTCAACGTCCAAAAGCATGAAAACCTGGGTTCGTGAAAACCGGATGAAATCTTTGTCGGGATAGACTTCACGGGCCATCTGCTGGCAAGGCGGTGACGAACTGGCGCCGATATCCAGCACGATGAACTTGTTTTCGACAGTCGCCTGTTTTACGGCGTCCTCAAACTTTGCAACCCAGGCAACCTGAGCAGACAGATACGAACAGGAGAACGCCGCGAAAACGAAAAGCGATCTTCTGAAAGCGGAAGAGATCACACCACACCTCGGCAAATGTGACGGTAGTATAGCTCGGTGTTGGTCATTGGTCATTAGTCATTGGTCTGCGCCGGAGTCCAAGGCCAGTCAAAGTCCAGGGTCTCGCTGCGTCATCAGTACCGCGACCGCAAGGGAGCAATATGCCGGAGTGGGCGTCCCGGCGACCCTTAACAACCTGATGGCCGCTCTGTGCCGTGCCACCATTGCATACAGGACACGGGGTATCGATTTGTCAATCCGGGTCGATTTGTCAATCCGGCGTATCGCTCCCTTGCGGTCGCGGTACTGACGGTGTAGCGAACGTGCGCTTTCGACTTTCGACTTCTGCTGTCTCCCAAATGACCAATGACTAATGACGAATGAATGATGACTAATGAAGGAGTCACCAATCGCCACACTCAATTTGCTGTTGCCAGTTCGGGTGCCACGTAGTAATTTCGCTTCATGTCAGAACAAATTGATGAATTCTCCAGGCGCGAGGCATTGAGGCGCCTGGCGGTGATGGTAGGCCTGTTTGAAATCTCTTCCCTCATGCCGCCCTTCTCATCTTTATACGGAGAGCATGTTCACCGCTGGTTGCAACAGTCACCGGAATCGTGGAAGCCACAGGTGTTCAACGCGCATCAAAACGAACTGGTCGCGGCCATCGCGGAGATGATCATTCCGGAAACTTCCACTCCTGGAGCAAGGAAGGCGCGCGTCAACGAATACATCGACACTGTGCTTACTGAAGCCGACTCCAAAGATACTTTCCTGCAGGGATTGTCCTGGATCGATGATTTTGCGCGCCGGCGAACAAAAACCGATTTCCTTGGCGCGAGCACAGAGCAACGCGCCGCGCTGCTGGCGGAAATCAGCGATCTTAATGACACGCTGCCTCCGGATCTGGAGCCCGGTCGTCGCTTCTTCAACTCAATCAAGGGACTGACAATCGTCGGCTACTACACTTCGGAACCGGGCTTGCTGGAAGAGCTGAATTACACCGGTAATTCGTTCAACACGGCTTTTCCAGCCGCCTGCCGGCATGAAGAGCATGGATGAGCTCAATGTAATTTGACAATAAGTCGGCGTTTCTTTCATTTCTAGAAAGACTGGCCAGCGTATTAACGAGTGTGGATTTGGGAATGCGGAATGTGGAATGGCAAGGGTGTTGGCTTCGGCTTTGACAACTCAAGTTAAGTATATTCCGCATTCCGAATTCCGAAATCCGCATTTGAATGTACCTTGGCAGCACTCTTGCGCCTAATGTGAAAAGTATGAAACAACTCGATCTAAAGAAGACCTACGACGCCATCGTGGTCGGCTCGGGCGCGGCCGGCGGAATGGCGGCCAAAGAGCTGGCAGAGAGGGGCCTGGAAGTCTTGATGCTCGAGGCCGGCCCTTACCACAAGATCGAAGACTTTAATCACCACCGGCCGGTGTGGGACTTTCCCTTTCGGGGATCTTTCTCACCACGGGAGCGGGCCAAGTACTGTTATGCGGCCAACCCATGGAGCAAACAGTCCTTCATCGATGAGACAAAGAATCCATATACGAAAGCGGAAGGAACAAATTTTGTTTGGGTCCGCGCCCGCGCCGTGGGCGGAAAGACTCTGCATTGGGGACTGGTGTCGTTGCGCTTCAGCCCGGACGATTTCCGCCGCGCCAGCCTGGATGGATATGGAATCAACTGGCCGCTCACCTACGACGAAATCGAGCCTTACTACCGCCACGTTGAATCTGTGGTTGGAATCTGCGGCACTTATGAGGGGCTTCCCAACAATCCGGACAGCCTCTTCCTGCCGCCCGTGCCGATGACCTGCGGCGAAAAAATCCTGAAAAGGGGAGTGGAAAAATTTTCGGGACGAAACCTGATTCACGGGCGCTCCGCCACTGCCACCGTGCCGCACGGCGGCCGGCCGGGATGTCATTTCTGCGGGCACTGCGATCGCATCTGCGATACGCGTTCTTCATTTTCATCGCTGGGCGTTTTGATTCCGCTGGCGGAACAGACGGGCCGGTTTACGCTTCGGCCCAATGCTATGGTGCGCGAAGTACTGCTTTCAAAAAATGGAAATCATGTCTCCGGAGTCAGTTTCATAGACCGCGAAACCCGGAGTGAATTTCAGGTCCGCGGGCGCGTCGTCGTACTGGGCGCCTCGTCGCTGGAGAGCACGCGCCTGCTGTTGAACTCCACGTCACGACGGTACCCGCAGGGCCTTGGAAATTCCAGCAGTGTTCTGGGAAAGTATTTCTGCGAGCACATCATGGGAGGAAGCATCAGCGGCATCATCCCTTCGTTGAAGGGGACCGCGCCGGTGAGCGCAGATGCCCGCCCCTATGGTTCGCCGCCCTATCTGCCTAAATTTCGCAACGTCACCGATCAGCGCAAAGATTTCATCCGCGGTTATGGGTTTGAAACCGAGGCCGGCGGTGGAGAGTTCCCGGGTTATGCCCGGTCCATCAAGGGATTCGGCGCCGATTTTAAAGCCAGGGTGCGCGAGATGTACAACACCACGGCAGGCATGACCGCTTTCGGGGAGGTTCTGCCGCGTGCGGATAATTATGTGGAGATTGACAAGTCGCGGACCGACGAGTGGGGAATTCCGGTGCTTAAGTTTCACGTCACCTGGGGCGACAACGAGAAGGCGATGGTAAAGGATATGATCGACACGGCGGAAGAAATGTTCCGCGCTGCCGGCATCGAAATCGTGCGGCAAGCCAGAGAGCCGAGACCACCGGGATACAGCATCCATGACGCCGGAACCTGCCGCATGGGAAATGATCCCCGAAATTCCATGCTGAACAAGAACAATCAGAGCCATGAGATTGCCAATTTGTTCGTAGTAGACGGCAGCAGTTTCACTTCTTCGACCGAGAAAAACCCTACGTTAACCATCATGGCGCTGGCGGCGCGGGCCGCTGACTTTATTGCCGAGGAAATGCGGCGCGGAAAATTCCGGGGCGCCGTTAGATGAAGTTTTCACCACGGACACACGGCGAAGCCGCAGTCAAACAAAAAACCGTCCACGTTCACGTGCACACGGTGGCCGTAAGGCCATAACCAAAGGTGATGGAAAAAATCACGCGGCTTTGCCGCCAGCTCTTGCGGAAAGGCTTCACCTTTCCGTTGGTCTGTTATTTTTCGGTGCGAGGCTGTGCCTCGCAAATTCCGAGGCACAGCCTCGGATTTTTGTGGAGTGGTTCTCGACGGAAAGGCGAAGCCTTTCCGCAAGAGCTGGCGGCAAAGCCGCTATCCGTGTCCGATTCTTTCACATGAGAATCTGGTCAAAAAAACCACATTTCACGATCCGGTAACACGACCACGTCGACGTCCACGCCAACGTACGCCAACGTTGACGTCTGCACTGTCCGGTTCCCTGGCACCCAGCGGTACTGATCGGTGCCAGAGCCTGACTGCGAGACATAATCATGGACGTTGCCGTGAACGTTGCCGTGAACGTTGCCGTAGTCGTGCACGTGGACGTAGACGGTTTTTCGCTTAATCAAGGTAAACTATGCCAAACGAACCGAACGATGAAGAGAAACAAAAGCTGGAGGAACTGGCCAAAACTCCGATTCATCTTTCCATTCCTGCCGGTGTCTTGAATCTTCTCTTGCAGTACCTCAGTTTTTGCGCCGAATGCAACCCGCCTGTGATTCCCCGCAACGATGAGAAAGGGCATCGTGAGACTACCCGCGAGCCGCTCTACTACGGGAATTTGAGAGAACTGATTCAGTTGATCGACAACTGGCACGCCGAGATGCAGCGGCAAATTGGGGATGCAGGCGGCGACCTGGATGCTTTGAAGACCTCCTCGGAAAGGATTCAGTGATTTTTCCTGTTGACCGGATTCCGAAAGCAGCTTATTATCTGACCGTTCAGTCAGATATTGCGAAGGACTGACGGTTTCAACATCGCAAACTGACAGGCTTACGCTCTGCAGTGGCCCGGTACCCGAGAGGAAAGTCTCGCTTGGTGTCTTGGTGGTTCAGTTTTTTCTACCACCAAGGCACCAAGCTTCCAGACTTTCATAGTGCAGGATCGTACGACTTTCGCAGAGTTTTGCATTGTAAAGGATTTATGGTTGCCCGAATTGCCTACGCCGAAGACGAAGCCCGACGCAGACAGGAGTTGATTACGGCAACCTATGCCGAGGTGGCTGAAAAAGGCTTTTCGGCTGTCACACTACAGGATGTCGCCAGCCGCGCAGGCGTCAGCAAGGGGACCACACTTTATTACTTTAAATCGAAAGAAGACCTGTTTCTGGCCGTATTCGAGTGGCTGATATCAGGCATCGGCCAGCGGGTGGAAGAAGCGATCCGAAGCAAGAAAAAAGCGGCCGATCAGTTGCGCGCCGTGCTCGATTGTATTTTCATCAGCGCCGAAAGGAACGGGGCCTTCTACCGCGCGTACCTCGATTTTCTGGGTCTGGCAACGCGAGATCCGCGATATGCCGAACTGGCCCGGAACTTTTACCACCGTTGCTGGTGCCTGGAAACCGGAATTGTGACCCGTGGAATTACCGAAGGCAGCTTTCGCAGGCAGTCGCCGGAGAGAACGGCATCGGGAATTCGGGCACTGGTGGACGGGCTGTCGATCCGATGGCTCTACGAGGGCGGCCCATTCGAAAAATTCAAACGCGATGCTATTCAGACAACTCTCGATTTCGTGCTCAAGCCGTAAGTGTTTTTTTTTGCGACAATTATTTAACCGACTGGTCGGTTAACAGTGCCAACGTGAAGCGTAGCGAAAAACAATTGACGGCTGAATGCCGTCTCAATGCGCGGCTTCGCCACGCGGAGAGACGTCCTGAGGGACGTCTCAGGGAATGTCGCGGGATTGCCCTGCCCTCGACTTCCCCCGAGACGGCCATCGAGCCGTCTCTCCACTCTCAAAAATGTCCAAACTTCAGAGCCGGATTGTCCGGCCCAAGGAGGAGATCATGAAAAAGCTGCTTTCCATCTTAATAATGGGTTTTGCCGCGCTTTCAGTTCTGCCGGCAGCCGAACCGGAATCTAAGACCGGACAGATCAGAATTCACTTGTCGCGGGATTCACAGGTTGGAACCACCGTGATTCCGTCGGGAGATTACAAAGTGAAAGTGGAACGAGAACAACCGGGAAACAAGCTGGTGCTGCACCTGACTTCAGAGTCGGGAAAAAACGTGGACCTGTCCCTCTCCGAAGAGCAGTCACCCAAACAGTCGAGCAACGGCCAGGCGTACACATTTGCAGGCACAGCCCGGGTTCTCTCCAAAATCTGGTTCAAAGGGGAGTCGAAGGTTTACAACGTCACAGACACGGCGGTCGCCAGTAGGGACCGCTGATTTACACGAATTGAGAGGGATAGAAGCAGGCCGCCGATTTACACGAATTAACACGGAAGAGTATCAATCAGCGCAATTTGCGTAAATCGGCGGCCTATTTCTATCCGTGTCCAATTCGTGTAAATCGGCGGCTGGTTTTCAGATGACTCGACGCGTGCGTGAGCTCGACTTCGTCTTGAAAATCTCAGTCACCGGTTCGTATACGCCGTCCTTGGCGAACGGAACATACTCGAATCCGCGTCCCAGCGGATCATCGTAGCGCACGGTGGTGTAATCGATTCCAAGCGCGCTGTAGATGCTGGCAAAAATGTCTTCGTTGCGAATGTCCCGGTTGGCATGCCAACCAAAATCCACGGCCGCATTTCCGGTCTTGTCGGTGGCGCCGAGCACCTTTGCGCCCGCAGCACCGCCTCCGGCAAATACCGAAAACTGACGCAGAAAATGATCGCGTCCGCCCTGACCGTTGTAAACCGGCGTGCGGCCGAATTCGCCTTGCAATACAATCAAGGTCTCGTCGAACAGGGTTTTGCCGGGAGTCTCGGGCGAAGCAGTCGCTTTCAGGTCTTTGATCAACTGCGTCAGACCGGTATCGATCTGCGGCGCCAGCGTAAACAGGCTTCCGTTCCCGGTGTAGATATTGCTGTGCATGTCCCAACCGTTCGAATTAATGGTGATGAAACGCGTGCCGTTGTTCATTTTCAGGACATTCCGCGCTACGATGCACGCTCCGCCGAAGCTCGAACTGGCACCGCCGTATCGAGTCTGCTCATCGGTGGTGTACTGGAAAGCGGCGTTCACTTCCGGGCTGCCCATCAACTGCAGGGCGGAATCGTAAAATTCGCCCATGTCCTCAACGCTTTTGCCGTAGGGCGAGTCGATCCTCAATTTGGAATCCAGATCCTGGATCAGCTTCCAACGGCTGTCAAAGCGGGTCTTCCCGTCCGGATGCGTAAGGCCCGCCAGTCCGGCGGGACTCGGCTGCACCTGAAACGGGGCGTACCGCGATGACAGGTAGCCGGCTCCGGGGATGTTGCCGGCGTTGATCGCAACAAATCCGGGCATCACGTCGGTCGGCTTTCGAGTCGCCTCTTTTTCCAAAGCGACCACCGCGCCGATGTTAGGGCTGATGTTGCCCAGCGCGCCGGTCGGGTTTCGCCCGATCTGCGCCCAGGTTTGCGCCAGTTGGTGCACCAGGGCCTTGGCCAGTACCGACCGGACAATCAGCAGATCTCCGAGCTGATCGGAAAGACCGGGAAGAAGTCTGCGCGGCATCCGAATGCCGTTGAACGTTTCCGGTCCCATGCTCGCTCCCACATCGACGGGACGCATCACGTCGGCGTCTTCCTTATAATCGAACATATCGACATGGCTCGGTGCTCCGGCCAGAAAAACAAAGATGCAGTTCTTTGCCGTGTTTGCCGTTTCGACCTTGGACTGTGCAAGGACGTCAATCGGGCGTGCGACGCGTGCAAAGTAGTACCCTGTCAGTCCTGTCCCGGCGACCCGGAAAAACTGCCGCCGGCTGAAACCCGGCCCGGAGACGAACTGCAGTTCCCGGCTGTGTTCTCCAGTGCACCGACAATTTCGTTTGCTCATGACATTTCTCCTGGCTGTTACGTCTGCCATCGAATCTTCAGTAGTTGAAAATAAAGTCCACCTTGTTGACCAGCGCGAATTGCAAGTCCTCCAACTTTGAACTGGTGATCTGGGCTCCCAGATACGCAATCGCTGTGCTCAGTTCAGTCGCAGTCGGATAACGGGACAGCGTTGTCAGATAAAGCTGGTTGACTGCATCCGAAGGCGTGAGGCTTTTGTTGGCAAACAACTTCCCCACGGTGCTGTTTGCATTCGACGACCTCACGCGGGTGGTAACAAAGGTGTTGTTCAACAGCGTTAGAGCCTGAGTGATCGAGCCCTCGTCCGAGCGCGGACGATCATCTCGATTCCCGCGGACGAAGGCATCCATGAAGACCCTGGCAGCCGTCCGAGGCTCAGTCGGGTCGGGCAACTGCATGGCCCAACTGTAGGTCACAAATGTGCCCTGAGTCCCCGGAGCGGCATAGGCGGCCGGCACCTGGTAGGCAGGATTAGGCGGCACGTTAGTGGCCTGAACGACGATGTCGTGAATCTCTTCTCCTTTGAGCCGGCGCGGGAACTTGCGCGCAAAATAGGGAATGTACGCGTCCGACCATTCCCCCGAATAAGAAGAAGAAAGTTGATAAGCCGCCGATTTCATGATCGTGCCGATCATGTATTTGAGGTCATACTTGTGAGCTTCAAAATCGTTTGCCAATGCCTCGAGCAATTCCGGATGGGTGGCCTGCAAGGTCCACCCCTCAGGAAGCTCGGTCTTGGCGCTGATCCGCTTCAAGTCAAAGTTCTCGGCGGGCTCCACGATTCCCAGCCCGAACAATTCCTTCCAGAGATAATTCACCGTGGCCCGCGCAAACTGGTGGTCGGCGGTCACCATGCGCGCCAGGGCGGCACGATTGCTTTCGCCCGCATTCGGGCCTTTGTTGTCATTGGGTGAGCTGTCCACCAGATATCTTGCAGGCACAATTTCATTCGGAGTGGTGCCCACGCGCGGCGTTTTGTTGCCGGTGGTGGTGTTCAGGATATAGCCGGGAAGGGTGTTTCGATCCTGAACCGTGTAGCCTACCACCTGGTTCCCTACCACATAGGGGCTGGCCATTTCAGTCTTGGAAAAGAAGGCAGCCAGTTCCCACAGGTCGTAGCGGGTCTCATCGGACAGGTAGAGGTTAATCGTGTTGGTATGTCCCGCGCCGTCGTGGCAGGAGATGCACTCCAGACTCATCCCCAGAAAATCCTTGCCTACTGCCGCTGCAAGGTTGTCATAAGTATCCTGCAGCACGCGCCCCGCATTCTGCTGCCGCCAGCGGACAAAGAAATTGGCCGCGCCGTTGGTGCGGTTGACTCCGGAGCCATTGATAAGCTCGCGCGCAAACTGGTCGTAAGGTTTGTTCTCACCAATAGAGGTGCGGATGAAATTATGAAAAGCGTTGCGTGCTTCCGGATAGAGGTTGATCTGCGTGGAGTTGATCACGACCTGGATCAAATCTCCAAAAAAATTGGCCCAGCGATCGGCATATTCGGGGGTGCCCAAAAGCGAGTCGACCATCTTCTCGCGCTTATCGCCCGTTGTGTCGTTCAAGAAATTGATCAGGGCTTCCTGCGTGGGAATGCGACCGGTGGCATCCAGGTAGACGCGTCGCAGAAACTCAGCATCGCCGGTGAGATTAGCCGAGCTGACATTATCGCGGGCCATCTTGTCGAAAACCCAGGTATCGATGTAATTCTTGGGCGCCGGCGCAGAAAAGGAGCCCGTTTGCGGCAGCGAAGAGGACACCTGGCGCAGCCTGAAAGCGATCTCTTCCCGTTCCTTCTTCGGATTGGCTACATACAATCGCTCGTGCCCAGGATAGTAACTGCAATCCGCCACGTTCACATTCGTCACAGGGCGCTCATCGGTAGATCGTCCCTCGCGCGGCAAAGCTTCCACAGTCAGCCACAGGACGGCACAAATGATTACCAGAAGGACGGTAAATTTTGATTTGGAAGGCATGTCAGCAACCTCCTATTGCTCAACAAACACTCAACGTGCTGTATAGACGCACAGAGCTCAAACCGGTTTACAGCAAAAAATTATAGTTGATGGGTTCTGTGAGCCCTGTAACTTCTTAGAAAAGAAGTATTTCGAAGCGTCAGAAGCGACAGTTTTTTGACGTTCCGAGAGGAGCGACGAGGCCTTGTCCTTAGAAAGGGGGAAAATCACCACAAAGGCACGAAGAACACGAATATTCTTTGTGTCCTTTGTGCCTTTGTGGTGATTTTTTCGTAAAGATAACCGGCTGGGGAACAGGCTGCCAGTCGTCGCGCGATTTCGACGTTTCCCTTGTAGAAACCGTTGGCTCTGAGCACACGGTCGGCGTAAGCCGAACAGGTCGGCTGAAAACGACAGTGGATCACTCCCGTCTTCGCAAAAACAGGCGAGAGAGTGGCCTGGTAGAGGCGGAAACCTGCCAATTCCGTCCTCAGAGCCAGGCCCGAATGAACCGCCAGAACAGCGGTTAAAAACAGCAGAAATACCAGCTTAAAACTTGTCCGCATACTGGGAAAGGCCTGGAATATAGAAACGGCCTCCCTGTAATCCCTTCACCATAGCGACGATATGGAGAATAAGGAAGCCCAGCCAGACAAATGGCATCACCGCACAGCCTGCCAGCGCCCCAAGAACGGGTACTACGGCGCTGACCACCGTCAGCACGATCCACACAATGAATTCCGCTGCGGTCAGCACCAAGCCATTTTTGGCATGCCACCGCACCTCGTTGTCGTTCTTTTCCACGAGCAACGGGATCAGCGCAAGCAGCCAAAGATAACTGAGCACGACCATTATGGCACGGTTCGAGTCGCCGCTCGAAGGCGGATTCGTAGTGGGCGGCGGAGTGGGCGGCGGAGGTGTGTAGTTTGGATTGCTCATGGTTCTCCTTAGCTATTGGTTAAGTGAACGGGCCCCGGTTACGCGCGTATTTTAGAGACAATCACCGGTAAAGACAACGCGGAAAGCGGAAGGCAGGAGGCAGGAGGCAGTCTCCTGCTTCCTGCCTCCTGCGTCCTGCCTTCCGCCTCCTGCTTCCTGCCTTCCGCCTCCTGCCTCCTGCTTCCTGCCTCCAGCCTTCCGCCGCCTTCTAGACTTGCCCCAGTTTTCTCCTCAGCAGCTCGTTTAACAAGTGCGGGTTCGCCTGGCCCCTGGTTTCCTTCATCACCTGGCCGACGAAGAATGCCAGCAGCTTTGTCTTGCCGGCTCGATAGTCTGCAACCTGCCCGGGATTGGATGCAATTACGGATTCCACGATCTGGCCGAGCGCCGCGCTGTCGCTGATCTGGCGCATACCCAGCCGGCGTGCCGCATCCTGAGGGGATTCCCCCGTCGACCAGATCTCCTCGAAAATCTGTTTCGCGATCTTTCCACTTATCTCGCCCGAATCAATCATCTCGACCATTTCAGCCAG
Source organism: Acidobacteriota bacterium (assembly GCA_036507075.1). Classification (GTDB taxonomy): domain Bacteria; phylum Acidobacteriota; class UBA6911; order JACQSX01; family JACQSX01; genus DASXQR01. The sequence continues at coordinate 62,644 of DASXQR010000003.1, read as the reverse complement.
GTGCTCGGGTCGAATCTTAACTTGCGAGAGATCGCCGCCGTCGCGCTTCAACAGAGCGGAAAAATCTCCGATGAACCAGCGGGCCACTCCACCAGGATTCTTGCTCCTGACGGCTGCTTTTTCGTAATAATCGGCAGATTCCCTGGACGAGCAGATCAGCAGAGCATCCACATCACTCAAGCCGAAACGGGCGCAAAAACGCTCTCTTTTTGCCTCCGGCAATTCAAGAATCGAGTTCCTGGCCTCCTGCAGCCAATCATCGGAGACCTCCAGCGGGGGAAGGTCCGGCTCGGGAAAATAACGATAATCATGAGCTTCCTCCTTCGAGCGCATCACGAATGTCTGTTCGCGATCCGGGTCCCACAGGCGCGTCTCCTGCGAAATGTCCCTGCCGGCCTCGATTTCGCTAACCTGCCGCTTGATCTCGTAATCAAGCGCCTTTTGCAGAAAGCGGAACGAGTTCAAATTCTTGATCTCGGTTTTAGTCCCGAATTTTTCCCGGCCTTTCGGTCTTACCGAGACGTTTGCGTCGCAGCGAAGGCTCCCTTCCTCCATGTTGCCATCGCTTACACCAAGATAAAGAAGGACGCGGCGCAGGTAACTGACGTAATCGTATGCTTCCTGAGAAGAACGGAAGTCCGGCCGGGAAACAATTTCGATCAACGGAACGCCGCTGCGATTGAGATTAACGTAAGTGGTATCGCCTGCGTCGTGAATCGATTTTCCCGCGTCTTCTTCCAGGTGAAGACGGATAATGCCGAATTTTTTCTTCTTGTAATTTACGATGTTTCCGGCTTCCGATCTCTCCCCGGTGAGCAATTCGACGCATCCGTCCTCGGCCAGGGGTAGATCAAACTGGGAAATCTGGTATCCCTTCGGAAGGTCGGGATAAAAATAGTTCTTGCGCGCGAACACGGATCGCTGATTGAGACGGCAATTCAAAGCGAGCGCTGTCTTGATGGACATGGTGACGGCTTCGCGATTCAACACCGGAAGCGCGCCAGGGAGCCCCAGGCACACCGGACAGGTGCGAGTATTTGGTTCGCCGCCGAATCGCGTGCTGCAGCCGCAAAAAATTTTCGACTGCGTAAGCAGTTGGGCGTGAACCTCCAAACCAATAACGGGCTCAAAGTCAACCATCTTGCGTTGCGGGTTTACGAGTTACGGGTTTACGAGTTACGGGTTTACGAGTTTACGGGTTACGAGTTTGCGGGTTACGAGTTTGCGAGTTACGGGTTTAGGTTCAGTATCGCCACAAGCGGGCTCCGAATATTAATAAAGTCAACAAGCTAACCGCAACCCGTAAACCCGCAACCCGTAACTCGCAAACCCGTAAACCCGTAACTCGTGAACTCTTCAACGTGACCTGTCAATGTGTTCTAGAGCTGTCGCGATGATTTCGGGCTGTTCTCCAAATCCGGGCAGCCAACGGATCCCGGGCTCTCTGCGAAACCAGGTCCACTGACGCTTGGCGTAATTGCGGGTCTGCTGCCGGATGAGCTCCACCAGAGCGTCGATATCGCCCCCCTGGCGCAGATAATCAACCACCTGCCGGTAGCCGATCGCCTCAAAGGCCTTCCATTCCGGATTTGCTCCCTGCGCCAGTAGATCGCTTACCTCTTCCAGCCAGCCTCCGCGCAACATCCGCTCCACGCGACAGTTGATCTTATCATAAAGAGATTTTCGATCCGGATTCAGCCCCAAGCCGATCCAGCAAAACTGATCCAGCCATTGGTCTTGCCCGCCGGCGAAGCGGGAAAACGGGATTCCACTGGCGAAAAATACCTCCAGCGCCCGCACGATTCGCATTCGATCACGCGGCATGATGCGGGCGGCGCTTTGCGGATCGACGCGCTCGAGCATGCGAACCAGAAAGTCACCACCCCTGCGCGTCGCGATGTGTTGGAGGCGCCGGCGCAACGCTTGCGACCGGGCCGGCGCGGACGACAAACCATACAGCAGAGCGCGGTAGTAGAAGCCGGTTCCACCCGCGACGACCGCTGGAACTCCTCTTGCCGCCAGTTCTTCGATCACGCCCCGGCCGCGCTGCTGCATATCGCCGGCGGAAAAAATCTCGTCCAATTTCAGGATCCCGATCAGGTGATGTTTCACACGCGACAGCTCGGCGACCGAAGGCTTCCCCGTTCCTACCGTCAAGTCGCGATACACCTGCAGCGAGTCGCAACTGATGATCTCACCACCGACATGTTTGGCGATTTCCAGGGCCAACGACGACTTTCCCGAGGCTGTGGGACCGACAATGGAGATGAGAGCGGGCTTGGTTTGGCTTTTGTGTAGCAAATTCGTAATTCTAAATGCGGAATTCGGAATTCCAAATGCGGAATGCGGAATTCGGAATTCGGAATTCGGAATTCGGAATGGGAACTGATTCCGCGCTCAAAGTCTTAATATATATTCCGCATTCCGCATTCCGCTTTATTTTCCTTCTACAGCAATCGGTTCGATCTCGATTCCCGAGTAGTAGCTTTTGAGGATTTCCACAAAGTTCTTTCCCTGGCGGGCCAAACCGACAGATCCAATCTGGCAAAGCCCCACTCCGTGTCCCCAGCCGCGTCCGCGAAAGATGAATCGTTCAACCACGCCGTCATCGTTTAATGATCTCTCGAGCGTGAAGAGAGTGTCGCGCAGACCGAGCGCGGTGCGCAGGCGTGCTCCCGACAGGACCGTCTCGCCGCGGCTGCTGGCTACACGCAGCTTGAGGACTCTTCCGGATACGCCGTAGGAGACTGGTTCGATATCCCGCACCGGCCCGACCGGCAGCAGCGAGTTGATGCGCTTGGAGAGATCGGCGCGTGAGATGCGATACTCCCAGGTTGCCGAAGGTGCGAGCGCGCCTGCGGCCGGCCCCTTTCCGTTTTCTACCATCAGGAGCTTCAAGCCCTGGTCATCGGCAAAGAACCAGACCGGTTCGCCGCCCTGAAGACGAAGGCTGCTCAGCGGCGACAAGGAGCGGCCGTCTCGCCGATACAAAAGCAGCGAAGGCAAGAATGAATAGCTGCCCGCATTCTGAGACTCGGCAATCTGAACGGATCCATCTGCCAGTTTGGTAATCCTTCCCTGGCGCACGAAATGCTGCTGATAAAGCTGCAGCATTCGGCCCAACGCCTGCAAGACGTAACCTCTTCGCAAAGGAAGCACTGGAATGAGCCGCTTTCCTTCCGCCTGAAGAATTCCTTTTTCCAGCAGCCAGGCCACGTGCGGCCTCAGTCTCAGGTCGAGAAGGTCCAGATCTTCAAAATCCTTCAATGCCAGGGAGGCATCACGCGGTGTATAACGCGCCTCCGCTTCACTTGCGCCGGCTGTCCTGCTGAGCCACAAGAAAAATCCTTCCACGTCGGTGCTGGAAAGCGCCGGCGCCGACAGACCGGCCAGCATGGCGCTGCGGCGCGTCCAGGACTGCATTTCGGCTGCGGAAATGCGCCGCGAGTATTCGATTTCTTCAGCAAACAGATCGATGCCGCTGAGAGACACCAAACCGAGACTGAAATCCACGGTGAGTTCCGCCGGAATTGTGAGACCCTCGCCGCCTTCTTCCGCCAACTGCTCACCCATGCAGGGAACGCCCTTCAGGTAAGGAACTTCCCTGGATGAAAAGACATTTGATGAATCTTCTGTGTGTCCTCCACAGGTGGCCGAATAAAGAGCTTCAATGGGCTGGCCCTGATAAGTGGCGATCAATCCTTGAGTCAGTTGGATGGCTTCATCGCTGAGCGGCCGCTCGCTTTCACGGCCTCCGTATACCTGAGAACGGATTGTGGAAAAAAGATCGAAACCATCCGCGCCAAATTGCCCACGGTTGCGCAGCGCATAGGTGCGGGCCGCTATCGCCTGCGCTTTCAAAGCCTCAACCTGGGGAAACAAATAGGGGCTCAGTTCATTGGGAACGACGCCTCGCAGATAATCTTCCAGCTCGACCACATTAACCAGTGTGAGACTTCCTTTGCGATTTACAAAAACTTCGAACCACCCACGATAACTGCGCCCTTTAAAGCGCAGCAGCCGTCCCTCTGCCGGTCGCAACTGGAAGCGCGCGCCGTACCACTGGTCTGACTCGGACTGCAGGCTGGCTGTGCTGGAAGTTTCCATCGATTCGGATACGATGAACGCGTCCGGCGTAGTCTGCGAACGAACCTGTTCGGCGCGGCTGCGGCTTTGATAAGGTCCCAGTCTTATCTGGTAGCGTTGCAGCCTTTCATTCCAGCGTGATAAACCGGAGTAGCCTTTCCTTCTGAAATCACTAAGGACCGAATCCGCCTCATCTTCCGTGTCCGGTGCGGCTACCTGCACCCAGAACTTTTCCGGAACGGCACCCATCACCGGAATCAAAACCTCGGCCTGTCCTGTGATGCTGCCCAGCCGTTTCTCCTGGTCCCAAAGTTCGGTTTCCGCAGGCGCGTTGAAAGCTACAGCCGCCTGGTCGACGTCCAGAGCTACGCGCAGGAAAATGGGGCCGCCGGGGCGCGCCGCTGGAGGAATTGCCGGATAAGGCAGTTGATCTCGAGGTCGCGCAGCCGGGGGCAGATTCCCGGCGCGCTGGTCCCGGGGCGGCTGCGTGCGCTTGGAATCAGGTGTCTTGCCTGCAGTTGAGGCGGGCGGAGTTTCCCCCCGGGTTGAAGTTTGAGTGGTAGACGGCGCCGGCGTGGGGGCCTGAATTCGGGTTTTCTTTCCCCCGCATGCCGACAGCGCGAGCGACAGCAGAAGCGACAGGAGTAAAGCCCGGCAATGAAAGGGAATGAAAGGGAGTGGCTTGGTGCCTTGGTGGTGAAAAAAATGAAGTCGCCTCCGGCCGAACGCATCAAGTGCGCTCCGGACAGCGACTCTGCACTGAATCGATCCCTTCAAATCTGGTATTCCTTCAGCGACCGGATCTCACGTCCAGGAGCCATTTTACAACGTTTGCCTTAGGATTCGTTGAAGATTCGACTTCCAAATGCGGAATTCGGAATGCGGAATGCGGAATATATTCTGTTCAACTCTTCGCAACCGGAACCAATCACCTTTCTATTCCGCATTCCGCATTCCGCATTCCCCATTCGAGGGCCCATTCCGCATTCCGAAATCCGCATTCGAATGGGTCTTCATCGCCTCTACCACCATCAGTCCCAGTTCCAGGGCAGCACGACCTTCTCTGCCACCGCATTCGGGTTGTGTGCCGTTTTGAACCACATCCACAAATGCCGCCAGTTCCAGCCGCAGAGGCTCATCAGTAACCACTTGAATCCTGCGATCCACAATCGCCCTCTGACCCTCCTTCTCCATGAGACTGTAAAAGGAAACTTTCTGTTCAGCGAAATCAACGCTGGCATAATCATGCGGTTGAAAGAAACGGAGCTTCCTTACCTTCTCGCTGGAAACCCGGCTGGCGGTGACATTGGCGACGCATCCGTTTTCAAATTCGAGCCGCGCATTGGCGATGTCGATGCGGGAGCTGAGAATAGGAATACCGACCGCATGCACCGACCGGACGGGGGAGTCAACCAGCGAGCGGATGATATCCAGGTCATGAATCATCAGATCGAGCACAACGTCGATGTCCAGGCTGCGCCGCGCAAAAATTCCCAGGCGATGCGCCTCAAAGAAACGTGGATCTTTGACATAGGGCCGGACGGCCCGCAGCGCGGGATTGAAGCGCTCCGAGTGCCCGACCTGAAGAATTGCGCCTCCTTGCGCGGCCGCCTCAACCATGCGATCCGCCTGCGCCAAGGAATCCGCCATCGGTTTTTCCACCATCACGTGAATTCCGCGCCGCAGCAGATCGACGGCGATGTCGGCGTGGTGGCGTGTGGGAGCGGCGAGACTCACGGCCTGGACGCGATCGAGCAGGACGCGATAATCGGTCGCTGCTTCCACGCCGAGACTCTGCGCTACCTGGTTTGCGCGCTGTGGTTGGATGTCGACCACGGCTGCAAGGCGAGCGTTGGGCAAGGAAGCAAGGTGACGGGCATGATGCTCACCCAGAGCGCCAACGCCGATCACCGCCAGCGAAATCATTCAGGTTCTGCTCCCAGAATGGTTATTCCATGCCGGTTGGCCCGCTCGGAAATAATCTCGCGATCGAGCAACAGTGTTTTGCGCGCGTCCATTACAAGCAAGGCTGCGCGAGCCGCAATCATTGTATCGATGGTTCCCACTCCCACGACTGGCACATCAAAGCGCATATCCTGACCCGGCTTGGCGACTTTGATCACGCAGAAGTCGCCGCCGCACAATTCCGCGGCGCGTCGGATAACCGCATCGGTTCCCTCCATCGCCTCAACCGCCACCACCGCCTGATCCTTCACGACAATCGTCTGCCCGATATCGAGCCTGGCAACCTCCCTTGCAACGGCATGCCCGTAGGCAATGTCCTTTTTCTTCTGCCCGCTCGGCTCAGGTCCTGCAATCAATCCGGCGGGCGCCAGCAGCGGCTCGAGGAACGCCGTGGAGTCCACAAGCTCGATGCCTTCACGACCCAGTTCCTCAGCCACCGCTCCGATAAGCGTGTCCGTATTCTTTCGTGGAAGCCTGGCCAGCATGCGAATCATGCGCCAATCGGGCGTGGCGCTGCCGAATATCTGCACGTGCTTGACTTGTCCCGCCATCAGCGCTTTGCGGACGCCTTCACGTTTGAAGTAATCAATCAGTTTGCCGAGCTGGCCGATTCCCATCCAGCAGACGGTCTCGGCCGCGTCGTCTATCTGCGGCGAAGCTTCGTCCTTGACAGCGGCAACGACCATGGAAATATTGCGGGAACGCGCCGCCTCAAGAACCAGAAAAGGGAATTTGCCGTTTCCGGCGATTAGTCCATAACGATCCATGAAAGTTGACCCGCCCAAAACGCTGAACCGCGAAGAGCGCCAAGAACGCGAAGCTTTTCATCTATCTCAGGCGGCGTCACCGTACCGTGACTCGCCTAAGTGCAAATTAAAACCCTTAGCGGTCTTGGCGCCCTTTGCGGTTCATTCTTTATCGTATAAAGCTCCGATCAGACTCCGACGCGAACCGGATCAGCACCTGCACATTCTGGTCATCTGGAAATTGGGCCTGCAATTGATCCAGCGCTTCCTTTAACTGCAATTTCGACTGAACAAGAGTCCGATACGCCTTTTTCAACACCTGGACCTCCTCCTTTTTGAAATTCCTTCTTTCCAGCCCCAGTGTGTTAATGCCGTAGGTTTTGGCCTCGTTTCGATTCCCTACAGTCTTGATGAACGGCAAAGCGTCGCGCGTGATCACCGAATATCCGCCGATGTAAGCATGTGTTCCGACGCGGCAGAATTGATGCACTCCGGAGAACGCTCCCACCGTCGCATAGTCCTGAATCACCACGTGTCCCGCCAGCGTAGCGGCATTTGCAAGAATAATATGATTGCCAAGAATGCAGTCGTGCGCCACGTGTACACCGGTCATCAGGTAATTGTGATCCCCCAAAGCCGTCTGGGCGCCGCCGCCGGCAGTACCGCGATTGATGGTTACGAATTCGCGAATGAGATTGTTGTTCCCGATCCGCAGCAGGGCCGTCTCTCCGCGAAACTTCAGATCCTGAGCATCCGAGCCGATCGAGCAGTGTGAATGAATTCGGCAGTCCGATCCAATCTCGGTCGGACCGTGGATGATGACATGGGGACCGATCTCAGTGCCGGGGCCGATTATCACGTCGTTTGCGACTACGCAGTACGGTCCGATTTTGACACCCGGCGCAAGCCGGGCCCCCGGATCAATCAGAGCAGTGGGATGAACTTTCGGGTTCAACGATCCACCAGGGATGACATCAGAATCCCTTCGGCGACACGCTGGCCGTCCACGAAGGCTTTTCCCTGAATGCGGCAGACTCGCATTTTGTATTTCAATACCTCGACTTCCAATCGGAGTTGATCTCCAGGCACTACCGGCTTGCGGAATCTCGCCGATTCAATCGATGTGAAGTATACGAGCCTGTTCTGCGCCTCGGCGCCCGCGGCATGCAGTAGCAAGACACCTCCGACCTGAGCCATCGCCTCGATAATCAAAACTCCCGGCATGATCGGCTTGCCGGGAAAGTGGCCGCTGAAAAATGGTTCATTAATGGTAACGTTCTTCAAACCGACGATCCTTTTTCCCGGCTCCCATTCAAGAATCCGGTCCACCAGAAGGAATGGGTAGCGATGAGGGAGCAGCTTGAAAATCTCCTCCAGCGAGGGCACTTCGACTTTGGAATCGCCCATCTGCATTTGATTTTTCAACCGGTCCCGGCTCATTTCTGCCCGCGATTGGATTTCAGCTCTTTGACTTCCCTCTCCACGGTCTTCAAGGTTTCATAAATCTCGGGCAGGCGCGCATATAGAATTTGCGCCCGCACCCAGCGGTCATGCTCGAGGGGCGGCATTCCGGAGACTTTTGTGTTGGCGGGGACATTGCGGGATACTCCCGCTTTGCCGGTTACAACGGCGCCATCGCCGATCTCTACCTGCGGATTGGTACCCACCTGCCCGGCCAGCGTCACGTGCTTTCCGACGCGCGTTCCACCAGACAGTCCCACCTGTGCAACCAACAGCGAATGTTCACCAATGACGCAATTATGTCCAATGTGAACTGAATTATCCAGCTTTACGCCGTCTCCCAGGAGGGTCATTCCCAGAGTGGCGCGATCAATGCAGCAGTTTGCGCCGATCTCCACTTTGTTTCCAATTCTTACGCCCCCGACCTGGGGGATCTTCCGGTGTTCCTTTCCGTCGAACACGAAACCATATCCGTCGCTCCCGATAACGCTGCCGGAGTGAATGGTCACATCGCTGCCTATCTCCACCAGCGAATAAATCGACACATTGCAGTAAATGACAGTGCGGGGACCCACCGTGACATCGCGCAGCAGCACGCTCCCGGGAAAAATGCGGCAATCCGCCTGGATCCGACATCCCGGCCCGATGAAAACCAGGGCTCCGACACTGGCCGTCGGGTCGACCGAAGCCCGCGAATCCACCAGGGCAGTTGGATGAATTCCCGGCGGGAGAGTCTCCGGCGGGTAAAAGTGAGATAGTAATTGCGCGAATGCGAGTTTCGGATTCTCTACTCGAAGCAGGTTCCGGTCCTTTATCTCCATATTCGCTCCGACCAGGAACCCGCCCGCCGAGGTCTGAGCTGCCTTCCTCAGGAATTTTCGGTTCGCTATCAGGACAAGGTCCGACGGACTTGCCTCTTCGAGCGACGCGATCCCGCTGATCAAAGCCGAAGCGTCGCCCACTACCGAACCACCTGTGATCTCTGCAAGTTCCTGAAGCGTGTTCTCCATTTCGCGCTCCATATTAAACCGTGAGGCCGGAAGGCGGAAGGCGGAAAGCAGGAAGCAGGAGACAGGAGGCAGGAGGCAGGAGGCAGGAGGCAGGAAGCAGGCCTCCTGCTTCCTGCCTCCTGCTTCCTGCCTCCTGCTTTCTGCTTTCCGGATCAGGGCTTCTTTGCCGGTGCGGGAGCGACCGGTGATTTTGCAGCAGGGAACTTTGTATTGTAGCGCCGGATTACTTCGTCGGTGATATCCAGGCTGGGAGCCACGTAAGTCTGGTTTTGAGAACGGACAAAAATGGCCGCAAAGCCATTCTCTCGCGCATAATCGTCAATCAGAGTCTGAATCTTCTGGCCCAGCTTTCCCAGGATGCCGTCACGCTGGCGATCAATCTCCGCCTGCGTGTCTTCCTGGAATCGCTTTAGCTCTGTTTCCCGGGACTGAATAGCCTTCTCCATCTCACCGCGAGTTTCGGGATTAAGAGTGCGCTGCTGATTCTGATACTGCTCGCTTAACTTATCCAGGTCTGTTTTTTTGGTGTCGTACTCTGACTGCTTTTTGTTGATGAACTCCTGGACTTTGGAGATTTCGTTTTTTCCTTCATCGGTTTCATAAACGATTCGCAGCGAGTCGATAAAGCCGATCTTCGTTGGCGCCGGTCCGGCAGGCTTCGGGGACGCCTGGGTGGCGGAGGGGCCCGGGGCTTGCGCCAGCAAAAGACCCGTCAGCAATGTGACCGCGGCGCAAAAAGTGGATATTCTTCTGATCATGTAACTTGAATCTCCTTTACGAAACCTTGTATTTTAGACCCAGAATTCTTATACGGCAAAGAAAACGTTTCTGTTCCAACGGCCCTGATAAGAGTTTTTTCACCACAAAGACACAAAGGACACAAAACAATTGGGTGCTAGAACGTCTGGCCGATGGTAAATTTAATGCCTCTCCTTTGTTCCCGAAATGGGATCAACTGACCGCTAATGATGGCCGTGGTGTTCATGATCAGAGGGTTGTACGCAAAGATCAGGCGAAACGGGGCATTAATCACAGGCAGCAAAAACTGAATTTCTGCGCCGGTCGACGCACGGATCACGTTATTGGTCTGACTGAGCAGGTTTATCTTTGTTCCCTTGCCGAACAAGCCCAGCTTGCTCTTCAGAAAGATAGTGCTGGTACCCACATCGGCGAACAGCGCCACGTTGAGCGGGCCCACGACCGGAATACGGTACTCGCCCGTTAAGTTTATCAAAGTATCACCTCCGATAAACGTAGGCGAGATGTCGATCTGGGGCAATCCGGTGTTCGGATCGATCACCGGGAATCCGTTGGGATCGACCCTGGGTGTTGACGAGATCGCAAACGGAGTCACCGAGCGAATGTCGAAACCGCGCAACAGGTTTTCACCGCCCGAATAAAGCCGCTCAAAGAACGGCACTGCCGGCGTGGACGAGTACGGCATCACCATTTCACCCAGCCCGCGAAAAGCAAACACGTGACGTCGCCCGCCGGGTCCGCAGTTTCTCACGCACCAGAACTTCTGGTACTCGAGGCTGGGTCGCAAAATATCAAAGTCTCCGCCCAGCGGTCCGCCCGCGACCGGAACTGAAACGGTAAGCGAAGTGCCGCTGGTGGCGTTAAAATACGCATTCTTGGTATTCAGGATGTAAGTCGGCGTCACCTCACTGCGAATAATCCCTGAAAGCGCGCGCTCGCGCTCGCCGCCGGGCGCAAAAAATATGAACTGGTTCAATGCGAAGTTGCTGAAATTCGCGTTGATATCGCTGATGGAAATATTCTGAATCGAATAGCCAAGCCCCAGGCGGGTGAAGTTCCCTACCGGATAGCTCCCGTTGACAGTCACACCTGCGCTCTTGCGCGTGAAGAGCGAAATATTGTCGTTCGGATTGAAGGTAAGAAACGTGCTGAATGTGTCATAGCGCAGTCGTGTGTCAAAGAGAGTGAGGCCGAGACTCAGCTTGGTGTCACGAAAGTAAGGCTCGGTGAACGCAAAGGTGTAATTGGTGGTGCGCGTGCCGGTCAGAATTTCCACGTCGATGCGCTGACCCAGGCCCCGGAAATTATTGGTGCTGTAGTTGATTCCGATAAAGCTTCCCGAGATCCCGCTCACGCCGCCGGTTACGCCGATGGACTGCTGGCTTTGTTCTTTCACTTTCACGGTCAGATCCACTTCGCCGGCGGCAGGATCCTTCTTGACCTCATAGTCCTTTTCTTCAATCTTCTGGAAAAACCCGAGCTGGTTGAGGCGCACCACGCTCAACTCCAGCAGCTTCCCGTTAAAAACCTGCTGCTCCTCCAGAAACATTTCACGCCGCAGCACCTTGTCTTTGGTCTTGGTGTTCCCCAAAAAATCGATGCGGTTGACAACGTACGCGCGGCCTTCATTGATGGTGATGTTGAGCGTTACGGTCTTCTTGACCGGGTCGGGGTCAAATTCGGGCACGGATTCCATATCGAGAAATCCGCGCGCCTCATAAAGTTTCTTCAATTCTTCTTCCTGCTTGCGCCAGTGCTTTATGTTGACCAGGTCTCCCGGCTTGAAGCCAAAAAACCTGACGATGTCTTCCTTGCGAAACTGCTGCACGCCCTTGATATCAAAACTGGAGAATTTGTACTGCTCGCCTTCCTGAATGGGGATGCGGATATAGAACTGCTGCCTGGTCTTGCGGAACATGGGGGTGACGCCCCGCGGCCCTTCCTTGATCTCCACGGTCGGCTTGCCAATACGGGCGTTGACGTAGCCTTTTTCGCGGTACAAGTCGAGCATGTTTACATTGGCGTCGTACTCCAGCTTTTCTTCATGATACTTGTCGGTTCCTTTGAAGATCGGCATCAAACTTCGCTCTTTGGTGAGCTTGAGCGCGTCACGCAGCTTGTCATCGGTAAAAACGCTGTTTCCTTCGAAAGAAATGTCGCCAATGCGCACCTTGGGACCTTCTTCAATATTGAAGGTGATCTTCATCGAGGTCTGCGATAGATCTTCGACCTGATAGGTAACGTTGCCCAGGGGCTTGCCATTCTGCTTTAATAGTTCTTCTATGGCTCGTCTTGCCGCGGGAAGCTTCGCTTCGTCAAAAGCGGAATCGACCGACAAACCGACGCGTCGCTTTTTGAATTCCTCCAGGATGTCGGATTCCTTAAAAGACTTGAACCCTTCGTATTTAATGACCCGCACCAGCGGCCGTTCAACCACCCTGAAGATAATGATCGGGCCGGCCTTTCCCTCCTCCTCGATGACCTGAACGTCCCTGAAAAAGCCGGTATTCCAAAGACTGCGGAAATCCAGCTTGATGCGATCTTCGCTGTACTGATCGCCTTTTTTGCTCTGGATGTAAAACCGAATGGTATCTTCAGGGATGCGGCGATTCCCGACCAACCGCACATCTTCAATAACCCGGACCTGTTGCGCCGCTGACAGTGAAGATCCGATCAGAAGAAAAAGGATAAAGATCGATGTTCTGGTCACTACGCGGTTGCGGCCAAACCCGGAATGGTTTGCCACGACTTTACTGAGAAAATGCATCAAGTCTCCGAGTCGCCAGAGATACGCGCCGGATCAAGGCGCTGTTTGTTGTTCCCCGGTTTCCGCTAATTGCAGCAGTATCAATGTTATAAAGACGGCAATCCAAAAAAGCGATGATTATAACACAGCCATTTCCGCCTTATACAAAAACGGCGATTCTTCGCAAACGTTCCCAAGACGTCTCGATGCGCTCCGGCGTACCTGTGAGAACCAGTTAGGAAATAAGTGATCGGGGAGAATGTCCGCGCAAACGCGCAATGTCAGAAGACGCTGACCTGCAGTTGCATCCCCTGGTCTGCTTCGGCGTCTGTGGGACGATAGAACAATTGCCCATCCCTCATATAGATGGATATGGTGCGGTCGCGGTTCAACTTACCCTGAATCAGCAGCTCGGATACGGGGTCTTCGATGTATTTCTGGATGGCGCGGCGAAGCGGCCGGGCGCCATAAGATCGATCCTTGCAGGTCTGCGAAATGATCCATTCCGCCACATCCGACTCGAGCCGGATGCGAATGTTCTTCTGCTCCAGGTTCTTGTTCACCTGCATCATAAGCAGATCGACAATCTGGCGCAGATCCTCGTCGGTGAGGGAGTCAAAAATGATGATTTCGTCCAGACGGTTGAGGAATTCCGGATTAAACAGATGCTTTACTTCATTGAGCACCAGATCGTGAACTTTCTGCTGGCTCTTATCGACGGAAGCCTGGAATCCCAGAGCGCCTTTTTGCGACAGGTAACGGGCTCCGATGTTTGACGTCATTATGATGATAGTATTCTTGAAATCGATCTGATTTCCGTGCGAATCGGTAAGCTGGCCGTCTTCGAACACCTGCAACAGGATATTGAAGATGTCGGCGTGCGCCTTTTCGATTTCGTCCAACAGCAGAACCGAATAGGGATTGCGCTTGATCCTTTCGGTCAGTTGCCCGCCTTCTTCATGACCGACATAGCCGGGAGGAGATCCGATCAGTTTTGAGACCGAGTGCTTCTCCATATACTCGGACATGTCGAAGCGCACCAGGGCCTTCTCGCTTCCAAAGAGAAATTCCGTCAAGCCCTTGGCCACTTCTGTCTTTCCCACGCCCGTCGGTCCCAGAAACAGGAACGACCCGACCGGGCGGTTGGGATTCTTCATGCCGGCGCGGCTGCGACGGATGGCCCGGGCCAGCGCGGAAATCGCTTTTTTCTGGCTCACGATGCGCCTGTGCAGCTCGTCTTCCATGCGGAGCAGCTTCTGCGATTCTTCTTCCTTCAAAGAGTTGACGGGGATGCCGGTCCATCGCGAGATCACGTCATCGATATCATCGCGCGTTACCTGGATGGGAAGCTTGTTGCGCAGTTTCCAGCGCTCCTTGATGATCTGCAGGTTTTCGCGCTCCAGAAGTTCTTCGTCCTTGTACTTGGCAGCTTTCTCGAATTCCTTCAGCGAAATGGCGGTTTCAATCCGCCCCATGATGACTTTGATTTTCTTCTGCAGATTGATCACTTCGTCGGGGACGGCCGTGCTGCGAAGCTTGACCCTTGCTCCTGCCTCGTCAAGCACGTCGATGGCCTTGTCGGGCAGAAAACGGTCCGGAATATAGCGATTCGACTGCAGCACCGACGAAGTAATCGCGTCCTCGATGTAGGAAACCTGGTGAAACGATTCGTACCGATCCCTGATGCCCCGGATGATTTCGATAGTCTCCGCTTCGGTCGGTGGATTGACTTTCACTGCCTGGAAGCGGCGTTCCAGAGAGCGATCCTTTTCAATGGAGCGGCGGTATTCATAAGGAGTGGTGGCCCCGACGCACTGCAATTCCCCGCGCGACAGGGCCGGTTTCAGGATGTTGGCGGCGTCAAGAGAGCCTTCGGCGGAACCTGCTCCCACCAGCGTGTGCAGCTCATCTATAAAGATGATGAAGTTCGGATTCTCCAGCAATTCCTTCATGATCGCCTTGAGACGCTCTTCAAACTGCCCGCGATATTTCGTTCCTGCGACGATCAGGGAAATGTCCAGCGCCAGGATCCGCTTGTCCAGCAGCATGCTGGGAACTTCGCCCTGCACGATCTTCTGAGCCAGACCTTCAACAATGGCTGTCTTACCCACCCCTGGTTCCCCGATCAGGACGGGATTGTTCTTGGTTCTTCGGCACAGGATCTGGATCACTCTTTCAATTTCTCGCTCGCGTCCCACCAGCGGGTCCAGCGTCCGGTTGGAGGCCGCATCGGTCAGATCCCGGCTGAACTCGGCCAGGATGAGACTGTCCTTGCTCTTCGGATTGCTTTGTTTCTCGGTGGTAGCGCCGGCGATTTCCTCACGTACCTTGGCCAGGCGCAAGCCTTTTTCATGGAGGATTTCCGCAGCCACTGATTTTTCTTCTCTCAGAAGCCCCAGGAGAATGTGCTCGGTCCCGATGTAGTTGCAGAGGAGCCGTTCTGATTCCTCGTTGGCGTACTGGAGAACGCGTTTTGACTCATCACTCAAAGGCAGCTCTACGGAGGTAGAGACCTTGTCGTGTATGACGGTGCGTCCCTCAATCTCTTTTCGGATGGTTTCGATGGTGGACTCAGCTCGCGGGAAAAATCGGCTGGTGAGCGCCTTGTCCTCACGGATCAGACCCAGCAGAATATGTTCGGTTTCAATGTAACGGCTTCCGAACTGGCTGGCCTCATAGCGCGCAAAAAAGATCACGCGCCGCGCCTTCTCCGTGTATTTCTCAAACATGGTCCTTTTGTACCAGAAATGACCCTTAAATTCAATTTAACGCTTGGTTTCAGCGAACTTAGAAAACTATTTTCATCTCCGTTCGAGTCCGTACGCATTAAGATGCCCTAGGGATCAACAAGTTGCCCGTCTCGCATGTATTTCCTCGCCCGGCAGATCTCAGCCAGGGCCGGATTATGGGTCACCACGATGGCGGTGAACTGCCTTTGCTGATGGAGTTGCTGCAGCAACAGGTGCACCGACTCGGCCGTGTGCGCATCCAGGTTGCCGGTCGGCTCATCCGCCAGCACGATATCGGGACTCCCCACCAGCGCCCGAGCGATGGCCACCCGCTGCTGTTCTCCACCCGACAATTCTCCCGGTTTGTGACTCTGCCGTTCTGACAATCCCACCGCGGCGAGCAGCTCCATCGCCAGTGAACGGCAGCGCGCCGCCGGTTGCCTGCCAATCAACAACGGAAACATCACATTCTCAAGCGCGCTGAATTCAGGCAGCAGGTGGTGAAATTGAAAAATGAATCCAACTCTGGAATTTCGAAAGCGGGCAAGCTCTTCTCGAGCGAGTGAGACCAGTTCCAGATCACCATATTGAATGGAGCCGGAATCGGGACATTCCATTCCACCGATCATATGCAGCAGAGTGCTCTTGCCCGAGCCGGATGCCCCTAAAACGGCGATCAAATCCCCCTTTTCCACGTCCAGCGACAGGTCGCGCAACACATGCAGCTGTGTGCGTCCGGAAGGGTAGCTCTTATTCAGGTTCCGAACTTTCAGAAACGGCATCGGCAGCCAAGTTACGAGTTTTCGAGTTTTCGGGTTTTCGGGTTTCGGGTTACGAGTTTTCGGTTACGGGTTGCGGGTTTACGGGTTTGCGGGTTACGGGTTGCGAGATTTCGGCGTTATTAATTTTGAATCTTCAATTTTTGAATCAGCCAACTCGAAACCCGTTAACCCGCAAACTCGCAACCTTTTTCCAACCCGCAAACTCGCAACCTTTCTCCAACTCGCCAACCTTAAACCCGTCAACCCGCAAACCCGGAACCTTTATTCGTAGCGCAGCGCCTCTACCGGATCGAGGCGCGAGGCGGCTCTGGCCGGATGCAGGGTTGCCAGAAAAGTGATTAACATGGCCACCATTGCGATCGCCAGTACATCTTCCCAGCGCGTGTGAAACGGAACGAATGGAATCGAGTAAACGTCCGGCTGCAGATGGATGACCTTATATCGATTCAGCCACCAGCTCGCCGTCACCCCCACCCCCATGCCGATGACGGTTCCAATGATTCCGATAATGATTCCCTGCAGCATGAAGATCCACATGATGATTCTGCTGTCGCTGCCCATCGCGGAAAGGATGGCGATGTCCTTCTGCTTTTCGATCACCATCATCGTCAGCGTGGTAACAACGTTTAACGAAGCCACCAGCACGATCAGACCGATGGCGATAAACATGGCAAGCTTCTCCAGGCGGAGGGCGGAAAAGAGAGGGCGATTCAATTCAATCCATGTAAGTGCCTGGTAACCTTCTCCCAGTTTCTCTTCCACGGCGCGCCCTGCCTGGCCAGCCTGATAAATATCGCGCAGGTTGACTTCGAGCGCCGTGACCTGTTCGGGGGAAAGATGGAACAGCCGCCGTGCCGAGTCCAGAGTGACGAACACCCAGTTGGCATCAAAGTCCCATAAGCCAGACTCGAACACCGCTACCACTTTGAAGGTCTGGCTGCGCGGCAACTTCCCCACCGGTGAGAGCTCGCCTTCAGAGGAAATCGCGCGCACCACGGAATTCAGTCCCGTTCCGGTCTTGCGCGCAAGTTCTCTGCCGATAATGATGCCCGGCACGGCTGAATCGGAAGAAAGCGCGCTCAAATTCCCGCTCACGACGGTTTTTAGAATTTCAGGCACCTGGGCGTTTCCGAGATCAATCCCTTTGAGCTGTACCCCCTGGTTTTGAAGGCCTCCCACAAAGAACACTTGCCCGTAAATAGTGGGCGTGATCGCCTGAACTCCGCTGATGTTCCTTATTTTCTCGACGACAGCTCTGAACTCTTTAAGCGGGCGGCCGTCGCTTTGCAGCACCGTGATATGAGAAGTGGCGCCCAGAATTTTCGCTTGCAATTCCACCTGAAAGCCGGTGTTCAACGCGAGCGCGATGACCAGTGCCATTACTCCGGCAGCGACTCCAAGGACCGAGATCGCCGTAATCACGGAGATGACCGCCTGTTTGCGCTTTGCCTTCAGATAGCGAAGCGCGACAAAAAGCTCGAATCTCATGCGCCGCACCATTGTCGCACAGAGAGTTAATGGTCCGCGACTCCCGACTCGAATGCGGAATGCGGAATAGTGAGCCAATCTGGTTTGCTTTGAAGAATTAAGTTTGACTATATTCCGCATTCCGCATTCCGCAATCCGCTGTTTGCAACTGTGCACCAACAATGGAGCCGCGAAGTGTAAGCGAGCGGCACTCCAGACTGACAAGTCAGATCAGCCCCTCTTACGTTTCAGCACCCATTGAGGCCGCTGCAGAAGTGTGAACCTGGCGTCACCGAAGTGATCATATGGAGTGCCGCTCGCTCACGCGTCGCGGCTCGGTGGGCGCATTCCGTTTGGGAAACGTAAACAATCGTCAATGACGGCAGGCGGTGATAAAGTAACAGCTCCGCAAAGGAGGATGCTATGCCTTCAGATCAATCTCTGTCGCGTGAAAGAACAATGATGAACCGGCGAGACTTCGTGCGAGCCGGTGCAAGTGTTGTCTTCTTGAGCGGAGCGAGCACGTTCGCCGGACTTGGTGCGGCCGAAGCAGCCAGAGGAGCTGTCAGTGCCGATCTGGAATGGCGCAACAGGCAGTCAAGCATGGCTTACCGCCGGCTGGGACGCACCGGAATGATGATTTCGGAGGTCATCAGCGGTGGCGATCCCATTACGCTCGACAACTACACGCATCTCGAGCAGGCACTCGACATGGGTTTGAATTACCTCGATATGGCGCCCGCCTATAACCGGGGCGACACCGAGCGCGCCTACGGCAAACTGCTCGCCGGTTCGTCGGCGAAGCGCCAGAAGGTCTTCCTGACGACCAAGGTCAGCAGCTTTAACGGCCTGCGCAGGCGGCTATACAAACAGATCTTCGACGAGCTGCCAGCCTCCAGGCAGGAAGCAATTCTGAAGCGCGCCCGGGAGCTGCGCGATCAACGCGGAGTGGAAAAACCCGGTTACTTCCTCACTTACTATCCTGGCCAGCAGAGGGCTTTCGATCTGGCTTACCTGCGAGTCGCCATGATGCCGGAATACCGCCACAAGGTTGAAGCAAGTCCGAGCTTTCGCCAGTCGATCATCGAATCAGTGGAAGAAAGTCTTAAGCGCGTAGGGACCGACCACTTTGACATTCTCATGTGTCCGCATGGAGCCGACACGCCGGAGGATCTGCAGTGCCCCGAAATAGTGGAAACTTTCCTGGATTTGAAAAAGCAGGGCAAGGTGAGGTTCCTGGGCGTGACGTCGCACAACGATCCGGCCGGCATTTTGAGAGCGGCAACCGAAGCGGGCCACTATGATGTTGTGATGATGGCGTACAACGTGATCAACGGCGGTTACCTGGAAGATGCCATCCGTCAGGCCGCCGCAAAGAATATCGGCGTGATCGCCATGAAAGTGGCGCACGCCGTGGCCACGCACCACAAACCGCTGCAGCCGGTTCCGGATTGGCGAGTGCAGAAAGTCAACCGCATCGTCCCGGGCGAATGGAAACCACCAGTGAAGGCCTACCTGTGGGCGTTGCAGAACCCGAACATCTCCGCCGTTATCTCCAACCTCTGGGATGAGAACTTCGTGAAGGAAAATCTTTCGATTGCGGGCAAGAAGGTGGAACTGCAGCCCGCATAAGGGTGAATCCACCACAAAGACACAAAGGACACAAAGCTTCTTCGTGTTCTTTGTGTCCTTGTGGTCTCCGCTGAAATATCAGCCTAACCATGGACAACTGACAACGGACCACTGACAACAGACCACGGACCATGGACAATTTCCATCACTTATGTATTTTCCGAAAGTTGGCCAGGCAGCGCTCCACCGTTTCGAGAGCAGGATAGACGCTCCCCTCCTGCTCGATCAGGTAGTACTCGATGCCTCCGGTCTTCTCCGCGGCAGCGAAGATGTCCTTCCACTTCGCCGCACCTTCGCCGAACAAGACCTTGTATCCCTTGGCAGGATCGGGTGACCAGTCCTTGCAGTGCATGGACTTGATTCGGCCCGGGTTTTGTCGAATCCAAGCTACCGGATCAGAACCGGCTTCGATACAGGTGCCGACATCGAGCTGCAGCATTACGCCTTTGTCGGTGTTTTTTGCGATCACTTCCATCGGCCGCGTGCCGTCGATCGGTCTGAACTCGACCTGGTGGTTGTGATAACCTGCGCCCAGTTGCGCGGCCTTCATCTTTTCGGCGCCTCGATTGAGCTTCTCCGCAACTTCTTTCCAGCCGTCCAGGCCCTCCACACGCCCGGCGCTTGCCATAACAACGTACTTGCAGCCCAGAATCGAATTCAACTCGATCGCCTTATCGAGATTTTCGGGCGCAAAAGAATTCGCGCCGTTGTGCGTGGACAGGCAGGTGATGCCGAGATCATCGAGAAGCTTGCGAACCTCCTTCGCGTAGTCCGGCGTCCATGAGAAGTAAGGGGCGTAAAACTCCACGTTTCCGTAGCCTATTTTGGCAACGGCACGCACTGTGCCCATCAGATCTTTTGCGAGTTCGTTTCGTACCGAGTAAAGCTCGAGGCCTACCGGTATCGACTTGCGCTTCGCCATGACTGGCGCCAGCGCCGAGGCCATGGCCACACTGGAGATGAATGAGCGTCTGGAAATCATAAGGAAACTCCTTATACAAATCGGGCTAATGATGGACACGTTGATAAGGTGACCAATTCTAAACCACGCCGGCTATTTTTTGCCCCTAATCTGCGGAAGGTATTTCAATCCACCACAAAGGCACAAAGAACACAAACCAAGTCAGCGCCGGCAAGCTGCGCCACATCACGCCCTGATTCTAGGCAAGAAGCGCCCGGTCCGCTGCATGTACGCTCGATAGGCATCGCCAAAGCGAGCCAGGAGTTTCTCTTCTTCCTTCCGTGTTCGAACGACGATCAAAACAAGCGCCAAGCCGCCGGTCAAGAAGAGAAACCAGTTGGCTGCAATCAGAGAGTTGGCGAAGATGCACAGAGCCACAGAATCGTAGAATGGGTGGCGGATCCAGCGATAGGGGCCAATCGTCACCAGAGTGTGCTCTCGCCTGGTGACAACTGTATCCGTTAGATTCTTTCCCAGGCTGTGGAGGGTCCAGATCAACAGCGCGCCGGCTACTGCGGCGACAGCGACGCCAATCCACCGAAAAGAATCCGGCAATGGCACTGACGACCAGGCCATCCATGACGGGTTTACCATGTAGGTGACAAGTCCCAGCATACAGGCGATGCCGACAGGCCGCAGCGTAAACAAGATGAAAAGCCCCTCCTGGCGCCGATCGAGCTTCTCACCTGTCGCCTGCGACTTAAGACGGTGGTAAAGAGCGATTGGAAGGAGAATCAGAGAGCCAACAATAAGAATCACCCGGAAAGTCTGATCGTGATTCATCGGCGCACGAGTTCTATCGTGGTGGCCCTGGACTTTGCGCGTCCCAGGCCTCGAGCGTACTTGATGGACCCTGGAGTGTTGTATTTCTCAAGGTAGGCCCGGTCGACAGCATCCTTCAAGCGCTCGCTCCTGGTGCGCACGGCACGGACGGGGATCTGCCGGCCATCAACCTGCACAACTCCGCGTGCCTCCGTGAGGAATGTCCGGTACCAGCTTCGCTGCTTCAGGCTCCACGAACGCACAAAGACGCGTCCTTCCACCACCACAACCCAGATGCCGATGAAACGATGTGGCTGCGTGCCGGCCCGGATACCCAGGATCTTACTGTCGCGGATGGCGGCCAGGATGTCGCGGGGGAAACTTCGCTTCGCTTTCATACCTGCACTTGTCTCACTCCGCGCCGCATCATGGTCAATATGGTTTTGTCTTACTCTTTTTCGGATCTTTGTTTCTTTCTTTTTCTTTCTCTTTTGATCCGGCCTGCTGTCCCTGGAAAGAAGATGTCGTCACAGTGGCCCGAACCTTCCCTTCTGACACTACGACCTTGAAGTCAAAATGGAGATCGCGGTAAATCGGTATTTTCTGTGTAGCAACCACAATCCTATAATCGGGTTTCCCATCGCCGTCCAGGTCTTTGCCATCCTCGAGGGTTTGAATTTCGGCTGGTTCAAACAACCATGTCTTGATCGCTTCTTCGGTGGCTGCTCTGAATTCACCGGCAAAAGGCCCGGTGCTCGACGCCATCAGCGGACTATCGCTTATTTCAGTAACCTTGCCGTCCGTGCTGATGAGAATTCGCACCGCCACTGTGGATTCACTGATCTTGCTTTTAAGCGCATCCGCCGGATAAACCGGTATGCCAAGTTCACCTTTGGTCCTCGCCCTGATAGCTCTGGTTTTTTGGAAGCTCATCTGCGTTTGAGGCTGGATCCGTCAGAGTGGTAAAAGAGGCCTCCCCGCGAGAGGATTCGGCTGGACCGGGAGGAAGCACGGCGGCATGTCGATGTTTACATCCCGCAACACTCAGCGCGACACTGGCAGTGAGACACATACTCAGTAACCGAAGACGATTCATTCTGCGTGCCTCCTGAAGAACATGATGTTCCCGCTTGGCAGCCTGATCGTCATATGCTGATGTGGAAAGTCACATTCCTTCACCGCAGAGGCGCAGAGAACGCAGAGGTTGCGCAGAGACATGCAAACGAAACTCTGCGCACTCTCTGCGTCCTCTGCGGTGAAGGAATGCAGATGCCAGACAAAACTTTGCAAAAAAGCGAGAAGTTGCCAACTTGTAATTCACAGACCTATTTTACTCGTCGAATATGTCGAGCTGAAAATGATTCTCCGGTGGGACTCCGACGCTCGGCATCAGCCGCGCCAGGAAAAGTCGGAATTATCGGATCATAGGGTCAGGTCTTCAAAATTCATTTTTTGCACTCCAATTGAACTTGATCTCAAAATCCAACTAAAAAATGAATTCTGAAGACCTGACCCCACACACTCCCAACAAACTCTTGACTCTTCTTTCCGGTCAGTGCTCTGCTTATCTATGGCGTGTGACCCTTTTCGGGGCTCGCAGACCTTGGTTTCACCGACTGGAAATTTTCCAGACGTGTTGAGGTTACCTCTCAAAAATCAGTTAGACCGAGTTCAACTTATCGATCCAAACCTTCGCAGAAGGGGAGCGGCAAAACTATGCAATGGCGTTGCTGGTTGATGGTTATTTTCCTGACTCTTATAGCGGCTTTTCATTGCCTGACACTGAATGCTCAACAAACGACGGCAACTCTTGTCGGCACAGTGACCGACAGCTCCAACGCGGTGGTGCCGGGGGCCACGGTTCGGGCCACCAATCTGGCCACCGGTGTTTCGCGAGAAGCGATCACCGATGACAGCGGAGCCTACTCCTTTCCATTCCTGACGGCGGGGGAATATGCGGTCAGCGCGAGCCTGGTAGGATTCAAGATTCAGAAAGTGGATCGGGTTATTCTGGGCGTGCAGCAGACGGGTCGAGTGGACTTCCAGCTTACCGTAGGCGAGGTCACGCAGACGATAAGCGTCGAGGGCGGAGTGATATTGCTGCAAACCGAAACCTCCACCGTCGGTACCGTGATTGATTCAACCAAGATCGTGGAACTTCCTCTCAACGGTCGCAACTTTGTCCAATTGGCCCAACTGATTCCCGGTGTTCAGGCAGGCACGCCGGGAAGCATCACGGTGCGCCGCGGTCGTGGCTCCATCGGGCAACAGGATTCCCCCTTTGGCTCCACCGGCATGTCGGCCAACGGTTCGCGCGACACCGCCAACCGTTTTTTCATTGACGGCCTGGAAATGATGGACTACGACGCGATGACTTACAGCTTCTCTCCCTCGGTCGATTCCCTGGCGGAATTCAAGGTCGAGACCAGCACATACTCGGCCGAGTTGGGTGGAGCTCCGGGCGGGCAGGTCAACATGGTCACGCGGTCCGGCGGGTCGGCCTATCGCGGCACGGTCTGGGAGTTTAATCGCAACGACGCGCTGACCCAAACTTACGACGCCATTGCCAGGAAAAAAGTCGACCCGCCGCGCCTGAATCGCAACCAGTTCGGCGCCAACATCGGCGGTCCTGTCTGGCTGCCCAAGCTTTTCAACGGGCGCGAAAGCACTTTTTTCTTTTTCAACTGGGAAAGCGGTCGCCAGCTCCAGGCCAACCCCAGCAGTCTGGCGCTGATTCCTCCCAGCGAGATACGCAGCGGAGACTTTCGCAATCTGATCAACCCACGAACCAACCAGCCGATTGTGCTGCGCGATCCACTCAACGTGGGGATCAGCAACAACGTGATCCCCCGTTCCGCCCTCAGTCCCCAGGCGCTGGCCTTTCTTGAATTTGTTGCGCAGCCCAACACCCGCGAGGGCTCTTTTAACTACAGCTCTGGCTCTTTTGGCGCCACCTCGACACAGGACAACTACACCGCTCGCGTGGATCACAACTTTTCGATTCGGGACTCGATTTCCGGCCGCTATGTCTTCAATGATACGTATGAAGCCGGCATCCCTTTCTGGGGTCACGACGAGCGCAACAATTTGGGTCGCACCCAACTTGTGGCTTCGTCCTGGCTGCATACGTTCAATGCCCGCTTGCTGAATGAACTCCGCGGAGGTTGGCACCGGTTTTTCGAAAGCGAGATTTTTGGCACAACCAACGACCCAGCCTTCGATGTAGTCGGGCGTATGAAGTTGCCCCTGGTTTCACGGCTGCCTGCCGAGTTCGGCCCGCCGACGATCAGCATCAATGGTCCCGACGGATCTTTTCAAGTGTACAATCTGCAGCGACAGATTGGTCCTCGCGATCGCTCCAACCAGATCTGGGAGTTTAGCGACATCCTTTCCTGGCAGCGTGGCCAACACTACATGAAGTTTGGCGCCGAGATCACACGCCGCAACGTCACTTTCGAGCAGGCTCGGGCGCCGCGCGGATCCTTTAGTTTCGATGGCACCTATACGGGTTCTGCGCTGGCTGACTTCATGCTCGGGTACGTGCGCAATGCCAGTATCAATCCGGCGCATACTTCCACAGATTTGAACAATTTCTGGCATGCCTACTTCGTGCAGGACGACTGGAAGATTTTACCGCGTCTCACTCTGAACCTGGGCTTGCGCTATGACTATTTCCAACCTTACAAGCAGTCGGACGACAAGATTGTCAACATAGAACAAAATGGCTTTGTAGTTGCCGGCCTGGTGACACCGCAAACTTCTCGTTATGGCCGCTCCCTTATTGCACCGGATCGAAATAATTTTGGGCCGCGCTTCGGTTTCGCCTATCGGCCCGCCCGTTTTGGCGAGACAGTGATCCGGGGCGGTTACGGCGTCTATTTCACTCCCCAGATTTCCAATGCTGTCTTTGCCATGGTGGAGGGCGCGCAGGCCACAGCCGGGGCCACGGTGAACGGGAATATCACCGGTGCGCCCAACGTCTTCTTCAATGATCCTTTTTCCTCGGCTGTAACCAGTGGCGCGCTCAACTTTGCCGTCAGCCTGGACCAGAACCTGCGCGACTCTTACATCCAGCAATGGAATTTGAATGTCCAGCATGAATTGCCTGGAAACATAATCATCGACGCAGGCTACGTCGGTTCCAAAGGAACTCGTTTGATCGTCACCTTCGAAGACATGAACCGGCCCATTGCTTTGGTAGACCCGCGGACACCCGGTCTCCCTTCGCTCAACGCTCGACGTCCCAATCAGGCCTACGCCCGAAATGTGCGATCGGACAAGTCCATTGGGAACTCTATTTACCATTCTCTGCAGTTGAAAGCGGAACGCCGCCTGGCCAGGGGATTGACCTTCCTGACTGCTTATACCTGGTCGAAGGCGATTTCCGGACCCAACGACATCGGCGGTCAGGTGGGTGGCGGCAACTTCATCGGGGCGCCGCAGGATATCTTTTATCTTCGGGGTGACCGGTCTGCCTCCGGCTTCGATTTGACGCAGCGCTTCGTACAAACCGTGATTTACGACGTGCCATTTTTTAAGTCCACCCAGGGCGCGGTCAAGTACCTGTTAGATGGTTGGCAACTCAGCACTATCATTACCGAACAGAGCGGCTTTCCCGCTCCGGTCACTAATAACGTCGATACCACCGGCACCGGCATTAGTTCCCGGCCCGACCTTGTCCCCGGTCAAAAGGCCAATCTTCCTCGCGGCGAGCGAACCTACCAGCGCTGGTTTAACACGGCAGCTTTCGAGCCTGCTGCCTTCGGTCGCTTTGGCACGTCGTCTCGAACCGCCGCGATTCGACTACCGGGGCTGAACAACGTGGATTTCTCGCTTTCCAAGTCCATTCGCTTCCAGGAAACCCGACAGTTGCAATTCCGAGCCGAGATTTTCAACCTGTTCAATCATTTCAATCCCGATCCCGGCTCGCTTGACCGTAACATCCGTTCTGTCAACTTTGGCAAAATCGGCGGTGGCGTACAGGGCATCACAACGCGGGTCACTCAACTGGGAGTTAAGTTTTACTTTTGACCCCCTCCGTGGCGCATTACTTACATTCGTGGCCGCTCTTGTCGGTTAAAAACATCGGCTGCTGCCGCCCGCCAAAAAGCGGCGGGCTTGGCGGATTTGACTGCTTCGCGTTCCCACGGCTTCGCTGGCGCTACGCCGTGGGCTACAGGCTGTCGCCCGCCAAAAAGCGGCGGGCTGGTGCGCCGCTGCTATTTGACGAATCTCTCTTCTGTAATCCAAAAAGCTAATTTGGACAGATGCTCCCTCCCGGTCGGGGCCCTGTGGGTGCCGGCGTCATTGCTGTCGCGCACTGGCAGCTTTGGTCAACGCGCCACGGCTCGGGGCCAGCGCTTCCACCAGCCTCTGTTCGACGGCTGTCATTTCCGCCCGGGTCAGCTTCTTGCCCGACTCACTGGTGGCATAAAGAACATCCAGAACCTGACTGTTCTCGGTAGAAATCTTGGCAAAGTTGATGTTGAGCCCCATTTCCGACAACGTGTGCGCAATCTTGTAGGCGACACCCGGCTCATCCTCGGCGTGAACCTCAATAACCGTACTGGTGGCGCTGACCTCGGAATCGAAATTCACACTGGGGAAGGTCGGTTTCCAGTACGGCCGCTGGCGCGGGCCCGTCGTCCGCGAGAGCCAGCGATTGACCACGCCTGCCACGTCGAGTTTTCCCTCGACGGCGTCGCTCAATGTCAGATCTACCCTCGAACGGTGCTCCAGAGCCACAGGCTGCTGTCCGTCGATCTCGCACAATTTGAAGACATCAACGACCACTCCGTCCTCGCGCGTATACAAAACCGCGCTCAGTATGTTGATCGCGTGAGAAGTCAGCACTCCGGCCAGCCGGGCGAACAGTCCGGTGCTGTCACGTGTACAAACGGTCAGCCGCGTGGTATGGCCGTCTCCCAGGTTCTCCCAACTGGTGGCCAATGGCCTGTCGGACAACTGGCGGATCAAGCGCAGTTGCTGGGTAATCTGGTCCGGCTCTGTAGAGCGGAGATAACGCTCCGGCAGCATGGCAAAGTGGCGCTCCACTTCAACAGGCAGAAACTCCGCGAAAATCCCGACCCACCATTCTGACCGGCGAAAAGCAAACCTGTGCTGCGCTGAGACAGGCAAATGCTCAGACAGGAGATGCCGGATGATTCGTTGTTTGACCAGGTCGGTCCGGTGTTGGTCCCACCTGGCGGGTTTGCCCTCAAGATGCGATCGCGCAAGACTGTACAATTCCCAAAGAAGCTCCGCTTTCCAGGAATTCCAGTCGCCAAGCCCGGCGCTGCTGGCCTGCGCGTAGGTGAAAAGCACCAGCATGTTGAGGCGATCCAGTGTCTGGACGGTGCGCGCGAAATCTTCAATCAGGGCCGGATCGGACAAATCACGACGCTGCGACAGTGCCGGCATTAACAACGAGTGTCTCACCAGGAAATCTACAGCCGCAGCGCGCTCGGAACTGCTCTCCAATTGACTGCGGGCGCTCCGGGCTGCGGGCGCGCCTTCTGGGGGAACCAAGCGTCGATGTTTTTTCCCAGCGTCATGGAGCACCAGCGCCAGATACATCGGAACAGGGTCAGAAATTGTCCGAAATACTTTTTGAAAACGCGATTGTCCAGGCTCCCTTCCGGCGGAAATTCGATCGAGCACCTTGACAGCGCGCTGGGTGGGTGAGTTTTTTTTTGAATCTGCCGGCATCCGGGCAACCTGTTTTTTCATGAGCTAAGCAATCTTAGCACCATAAAGAGGAACGTTGAAAGGCAGCACCTGAGCCGTGCTTAGCCTATGCCACAATGTGGTTTACAGGTTTGCAGTCGACCAGTCGCGAGCTGAGCCGAATCTCTGGCGGCAGGACAAACATGTAGGAATCGTTTAATCCTGCTACAAAACCGTTGCAAAGGAGAGTCACCACAGAGGCACAGAGGACACAGGAAATCCCCTGTGTCCTCTGTACTACTAACCGCGGGAGTTTTCGGGGCTTGCGCAAATTATCAACGGTCGGCCATGCTGGACCGCCCCCGCTCTTTAGTTGCGGCTTCGCTAAGTAACAAGTTGGTAACTTCTTGTTTTTTTGGCAACATTTTTCAAAGCCGCCTACGTCCACGACTACGTCTCAGGTTCACGAGCACGACCACGTCCAACGTCCACGGGGGTCGGCCACGTCTACGATAATGTCTACAATCTCGTGGGGTGCAGCCTGGGCTGCAGAGAATTGAAGCTGATCATCTTGTCGTAAGCGTGGACCTGGGACGAAGACGTTGACGTGCTCGTGCTCGTGAACGCAGGACGTGGAGGTTGTCGTGATCGTGCTCGTAGACGTAGTGGTTGACGTTTTCGTAGACGGCTTTTTGGTTGCGGCCTGCGGCCGGACTGTGCCTCTGTGGTGAATCTCTTTGAGGCAATCTTCAACCGTTGACTTCAGGGGGTATCCGCCTCGATCCGTTCGGGGCGGAGGTGGGGAAAGAGAATTACTTCACGGATTGAACGCGTGTTGGTCAATATCATGGTCAGCCGATCGATGCCGATTCCCTCGCCTGCCGTGGGAGGCATGCCGTAGGACAGGGCGCGGATATAGTCTTCGTCCATCCCGTGTGCTTCGTCGTCACCCGCGGCCTTCTTGCGCAACTGCTCCTCGAACCGCCGGCGCTGCTCCTCGGGATCATTCAGCTCACTGTACGCATTGGCAATTTCCATGCCGCCGACAAACAGCTCGAACCGTTCCACGAGCGAAGTGTCATCGTCCCGCGTCTTTGAAAGTGGCGACAACTCGACCGGGTAGTCATAAATAATGGTGGGCTGGATCAATTGATGCTCCACTACCGCTTCGAAAAGCTGACCCAGCATGGCTCCCTGGCCCATCGATCGAAGATAGGCAATATTGTGACCTTCCAGCAGGTTACGCAGTTTTTCCGGGTTCTTCAGGTCCGAAAGCTCCGGCTTTTCAGCAGGAAGATTCCAGAAATGCAGAATTGATTCGTATAAGGTGAATCGTTGCCAGCGCCCAAAGTCGATTACCGTGCCCTGGTATTGCAGCTGCCGCGACCCGCCGACCCGCTCGGCCACGCGCGTGAGCAGTTCTTCGGAAAGGTCCATCAAATCCCGATAATTGCTATATGCCTGGTAAAACTCGAGCATGGTGAACTCGGGATTGTGCATGGTGGAAATTCCTTCGTTGCGGAAATTCCGATTTATCTCATAGACCCGGGGAAACCCTCCCACTGTGAGCCGCTTTAGAAAGAGTTCGGGCGCGATCCGCAGATACAGAGGAATTCCGAGCGCCTTGTGGAAAGTCTGGAAAGGACGGGCGGTTGCCCCTCCTGCCATTAATTGCATCATCGGCGTTTCGACTTCGATATAACCGCGCTCGTCGAAAAAGGTGCGAATTTCACGAACAATGGCAGCGCGTCGCTTAAAGATCTCGCGCACCTCGGGGTTGGCGATCAGATCGACGTAGCGCTGGCGATACCGGGCTTCCGTGTCGGTCAAACCATGCCATTTCTCAGGCAACGGCAGGAGCGACTTGGCCAGCAATTCCATTTCCGCGACAAAAACCGTCAACTCGCCGGTTCGGGTCCGGAAGATCTGCCCGGATGCTCCCAGGATGTCTCCCACGTCAAGCAGTTGGTACAAGTCGAACAAGCGGTCGCCGACTTTATCCTTCTTTATGTAAATTTGAACCTTGGCCTCACCGTCCGTCAGATGCGCAAATGCCGCCTTGCCGTGCGCCCGCAGGGCGATCAATCGCCCGCAAACACGCACGTGGATGGGACTCGACTCCAGGTCTTCATGACTTTTGGAGGAAAACTCCTGAATCACTCCGGCGATGGTGTGGGTGTAGTCGTATTTGTGCGGATAAGGGTCGAAACCCTTCTGTATGATCTCTTCCAATTTTTTCTTTCGTTGTACGATCGGATCCGTCTCGTTCATTCCGCTATATCTTATTTGTCGAGTTCTTTTCGAATGCCGTCGAGGATGCCGTTAACAAACTGCGTGGATTCGTCAGTAGAAAATTTGCGCGCAATTTCAATCGCTTCATTGATCACCACCGCCGGTGGAGTCACGCCTTCCAGCATTTCGTAGACCGCCAGCCGCAGGATGTTTCGATCCACAGCAGCCATTCTCTCAAGCCTCCAGTGTTCCGCCTGCTTCTTGATGATGGGATCGATGCGATCCTGCCCCTCTACAGTGCCGCTGACCAGAGACTCCGCGAACAGCCGGGTGTCTTCGGATTCCTTCTTGCCTTCCCAGAAATTGCTCGCAATTTCCCCAACCGGATCTCCCGTCAGGTCCCGCTGGAACAACATCTGGAGCGCGCATTCGCGTGAGTGTCTGCGTGAGCCCATTATTTCAAATCTTTCCTGGCGGACTTTCTGCTTGCCGCGGGCCAAGTCTTGTAAGCGTTGGCCAGTTCAACGGCGGCCATGGCGGCGTCGAATCCCTTGTTTCCATGCTTCACGCCTGCGCGATTGATTGCCTGCTCGACGGTATCGGCGGTAATGATTCCATAGATGATTGGAATGTCATACTCCAGCGTCAGATTTGCGATCGCGCGGCTCACTTCAGTCGCAATCTGATCAAAGTGAGGCGTCTCTCCGCGGATCAATACGCCGAGACAGACCACGGCATCGAATACACCGGCATTGGCAGCTTTCCTGGCAGCCTGAGGAATCTCGAATGACCCGGGAACACGAACGATTTCAATGTCTTGTTCCTGAGCACCGGTTCTCCTGAGCGCATCCAATGCGCCCTGCTCCAGTTGAGAAGTCAGCAGACTGTTAAATCGCGAGATAATCAGCGCGAAGCGAAATCCGCTCGATTTAAGATCGCCTTCGATTATTTTCGGCATCACTTTTTGTCAGTAGTCGGTAGTCGGTGGTCCGTTGCTAGTTTCTGTTTCAGCCCGATGAGCCCCTTTTATGACGGCTGAAGCAACGGGCTCTCATCAGTTTGATCACTCGAAGACTAAGCGCAAACGACAATGGACAATTGACAATGGACAACTGACAACGGGCGACTGACCACTGACAACGGACTACTGACCACAGACCGTTTTTCAGCGTCCCTTGAACACAGCAGGCCTTTTTTCGACGAATGCGCGAGTTCCCTCTTTCATGTCTTCGGTGGCAAAGCACATGCCAAACAGCGTGGACTCGAGAAAGGAGCCCTGTTCGAGCGACATTTCCAGCCCGTTCTGGACCGCTTCAATTGTGTAGCGCACGGCCAGCGGACCATTCTTCAGGATCTGCTGCAGCAGACCGCGGCATACGTGCAGCAATTCCGCGGGCGCGACCACGCGATTTACCAGGCCGATGCGCTGGCTCTCTTCGGCCGAAATCATCTCCCCGGTGAGCAAAAGCTCCAGCGCCAGGCCTTTCCCCACCAGCCGGGGGAGGCGTTGTGTGCCGGCTGCACCTGCCATGATGCCAAGTTTCACTTCAGGCTGGCCGATCCGCGCATTGACCGAAGCAATCCTCATATGGCAGGCCAGCGCCAGCTCACAGCCTCCTCCCAGCGCAAAGCCATTGATGGCGGCGACCACAGGTTTGCCCAGGCCTTCAATCAGGTTGAAGACATGCTGGGTGCGTTGCGAAAAGTCCCGCGCCTGCAGTGACTGATAGTCAGACATTTCTTTAATGTCGGCGCCCGCAACAAAGGCCTTCTCACCGGCGCCCGTCAAGATCACTCCGCCTGCGGAATCATCGTGCCTCAGAGCCAGAAATGCCTGCCGAAGCTCATCAACAACAGTTGCATTCAGCGCATTCAGCGCATTCTCGCGGTTAATCGTTACGGTGGCGATGCGGTCTGAAATCTCAACCTTCAAAAATTCAAAATTTGCCATAGTGCTCCCGGGGAGGCTTTGAATTTTCTCACCACAAAGACACGAAGGGCGTAAAGACGCGGCATGCCGCGTCAGAACTCAGACGCGACATGTCGCGTCTCTACAGTGTCGATCCAAATGTACAGTGTGTTAGCTCTTCCTCTGCTTGTCGCCTTGCGGGACTCCCGACGAGTAATCATAAAAACCCTTGCCCGACTTCCTCCCCAGACGACCTGCTATGACCATGCGCTTGAGAAGCGAAGGAGGAGCGAAGCGCCTTTCGCGAAACTCTTCAAACATGATGTTGGCAACGTAATAAGTGGTATCAAGCCCTACAAAATCGAGCAGCGTAAACGGACCCATTGGATAGCCGCACCCGAGTTTCATGCCGTCGTCGATGTCTTCGACCGTTCCCACCCCTTCCTCCAGGGCCCGCACTGCGTCCAGCAGGTAGGGAACAAGCAGCCGGTTGACGATGAATCCCGCGCGGTCCGAGGTTCGGATCGGCGTCTTCCCGATTTTTACGGCAAAAGCGACCGCAGCATCGATCACCGAAACGTCGGTAGCGAGGGTTTTTACGATTTCCACCAGCGGCATCAGGGGCACGGGATTAAAAAAATGCATCCCGATGAAGCGATCCGGACGATGAGTCGCCATCATCATCTCGGTAATTGAAAGCGAGGAAGTATTGCTGGCAAAAATCGCCTTGTCATTCACCATCGAATCCAGGCGCCCAAACAGTTCCCTCTTCGCCTGCAGGTTTTCCGTAATCGCCTCAATGACCAGATCGCACTCCGACAGCGAACCCAGGTCCGTGCTGCAGTGGAGGCGTGCCAGAACCCCGTCTTTACGTCCGGCGGGAAGCTTCCCCTTTTCTTCCAGCTTTGTGAGGGATTTCTCGACGGATGAACGGCCCTTTTTCAGCAGTTCGTCGGAGACCTCACAGCTGTAGGTCTCCAGCCCGGCCGTCGCGCAAACCTGCGCAATTCCGGAACCCATCAAACCAAAACCGACCACGCCGACCTTTTCAATCTTCATACAATTAGGAGAATTTCAACGCAGATGTACAGTCACAGCGTGCAGCGAAAGCCGTCCTCAAAATGCGGATTTCGGAATGCGGAATGCGGAATAGAAAGCGATTTTACTCTCCGTTTAGAAACTAAGTTTTGCATATTCCGCATTCCGCATTCTGCATTCCGCATTCGCATGAAAGCTTCTGCAACAAATCGAAAAAGGAATCGACCGTCAGTCCGCCCTCGAAAACAGGAATACCTGCTTCCTCGGAAATTCTGGCGGTGGTATAGCCGTCAATGAAAAGCCTGCTGCTGTTGGAAACGGCCTCGGATGGCACGATCAGGAAACCCCCGCTCATTTTTTGCCGCGCCTCAGCCGCAATATCCCGTCCCGCCAGCAAGCCGGCCACCGTGATACTCTCGCCTAGAAAGGCATTGGGCACGGAGAACACTTCGAGCCGGCTTCCCGTTTCCAGATTCAGGCAATCGATGTGGCGCCGCAATGATTCTTCAAAAAGGGTACTGGTAGCGATCGATCCCCGCAGCCGGCCAAATATGGCACTCCCCGTACCTTCCCTGGCGGCAAATGAACTCTTAACCGCAGCGCGCTTTTTCTTACCGGAACCGTTCCCCGCGCCCAAAACCTTCAGGTTGTGCTGAAAGTCCCGGGCGAACAGTCGCACCATTCCGATCCCGTCTTCCGTCAGCGGAAATTCGCCGTAATGCGCGGCAGGAGGAATAGGCCGCCCAGTGACGAGATAAAACTCGTCAGCCAGATGAACGAATGTAGCGCCACTACGCCGTCTGAAATCCTCCTGGTAAGGTGTAACCTGGTCGATCACCTGCTTGCAGAACTCAGGCGTTACCGCCACCAGCCCGTCGGAGGCAGCACGATGCTTTGACAGGCCCAATGGCACAATGGAAACTGTCGCCACTCCGGGATAGTAGCGGTAGAGATCAAAGATCGTCTGCTTCAGAATGGGACCATCATTGTATGTTGGGCATAACACTACTTGCGTGTGGAGAGTGATGCCTCCGTTTACCAGCCTTTCAAATTTCTCCCAGAAACCTCCGTCGTCGGCGCGGCCCAGCATCCGATTCCGAACCGCCAGGTCCGTCGCATGGACCGATACGTAAAGCGGGCTCAGCCTCTGCTCCACGACGCGCTCGATCTCTTTGATGCGCATGTTTGTCAAAGTGATGTAGTTGCCGTGAAGAAAGGATAGACGGAAGTCATCATCGCGGAACTTCATGGCGACCCGGGCGGAGTCGGGAAGCTGGTCGATAAAACAAAATACGCATTTGTTGTTGCAGCCCTTATTCTTGAAATCTTCGATCTCCAACCCGAGATCTTCGCCCTCCAGCTCCAGGTCAAGATCCCAGAGCTGGTCGCCATTCTGGCCTGGTTTTTTCAGCCTCAGGACAAAGCTGTCCTGGGAGGAGTGAAACCGGTAATCAATGATGTCCCGGATCGGACGGTCATTAATGGAAACGATTTCATCGTTCGCATGAATTCCCAGTTCCGCCGCGATGGAACGTTCCTCTACTTGAGTGATTCGTACACCCATAGGTCACTTGCAGCAAATAATTGGAAGCCCCGGATTATTCAAGAAAACTTAGCCGCGAAGAGCGGCAAGGAACGGACGGGCTCCTACTCCTCATTACTCTGATTCAGCGTCTTCATGGTACGCACGAGGTAGTGTATCGCAGACGCCACGGTGACCCCAAGTGCCGCCGCCAGTAGTGGCTCATAATAAGGAGGCGCATACTGCACCACATTGCCGACCAGAGCCGCCAAAACAACTACCAGCTGCACGAAAGTGGTCAGCTTTCCCAATATGGTGGGCGGAAAGACCCGGCGTCCCCCGGTCAAATTTACGGCCAAGACCGTCAGCACGATTACGACGTCCCGGCTGATGGCAGCGATCGTGAACCAGAGAGGAATTCGTACAAACAGCCCGAGGGTATCAAACGAGAGGATTACGAAAGCGGAGCTGAGGAGCAATTTGTCGGCCAGTGGATCAAGAAACGCTCCCAAGGCGGTCTTCTGGCCGAATCTTCTGGCGATCAACCCGTCGAGCGCGTCGGATATGCCGGCAACCACGAACACGACAAATCCCCAGGTGAAATAGCGATAAACAATCAGCACCAGAAAAAGCGGGATCATCGCCATCCTGAGAATGGTGATCTGATTGGCCGAGGTCATCTGCAACTGCATACGCTTGAGTGCCTTAAACTCGAAAGGTCTGAAAGTCGAAGACCTAAAAGTCGAAAGAGTTCCAAAAAGTTAATAATTTAGTGAGCTACGGGATCAAATGCAATGTTGGAAAAAAGTCGGTAGTGGGTCAGTTTCGCCTTTTATACAAGCGGACTTCTCGGCGTAAACTCAGCGTGTTCTGCGGCTCTGCGGTGAAAGACGTCGGAATTCACCGCAGAGGCGCAAAGATCGCTGAGGTTTCGCCGAGTCTTCAGACTTGATGTTCAGACTTTTGGCTTTCCGCTCTTCCACTTTTAACGTAAGCTTTGACCCAAAAAAGAGCAACGGCCAAAAAGAGTTACTGATGTGGCGATAAAGTGACAAGGACGCCGCATCGGAGATTTTCGACGCTGCAGAGAACACGACAAACGGCCTCACCGTGGTATGTGGAGACTGTAAGTGACAGGGGCGAAGCATACCCGCCCGAAGAACCAGCCACCGACTTAACCAGAACTACGCTGATTGATATCGGGCGTGACCCGTCCTTCCGTTCTCATAATCAAGCTCTCTTCAGTGGGTGACGTCGTCATGGCAACGCCCGCTGTGCGCCAGCTGAAGCGGCATACCGGAGCGCGCATCGTCTGGGCTGTTGATGAAGGCATCGCACCACTGCTCCGCGGCCACCCCGACATCGATCAACTTCTTCTCTTTCCGCGCGACCCATTCCGCTTCGTAACCTTCGATCCATTTCAAGTGTTGCCCAAAGCGGCGCGGCTCTTCGGAAACCTGCGGCGCGAACGCTTCGATGTGGCGATAGATCTTCAAGGTCGCGGTCGCAGCTATCTTGTGTTAAAGCTGGCCCGCGCACGGATCAAGATCGGCCGGGGAAGCTTTCCGCTGTTAGCTCGGACGATTCCACACAGCCGTCATATTCAGCGGCACGCAGTCGAGACAAATCTGGAAGCTTTGGAGTTGCTTAATGTTCCCGTCCCTGAACGGCCCGCGTTAACCCTGCCGGCGGTCGCCGCCGATCGAGCGCGAGTGGAAAACTTTTTGAGCGAACTTGGAATCCGCCGGGATTTTGCCGTATTGCTGCCGGGAGGCACCTGGCCCTCAAAACGCTGGCCGGCCCGGCATTGGGCAGAGCTTTCTCAGTGGCTCCGAATGGAAAAGCTCGATGTCGTGCTTGCCGGCTCTCGAGCGGAAGCCGCTCTTGGAACGCGAATAACTTCGTTGCTGGAGGATGCTGCCGGTGTTTTTTCCGCATTTGGTTCTTTAAGTCTGCGCGAGTTGTATCATCTCCTCGATTTGTCGGTGCTGGTGGTCAGCGGTGACACCGGGCCTTTGCACATCGCGGCGGCGACCCGAACACCTCTGGTGGCGCTCTATGGGCCCACGGATCCGCTCAGAACAGGACCCTGGCCTCCCGGCAGAGCCGAAGTGATTACCGCTCCCGGCTGTGGACAATGCCGAATGCCCCATTGCAGTCGCGGCTGCATGAAACTGCTCTACCCGTGTGCGGTCACTCAGACGGTAATGTCGATACGCTCTGCGGCGCAGCAGGCGATACGCGCCTGAGCATCTTTTGGAAGTGGAGAGACGGCCTGAGGGCCGCCTCAACTTGGCAGTCTTGAAAAGCACACATCAATCCGTGTTTTCCGTCTCACCCTCCGGTTTTCCAAAAATTCTGGCAGTCCTTCTCGTGGTTTTTATTGCGGCTTCTTTTTCCATCAGTTATCTGGTTTCAGGATTCATTGAATTCAACGCTCCGACCTGGGTCTTCATTCTCGTGATACCTCTCTTTCAGACCGTCATGGTTTTCTTCCTCGGCCGGCTGCTGGCCTCGGTTTCAAGTTTGCTGGACAAGACTCTGCTCCGAAGCCCATGGCTTTGGCTTCCAGCGGCAGTCGACGCCGCATTTCTGATCGTTATTTGGCGCATGCAGGCATCACAGGCCGGACTGGCCTGGTTCGCGCGTTATTCCTTTGCGGTAAAGTCGGTCCTGCTCGGCTCCGCCGCGGCGCTGCTGCTGATCAAAGGGCGGGATGCCGCGACATCTCACCGCGGTCTCCAATCTGCGACCGTGGCTTGCCTTGTCGGCGCGGGAGTCACTTGCCTGCTGCCGGATTCCATATCGCGATTTGTCGTGATTCTGTTGATGGCGGTTTCCGCGCTGGTGGCGGCAAGGCTCTATGCGGTTTTGCGCAACATTTCACCCGCAGGTGAATCCTGTCTTGCCGCCGCATGGCTGCTGCTGGCGCCCGCAGCGCTCGTCTTAAGCTCGATTTATGCCAGAACGCCGGCGTTGGATGCGGCCTCCGCTCGGATCGTATCCACCCTGGCCATTCCAGCGCTGACTTTCCTGGGTATGGCACTATCGCTGCCGAACCGAAATCGGCAGAGGCTCACATGAGCTCCGGTCACCAAACCCATCTGCCCGTCTTTGATCCTTCGCTTGCGGAGTATCCGACGCGGATAGTTTCCCTGGATCAAGTGCAGGATCTGCTCGAAGTAACCCATGCTGCTGGACGGATCGATCAGTACCGCCGGAGCATGCTTCGAGGAGACCTTTTCCCGCCTGTCTCTGTCATTCCCCTGGGAGGACGGTGGATTATCGCCGACGGTCACAAGCGCTTCAACGCTTACCGAAGTTTTGGAGCTCCTGCCATCCTGGTGGAAGTCTGGACCCCGCGGCGCTTTCTGCTGGATCAATGTATTCAACTGCGGAACAACTTCAAGAAAAATCGCGCCATCGTCGCAAATGTTTTCCGCGATCGGAGGGAGGCCGCGCGTTTGCTGCTCGCTACCCTGGGGCATTGGCAGCGTGTAGTGCTGTCTCTTTTTAACGGATGGAAAGCGCTGCGCGACAAGTCGAAACCGACGCCATCCCGATGAGATCCCGTTTTTATCCCAATTTTTGGCGAGCCGCCGCCGTAATGCTTCGCTTCAGGCGCGAACTGGTGGTGGCGTCACTGGCCGCGCTCGCGGCCGCCGCGCTCTTCGGAATCTGCCTGGGCCTGGCATACCCGGCGCTGCAGCTTCTGCTCGGGGGAGCAGCTTCGCGCCTGCCTTCAAGGGCCCCCGGAGCTGAGAAAGTCGCATTGTTTCTGCAGCCTTTTACGGCGCGCCTGCTGCCCAATGAGAGCGATCCATTTCGAAGGTTTGTGAATCTGATGGCAGTCATCGCAATCGCCGGTACGCTGGGAAGTTGCTGCAGGTATCTGCACGAGCGGCGCGCCGTTTACGTCGTGTCGCTCGGCGTGAAGATTTGGCGCGAACGGATCGCGTCTCGACTGATGCTTGCTCCGCTGGCAACGGTCAAAGGTCTGGGCGCTGCGGACAATCTCAGCCGCCTCGTTTCCGACACCAGCGTCCTCTTTACCGGCTTCAAAGCGGTCGCGGGAGCTCCGGTATTGGAGCTTTTAAAAGGAGTGGCTGCGGCCGGCGTGGCTCTGGCGGTGGACTGGAGGATCGCCGGCGTTGCGCTGCTGGTCACACCTCTGATCTTCGCCTCGATGAACCGGGCCAATATCTCGATCCGGCGCTCTTCGCAAAGCGCCCGCCGGCACTGGTCCCGGCTGGTCTCAGCTCTTCAACATTCGCTGCTTGGAATCCACGTGGTAAAGCTGCATAACGCCGAGCAGGAAGAACAGCGCCGCTTTGCGAAGAT
The DNA here is from genome assembly GCA_036507075.1 of Acidobacteriota bacterium. GTDB lineage: Bacteria > Acidobacteriota > UBA6911 > JACQSX01 > JACQSX01 > DASXQR01. The sequence goes on along the minus strand of DASXQR010000003.1, from coordinate 23,830 downwards.
CAACAATGACGTGTTCCGGGAAGAGCGAAGCATCGGCAACGCCAAGGCTCTGGGATCGTTTGCCGTTGAAGCCATCGCTTTATGCTGCATCGCGGCGCTGACAGTTATTGCCGGCTGGTTTATTCTTCGCAGAGGCGTGGAACCGGCGCGTTTCGTCACGGTTGTGGCGGCGCTGATGGCCGCGGCGCAAAGCTTGAAGCCGCTCACACGACTCTCGCAGGAGCTGGCAGAATCGGACGCGGCTGCAGCCCGCGTGATCGAGGTCAGTTGTCTCCCGCCGGAACACGAAGACGATATTCAATCGCAGCCGAAAAGACCGCCATTGTCCCGCCACCGGCGCGAGATTCAGATCCAATCACTCACCTTCTGCTACTCCGGCCGCAGCCGGCAGGCTCTACGCGACGTCAACCTTCAGGTATTCCGTGGAATGATGGTCGCCCTGGTGGGAAGTAATGGCGCGGGAAAAACAACGCTGCTGAGCATGCTTCCACGACTGCTGAACCCGGATACCGGACGCGTGTTGATCGATGGCATCAACATCGCAAGCGTCGATTTGCGCAGCCTGCGCCGGCAAATTGCGCTCGTTCCGCAGGAAAACGCCCTCTTCCAGACCACCATTGCCGGCAACATCGCTTATGGGCTTCGCGATATTTCGCGCGCCAAGATCGTCGAGGCGGCACGCGCTGCCTATGCCGACGACTTCATTCGCGGGCTCCCGCAGGGTTACGAAACCGAACTGGGAGAATTCGGCGCGGGTCTTTCAGCGGGCCAAAAGCAGCGCATCGCGGTTGCGCGGGCAATCCTCAGGAATCCGTCAATACTTATCCTTGACGAAGCGACGAGCCAGGTCGATTCTGATTCTCAGATCAAAATCCGACAGGCTTTGAATCGGTTGCGCGGGGAACGGACGATTTTTATTACTTCGCACCAGCAGAGTTCGTTGTTTGAAGCCGATCTGGTGGTGCTTATGGCCGACGGTGAGATCGTCGACGTCTCGTCTTCCGGGAGCGGCGACCGCCCAACCGAAGCGAGTTCCGTATCGACCGACCGTGTTGTGGAAATGAAACGCAGGCTGGACAACTTTCATGCCGACTGAAGACCCGCAGACTGACAGCTCTTCAGAGAGACCGGTCAGAATACTGATCAGCGCCGGAGAAGTTTCGGGCGATATCGCAGGGGCACGGCTTGTGTCCGCCATCCGGTGCAGTCATCCCGCCGTCTTCCATGGGCTAGGAGGACACCGGATGCGCGAAGCGGGCGTCCACGTGCATCTGGACACCAACGGGCTCGGCACTGTGGGAATCAGCGAAGCGCTTGTCACTTTCCCCCGACTGCTGCAGGGGTTCCTGCGACTCCGTCGTGAGGTGCGAAAAAGGAGACCCGACGTCGCCGTGTTGATCGGGAATGACGTCTTCAATTTCTTTCTGGCGCGGTGGCTCAGGCTTCAAAAAGTGTCAACTGTGGCGTTCTTTCCTCCACAGATCTGGATGTGGCGTTCGCTGGCTCGCCTGATCTGCGGCAGTTTCGACCTGATTCTGACATCATTTCCCGAGGAACAGGAAGTGTACCGGGCGGCGGGAGGGTCGACGCACTTTGTGGGGCACTATCTGTGCGACGTCCTCGCTCCCGCAACCCCGCAGGAGAAAGCGGCGGCGCGTCGCCTGCACGCTCTCAATGCCACAACCACCGTAATAGCGCTTCTTCCCGGGAGCCGGAACAAGGAAGTGATGCGGCTGACTGGAACATTACTCGATTCGGCCCGGCTGATATTGGCGAGAGATCCTTCCCTCAGGTTCGTGCTGCCGGTGGCTGAGCCCTGCTTCCAAAGCTTTATTGAAAGAGAAATCCAAAGGCACTCTCTGTCGGAGAATGTTATCCTCACGCTGAACAGTCATGATGCGTTGAGAGCTTGTGACCTGGCGCTGCTGGCCTCCGGCACCGCGTCGCTGGAAGCAGCTCTGCTGGGCGTTCCAATGATCGTACTGTACCGTGTCTCCACCGTTACATTGATGGTCGCCAATATCGCTTTGTGGTGTGGTCTTCTTCAGTCCAAGACAGTCGGATTACCAAACCTTATTCTGCGCGAAACATGTGTCCCGGAGCTGCGACAGACCCGCGCCACCGCTCGCGAATCGGCACAGCTTGCCTGGTCCATGTTGTCGGATCGGACCCATCTCGCCCGCACTACGACGCGCCTCGCTTCGATAGCCGACCTGCTGGCGGCAAAGGATCCTCTTGGCGCGGCCGCGTCGCTGGTATTGAAACAGACTTCTCAAAGGCCGGCGGCGGCGCATCAGCAGGAATCAAATATGGACAGCAAGAGCGCAACTGAAGTGTACGGGCGGCGTTGATATGTCCAGCTACACTCTTGAAACCATCGCTACCCGGCTGCAGGGGGAACTACTCGGAAATCCCGGAGTGGAAATCCACAGCGTCAGGACGCTGGAAGACGCGCGCGAAGGGGAAATCAGCGTGGTGATGGATTCCCGGGGCGCAGAAGCGCTCGCCAAAAGTAACGCGTCTGCGTTCATCGTCCCGATGGGAACCGGAAACAATAGCAGGAATCTCATACACGTTAGTGATCCCAGGCTGGCGCTCATTCAATTGCTCGAATTGTTTTATCCACCGCACAGACGCGAAGTGGGCATCGATCCACGCGCCGTTATCTCGCCCCAAGCCAGGCTCGGGCCCGGTGTAGCAGTCGCCGCGGGAGCCTACATCGAAAAGGACGCGCTCATCGGGGCCGACGTGGAAATCTTTCCCAATGTCTTCGTGGGTGAAGGAGTCAGCATCGGCGATCACACGGTAATTCTCCCCAACGTCACGCTTTACTCGGGAACCCGCATCGGCCGTAATGTGCGCATTCACAGCGGAACGGTGGTGGGCAGCGACGGCTTCGGCTACGCCCGCCGCTCCGATGGAAAGTACAAAAAGATTCCTCAGGTGGGAGGGGTCGAGATCGGAGACGATGTGGAGATTGGCGCCAACTGCGCCATTGACCGCGCTACTCTTGGCGTCACCAGTATCGCCGCCGGCACCAAAATCGACAACCTGGTGCAGATCGGACACAACAGCGAGATTGGCCAGGACTGCGTCATCATCTCTCAGGTTGGGATTTCCGGGAGCGTCCAGATCGGAAACTCGTGCATCCTGGCCGGCCAGGCCGGGATCAGTGATCACGTCAGACTCGCAGACGGAGTAGTGATAGGCGCGCAGTCAGGAGTAATCCACAGCCTGGAAGCGGGCGAATGGCTGGGAACCCCCGCCATTGCGGCAGACAAGGCCCGCCCTGCCCTGGTGCTGTTTGCGAGGCTCCCCGAGCAACGGAAAGAAATTCGCGACCTGCAGAACCGCTGTGCCCGGCTGGAAGAGATCATCGCGCGGCTGCAGCGAAGGGATGAGGCCGGCAAAGAATGAGATGAGTTCGCGCCGCGTGGCAGTCACGGGTATTGGATTGCTTACCGCGCTTGGCAATGACTTAAACAGCTGCTGGGAAGCAATTCGGCAGGGTAGGAGCGGAATTTCCAGAACGAAGCTGTTTGACGCTTCCGGTTTCAGACAGCGGTCGGCGGCCGAAGTGAAAAACTTTGAGCCGCGAAATTACTTTCGCTTCACCAAGCTTATTAAGATTGCCGACAGGAAGACCCGGTTGGCCGTCGCCGCTGCGACTATGGCCCTCGACGATGCAGGCCTGGGCATCAACAATCAACCACTGGATCGAACCTTCCGCGCGGAAAGCTCTACACATTCTGAATCTCTGGGAGTATTGATGGGCACCGGTGCTTCGGATCTGGATGTGAAGGACATGGCGCGCGCCATCGGCGAAGATCCCGAACTGCGCTCCGCATTTGACGTTTCGTTCTTCGCCTCGAAAGTTCTTTCCGGCATCAACCCGCTCTGGCTGCTGATAAATCTCCCAAACATGGTCAGCACCCATATCGCCATTCAGATTGGAGCTCACGGGCCCAACAGCACGATCATGACTGACTGGATTGCTGCGGCTCAGGCCGTGGGAGAAGCGGCGGCGTTAATTGAGGCCGGCGAAGCCGATCTGATGCTGGCCGGAGGCGCAGACAGCAGTGTGTACGCCCTGGCGTTTGCAAGCTGCCAGCAGGCCGGCTTGTTTGATGGGAGCGCCGACCTTCCACCATTCACCATCGGCGAGGGTGCCGCCGTACTCTTGCTGGAAGAGCGGGATCGCGCCTTAGAGCGCGGCGGCCGGATTTATGCGGAGCTGAACGGCTATTCGTGCGCAAGTTTTCCCGTGAATTCTCCAGAGCCTGGAAGCGCATTGGAAGCGGCGCTGGAGGATGTGCTGCAACAGGCCGGCTGGCATGCCGCAAATTTGGATGCGATCTGCTGCGCCTCGGTTTTTTCCGAGCGTCATCGGAACGCAGAAAGGGCGGCATTGGAGAAGGCCTTTCACAGCCGGGCCGGCACTCTGCCTCTGGTTGAGTACAAATCGGCGGTGGGCCATACTCTGGCGGCTTCCGGCGCAGTGGACCTCGCGCTGCTGCTAAAACATTTACACGCAATCGGCAAACCGGCGCGCGCCGTATGTAATTCTCTTGGATATTTGGGGCAGGCGGCGGCGGTTGCGGTCTCGGTGAATTGATCATCAATCCGGCTCATGATGGATGCTGAAAACCTGCAACAGCGCGTAGTCAGCGTTGTGGCGGCGGCGCTCGACAGAAATCCATCCGAGATCCAGCCGGGTCATTCCCTTATCGATGACCTGGGCGCAGAATCGATCGACTTTCTGGACATCCGTTTTCGCATTGAAACCGAGTTTAAGATCAAGGTCACCGATGAGGAGCTCTGGGAGGGCACCCTGTATGCCGAGGGCACAGAGCTCATTTCCGAACAAGGGATCACCGCGGAAGGCATGGAGCTGCTGAAGCGGCGCATGAACGATTTTCGATGGGAGCGGTTTCCGAATGGAATCTCAAAAGGTGATCTTCCCCGTCTGATCACGACCCGGACGATTGTCGATTATTTGAAGCGGCGATTCGAAAAGGAAACCGTCGCCAAAAAATGCAGCGCAGAAGAGTTGTAATTACGGGCATGGGCCTGGTAACTCCCTTGGGACTCGAGCTCGATTCTTTTTGGGATCACCTGATTGCCGGACGTTCAGCGGTCCGCCGCATCGAGCGCTTTGATCCTTCCTCTTATCCCACCCGGATTGCAGCCGAAGTTTCAGGCTCTCTTCTTGAAGACTGCGCCCCGGATCTCCGCGACTACGGGACGATCGCGCGTTTCGCGGCGACCGCCGCCGCCACGGCAATTGAAGACTCGTGCCTTTTGAGCAAGCCGGCGGACCGCAGCCGGATCGGCGTGCTGGTTGCCGCAGGATTGGGAAGTTACGATCATGAAGAGGTGTTTGCCTCTTGCGCGTCGGCGGGGTCGCGTCGCGCTGGAGAATTCGACTGGGAAACTTTCGCAAAGGCTGTCCTCCAGCGGTTGAAATCGCGGTCGCTGGAACGACGCAGCCCGGGAACTGTGCCCTCGCTGATTGCGCATCGCCATGGTTTTGAAGGCCCGGTGATGACGGTAATGACCGCCTGCGCCGCCGGCGCACAGGCCCTTGGAGATGCGGCGCGCTGGATAAGGTCTGGCCTGGCCGATGTAGTTGTCGCGGGCGGATCCGATTCAGAACTCTACCCGATGGGACTCGCGTCCTTTTGCATGCTGGGTGCTCTTTCCACGAGCAATCATGATCCTACAGGGGCGAGCCGTCCGTTCGACGCCCGGCGTGACGGCTTCGTGATCGGAGAGGGGGCTGGGATCTCGATTCTGGAAGAGCGTAGCCACGCCCTGAAACGCGGAGCCCGCATTTACGCCGAAGTGGCGGGCTTCGGCTCCGCGTGCGACGCTTATCGCGTCACCGATCCGCATCCTTTGGGAACAGGCGCCGTGCTTTCAATGCGCCGCGCCCTGAAGGATGCCTCAATTGCAGCCGGGGAAGTCCAATATATCAACGCTCATGGTACTTCCACCCAGGCAAACGACAGGATTGAGACTTTCGCCATCAAGAATGTATTGGGAGATGCGGCAAAGAAAGTCGCTGTCAGCTCGACCAAGTCGATGATTGGGCACCTGACCGTGGCGGCAGGCGCCGTGGAGGCGATCACCACCGCGTTGACGCTTTTTCACCAGCAGATTCATCCCACAATTAATCTTTGCGACCCCGACCCGGATTGCGATTTGGACTATGTTCCCAATCGACCTCGTATCGCGGAAATCCGGCATGCGCTCAGCAATTCCTTCGGGTTCGGAGGTCAATGCGCCAGCCTGCTTTTAAGGAGGTACGAAGGCTGATGAATTGCTGGCCGCGATGGTTGGCTCGTCTCTACCGGCTCTATTTTTCCACCTGGAGAACCTGGGGCTTGCTTCCGGATGGAAAATTTGTGTCATTGGCGAAGTACTCCTATGGTCCCGTCATCTTTGCGCACAGCGAAAGAGAGGCTCTGGCTATCGCCTGCGTTACGGATTACTCTCATTTCGCCGTGCTTGTCGCTCCCGGCCGCGACGGCGACCGCGCGACGACTGCTCTTGAATCAATCGGGTGCCAGGTGATCCGGGGATCGAGCCTGCGCGACGGTCTTGCCGCGATGGTTGGCCTCACCCGCCTGCTTTCTTCGACTCGAAAACCGGTCGCTATCTGTGTGGACGGCCCCCTCGGCCCCAAAGGCAGAGCGAAACAAGGCGTCCTGCTTTGCGCTCAGGTCAGTGGTCGCCCCATCATTCCGATCGCAACTGCGGCACGCTGGCGAATTGTGATACCCGGGACGTGGTCCCGGATCTTTTTGCCCTTGCCCTTCTCCAAAGTGGTTATCAGCGCCGGTGATGCCCTCCTGGTAAACCCAAACACGAACCGCACCGGCCTGAAGGAATGCGCGTGTCAGTTGGAGCATCGCTTGCTGGCCGAACAGGCCAGAGCAGAAGCAGCAGTGGCCGGCGGAGACAAGACTGCGGTGTCATAAGCACCGCAGACTGACAGCATGGCCGTAGACCGCGACCAAAAGGCCGTCCACGAACACGTCAACGACCACGTCTGGCGTCCACGAGCACGCCCACGTCAACGATTACGACAACATTCAGATTCGATTCTCTGCAGGCTGTACACCGCGAAGCGGTCAAAGAGTATAGCCGGGGGCAAGCGCGTTTTCTGCGCGCCGCCCCCGGTCGAGTCGCCCCAAAACGAGCGACCCGAAGGGGTCGAAGAAGAACGATGGCAAAGCGATCCAGCATCGTAAGGTGTCGTGGTTATCTGGCAGGGCGATGAACTGGGCAGGACGGTCGCACCACTTCGGGGTGCATTCGATTTGGGGATGCTCCCCGGGGGCGGCGCGCAAAAAACGCGCTTGCCCCCGGCTATACTTTTTGACGCCTTCAGCGTCGGCACCGAGACGTCGACCTTTTCCAGACTGGTCACGTATGCGACTTCTTTTGGTTGTGGCCTAACGGCCACTGTAAGCTCGTGAACGTGAAACGTGGTCGTTGACTTGAGCGATTTTGAAAAAGCTTGCTAAAAAACAAGAAGTTTTGCCAGCTTGCTACCTAACGCCCTCACATTCTTTTATGCCCGAAGCGCTGATTCACACCACCGCCGTTGTTGATTCCGGCGCCCGTCTTGGAACCTCAACGGAAATCGGGCCTTACGCGGTAGTCGAGGCAGGCGTGGTAATCGGCGCGCGTTGCCGCATCGGCGCGCATGCGGTGATTAAGCGTTTCACGTCGATGGGAGAGGACAATCAGATCTTCGAGGGCGCAGTCCTCGGCGGCGTGCCGCAAGATTTGAAGTTCTCCGGAGCGATCTCGTACCTCACTATCGGCAGCGCCAACATTTTTCGCGAAGGCGTCACGGTGCACCGCGCAACGACTCCCGGAGGGGAGACGCGGATCGGCAATTACAACTACTTAATGGTAAACGCTCACGTCGCCCACGATTGTCTTCTGGGGAACCATGTTATTCTCGCAAATAACGTTGGACTGGCCGGGCACATCACGATCGAAGACCACGCGTTTCTTTCCGGCGGAGTGATGATTCATCAATTCAGCCGCATCGGCAAGCATTCGATGGTCGGCGGCCATGCCAAAGTGACACAAGATGTGTTGCCGTTCGTACTTGTCGACGGAATACCGGCGAAAGTTCGATCCCTCAACCTCGTCGGATTAAGGCGCGCAGGCTTTGCCCCTGATGAAATTCGGAATCTGAAGCAGGCCTCTCGTATTCTGTTTTGCCCCGGTCAAAGTCTGGAGACGAAGCTGGCGACGATGGCTGAGATTGACTCGGATGCGGTGCGGCATCTGGTTCGGTTCATTCATGAATCAAAACGCGGCTTTTGCCGGATGTCACCCGATACAGATGAACAATCAGGATTCGAATAATTCCCTGTGTCCCCTGCGCCTCTGTGGTGATGCTTCTTTCACTAAGAGGCACAGCCCGGGCGTAGGCCGCAACCAGAAAGCCGTCCACGTCCACGAGCACGTGCACGTCAACGATCACGTCTCAGGTCCACGATCACGACAACATACAGACAACCCCTCAATTCTGCGCAGTCTGTGACGAAGTGACCGAAGCCGTAAACGTAATCGTGGACGTTGACGTGCACGTGCTCGTGGACGTGGACGGCTTTCAAAAACTTTGCCAAAAAAAAGAGGTTGCCAACTTGTTACACAGGGGACACAGGGAATCTGACTTTTTTCTCCGATGATCGCACACCAGGAACAACTTGTCGCAGCTGAGCGCGAGAAACATTTTCACCGTTTAGTTTGCTTCCTGACTCTGGCTGTTTTGTGCGCGCTGCTTTATCTTCCGGGTTTCTCGTCCATCCCTCCTGTGGACCGCGATGAGGCGCGATTCGCGCAGGCCACGCGCCAGATGCTGGAAACAGGAGATTTCGTGCAAATCCGCTTCCAGCAGGAGCATAGGTACAAGAAGCCTGCCGGAATTCACTGGCTGCAATCGGCCGCCGTACTGGCTTCAGGCCGATCTTCCAGGAACAGCATCTGGCCATACCGCCTCCCGTCGTTTGCCGGCGCTTTACTGGCAGTAATGCTCACTTTCTTCATGGCGACACGATTCTATGCCTTGCGGCCCGCATTCCTGGGAACTGCCCTGCTGGCGGGCTCGGCGCTCCTGGTTTTTGAAGCGCATCTGGCAACCGCCGATGCCGCCCTGCTTTCGGCTGTGGTTGCAGCCCAGGCAAGTCTGGCGGTCCTATACACCCAGTTTCGGAAGGGCCGCGTGACGGGGCTTGTTCCGTCGTTGGTATTCTGGGGAGCACAGGCTGCCGGCATTATGCTCAAGGGACCCGTTGTTCCAGTCTGCAGCCTGGTCACCATAGTTTCACTTGCAGTCGCGGACCGTGAATGGCGATGGCTGAAACGTTTGAATCCGGCAATGGGATTGCCGCTGACGGCCTGCCTTGTGTTTCCCTGGATCTTTGCAGTCCAGGGCAGTACCGGCGAGAATTTCTTTCTTAGAGCTTTCGCGTCTGACCTCTGGCCCAAGCTGACGGCAGGTCGAGAGTCGCACGGTTTTCCCCCGGGATATTATCTTCTGCTTGCGCTGTTCACGTTCTGGCCCGGCTCGCTGTTTCTTTTGCCCGCCGTCTCGCATGCGTGGAGACTGCGGCATGAGCCCCTGGAACGTTTTTGTCTGGCCTGGATCATCCCCTGCTGGCTCCTTCTCGAATGTGTTCCCACGAAGCTTCCGCATTACATTCTGCCGGTTTACCCGGCGTTGGGGTTGCTGTTGGCGTCGCTTTTTTCTGCTTCCAACATCGATCAACATGGACGACTTCGAGCAGCTTTGATTCTCTGGACTGCGGCGGGCATAGCCATGCTTGCCGGACTATTTCTGCTCCAACGGTATTTCAAATTGGATTTTCCCGTCTTAACAGCCGCTTTGGCTGCAACCGTTCTGCTGATAATCTCCGGCTGCGCCGCAGCCTTAAAGCAGCAAAGGGTCAGACAAGCGGCCACAGTCTGCGTACTTGGCGCTTTATTTCTTTTTGTCCCCGTCTTTGGTTCGCTTCTTCCCCGTTTTGATTCCATCTGGCTGAGCCGTTCAATCCTTCAGGCTGTTCAGAAGAACTCGGTGAGCAACGATTCATCCGGCGCCAATATCGGAGTCGCCGGGTATTGGGAACCGAGTCTTATTTTCCTGGGCGGATCGGCCACAAAACTGCTCTGGCCGCAGCAGGCTGCCCAGTTCCTTTGCGAAGAACCCGGCCGCATTGGCGTGGTGCTGGACGAATGGGACGCTTCCTTCCGGTACAGCCTGACCCAGCGGCAAGGTTCGGCAGCAGTTCTGGAAACGATCCGCGGATACAACTACTCGAAAGGCCGCTGGGAAACAGTGCGTCTCTACACGGCGCGGCCAGCAGTCAGTTCGCTCAGCGGAAGATAGTCGGGTTACGAGTTGCGGGTTGACGAGTTGCGAGTTGCGAGTTATCGAGTTGCGAGTTATCGAGTTGCGGGTTATCGAGTTGCGGGTTATCGAGGTCAGAACTCCATTACTGCGCAAGCCAGCCGTGAAGCCCATTGGAAGAAGTTGTCTCAAAACTCGTGCAGAGATAGCAGCGGCTCTGCCGCCTTCCCTCTGGCGGCGAAGCTCTGCTTCGCCCGGCGAAGCTCTGCTTCGCCGGACGATGCCTTCCACTTTGTTTTTTCGCGTGAGGCTGTGCCTCATGCGCTTGCGAGGCACAGCCTCGCAGTTCGAGAAATATGGATTGAACGGCAAAGCAGAGCTTCGCCGCCAGAGGGAAGGCGGCTGAGCCGCTGCCGTCTCTACACGAGTTTTGAGACAGCCTCCTTTGATTTTTATCTCGGCGTTCGATTTTCAATTTTTCAAACACAACCCGCTAACCCGTAACCCGCTAACCCGCAAACCCGCAACCCGCTAACCCGTGTTGACCCGCATTCTTAAACCCTTCCTTCTTGCCTCCGATCTGCTGCTGTGCTTTCTGGCTCTCTTGCTCGGAGTTCCTCTCTGGTTTCTTCCATGGGACGCAGCAGCTCATATGGGACGATTCTATGGATACTGCGCTTTCCTGGTCTGGCCGCGGGCTACAAGAGTTGCAATGATCAACTTGCGCCGCGCCTACGGAGAGTCGATGGACTACAGGAAGGCCAAGACAAACGCGCGCCAGGTATTCGGGAACCTTGGGCAAAGCATCGCCGAAGGAATCCAGTTCTCCCGCCGATTTCTAAAAGGAGGCTCCGCCTGGGAGCGGCTCTATCGGCCTGAGGACCCCGAGTTGGAGCACCGGGTGCGTGCCGACCCGCGCCCAAAGATTTTCGTCACCGGTCATCTGGGATCATGGGAGGCGACCATCATGATGGCTTCACGCCGCGTGGGAGCAAACAGTGCTGTAATAGCGCGACGCGTGGACAATCCTTTTTTGAATTCCGTGGTGCAAATTCTGCGAATGGATCATCATTCCCGATGGATCGACAAGAGAGGCGCCGTATTTGAATGCCTGCGCAGGCTGGGGGCGGGCGACAGTGTGGCTCTGTTGATGGACGAGAATGGCGGGTGGCGAGGTTCATACGTCAATTTTTTCGGTCGACCGGCTTCGACCAGGAAGACGGCTGCCTTGCTTTCCCTTTGTACCGGCGCGCCGATTGTAGTGGGCGCGGCAGTGCGTGGCTGCGATGATGTGAAATTTCTGTTCAAACTGGCCGTGATCGACCCGCGCTGCTTTCCTACCGGACCGGAATCGATCCTGAAGATCACGCAACAAATCATGACTGTTTACGAAGGTTGGGTGCGCGCCGCTCCGCTCCAGTGGCGATGGATCCACTGGCGCTGGAAAAACCGCCCCGATGGCAGCGAAGAAACCTATACACGCCGCGACCTGAACGCATGCTTCGTGCAGCCCCAGACTCATCCCAAACAAAATGCTGGAGTTTGTCAAAGAATGACGCCGGGATTGGACCCTGTAAAAAGATTCACCACAGGGACACAGAGAACACAGGATGACTTTTAGCTTCCGCAGCGAACGAAATGCCGCTTCCGAACCTGGCCTGCTCTGGTTCTGGTAAATTGGATTCCGCAAGCTTTTCATTCCACGGCAGGCGCGCTCTTGTTACGGGGGGTTCTCGAGGAATCGGCGCAGCCATCGCCAAATCTCTTGCCGCGCACGGCGCTCATGTTTTTGTCAACTACAGGGATGACGACCGGAGCGCTCAGGCAACATTGCATGAAATTGAAGCGGCCGGCGGATCGGCGACGCTGCTCAAAGCCAATCTGGTTCATCCGGAAGAAATCCGCGAAATGTTTCAGCGCATCGGCGAATCCGGGCCTCTTGGTGTTCTGGTGCACAGCGCGGCAATGGGCGTGTTTAAACCGATAATGGAGTTGAGGGCGAATCAGTGGGACCTTTCGTTCAACATCAATGCACGCGCGCTCCTTCTGTGCGCTCAGGAAGCCGCAAAGCTGATGCAGAAGGAAGGCGGAAAGATCGTCAGCATCTCCAGTCTGGGCAGCAGCCGGTACGTTCCTTCCTACGGAGCGATAGGAGTTTCCAAGGCCGCCATGGAATCTCTGACCCGCTATCTGGCTGCTGAATTGGCTCCCCTTCGCATCAACGTCAATGCCGTGTCTGCCGGCCTGGTGGATACGCCTTCCGTGAGGCGGCATCCCGGCTATCCCGAACTGCAGGCGCGCACGGAATCGACGGCAGGACGCGCCGGAAAGCCGGAAGATATCGCCTCGATTGTGCTGTTTCTTTGCAGCCCGCTGTCCGGGTGGATCAATGGACAGACCATCGTGGCCGACGGCGGCATGAGCTTGATGCTTTGATATGGCAGCTCTTTACAGCGTTCTCATTTTGATTGCGGTCTGGTGCCTGCTGGCGCCCTGGCACGTGATTCAAATTTTGCGCGGGCGATTGGACCTCAAGGCGCTGCGCCAGCGACTCGGTCGATGGGATCCCATGCCCAGGCGCACACAGCTTCGCTTTGTGGTTCACGGCGTTTCCGTGGGGGAAATTCTTTCGGTCGAACCATTGTTGGCGGAAATCACGAAACGATGGCCTTCTGTTGAGCTGGTCGTCACAACCGGTACACGCGAAGGCGCGCAGGTGGCCCAACAACTGCAGCGGCGACATCCGGAGATTCAGGTAATCGGATATCTTCCGTGGGACAGTCGCGCTGCGATGCGCCGCTGGCTGCAGCATTGCCAACCAGACCTTGTGATTACGGTAGAAACCGAGCTTTGGCCGAATCTTTTCCTGGAAAGCAGCGAGTTGAAAATTCCGGTTTGCATCGTCAACGGACGAATCTATGCGGAGGATATGAAGTTCTACAAGCTGCTGAAGTTTTTCTTCAGGAGAGTCCTGAGCTGCGCTGCATGGATCGGCGTGCAGGATGAGACCGAAAAAACACGCTTTATTCAGATCGGCGCCCCCGCAGGATCGATTGAAATCTGCGGCAACTTGAAACTCGATTACCCGCGGTTACGCGGCGCGGCGCCGAGTGCGTGGAGACAACAGTTCAATGGTGCGGCATTCGTGCTTGCAGCGGCCAGCACTCACGCGCCGGAAGAAAAACTGATACTGGGCACTTTTGCCGACCTTAAAGCCATTCTTGGGAATGTGAAACTGATTCTTGCTCCCCGGCACGTTAACCGCGCCCCCGTGCTCGAGAATCTGGCGCGCCGATACGGGTTTGATGGGGTCTGCTGCTCGCGACTTTCCTACAGGCAGAACTGGGAAGTGATGATCCTGGATGAAGTCGGCCGGCTGTCGGCGTTCTATCCGCACTCAGACGTTGTCATCGTCGGCGGCACTTTTGCGCATCACGGCGGCCACAATTTCCTGGAGGCGGCAGCCCACGAGTGCGCCATCGTGATGGGTCCTCATACGGCGAACTTCGAACACCTGGTGCAGCAATTCCGCGCCGGCCAGGGGTTGTTACAGCTCAATCGAATGGAAAACCTGACCCCTGCGCTGGTACGCCTCTTTCAGGATGACTTCGCTCGCCGCGAGCTGGCCCGGAATGCGCGGCTGCTATTGGAGACAATGCGGGGAGGCAGCGGTTTGTGCGCTCAGGCGCTGGCTCGGATCCTTGACGTCCAATGCGGGCAGGCGCAGGAGCTGCGATGAGAATCGTGGCTCTAACGCAAAACATGGAGGAGGCGCCTACGCGCTACAGGATTACGCAATACCAGCCGTTTTTTTTCGCGCAAGGCTGCCAGTTGAAGACCGTTGTCTGGCCGCGGGAGAGGCACGCACAAAAACTTGTCGCGCGCTCCATCACTGCAAACGACGTGGTCGTGTTGCAGCGCCGGCTGCCATCTGCCGCCATTATTCGTGAACTGGCCAGTCGCGCCGGCCGGATGGTGTTTGACTTCGACGATGCGGTGATCTTCTCCGATTCGGCGCGCCGGACACCGCGGCTGTTGCTTGATCGATGGCTGCGTTTCAAAAAGCTCGTGAGGTGCTGTCATACCGTGACTGCCGGAAATGCTTATCTGGCAGATCTGGCTTCGCGACACACCGCACGCGATCACGTGGTGATCGTGCCAACCACGCTTGATCTGAAAAAGTATCCGGTGCAATTCGCGTCCGGCAGCGTTCGTCTTCGTCTTCTTGGCTGGATTGGCTGCCATTCGACACTTCCCTACCTCTACCGCCTGCGAAACGTTTTACATCGGCTGGCGAAGACTTATCCTGATTTGAGACTGCGAGTGATCTGTGATTGCCCGCCTGATTTGCCTGAAATTAGAACCGAATGGAAACCCTGGAACTCTGAAACGGAGGTTCAAGACCTGAGCCAGGTGAGTGTCGGCCTGGCGCCGCTGCCGGATGATCGGTGGACTCGAGGCAAGTGCGGGCTGCGTCTGCTGCAGTATCTTGCCTGCCGGGTTCCGTCCGTCGCCTCTGCCGTGGGGACGCAGCGGCAGATCATTGAGAGCGGCGGCGCGCTTCCGGCAGCGACGGATGAGCAGTGGTGTACGGCGATTCGCAGCCTGCTCGATGATCAGCACACAGCAGAGAGCTGCGTAGAAGGAGGTTTATCCCTGGTTACGCAGTTCGATTTGAATCGGTGGGGACCGGTGGTTCAAGAGGCCTGGTGCGGCAGAAATTTGATTAACCACCAAGGCACCAAGCCCACCAACATGGCTTGGTGCCTTGGTGGTTGATATTACTTCACGACGGGCACCGGAAAACGATCCGATTCGGTTCGGACGTTCAGCAAAATGCTTTCCATCTTCGCCACTACATCCGGATGGCGATCGGCGACATCATTTCTTTCCGCAAGGTCCTTGACCAGGTCGTACAGCTCCAGCGGTTTGCCCGGACCGTGACGCACAGCCTTCCAGTTCCCCATGCGAATGGCCTGGTGGAACCCTTTCTCATGAAACTCCCAGTAAAGATGCGGATGGGGCTTTCGAGTCTTCCCCAGAAGAACAGGCAGAATCGAGATGCCGTCCAGCTTTTTGGGAGATTGCCTGCCTGAAATTTCCGCCGCCGTCGGCAGGAAATCCCAAAACGCCCCTGCGAAATCGCTGACCGAACCGGGTTTGATCTTTGCCGGCCAGCGAACGATCATCGGGACTCGAATGCCGCCTTCATAAAGATCCCGCTTGATTCCCCGCAGCGGTCCGGAGCTTTGAAAGAATTCCGGATCGCGCCCTCCCTCTTTGTGCGGGCCGTTGTCGCTGCTGAAAAAGACAACGGTGTTGCGGTCGATTCCCAGCGTCTTTAAAAGTTCCATCAGCCTTCCCACATCGGAATCCATCCGATCGATCATCGCCGCCACTGCCGCATTTGGCGTTGGCTGCGCCGTGTAATGCTGTTCGGGAAATGGAGTCTCGGGGTATTTGCCCCGATACCGGGCAAGCGAGTCTTCAGGGACCTGCAGCGAAGCATGAGGGATGGTAAACGCAAGGTAAAGAAAGAAGGGTTTGTCTTTACTGGACTCGACGAATCGCAGCGCCGACCGGGCAAATAAATCGTGAGTGTACTGGCTCTTGTCGACGGCAACCTTGTCCAGATTCTTCCACAGATGGTCGGTGTAGTAGAAGTGAGCGTGCGTCTGGTCCAGGTAACCGAACCATTCATCGAACCCCTGTCTGGTCGGGGCGCCGCTGGTATCGGCCAGCCCCAGGCCCCACTTACCGTACGCAGCCGTACGATAGCCCGCCTGCTTTAACACCTCCGCTACCGTTACATCCTCCGGAAGAAGCGGCACACCTCCACCCGGGGCATTGCCGCGCACACGGCAGTGTCCCGTATGCAGGCCTGTCATCAACGCGCAGCGAGATGGCGCGCATACTGTGCTGCCAGCATAAAACTGCGTGAAGCGCATCCCTTCAGCAGCCAAACGATCGATGTTCGGAGTGGAAAATTTCTTCTGCCCATAGCTGCTCAAATCGCCATATCCGAGATCGTCGGCAAGAATAAAGATGACGTTGGGCGTTCTCGGAGACTTGGACTGCGCTGTGCCGCCCGTGGAAGTCAAGAGAACCACCATCCAGGACAGCAGCAACCACCTAGATACGAAAATTGCAGAGCTCATCTTTATACCTGCGCCTTCTTTGTGTCTTGGTGCCTTTGTGGTTGAGTTTTCTTTGAACCACCAAGACACCAAGCCGGAAGAGTCAACCAGTTGCAGTCAACGCGGCCGGCTCCGAAGCGCCCCCAGGCCGCCGTGTTATCAAAATATCACAAGGCAGCAAGTCCGCGCCGGGCGCGTAAAGCAAGCGGATCCTCGATGTAACACTTCTTTATACTCAAACCTTCAGATAAAATAGATTATTTTTTTGATCTGAACCGAAGGCTTATGCAGATCCGCAATATCGCCATCATCGCCCACGTCGATCACGGCAAGACGACTCTGGTGGACGCCATGCTCAGGCAAAGCGGGGTTTTCCGGAACAATGAGGCCGTGCGCGAACGGATCATGGATTCCATCGATCTCGAACGGGAGCGCGGCATCACCATCATGGCCAAGAACCTGGCCATTTTTTACAACGGCACGAAAATAAATATTGTCGACACGCCCGGTCACAGTGACTTCGGAGGAGAAGTCGAACGCACCCTGGAGATCGTCGACGGAGCAATGCTGCTCGTCGACGCAAGTGAAGGCCCGCTGCCGCAGACGCGCTACGTGCTTCGAAAGGCGCTTGAACGCAAGCTCCCGCTGCTGGTAATTATCAACAAGATCGATCGGCCTGATGCGCGCATCCAGGAAGTAATCAATGAGATTTACGATCTGTTCATCGATCTGGATGCCACCGAGGAGCAGCTCGAATTCCCGATACTCTACACCAACGCCAAGCTCGGCGTTTCGCGCACAGAGCCCGAGGGGGAGGACCAGTTGCTGGAGCCATTGTTTCAGGCGATCCTCAATCACCTTCCCGCCGCTTCGGGCGACCCTGCCTTGCCGGCGCAATTTCTTGCCTCCAATCTTGATTACAGCGACTATCTGGGGCGCCTGGCAATCGGACGGATTTTCAACGGCACGCTCCAGGTTAATCAGCAGTACAAGATATCGCGCCTGAACGGCGAGCTGAACGACGTCAAGATCGCCAAAATCTTCACTTTTGAGGGACTGAAACGACGCGAAATCGAAAAGGCGGAGGCAGGAGACATTGTGGCGCTGGCCGGTCTGGAAGAAATAACCATCGGCGAAAGCATCACGGATTTCGAAAACCCCCGGCCCCTTCCCCATATTCAGGTAGATGAACCGACGATCGCGATGATTTTCTCGGTCAACACTTCTCCATTTGCAGGACAGGAGGGAGAGCATGTCACCTCGCGGAAGTTAAAGGAGCGTTTGGACAAGGAATTGCTCACCAATGTTTCCATCCGCATCGAGGCGACCGACACAACGGAATCTTTTAAAGTAATGGGGCGGGGAGAGCTGCAGCTTGCCATTCTCATTGAAATGATGCGGCGCGAAGGATTCGAGCTCCACTTGGGCAAGCCTGAAATCATTCTTAAGGATGTCCAGGGAGCGGTTCACGAGCCGCAGGAGTTGCTGGTGCTGGATTGTCCGGAACCCTACATGGGCGTAATCATGGAAAAGACTGGAGCGCGAAAAGCGCGAATGGTGAGGATGATCAACCATGGAAGCGGAAGAGTGCGGCTCGAGTTTGAAATTCCTTCCCGCGGGCTGATTGGACTGCGAACGGAGATGATGACCGACACGCGCGGAACCGCTGTGATGAACACTCTATTCCTTGGCTACATGCCGTGGCAGGGAGAACTGCCGTCCAGGCCCACCGGGGTTCTGGTGGCTGACCGCCCGGGGCAAAGCACCGCTTACGCCTTGTACAACCTGCAGGAGCGTGGAGAATTGTTTATCGGCCCGGGAACAG
Source organism: Acidobacteriota bacterium (assembly GCA_036507075.1). Taxonomy (GTDB): domain Bacteria; phylum Acidobacteriota; class UBA6911; order JACQSX01; family JACQSX01; genus DASXQR01. Next base: position 5,490 of record DASXQR010000003.1, on the reverse strand, counting down.
CGGTTTACGAGGGGATGATCGTGGGCGAAAATGCCCGCCCCGCCGATCTGGATGTCAATATCGTGCGTGAAAAGAAGCTCACCAATATGCGCGCCTCCACAGCCGATGAGGCTATCCGCTTGATTCCCTGTCGCAACCTCAATCTCGAGCAAGCGCTTGAATTCATCAATGACGATGAGCTGGTTGAAGTCACGCCAAAGTCGATCCGGCTGCGAAAAAAAATCCTGAAATCGAATCAGCGAAGGTAGTCAGTGGTCAGTGGTCAGTGGCCCGTTGTCCGTTGTCCGTTGCCCGTTGCCCGTTGCCCGTTGTCCGTTGCCCGTTGTTAATGTACGATTTTCTGCCTCCCACCTCCTGTCTCCTGCCTCCCACCTTCTGCCTCCTGCCTCCCGCCTCCTACCTTCCGCTTTCCGCCTTCCGCTTTCCGCCTTCCGCCTCCTGCCTCCTGCCTCCTGCTTTCCGCTCTCCGGCATTTCAGCGTCTTTTCCACCAGCGAAGAATGAGGGTATTGAGTGAGCTCTTCTTCGGATACCCACAAGCCGTCACGATGAAAAGGCTCCCACGGAGTCGCTGAAAAAACGCGCACTTGGAAGCGATATTGCATGATGGAGTGCCTGAAGCTGCCATGGTCTTTGAACTTTTCGAGGGAATACCGACGCATCAGCCGGGTGCGCAATTCTGCTACAGAGCCGTCGCCCGCCGCCAGAGGGAAGCACCACAAGTTTTTCAAAAGCCGTTCTGAAGAATCGCGCCGCTCAATCCAAAGCTTTCCGCGGCGGAAAAGCACAAGCATGATCATTGATCCGGCGACAGACGTCACTTGCTTTCCCAGCGCAGGAAAGGGACCGCCGCTGCTGGCGCAATTGTTTTCGAGCGGGCATTGGCAGCAGAGCGGATGATCCGTACGGCACACGGTGGCTCCGATTTCCATCACGGCCTGGTTGTAATCGCCGGTGTGTCGATGCGGCAAAAGGTCCCCGGCTCTTTCCCAGCACTCGCTTTGTGTGAGCGGCCGCCCGTAATAGCGCGACAGCAGACGCCTCACATTTCCGTCCACCACAGGACAAACTGTGCCAAAAGCAATACTGGCGATGGCGCCGGCTGTGTAACGGCCGATGCCGGGCAGGTCAAGGATTTGGTCGAATCTCTGCGGGAACCGCCCGCCGTTCTGCAACATCAGCCGCGCGGCGCGGTGAAGATTTCGTGCGCGAGAATAGTATCCCAGGCCCGACCAGTATGCCACCACTTCGGCTTCATCGGCTCGCGCCAGCGAAGCAATGTCGGGAAATCTGGCGATAAAACGCTCGAAGTATGGCACCACCGTCTTGACCTGGGTTTGCTGAAGCATGATTTCGGAAACCCAGATGCGATACGGATCGCGGTTGCGGCGCCAGGGGAGGTCGCGTTTGTGGGTGCGAAACCAGGTCAACACCAGAGCGGCGAAGTTGTCTGACATGCGTTCTCAGCCACAAAGCCACAAGGTTCCCTTTTTCCTATCCTGATCTCTGTGGCTTTGCGGCATTGCGGCAGATTTTCTCAAAGCTCTCCCATCAGGGCTTTCTTCTTTGCCTGAAACTCTTCTTCCGTAATCGCTCCCTGTTCTTTGAGCTTGGCCAGCCTTTCGAGCCGGGACAGGGGGCTGTCCGATGCAGCCGGGGCAGAATAGCCTGACCGGTAGCGCTCGCGCTGCGACAGGATGGCGTTCTTGAAGGCGAGCGGGCGCGGCACATTGGCAAACTCCACCATGCCCAGCTCGCTGGCGGTTTCCAGCCCGACTTTTCCGTTATTAATCATCCTTTGAAAGAAATTTTGCTCATGGAAGATGTTGTTGATCTTGTCAAGCGGGGCATCCAGGGTCGACCGGACAAACAGGCCATGCTGCTTCACTACGCGACTGCTGGTCACAATGTATTCATTGCTCACGCGCAAAAGCCATTTCCACAAGAACCAGACGATAAAGGGAACGGCAATCAGCAGAAACCAGAAGCTCTCCCACTGCTGGGCCATCCAGCTTGCGGCGATCAGCGCCACAAACAGCAAAACCAGTGGAGCCCACACGGTGACCATGTGCGGATGTGTCTGGATTACGATTGTTTCGCCCGTCTGGAGCTGCTCTTTGTTAAAGGCCATAAGCGGCTGCCTCCAATGTTACGAAATTCTATAACAGGGGAGCCTGGGATGAAGGGAAATGAAGGGTTATGAAGGGGAAGGAAGGGTTATGAAGGGGAAGGAAGTCACCAGCCGAACCGCGCGCGTAAGCCCGGATTATGCATAAACCGAGAAGTAGGCGTATCGCCCCAGTACATATCTGGAAGCCGACCACAATTGCATTCACCGCCGAGGCGCAGAGTACGCTGAGATTTCGCAGAGGCTGGACTGCAACTCTGCGAGACCTCGGCGATCTCGGCGACTCTGCGGTGAAAGCACTATGACGAATCGGCAGACGGCAGATATAAGCACCACGCTCTTGCAGGCATGGTTGGGGCCGCAGTTCGTTGTCCAGTCTATGAATAATCCGGGTAAGCAAGCGGACCCTCGATGCGGCCCTTCGAGTCGATTTGGCGGTGATTGTTACTGCGCGGGTCCGCTTGCTTACGCGCGCGGTTCTGCTGATGGTTCATTCCCCTGCATAACCCTTCATTCCCCTTCATAACCCTTCATAACCCTTGATATCATGACTTCGCTCCCATGCCCGGCAACCATCTTGCTGAAATCCGCGCTGCGCGCCAACGGATTTCCCACATCGCAAAAAGAACGCCGCAAATCCACGACACCACACTCTCACAGATGGCCGGCTGCAATCTGAGCTTGAAGCAGGAGATTTTTCAGCGCACCGGTTCATTTAAGATCCGCGGCGCCTTCAACAAGCTTTCCCAACTGGATCCTGATTGCGGGCGCGCCGGGGTTGTCACGACATCCGCGGGCAACCACGCCCAAGGGGTTGCCCACTCGGCACACTTGCTTGGGTATCCTTCATTTGTTTTTATGCCTGAAAGCACGCCGCTGGCCAAGATCGAGGCAACGCGCCACTATGGCGCGCAGGTAATGCTCAGAGGTAATACCTTTGAAGCCGCTTCCCGGGAAGCGACAGAGTTTCAGAAACAGAACCGGCTTACCTACATTCATGGTTTCGATGACTGGCACATCATCTACGGTGCCGGCACGGTGGGCCTCGAAATAATTGAAGACTGTCCGGATGCGGAAATCATCGTGTGCCCGGTGGGGGGAGGCGGTCTGATTTCGGGCGTGGCTCTGGCAGCCAGGGAGTTAAATCCGGCAGTGAAAATCATCGGCGTTCAAGCCGACAGCGCTCCGGCAGCGTTTGAGTCCTTCAAGCGAGGCGAGCCGGTGGAAAGGACGGCGGCAACTACGATTGCCGAGGGTATCGCCATAAAAAAACCGGGGGATTTGAACCTGGAAATCATTATGCAGATGGTCGACGACATGATTCTGGTTTCCGACTCGGAAATCGCCGATGCCATCCTGTACCTGCTCGAACGCACAAAGCTGGTTTGCGAAGGAGCAGGCGCCGCGGCAGTGGCCGGCCTTCTGACAGGAAAGGTGCCCGTTTCTTCAGACGGCCGCCAAGTGGTGGCAATCTTGAGCGGCGGGAACATCGACCTTCGGACACTTTCAACTATCATCACGCGCGGACAGGCCAAATCTGGAAGATTTCTCCAGTTTTCCGTCAATGTGCTCGATGCACCCGGAAATCTCAAGAAGCTGGTGGATGAGATTTCCGCCATGAAGGCGAATATCATCGACGTGCTGCACAACAGGACGGCGCCCGATCTGCCGCTCGGGTATGTAAAGATCGATATTATTGCGGAAACCCGCAACCGCCGGCACGCCGAGGAGATTCTCCAGGACCTTCAAAATCTGGGTTATCATCCCGCAGCCACGATCTAGACGGGACGAAATATAAATTTAGGGCTTGGAAATCGATCAAAGAGCCCGAACCGCGAAGGCGCGAAAGCGCGAAATGAGCGACGTTACGTGGCTACTTAAGTGAAAGCCAAGTAAAGGCAATTTTTTCTTTCGCGCCTTCGCGGTGACTTTTCACGCTTGTATGGCTGGCAACGAAAAGGAAATGATCCGGGAGTTTTTTCAAATCTTTCCTGATATTCAACTGTGCCACGCTTCGGCACAGAATGTGCTAGCCGGTATTACCTCCTACCAGCAGGCACGTGAACTGATGTGGAAGAAAGCCGAGGGCGAGAAGCTGAATCACGACGCCATTGAACAACGGCTGGACAGCAAGAAGGTCTTCTTCGGAAGCGAGTGGAAGATCTTGAAGGAATTATCGCTGCATAACATCATCCATCTTCCCGATGATGCATTTCGGGAAGCTCTGATCTTCTACGTGAAACATCCGTATGCCCATTCGCGCATCAAACGCAGTCGTTTGTTGCCGCGCTTCCTGCGCACCTTTTTTCTGCGACAGTTGATTGGACAGGCCATGATTCGAAAGCTGCCGGCCGATTATGATGAAATGTTTGAATTAATGAGTCTGCTGTGAAGTGGAGAGGCGCCAATGAACCTGGGGATAAAGAACAGGGTGGCTATTGTGGCGGCTTCCAGCAAGGGCCTGGGAAAGGCCGTGGCGCTGGAACTGGCAAGGGAGGGAGCATCCATAGCAATATGCGCGCGGGGAGAACACGATTTGAAGAAGACCGAGCAGGAGCTCAAGAATCTGGGCGTGCCCGTGCTTGCTGAACCACTGGATGTCCTCCGCACCGACTCCATTCCGAGCTTTGTGAAACGTGTCGCATCAGGGCTCGGCGATGTTGAAATCCTGGTGACCAACGCCGGGGGCCCCCCCGCCGGTAACTTTCTGGATGCAACACCGGACGACTGGGAGCGCGCGTTTCACATCACGCTATTGAGCGCTGTGATTTTCTGCCGCGAGACGATTCCGTACATGAAAAAAAACAGATGGGGCCGCATCGTCAACATTACGTCCGTATCCGCCAAACAACCGATTGACGGGCTGGTGTTGTCGAATGCCTTTCGTCCCGCCGTGATAGGCATGGCGAAATCATTGGCCAACGAGCTTGCCGCCTATAACATAACGGTCAACAATGTGTGTCCCGGCTATACGCGCACCGAAAGGCTGGTGGAACTGGCCGACAAACGCGCTCATGCCGCAGGCAAAGATCGGGCAGCGATCTTCAGGGAAATGGAAGCGCACACGCCGGCAAGGCGCATAGGTGAGCCGGAAGAACTGGCGGCTCTGGTGGCATTCCTGTGCTCGGCTCGCGCATCCTATATTACCGGCACGACCATCGCCGTAGATGGCGGCGTCGTGCGGGCGTTATTATGAAGTTGGTCCGTGCTCAGTTGTCCGTAGTCAGTTGTCCGTTGTCAGGGTACAACCTCACAACATCGTTGACACTTTAACCTCACAACATCGTTGACACAATTGAACAGGGCAGAATGGGGTCTTTGAGGAGATCACAGGATGCCCTGGGCAGAGAGGTCGACGATGGA
>DASXQR010000002.1:0-27608 GCA_036507075.1 Acidobacteriota bacterium | reverse complement strand
TAGGCCGCCCCTACATGAATACTTCGCGCTTAGGCACGCGGCTCCGGTCCCGGCATCAATTCGCGTATGAACTTTTCTTTATTGTCGGGTCGGGCGATTTTGCCCGACGTCGATTTGACGAGCCACCGCTCGGGCAGCAGGTGCAGATCCCCGATCGTGCAATCGAGCTGCTGGGCCACCTCAGTCCTGACTGCCAGTTGGATTTTCTCCAGTTCTTCCGGCAAGGATACGTTGGTTTCGGCCAGCACAACGATCTTTTCGGTCCCGGTCCTTTCGTCCATCAATCCGAAGGCCACGGCGCGGCCGGGAACGATTCCGGGTGTTGCCGATACGATCGCCTCGATATCGCCGGGGTAAAAATTCCGTCCCTGGACGATGATCAAATCCTTCTTGCGGCCGGTGACATACAATTCACCGCCGGAAAGATAGCCCAGATCGCCCGTTCTGTACCAGTGATCTTCCCAGAAGGCCTCGCACGTCAGGTCGTCGCGCCCGTAGTATCCTGTAAAAAGAGAGTCCCCGCGGATGCAAATCTCGCCCACCGTGCGTTCGGCACATTTGCGGCCCGACGGATCGCGGACTTCAACCAGCGTCCCCGGTATCGGCCTTCCGCACGACACAAATTCGCGTACCGGTCGTTCGCGGGAAGAACTGTCAATCTCCTCGGCCTTGTGGCTGGCGATGAAAACGTCGCGATCCACCCGCTCCACTTTCAGGCTCGCCGCCGGCTCGGATTGGGTAACGGCGAAGACATTTTCCGCCATGGCATAACAGCTCCAGAGTTTTTCGGGATGTACGCCTGCATCTTTGAATCGCGCATGAAAACGGCGGTGAGTGGCCGCGCTCACCGGCTCGGAACAGTTGATGAATCCTCTGACCGACTGAAGCGAGAACCCTTCCATCTGGCTCAGCCGGATGCCGGCGGCCAGAAATTCATAAGCAAAATTCGGCAGAAAACACAGTGTTCCCCGACATCGGTGAAGTGCTTCGAACAGCATCATTGGCCGCGTCACCCAGTCAAATGGAGAGATCTGCACAAAGGGCACCTGCCAAAGCAGAGGAAGCAGAAAGCAGGCGATCAAGCCCATATCGTGGTAAAGCGGCAGCCAGGACACGATCCGGTCCTGCCCGGTCAAACCCAGCACTCCGGCATAATGCCCGATCTGGGCAAGAACCGCCCGATGGCTGAGGGCCACTCCCTTCTGAAGGCCGGTGGTGCCGGATGAATGCTGCAGCAGCACGACGGCATCCGGGGATGGCTCTGCCCAGTGAGCCGTCAGCTCTGCGTCGGTCATCGATGAGATCTCATTGGTCGACACCAGCCGGCAGTCAATTGAGCCGGCCAGTCCTCCCAGACTTTGGAGAACGGGCTGCTCGGTCACGAAATACTCGGGTCTCAAGTGCTCCAGGATGCGACGGAACGAGAGCCTGTATTTCTGCGGTTCCATGCGCGGCGAGGGAGGCGCCACCATACTGGGAATCTGGCCGGCAAGGAAAGCGCCCGTGAATGCGGCCAACAAATCCAGGCTGTGGTAAAGACAAACGCACACCAACTGCTGTTGGCGGCTGGAGTGAGTTCGAAAAAACCGGCAGTATGCTGTGGAGCGCCGCAAAAAATCCTGCGTGGAGAAGGCAGCCTCCGGGCCATCGGCAAATATCAGCCGGCACAGCTCTTCCTGCGGGTCATCGAGTAAGCGCCTCCGCAAAACGGAATTCAGAGTTTCAGAAGAAGGAAACGTCATTCAGCGGTTGCGACGCCTTTACTCGAAATGAAATTCAAAATCCGCTGGATGGAACCGAGATTTGCGCGATTAACTTCCTGATCACGAATCCTGAGGCCGTACCGCTTCTCGATTTCCAGCGCCAGGTCCATCATTCCCATGGAATCGCATATGCCGCTGGCCAGCAGATCCGTATCCGGACGCAGCATGGCTTTCTGTGGTGTTCGAAGGAACAACTCGGTGATCAGGGAATGTATGTCTGCGGTAGAAATCGTCACCGATTTTGCCAGGCAACCTCGAATGCGGATTGCGGAATTCCGCATTCCGCATTCGAAAGTCTGTTAGAGAATCTTGCTAGTCAGGGACAACCTTCGGAAGTGACGCTGACCCGAATTGAAGAAATTGTGTTGGCTTCGTTGGGCGGCCGTTTCCCGGTGACATCCTGCAGGTAAAACGTGGTTCCGTTGCCCACCCATTTTCCCGTGGCGACAGAGCCGCCCTTGCCGCCGAACGTGAGCAGCGGTCCCCCCGGAGAGCCCACATGCACTTCGACATAGTCGGCCCCTGAGACAGACCAGCTTACCGTCGCAACGCCCAACCCTGATCCATCGCAAACCTTAAGGGGATTTGGGCTTGCCGTAATCGTTCCGGTGGCTCCCGACTCCGCTTTTCCCGGCTTCGGCTGATCAACAGCGGTACCGGCACCCTCATTTCCCTTACCTGAGCGCGAGCAGGCGCACATCGAAGCGGCGAGGAAGAAGATTGTGATTGGCCCGATAAGACGTGGAAATCTTTTATTAAAACGTGTAGTGGTTTCCATAACGGCTCGTGTCGTCGTCGAATTCTTTCACGCACCCTGGACGAAATCAAGCATGGCGGGACTACGGTCTTGACCTAACACGACTTAGGACAGCACCGGGACTACGGTAGTGATGCGGTGAATACCTACGGGCCTTGCTATCTCGGAACTGCGTCACACTGGGACGCCCCGGAAGGGGGCGTTGAGCCTGCAGCCGGGGGTTGGCGCGTTTTTTGCGCCTACCCCCGGTCCGCAAAACCACCCAACATTGGCGCCCCGGATCGGGGCGCATTGCATTACTGGTTTCTGGAGCCGGGTTACGCGCACAAAACGCGCCAACCTCCGGCTACAGCCCAGCACCCCGTCCGCCGAAGGGTATGCCGGCCAGAGGCCGGCGCTACATCTTCTCGGATCCGTGCTTCAAACAGACTTGTGTGGGCATAATCGAACACCTAAATCTATTTACTGCCTTCTCTCTCCATGGTAACCCTCAAGAGGGCATAGAAGAGATGCGGGCAAGAATAGAGACAATACTGAAATTCGTCGCGGGCTGTGTGATCTCAGGCACGTTGTTGCTCGTAATTTTCGGAGCGTTTCGGCTGTATTCGTTTGGCTACTTTTATGCGGATGACTTCAACAACCTGGCACTGGCACAACGCTACAACATAACCGGCCTGATGCGCGACAACACGCGCCCGGCCGCCAGCACGTTTCGTCCTGCTGGCGCTGCGGCATTCTGGGCAATGGTTCGGCTGGCCGACCTGCAACCGATGCCGTATCGAATCGCCGGAGCGGCGCTGCACGCCGTTAATGCCTTCCTATTATTCTTGCTACTGCGCTTTGCCACGCAGTCATCATATGCTGCGGCCTTTGGCACGCTGTTCTTTACGTTCCAGGTGTCTTTTAGCAGCGTATTCTATTCGTTCGCCAACATCTATGAAGTCCTGGCCGGCTTGTGGTTTCTGCTTGGACTGCTCATATACGCGCGATGGGGAAACACGCCGGCAGGACTCATCGCCCTTCCGTTCATATACTTTGTCGCCTGCAATTCCAAAGAAATGGCCATCACCCTGCCGTGTATATGGCTCTTATACGATCTGCTGATTCGGCCCAATGACCAGCCGCTGGGCCGCTGGGCGTTGTCGCTGATGAAGCGCCTGGCTGCGCCGTCGCTGGTCGGTCTCTGGTTCCTGTATGTGAAAGCCGGGATGATGCACGGGACGCCGCCAACGGATCCGTACCATATGGATTTTTCTCCCAGGGCGTTATTCCAGGGATACGTCTGGTATGCGAATGCGGCCTACGAAACCAAAGTCCCCGCGGGATTGTGGGCCGGGCTGGCCGCAGTCCTCGGCCTGCTGGCGGTGTGGCGGCGCTGGCCCTGGGTATTGTTTTTCCTTCTCTATACGCTGATAACGCTGCTGCCAGTGGTATTTCTTGTTAACCATCGCGGAACACTCTACTGGTACATTCCCGCTGTCGGACCGTGCGGGCTGATCGCGCTCTTTGTCGCACAATTAGCGCGCAGTGCCGCGCGTTATCCCCGCGCTGCCACAGTCGTGGGTGTAATTGTCTTTGTTCTGGCAGCGCATTGGCACTATAAAACGCAGGTCAGCCTCACCCAACACGAGCGGAACTGGGTGCGCGACCTGAGCAACGAATACCGCTCTTTCATTTCAGGCCTGCGCCAGATTCCTCAGCCTGGACCGAATGCAACAATCTACTTTGCGTCAATCCCCCGAAACCTCGATGCAATCAGCGTCCAGTCGGCGGTGCAACTGGTATTCAGTCGGAGTGACCTGACAGCGGAGATCGTAGAAATGTTCCCGCCGCAGGCCAGGTACCGCGCGCGCTTCGAGGGGGGAAGAGTAGTATTTAGCCGCTGATTTACACGGATTAAAACGGGCCGCCGATTTACGCGAAATACGCGGATGATCCGTGTTAGCAATGCAAGATTACGAGCCCGGACCCTTTCAAGGGCTGACTTACGCGAAATACGCGGATGATCCGTGTTAGTCCGTGTAATCAGCGGCCTGTTTTAATCCGTATAACTCAGCGGCTAATTTGGCCGGGGCCAGCGGCAGAGAGCGCAGCCGCATGCCGGTGGCATCGAAAATGGCGTTGCCCACCGCGGGGGCGATTCCTACGATCGGCGTCTCGCCGGCGCCCGAAGACGGAAGGTCTTTTCGGTCAAGCAACACTACGTCGATCAGCGGAGGCGCGTCGCTGAACCGGGGCACCCGATATTTGGAAAAAGTCGCGTTTAGAATGCGCCCGTCCGCAAAGTCGACCGCCTCGAATAACGCGCCTCCCAAACCCTGAATCATGGCGCCTTCAATCTGGTTCCGAAGATGGTCGGGATTGAGCACCGCGCCGCACTCAAAGGCCGACACCGCGCGCGCCACGCGAACGGAGCCTTTGGCGTCCATGGAAACCTCGGCTGCTGTGGCTATGTAACTTCCCTTTTCAAATCCCGCCGCGATACCAAAGCCGCGGCCCTGCCCGCCCTTGGCGCTTCCCCAGCCAAAACGTTTGGCGGCGGCTTCCAGCACGGCCCGCAGGCGCGGGTCTTTCAGATTGCGCAGCCGGAACTCGAGCGGATCCAATCCCACCAGCACGGCCAGCTCGTCCATGTGGGTTTCCCGCGCGAAGTGATTGGCCGTCGCCGCCAAAGCGCGATACGAGCCCTGGCGCAGAGGAGAGGGGGAAGGATGAAATTCTATTTTCTGGTTGGCAATATCATAAAGTCCCCGAATGGCCGAGGCGCCGGAGTTGTAGTTGTGAAATTCCCAGGCGGTGATTTTTCCATCCCGCTGAACGCCGCTGCGGATTTCAATCACACCCGCGGGACGAAAATAAGCCCAGGTAAATTCTTCCTCGCGCGTCCAAACCAGTTTGACAGGCTTTCCTGCGCCCCTGGCCAGGCGCGCGGCTTCGACGGCGGCGTCTCCGGTGTGTTTTCCGCCATACCCGGAACCGGTATCGGGAACCACCACGCGGACCCGCTCCTCGGGAATTCGGAGAGCTTCGGCCAGTTCGCTGCGTACGCCGAAGGGCCGCTGCGTGCCGGTCCAGACGGTAAGCTGCGAGTCCTTCCATTCTGCCAGCGCCGCCCGCGGTTCCAGTGGCGCATGCGCAATGTAGGCCACCGTATAGGTCTGACTTAACTTCTTGTCGGCGGAGGCGAACGCCTGATCGACAGAGCCGGTCGTATTGGAACCTGCACCTGCAGCCCGGCCGGTGCTGGAATGCGATCTAAGATATTCGAAAATTTCCACTCGCGAAGGTTGCGGTTCCGTCTCCCACTTTGCCTGAATGGCTTTCAGCGCAGCCGAAGCAAGTTCCGGTGTGAGAGCCGCGACTCCAATAAAGTCTCCGTCGCGCACGACGGTTACGCCCGGGATCTTTTCGGCTTCCGCCGTGTCCACGGATGCCAACCGTGCCTTAAAACCTGAGGGGCGCAGAACCTTCCCGTAGAGCATCTTTTCGAGCTTGAGATCGGAAGTGTAGCGATGCTTACCGGTGACAAAATCGCGCCCGTTGACCTTGGCAAGCGACGTTCCCGCAATCTTCCACTCCGCAGGAGGGGTCACCGGCTCGGTTCCCTGCACGGTCGCAACGATCTTCTGCCCGGCTGCCAGCGCGCCAAACTTTACACGCCGCCCGGTCTCGGCGTGAACCACCTGCCCATCGGCCGTGGTGAGGGAACTCCGATTCACTCCCAGCCTTTCTGCGCTCTTGTCGAGGAGCACTCCTCTGCAGGCGGCCGATACCTTGCGCAAGTGCGCGGCCATGACCGGCGTAGTCTGGCTGCCGAACGTGCCGGCGTCAAATGGGGTCAGGCCGGTATCGGCCATGACCAGCCGTACTGACCCTGGCGCGACCCGCAACTCCTCGGAAACCACCTGAGTGAGCGAAGTCCGTATGTTTTGCCCGATTTCGGTCTTACCGGTATAGACGGTGACCATGCCGTCCTCGCCGATATGCAGCCAGGCGCCGATTTCCTGCGGCAGCGGCTGGCGAAAGCGACCTCGCGTTTGCGTCCCGGACTCCTGGCCTCTTACCAGGGTCTCGTCCAACAAGAGGAGAATCAGGATTCCCGCGCCGAACTTTTCGAAAAACTCGCGGCGGTCCAGGCCGCTGCTTGCGCTCAATGCCGGTTGAAGCTCATAGCGCTCCGGTTCGATTGAAAACCCGGGAAATGCATCGTTCATTTTGGAGGTTTTCACTTCTTGCCGTCCTTCCGCAGCACCATTCCAGCCTCGCGGATGGCTCCGACAATGCGGGGATAAGTTCCGCAGCGGCAAACATTGCCTTGCATGGAGCGCAGGATTTCTTCGTCTGAAGGATTGCTGGTGCGCTGCAGGAACGCTACGCCGGCCATGATCATTCCAGGCGTGCAGTAACCGCATTGCATGGCCCCCGCCTTTAGAAATGCCTCCTGCAGAGGATGAAGCCGGCCTGCGCCGGGAGTGGCTCCCGGCGCCTCTGCGGCGAGACCTTCAATGGTTGTGACCTGCTTTCCCTCTGCCTCAGAGAGCATCGTGACGCAGGAGCGCCGGGCCCGCGCCCCGATCAAAACCGTACACGCGCCGCACTGACCTTCCCCGCAGCCGTACTTGGCGCCGGTCAGATCGAGTTCTTCGCGCAGTACCTGAAGCAGGCTGCGATCGGGATCCGACTCAACCTGGCGCCGGATTCCATTGACGAAAAGGGTGATTTTTTTCATGGGCCAATCTGAGGAGATTGAACTCTTTTTTGAACAAAAGTCAAGTTGGGAGTCGGTGAATTTAACCGCGAAGGCGCGAAAGCGCGAAACGGGCTCGCTTGGTGTCTTGGTGGTTCGTTATTTTTTAACCGCCAGGACACCAGGCTTTTAAACTTTGATAGCGCATCAGGGCATTAACAGCCAGACAAGTCCGGCAAGCAAGGCCAGTGGGACGGCAAACAGAAGGACCAATGGAAGCAGAACCACCCCCACCGTCAGGACAAAAACGACAGCAATGATGGCCACCACCAGGCCTCCGATCATACCGGCCAGCTTCAAAGGAATGGCAATCGCCAGGATAGCCAGTTTTGCCAGGACAATAAAAATTCCCACTGCCAGAAAGACCCCGAACAGGAGCATTGAGAACATGTCACACCCCCTTCACTTGGAAAAACGAAGCAGGGGCCTGAAAAGTTCCGGATAAAATCACCACAAAGACACAGCGCGGCCAATAGACCGCAACCAAAAAGCCGTCGACGTTCACGAGCATGTCCACGCCAACGACCACGTCTAATGTCTACGAACACGGACCACAACAACACCGCTCGGTTCAGCGCGATCTGTGACGAACCAAGCGAAGTCGTAAACGTAATCGTGGACGTTGACGTGCTACCGAACCGTGAGTTCTGGTTTTTTTAACCACATTTTTCATTGCACGTTAGGAAGCGGAGAGACGGCCTGAGGGCCGTCTCCAGACCGCGAAGCGGTCACGGAGAGTAGCCGGGGGCAAGCGCGTCTTTTGCGCGCCGCCCCCGGTCGAGCCCCCCAATCAGGAGCGACCCTGAAAGGGTCGAAGAGCGGCGTGGCGACGGCGATCTTGAAAACAGTTCTGGCACCCTTTCAGGGTGCGCTGGTTTGGGGAAGCTGACCGGGGGCGGCGCGCAAAAAACGCGCTTGCCCCCGGCTATTCTCTTTGACGCTTTCAGCGTCCAGACCGACAATTCAATCCTTTAGACTGGTTGGCACTAGGACGTGCCTTCTTTTTGGTTGTGGCTCTGCCACTGTAAGGACCTGCTCGTGAACGTCGACGGCTTTGAAAAACTTTGCCAAAAAAAAACAAGAAGTTGCCAACTTGTTACACAGCGCCGGGCCTATCACGCGCTCCGCAGTCTTTTTGCATCCAGCAGCAGCGCCACCAGGACCACGCCGAATTGGATGGCGGCTCCGCCTGTGCCTGCTCTGGTGCTGAGAACTGGAATTCGAACAGCCGAGATAAGGAACAGCACGCCGGTGGAGATCAGAATCGCCCACCAGCTCCAGACATCCCCGCGGCGGTAAGGAAGCAGCACCACAATCAGAAGCAGCACAGCAAAGGCTGCCGCGTAAGCCGCCGCAGTGGCGCGCCGGGCCCGGAGGGCCGTTAAAATATCCAGCCGTCCGGCCGCGAGGTCCTTAATCGTCGTGGAGGCAATCGCGTCGCTGCTGCCGGCGTATGCCAGACCGGCGGAAGCCAAACTTCCAAGAAGCGTCAACACCGCTACAATGGCCAGAAGAATCCAACTTATGGTTCGCATTTTTCTCCTCGGGTTGGGAAAGGCGGTAATGATAACACAGCGTTACGGGTTACGGTTTAGCGGTAACGGCATCTTGGCGAGACTGCGACAAAAAAAATGAACCACCAAGGCACCAAGCCAGACTCTGCAATCTCCTTCGCGGTAAATCTTTTCAGCGGTTCAAGCCTTTGCCGGGACCGTAAAGGATGACGCCCGGGCGGGCGCCGGTGTGGCGCGCCCGATCGAGCACCACCTTTCCGTTTACGATCACATACTCGATGCCGCCGGCGTACTGATGGGGTTTCTCATAAGTGGCATGGTCGATGACCGAATCGGCATTGAATACGGTGACATCGGCGGCCATCCCCGGCCTCAGCAAGCCGCGATCATAAACACGGATTTTCGCCGCATTTGCAGAAGTCATTTTGCGAATTGCGTCTTCAAGCGAGAGTACTTTTTCCTGCCGCACGTAACGGCCCAGCACCCGGGGGAACGTGCCGTAGTACCGCGGGTGGGGATTGCTTTTCGAAAGCGGACCTTCTGTCTTTACTGCGGTTCCATCCGAACCGATGGACACAAACGGCTGGCGCAAGGCATACCTCATGTCTTCTTCAGAATGATGAAAATACACGGTCGGCACCGATCCTCCGTTGGCCTGCAGCAGATCAAAAAGGACGGAAATCGGATCCGCCTTGCGATCGGCGATCACCTCGCTCATCCGCTTCCCTTCATACTTTTTGTAATCCGGGTTCGTCAGCGAAACCAGCAGCATTCCGTCCCATCCACCGGTGGCAAGGTAATGGTTATACCAGGTACTGTTTGGTATGCCGTGCAGGATCTCATCTTCCAGTCGCGGGCGAAGCCGGGGATCTTTGAGTCTGTTCAGCATCTGACTGCTCCCGCCTTCGTGAGCCCACGGAGGAATGATGCTGGACAGATTATTCTGGCCGGCGCGGTACGGATAGACGTTGGCCTGCACCTGCCGTCCCGCCGCTCTTGCGTCCGCAATCAGGGAAACCAGTTCCGGCATGCGACCCCACATCCGCCGATCGGCGATCTTCAAATGAATAATGTCAACCGGGATGTCGGCTCTGCGACTGATCTCCAGGGCCTCGGCTACGGCTTCGAATACGCCGTTTCCTTCGGTTCTCATGTGAGTCGAATAAGCGCCGCCAAATCGAGCGGCCTCCTCACACATCGCCACCAAGCTGTCCGTGTCGATCCAGGCACCCGGCGGACCGCTGAGCGAGCTGGCAACTCCCAGAGCGCCCTGCTCCATTGCCTGGCGAACCAGGACGCGCATCTGCTGAATCTCCTCACCCGTGACTGGTCCGGCACTCGGACCATGAACATAAGTCCAGATCTGGCTCGATCCGACGTAACTCCCGATGTTGGTTGAAACCCCCTGTTTTAGAAGCCTGGCGAAGTAACCGGTGAAGTCCGTCCAGTCTCCTGCTTCCGCGGTCCTTTCCTGACGACCGCCGCGCGGGGCCGCCGAACCTCCTTCGCCCAGAATCATTGATGTGACACCCTGGCGCACCATGCTTTCCGCGTTTCCATCGATCAGCACGGTCTCGTCAGAATGATTGTGGATATCGATAAACCCGGGGGCGACCGTGAATCCGCGAGCATCGATGGTGCGTGCGGCCATTTTTTCCTGCAGGCGGCCCATGGCGGCAATTTTGCCCGAACGTACTCCTACATCGGCAACGTAGGAAGGATTGCCTGTCCCGTCGACGATGCGCCCGCCAAGGATCAGCAGGTCAAAGTCGGGCCTGGTTTGCATTGCAAGGGCCAGAAGCGGAAGAGCCAGCAGGCAGAATTTCGATGTCATATGGAACGAATTCTATTGCAGGAATGCCAACAGCGCTAAGATAAGAGTTGAGCACGAATTCGAAGTTGAGCACAAATTTCGTGTAATTCGAAAATGAAAATAAAACCGGCCCGCCGATTGACTCCTGCTCTTCTGGCGCTGGTTGTCGCGCTGGGAGCAATTTATCTCATCGCCGCAACCAAACGCAGACCGCCAATGCTGGGCCTCAAGGTGCCCGACGGATTCATAGTGGAGCGCGTCGCTGGTCCCCCGCTGGTGGATCGTCCCATCACGGCGGATTTCGACGAACAAGGCCGGCTCTATGTGGCCGATTCTTCCGGCTCCAATGACAAGGTGGAAGAGCAGCTTGCAAAAAAGCCGCATCGGATCGTACGCCTGGAAGACACCAATGGCGACGGGCGTTTCGATAAGAGCACCGTCTTTGCCGACAAAATGATGTTCCCGGAAGGCACCCTCTGGTTTGATGGATCGCTCTATGTTTCGGCGCCTCCAAGCATCTGGAAACTCACTGACACAAACGGCGACGGAGTGGCCGATCAGCGCGAAGAATGGTTCCAGGGGAAGACCCTCACCAACTGCGCCAATGATCTGCACGGGCCTTATCTCGGCTTAGATGGCTGGATTTACTGGGCCAAGGGCGCATTCGCGCAACAGACCTACGAACGTCCCGGAAAGCCTCCGCTGGTGTCTCGAGCATCCCATATTCTGCGCCGCCGCCCCGGCAGCTCCTACGTCGAGCCTGTGATGAACGGAGGAATGGACAACCCGGTGGATGTTGTCTTTACCCCCGAAGGGGAGCGGATCTTCACCGCCACCTTTGTTCAGCGCCCGGAAAGCGGCCGGCGCGACGGTCTGGTTCACGCCATCTACGGCGGTGTGTACGGAAAAGTGAACAACGCGACCGACGATCACAAAAAGACCGGCGACCTGATGCCCGTCATGACCCATCTTGGCCCGGCTGTGCCCTCCGGACTGACGCTCTATGCTTCAAAGGCATTCGGCGAGGATTATCGCGGCAATCTCTTTGCCGCTCTCTTCAACCTGCATAAAGTCACGCGTCACGTTCTGCAGCCCAGCGGCTCCACTTTTACCACGCGCGACATCAATTTCCTGGTTTCGGAGAATCCTGATTTTCATCCCACCGACGTGCTCGAAGATGCCGACGGGAGCCTGCTGGTGGTCGATACGGGAGCCTGGTACAAACTTTGCTGCCCCAGCTCGCAGCTTTCCAAGCCGGACCTGCTCGGAGCAATTTACCGGATTCGCAGGCGAGGCCTAACGCGAACGCAGCCGGCCGATCCGCGCGGGTTGAGAATGAACTGGGCTGCCATGAATCCCCGGCAGCTTGCAAAATTGCTCGATGACCCGCGGCCCGCCGTGCGCAATCGCGCGATCGAGCAACTGGCCAGACAAGGGGCACAAGCAGTGCCCGTGCTGGCGGACATGCTGAAGACTTCCCTGTCCGTAGAAGCGCGTCGCAACGCGGTCTGGACACTTACCCGCGTAGAAACGCAACCTGCTCGAGACGCGGTATGCGCCGCGCTGGGCGATGCAGACAAATCCGTCAGGCAGGCAGCCTGCCACTCTGCCGGGCTTTGGCGAGACGCGGGCGCGCTTCCTCAACTGCTCGAATTGCTCAGGGCCGGTCTTCCGGAACTTCAACGCGCCGCGGCTGAGGCTGTGGGGCGCATCGGCGACAAGCGCGCCGTTGCTGAGCTGCTCGCCAATACGGCCACGCCGCACGACCGCGTTCTGGAGCATTCTCTGACTTACGCCCTGATCGAAATTGCCGATCCCGTCGCGACTGCCGCAGGATTGCGCTCCCCGTCTCCGCACACCAGGCGGGCTGCGCTGGTGGCGCTGGATCAAATGGACGGGGGTGATTTGAAAGCAGACTCCGTACAGCCTCTTTTAAATTCCGACGATCCGCTTTTGAAGCAAACAGCATGGTGGATTTTCGACCATCGTCCGCAATGGGCGCCAACCGCTGCCGGTTTTTTACAACGCCGATTAACGGCGAAAGGGCTGAGCGCGGGCGCACGCGACGAACTGGAGGAAAGACTGGCGCGCTTTGCGCACAGCGCCGAGATTCAGGAACTGCTGGCGGCGACGGTCCGAGCAGATTTGCCAGACGAATCGCGGCTGATCGCGCTTCGGGCGATGGCTCACGCGCCGTTAAAGGAGATTCCCGATCAATGGAGTCGCGCGCTTGTGGACGTGACGGGCTCAAAGAAACCCGACTTGATTTCAGCAGCCGTCGCAGCAGCGCGGGCATTGCCCTCGCCTCAAAAAGGTGCTCCTGAATTGGACGCCGCATTGCTTCGCGTCGCCCGTGACCATGTGCTGACCCCGCAGGTGCGTCTTGACTCGCTGGCTGCCTTGTCGGGCGGCCTGAAAACCGTAGACGCGGAAGATTTCGGGTTCCTGCTTGCCTCCCTTGATGTGTCGCAGCCGGTATCCATCCGAAGCAGCGCCGCCGCTGTTCTGGCAAAGGCAAGACTCTCGGGCGCGCAACTGGCCGCATTAACGGAAGCGCTGAAAACGGCAGGCCCGATGGAGCTTCCAAGACTGATTGACTGCTATGGCGAGGGCGGCGATCAGGAATTGGGATTGAAGCTGATCGCGGCGCTGAAAGAATCGAAAGCGCGCGCCAGTCTGAGACCGGACATTTTAAAGCCTCGGCTGGCGAAATTCCCGCCGCCCGTGCAACAGGCGGGCGAAAAGCTGCTCACGTCTCTTCATACCGACCTTGCCCAGCAGAAGGCGCGCCTCGAAAAGCTGGCGGTGGAGTTGAAAAGCGGCGATGTGCGCCGCGGACAGACTATCTTCAATGGAACAAAGGCCGCTTGTTCTTCCTGCCATACGATCGGATATCTCGGCGGGAAGGTGGGGCCGGATCTGACCCGAATTGGCCAGATTCGCACGGAACGTGATCTGCTGGAATCTGTTGTTTTCCCGAACGCCAGTTTTGTTCGAAGTTACGAACCCATCATTGTGGAAACCAAGTCTGGAGATATCCATAACGGCGTCCTGCGGAAGGATGCGGCCGAAGAGATTGTTCTTGCCGTCGATGCGAGCAACGAAGTGCGGATTTCGCGCGCTGACATCGCCGAAATGCGTCCCGGCGCCGTCTCAATTATGCCGGCAGGTGTGGCCGACCAGTTGACGCGCCAGGAACTGGCGGATCTTGTGGCGTTTCTCAAACAGACGCGCTGGGGAGCACGATAAACTCGAACGCGGAATGCAGATTGCGGAATGCGGAATAGTCAGGCCTAATTCTTCAAAGCCGACTCAATTCCCTCGCTATTCCGCATTCCGCATTCCGAAATCCGCATTCGAAGTAATTATTTTCCCCACTTCTCATTGCCGTAGGCAACGAAGGCATCCGTGTTGACCACCTTGATTCTCACACCTTCGACGCTGTTGGCAATATTACCCGGCAAAGCGTGGCCGCGTTCCACGTAAACCACCAACACGGCTTCCGCCGGATTATCGTCGGCCGCTCCTACGCCCAAACCAAGAATTCCAGGCGTATTGAGCACCTCAAAACTATGGCGTGCCTTGACGGCGCGAACGTGATCCAACGCCGCCTGGGCAGGTCCGGAACTGCCGCCCAGAGTACTGCCCGGCGGGAGGGAGCAATCTGCGCTTCCACCGACAAAGCTGACTCCCAGAGCTCCGGCAACATCTTGAGCTGGATTCGCAATCGTGGAGGTGCTGCTTCCAGCAAACAGCAGCCCAACCGGCTGTTTGCACGCGTCGTTGGTGACGATCAAGGAGCCGGAGTCTCCGCCAGCGCTGAAACCGCCTCCGCTGATGACAATTTGATTGATATAGGAAATGACAAACTTTTTGCCCTGATTGCAGCCCTTTTGGTACTGAACGTTAACATCTGTATTGATTGAGCCGATCGTGCCAAAGGTCTGACCCGTCGTCCGGCCGCTCTTCATCACGTTCAACCCGACGGATGGCGCAGCCACAACGCCGCTGATGGTGCCGATATCCAGTATGGCGCCTGTCAGATCGACAGCGTTGTCGACGACCTGTGCCAGCGCGGCGTCGACGTTGGACGACCCCAGTGGAGCCGCCTCGCTGAAATCTGCCACGATTCCAGGCAACCGGCAATTATTGTCAATCAATCCGGGCTGGCTGATGTCTTCTCCCACGGCTGCCGCTCCGGAGCGACCCAGAACGTGATTGTTGCTCAGAATATAATTGATTGTATTTTTTGTGACCAGCGCGCCCAGCGTTCCTGAACAGCAAAATGCTCTACTGGCCTCGTTCACATTCCCGCCCGACGTGCCGAGCTGTATCGGCCGGGGCTGTGTGGCCTGGTGGTCCGGGCCGCCGTCGGCCAGCATCCAGGTAGCAGTCAAAATGACGCAAAACAAGAAACCAATCACTCTCATTCGGCTCATAGAATCGTCTCCAAAAAAATTGGCCCTGAAACGGGCCGTGAAAAGATGGACAGAGTGTATCACATCTCGTGCGCAATATGGGCAGGCGTGCGCTGGGCACCGATGCGTCAATTTCCTGCTTGGTGGTTCAACCCCTTTTTGACCACCAAGACACCAAGCTTTCCTAACCTTAAATTATGCAAGATCAATGGTTTAATGGCTTGCAACTAATCCTTTCTGAAAACATCAAACCAATTGCTGTGAAGATTTCGTTGGAAGCATTGGCTTGGACTGCATTCATTTTCGCCTCCCTGATCGCTGTGCATCCATTTTCATCCCGACAAGAAGATCCTGCGACCACTCCTCAATCGCAGGGCGGCAGGCAAGCGGCATCGGCGGGGGCCTTTCTCAGACTGGTTGAACATAGCCGGGTTCCACTCGCTCCTAAAGTGGACGAGACGACCGCAGGGGAAGGATGGAAGCAATTTCACTTCAGTTTCTCGGCCGACTCCGAGAATCGAGTGCCGGGAGTCCTTCTGACGCCCACTCAGGGCACCGGCAAACGGCCGGTCGTGATCGTGCTGCACGGCACCGGAAGCAGCAAAGAAAGGCAAATTTCTTTCCTCAAGGATCTGGTCGGCAGAGGATTTATCGCCGTGGCGATCGACACCCCTTATCATGGCGAGCGCGCGCCCAAAGGGAGGACCGAGTACGTGCAGGCCTTGATTCGCGCTTATATGACCAGCCAGGAACATCCTTTCCTTTACCAAACGGTGTGGGATGTGATGCGACTGGTTGATTATCTGTCGACTCGTTCCGACGCCGACGCGTCGCGTGTCGGGCTGATCGGGTTCTCCAAAGGCGGCGTTGAGGCCCACCTGACGGCCGCAGTCGATCCTCGGATCGCGGTGACTGTTTCCTGTATCGGCACCCAGAGTTTCCGTTGGTCTTTAGAGCACAACACCTGGGGACCGCTGGTCGACATGGTAAGGGGCGGGCTGGACGGACAGTTAAGCGCAATCATCCGCGAGAAGGATCCAGACTTTGTGCGCAACTTCCTGGATCGCGTTGTACCGGGTATTTACGACCAGTTCGACGCCACCGAGATGCTGCCCTTGATCGCGCCCAGGCCGCTGATGCTGATCAACGGTGATTCTGACCCCCTCACGCCGCTGTCAAGCGTGATGGAGTGCGTCAACAGCGCCAAGAAGGCTTATGCCCAGTCGCACGCAGAAGACAAGTTCGTGCTTCGTATCCAGGAAAAAACCGGCCACTCGGTGACGCCCGCTTCCCGGAGGGCAGCTATCGACTGGTTTGCGAAGTGGATGAAGCCGGAGACGGTTTCGTAAAAAAATCGACGCCACCGGGCTTGTCCCCATAAGTTAAGCTGGCTTGGTGCCTTGGTGGTGAACAAGAATCAACCTTATTTTCCTGCGCGTTCCTCCTTCTGCGCCGCATTGCAGACTGAAATAAATTCACGCAAAACTCCCAGGTACTCCTCTCCTCCTACCGCGTAGGTTTCATTGTGCGGGGCGTTTGCCACTTCGTAAAACTGCTTGGGTTGGGAGGCGGCTTCATACAGGGCCCGTCCCAGGCGAAACGGCACGATCTCATCGGCCGGGCTGTGGATGAACAGCTTGGGACATTTGACCGAACGAATTCTGCTGAGCGAATCCATGCGCGAGCGAATCAGGAATCCGGGAATAAAAGGCAGCACCAGGGCTCCCATGTCCGCAACGGAAGTGAACGAAGACTGTACGATCAAGCCGGCAGGTTCGACATGCGTCGCCAACTCGATTGCCGGAACCCCGCCCAAAGATTTCCCCAGGAGCACGATTTTCAAAGGATTGATTTTCCTCTCCCTTGTCAGATATTCCCATGCGGCATGCGCGTCAAGATACAGTCCGGCTTCCGACGGCGCTCCCTCACTTCTTCCGTAGCCGCGATAATCAAAAATGAAGACATTGACCGGCAGGTGCATCAGCAAGCGAATCATGTCGTATCTGTGGCTGATATTGCCGCCGTTTCCGTGAAACCACATCAAGGTCATCTCGGCTGGAATTGTCGTCACCGTTCCGCCGAGATTCTTCTGAGGGCTGCAGTGCCACGCGTGCAGCTTCACCCCATCGGCGGTTCGGAACCAGCAGTCGTCAATCTTTGGACCGATACCACCGACGGCCGGCTGCAGGTTTACAGCTTCCCAGTCCCCTTCCGGGTAGCGGATGGGGAAATAAATAAACTTATCTTCAAGAGACATAACGACCCACACAACACCGGCCGTCGCCAGCAGTAGAACAATCAGACTGAGATTTCGCCTGGCAGACATTCTAAAGTAGGAGGGGGAGTGGGGGAGCGGGAGAGTGGGAGAGTGAGGGAACGGGGGAGTATTGTCGACATCCGAACCGCGCGCGTGAGCAAGCGGACCCTCGATTGAGCACTTCTGCACCCCGCTAGAAATCTACGCTGCGGTACTTGTATTCGGCATTCACAGAGATGGCCACATGGAGGGTCCGCTTGCTTACGCGCGCGGTTCGGATGTGGGCGACACTCTTCCACTCTCTACTCCCCCACTCCCCCACTATCCTGTAACGGGATTATGGACCTGCTACGACCGGCAGTAGAACGTTGCTGGCTCGGTCCGCAGAATGGAAAACCTTTTGTGTCGCCACGCGCACTTTGCCTGAAACACCGAGGTCTTCGCCGGTATTCGGATTTCTATCGAATTGCGGAAAATTGCTGCTGGTGATATCGACCCGAATGCGGTGGCCGGGAAGGAACACATTGGCAGTGCCTGCAAGGTCGATCTCAAATTCATAAATCTCTCCCGGCTTGAGCAGCTCCATCTTATCGACGCCCTTGCGGAAGCGGGCGCGCAGGATTCCTTCTGCGATGTTCATTGCGTAGCCGCTGGGAGAAACGTCGACCAACTTGGCGGCGAAATCCGTGTCGGGCCCGTCGGTCGAGGCATGCAGCCGCACCTTAACCGGCCCTGCAACAGCCAGCGGTTCGGACAGGGGCTCGCTCGTGTAGACAAGCATGTCGCCTCGATCCTCGAGCGCTCGCTGATCTCGCGGCCCGGCTGCGGTGGGCGTACCGCAGCAGTTGTTTCCTCCCAGGGTAGGCGCCGGATTGTTGGGATCGTATCGGTATTCATCAACGGCGGCTTTGCCGGGTTTGTCTGTGTCCAGCTTTCCGTCACCATTCAATGTGTTTGCCCTGCCTGCGCCCGTAAAATAATAAGGCGTAAATCTTGTGCCCGGCAGCGGCCAGTCCCGCGCATGCACCCACTTGTTGGCTCCCATGAAAAAGATCTCGACGGGTGGTACGCGATCGATTCCGTTGTCTTCGCCTTTAAGGTAGTGGTTGTACCACCTTAGCTCCCGATCAAACAACGAGCGCATGGCCACAGGGCCAAAATCAACGTCACCAAACTTCTGACTCGGTCCGTGGCCCCACGGACCTATGGTCATCTTTGATTCGCTCCGCGCCTTTTCAGAGCCTCCCTGTTTGCGCATTCCAGCGAACCCGTTGATGGTACCGGCCAGAAAGATGTCAAACCATCCGCCGTGCGTGTGAACCGGCACCTTTACGTTGGCAAATTTTTCCTCGTCGCTGATTGCGCGCCAGTAACTGTCGTAACTCTGATGCCTTATCCAATCGCGATAGTGCTGGACGGCCTGATTTGAGGACGCCAGATCACCGCGGTTCAGCGGCAGATGCCACAGGATCTTTTCATACCTCAGGTCCTCAGGAGCGTATTCGGAATCATGCCAGTACTGCGGAAGCATGATGCGCGAAGGCATGCGGACCACTCCCCATCCATAGTTGAAAGAAAGCCGAAACGCTCCACCGAAGAATGCCCAGTTGTGATAAATGCTGGTGGAAGCGACAGCAGGAAACATGGTCACAAGGCCGGGCGGCGACAGAGACCCGGCTCGCCACTGCACATGTCCGAGGTAGGACCCTCCTTCGGTAGCGACTTTTCCGTTGGACCAGGGCTGCTGTGCGGCCCACTGAATCGTGTCATACCCGTCCTGCGCTTCATTTCGGAACGGATCCCACTTCCCTTCCGATTCATAGCGGCCGCGCACGTCCTGAACTATCACCGCATATCCATTCTGTGCAAAGCGGATCTTGGACTCGTGTACGCCGTCGCGCTGCACGCCATACGGAGTACGAACGACCAGCACCGGGAATTTACCCTCGCGGCGAGGGCGATAAACGTCGGCGTACAGATTGATGCCGTCGCGCATCGGGACCACCACGCGGCTGTCGATGCGGATTGGCTGGGGTGATTGCGCGGGAATAATAACCACAAAGACATAAAGGCACAAAGCCATCGTCGCAAATCTCAGAGGCCTGATTTTCATTGGCGTCTTTGTGCCCTGGTGGTTGCAATGCGGTTTGCGAAGATCGCCCGCATGCGCCGCGCCACCAGTCGTTCGTCGCCCGGTTCGCTCATAAACAGGGTGAAGAGCAGACCCTGAGGCTCGTAACGCAGCACGGCAATGCGAGGCTCTCCTTCGAGTAATTGCTGCTCGCATTCCGCCGTGGTCAAGCCCGCTGCTTTCTCGTCCCAACGGGCGATTACCCGCGGAACACGGCGAGTCCGATCGTGTGGAGCAAAACTGACATCCAGACCAGATATTTTCTTTAACTCGCCGTGCAGATACTCTGCCTGTGCGAACATCTCGCGTTCCAGGGCCGCAAAGTCGAGACGAGCGTACTTTTCCGCCGCCAGCCACACGCCGATAATCTCTTCGCGACCCACTTTCAGCGGGCGTCCCATCGAATCGGAATGGGGATTGGAATTGAGTCGTGCCGCGCGAACCAGGTCTTTTCGTCCAGCCAGGATCCCGGAACATTGCGGGCCGCGCATATGTTTTCCACCGCTGATGCAAATCAAATCCGTGCCCTGCGCGGCCAGTTTCCGCATATTGTCCCAGGGTGGCAGCATGTTGGCCGCATCTACCATTACCGGAAATCCGGCTTTCCTTCCGATGCTGATGCACTCTTCCAGCGAAACCGGCGTTTCCCAGGCCCAGTCGCCCGTCGTTCCTCCAAGAAAGTACATCATCGCCGTCCGCTCTCCGGCGGCGTTGATCAGTTGCTCTTTATTTTCCACTTCGACAATTTTCACGCCTGCGTTCCGAACTGCGTGGTCGTAGCCGTTGCGATGCACCTTCTGGATGATCACTTCGCTTTTCATCCCGCTGAGGTTCGGAAGCCTCTGTATTTTCTCCGTATCCGCTCCTGTCAGGCTGGCGCAGGTACCCAGCGTGATGGCGCCGGCCGCGCCGGTCGTCACCATGGCGTCCTCGGAGCCGATCAAGCGGGCCAGCCGCTCCCCCACTTTATCCTGCAGTTCGTCAAGGCTCACGAAATCGCGCGCGGCTTCCGCCATGGCCTCATGCAGTCGGGGCCACTGCTTGGAGGCGCCGATAACGGTGTGAGTTCCCCGGCAGTTGATCAGGGGACGAACTCCGAGCTGGCGATAAAGGTTTTGCGCCTGCACCGCCCCGAAATTCGAGGTCGACGCGCGACTGCCTGCCGAAATCACTTTGGAAAACGGCCAGGCAGTGAGTATGGATGTGACACTGATGGATCGAAGAAAGTTTCGGCGATTAGACATAATGGATTCCGGGTTTTGAAACCTGGGAAAAACATACTCCCTTGCATCCTGGATTTCAATCAGTCCCTTCGCCCAGCCCTCGATGATGCACGCGAAGCGCTGAGCCACGTCCCGCAAGGGCGTGGCAAGGCCCACATAAGTCGGCTCTGCCTCCTACAGTACCGCGGTGCGTCAGCCCGCGGCGCTCCCATCAAGGTCATCTCCGACCAACCAGTGTCGCGCTTGAGCCCCAGGCCGGTTAAGAGGCGCGCCGCGGGCTCACGCCCCGCGGTACTGTTGACGTGAGTCGACTCACCGGGTTCCCACCACGCCCTTGCGGGACGTGGCTCTGTGCTTCGCGCGCATACTCGCGGGCTGGGAGTTTTTGATGTCCTCGGCGTTCTTCTTTCCCCTTGACCTGTTTTTCGCACCGTTCTACATTTGGCACACCTTTCTCTATCGATAATTGATTCCAACGCGAAATCGCTGTGCGAGGTTTATGCAATTCCTGTCACCACAGAGGCACAGAGGACACAAAGCTATGAAATCACAATCGAGAATGCGCGTTTTATCCCTGGTGGTTTTCGCTTTCGCTTGCTTCGCTTTCAATATGACCACTCTGAAGGCGCAGACCACATCGACGGAGATTCTGGGCACAGTCAGCGATCCCAGTGGGGCGGTGCTTCCCGGCGCAACCATCACCATCACACGAGTTGCCACAGGCGAAAAACGTGAAACGACCACCAACGACTCCGGTGATTATTCCTTTCCTCTGATCGAGATTGGCGAGTATATCGTCAAGGTCCAACTGCCCGGTTTTAAGACGCAGGAAAAAACCAATGTCGTGGTGCAGCTGCAGCAGAAAGCGCGCATTAATTTTGTGATGCACAACTGTATTTTTGAGGAAGGTCTTTTAGAAGCCGTCCAATTATGGAATCTGGAATTGAGCTGGCTTGGTGCCTTGGTGGTTGACAGGAATGAACCACCAGGACACCAAGAAAAGTCGTACGCGCGGACTGAAAATGGGGACAGACCCCATTTTGCATGCAAAAAAGGGGACTGTCCCTCTTTTGACACCAAAAAGGGGACTGTCCCTCTTTTTGGCACCGCTTCGCGGCTCTATAGGGACAATTCATGAAACGACGGGATTTTGTTAAGCAGGCAACGATCGCTTCCGTGGCCATGTCAGAACTCGCCCGGGCCGCGGGTGCAGATTCTTTGCCGATAAGAGTCGGAATGACAGACTGGAACCTCGGCCAGAGAGGCGACGTCACGAAGGTCGCTCTGGCCCGTGAGATTGGGCTTGACGGAATTCAGGTGAGCCTGACTTTTCCGGCTGATGGAAGTCCTCACCTACGGGATCCGAGAGTCCAGGCTGATTACAAGAGGGCTGCCCTGGAGAACGGGATTCAGATCTGTTCGCTGGCCATAGGCTCTCCAGGGCGTTCGCGGCTTCCGCTTCACACCAATCCAGCCGCGGGCATCCTGCTCGTCGAGGCCGTGGAGGTGGCGCGAAACATCGGGACAAACAACATCCTGCTCCCGATCCTCGGGGACAGCCACATCCACATGGAAAACCAGCAGGAGGTCGACACCTTTGTCACCATGATGAAGGAAGTGGCCCGCTACGCCGAGAAGGCTGGAGTGGTTGTCGGGCTGGAAGATTGGATCTCGGCCGAGGATAACATTCGATTGCTTGATGCCATCGGGTCCGATTATGTGGGCATTTATTATGATGCGCGCAACATAAAATCGCGGCTGCACGATCCCTACGGTGAACCGAAGCGCCTCGGCAAGCGAATCCACCAGATCCATGTCAAGAATGGCCAGAAGCTGATGCGCGAAACAGACATCCTTGACTGGCCCCGGCTGGCGGAGGAGTTCTACCAGATCGGATACCGGGGATGGTATGTGCTGGAAACTTCGGCCCCTTCCGGCGATCTGAAAGCAGACACCCGCGCCAACCTGGAATACGTCCGCAAGACTTTTAAGATGCCGTAGGTCTGATCGTTACAGTTGCCAGAATGAGATTGTGGAATTTGGGCTGGCTTGGTGCCTTGGTGGTTGGAAAGAATGAACCACCAAGGCACCAAGACAGAATTCCACATCCGGTACAGCCTTCGGAGTTCGCCGCAGTAACGATCTCAGCGGATCTGCGTGCGGCCCTTGCTGAATTCCATGAATTCGACTACGGCGCCGTCCTTTTCGATGAACACAACGCGCAATCCATCGAGCGCATCGAAAGGCCCCAGTAGTACTTTCTCGCCGGCAATCGCCTTTTCGAGATTGTCGACCGTATAGGCGGTATGACATCGATGGCGCACCGGTCCGGATACGGGCGTATCAGCCTCGAACCGCAGGAACTCAATCCGGTACGGATGTGCGTCCGGATTCGTAATCCAGACTTTTGTCTGCTCGACGTAAATCTCGCCGGGCTGTGGTTCATCCGTGATTACGCCGGTATGATGGAAGTTTCGCATTTTGAATTCCCCGGACCGCGTTGCCTGTTTCGACAACGCCCTCCTATTTGTGGGCGGCCGCCAGCTTGCCGCCCTGAATCCATTCCAGAATGGTCCGGTATTCTTCCGAGTCCCGGCTCCAGCGAATTCCCCCACCATGCGATAATTGGGCACTGCCGACCGTTCCCTCAGTTTCCGAGTTGCTCGTCGGCTTTCGCAGCAGCAGGCTCTTTTCCGGATCGAGCAAGTTCACCACTTTTAAAGCAGATCGGTAATTCTGGCGCAGTTCGTCTTCGTTGTTCTCGTCGTCATCGCCGGGCGAATTGAGGCGCAAAATGGCATGCGTGTTGTGACAATCCGCGCAGGCGTTGTGATCGCGTCCGGGGGTGGTAAGTATTTTCTGGACCCTTTCAACAAAGAAACGAAAATCAAGCAATTTTGAGGAAGCATCGGAATTCACGGAAGAAATGTCCGATTCCTCACGGCTGAAGGCTCGCAGCGCGGCTTCAAGCGCGGGCGACAATCGGGGCTGACCGCGGAGCTCGGAGAGCGCTGAGACGACTTCCGGGCGGCCCTGAAGTCCGCCATCCTGGCGAATCAGATTCAGCGCCGAGACTGCCACAGCGCTGTCTTTATCCAATAGCGCTTCACTGACCAGACTGCGGACGCGCGCATCCGCAAGCAGGCTGGCGTCAGTGCTCACCAGATCCAGCACTGTCTTGCGCAATTTTGATTCTCGCGTGGAGAAAATGCGATCCAGTTTGCGGCGGATGATCGGAGATTCCTGCATCTGCGGAGATTTTATAACCGTGGACAGGGCGGCTCGAAACAGTCGTATGTTATCTGAACCCAGAACCTGATCCATCCGCGCCAGAACCTGCGGGTCTTTGTGCAGGGCGGGAATCGATCGGAGTGCTGCAAGCGCCGGAGTTGGGTCCGAATCGGGTGAGAGCAGCATTTTTCGCACCAGAGACGCCAAGTCAGCATCATCGTCCTTTGCGGAAGAACGCTCCGGAGCCGGCCGGTTTTCAGGAATCTTACCCGCGGCGCTGATTGCTTCCAGCGCGGCAAGGCGCGCCTCCTGCTGTGAGCTCATCAATAAATCGCGCAGCAGTGAATTCCATTCAGCCGCGTTGCTTTCCGGATCCAGGGTAAAAACCTTGTACGTTTCGCGCGCCACGGCGCGGACAGACTGGTCGCTGTCAAGCAGCCTTCGGTAGACCGCGCGAGCGAGCTGCTGGCGGGCCTCGTCGTGATCGCCGGCAAGCCGCAGGACATCGCGAATGTTCGAACTTCCTGAATTCGCGTAAGTCCGCGGCACCCGGACTTCACGCAGTGTATAGGCAGCTTTCACAGCGAGCTGCCGGCCCTTCGCGTCATTGGAATCCATAAAGGGGAGCAGCGCGCGTGCCAGCACTTCGGCTGCATCACCGAAAAACTGAATAGTCTCGATGTCATTTCCGATTCTTACGTAAGAACCGGCACTGGTCCGGCTTTCCGCTGGGTTTCGCTCGCGAGCCAAATCGTAGCTGGCGGCATCGCGCAGATGAAATTCACTCAAGGCCCGCAGAAGGCCTTCTTGCTGCAGCGGATTGCCTGTTTTCAGCGCAGCCGCGATTTTCCCAGCCAGGCGGCGCTCAATCAGCAGACGCCCGCCGATCGCCTGCTCGCCGTCGGCCTTCATTCCCAGCAGTGGAATCCAGTTGTTGTAGAGATAGCGAATGTTTTCATCCGCAATGTTGTAGAGACCTTCCTGCAGGTTCCTTCGAACCCAAGGGTGCTGGGACATTGCCAGTTGGTTGATAAAGGAATCTTCGATCAAGCTTCGATCAGCTTCGCGGGGGGTCCAGTACCACCATTGCCACAATCCTTTCAGCGCCTGCATGCGGATGGCCGGCGCCGGATCGCGGGAGGCCGAAAGCAGTCCGTCAAGGAGCCGCCTCTCTTGAGTCAACCCCGAAAAATGAGTGGCAAAAATGCGTGTTGCGCCCCAGCGCGTTCGATCGCCTGGCGACACCAGCGCTTCTCCGATGGCAACTGTTCCTATGCCTTTCCTGGCGGCCAGTTGCCGCAGGGACCAGGCCGCGGCGCGCTGCACGATCTTACTCTCGTCACCCAGGGCCTGCTTCAGCCGTGGAATTGATTCCACCCCGCCGACCCTGCCCAGACACAGAATGGCGGCCTGGCGCACGAATGGATCCGAATGCGAAGCGGCGGACCGAATTTGAGTCAAAAGTTTCGGCTGCGGGGAATCCCAAATCCTGTTGAGATTGTCGAGCAATTCGTTGATGAAGCCAAACCGCAGTTGATCAGGTTGTCCCTCGGCGGCAGTCCAGGCGCCGCGCGATGACTTGCGTGACGACTGGAGTCCTGCTTTCGGAGCTTTAGTCGATAAAACTCGAACCTTGTCCCGTTCCGGATAAAAAGTTGACAACGCGAGGACAGCCATCTGGGATTCACGAAAAGGGGTTCGGAAGTTCTCGTACGGCTGGGTGGGATCAAACCAGCCGCCAAATTGTTGTTGACGTCCCAACAGGAAGGTCACTGACCCGGCGATACGCGCGTCACCCATTGTGTAGCCGGCCACGGCTAGAGTCCAAAGGCAATGGCCGGTCTGAAATTCGGCGTCCGGCGCGCCCTGGTCAAACGTCATGGGCCATTGGCCGCTGGAGCGCCGCAGGCTTAGGATCTTCTCGCAGTTCTGGCGAATCCGGTCTACATAGCGCTGCCGATCGATACTGCAGAAAGCCAGTGTCTGATAGCACAGGTCGAGCATGTTTTTGTACTGCCCCCGTTCGATCAACCCGGCCACCTGATCGCGCATCGCAGAGTACTCTCTGTCTGCGGTGCGCCGATACAATTCATCAAGCACCACCCAACTGTACCAAGCCACTTCATAGGCGCTCACAATCGGTGTGTTTCCGTTGCTTTCGTCCGGCGGAAGCTGGGTCCTGTTCTTGTAATACAGCTTGAGGTACTCGCCGATTCGCCTGAAGAAGGAGTCGCGGAATTCATGTGTGATTTCCTGCTCATAAATGTTGAGCAGTGCAGCCATCCGGCTCAGCACGTTGGCCGGAGCACTGATGACACGCGACCAACTTGCGTTCGGGTGACCATAGAAAGGCCTCGGGTTATTGTAAAAACGCTCGGTCAGAAACTGAAGCTGTGGCCGTTGTTTGACCGGATATCCGTTTTGGAGAGCGTAAAGCTGCGCTCGAAGCGTGAAGTGAGTGGGATGGCATGCCACACAAGTGGAAGTTTCTGCATGCACATTCGCTATACGATCATAGATGCCGCCCTTTCGGGGCGTGTTGGCATGCCAGGAATCTCCCGCGCTGAGCAGATAGTCAAGGGCGGTTCGTACCGCCTGGCGGGGATCTGCATACGGGGGCACATCGTAGGCTGCGGTTTTCAACTGATAAGCAGGATGATTCGCCGCCACCCGCACGTAATACGTTCCCTTTTCAACCAGAACACGCGTCGTGAACTTGTTGCCGGCAAGCGCCTGCACTTCATGCGGAGGGGTGACCGGATCCGTCCCCTCTTTAAAAGCACTTGCCTTTCCTTCCTTGACCTGGAATACGGACACGTCTACGGGGATGTTGTCGCGATCCTCGAGATCGATGTTAAAGAAAACGAGCTGCGGCTTACCGCCGTCGAATTCAAATCGGAACCAGTCCTCTCCTTCCTGTGCAGGCTCTTTCGAGCTGTGACCTGGCGGCGGAAGATAGGGCTGGTCGTCAGCAGAGGCAAAGACGGTCTGACCCAACTCAATTGGGTTGGCCTCCTGCCAGGCATTGTTCGGCTCCCATTCCACTGCAGTCCGGGAATGCGAGGAAACCTTCCATTCCAGCACCTTTAACCGGTACGCCAAATCGGATTTCGAGTTTTCGGATTTCAGCACGATCTGCACCGGACCGGATGTTTCGGGTCGAAACAGGATCGCAGCATCCGCATCTCCAGCGTGCAAGGTCTTTTCCACCAGACGCCGGAAGCGGTCGCGCACCATTAACCGAAGCAGGCCCTCTGAGCCAAACGCGGCGGGAATGTCGGTTGAAACAATCAGAGAATAAGTTGTCGCGGCGCGGAGTTGAAGCATGCGCTCGCTCTTTTTGCCAACGCGCCCGCGAACGTCCAGAATCGAAGTGATTCCTGAATTTATGTCGCGCGTTACCCCCGCCTTGGTTTGACCGGCCAGCGAGAGCCCGGGCGCATAGAGCAGAATGGCGCTCCCAAGCAGGACCAGAATGGCCAGGGTTTTGGCTTTATTGGCAGAATCCATCGTGAGTGGATTTTAACCCAGGATGCGGGGGTTTGCCACGAAGGCACGAAGACACGAAGGACAGCTCCGCCGACGTCAGAACCGCGCGCGTAAGCCCGGATTATTCATAAAGCTTCACCGCCAAGAACGCCAAGAGCGCTAAGAAAAGCGGCAAGGACGGGGGCTGAAACTTGAAGCATGAAGACACGACGCAGATTAAAGAAAGAGTTGATGGCCTTCATGCTTCAAGTTTCAGCCCCCGTCC
>DASXQR010000001.1:0-9138 GCA_036507075.1 Acidobacteriota bacterium | reverse complement strand
GGGGTAACGGCCTGGAGCTTAAGGTATGAAGGCCGGTAACGACTGTGTGTTCGTCTTTTTGCGTTGGCCTTCATACCTTAAGCTCCAGGCCGTTACCCCCCGCTATCTTTGCGCTCTTAGCGTTCTTTGCGGTGAAGCTTTTGAATAATAATCCGGGCTTAGGCGCGCGTGTTCGAGAATTCCAGGATTTCGGACGCCAGTTGCTGGGCGCCTTCCTGGCCGCTGCAAGAAGAAGAGTCGATGGAAAAGTCCATCGGGATCGTTGCGCTCTCGTTGCGGAGCTGCAATTTCTGCCTCACACGGCGAATCACGAAGCTGCTCATCTCTTCGCTGGTTTCCGGCAGAAGTATCAGGAATCGGCTCTCCCCGTCGCGCGCCAGCACATCCGAGTTTCGAATGCTGGACTTGAGCAGGTTGGCGGCCTCCACCAGCAGCCTGTTCGCGATGATGGGCCCGTGGGAGTTGTGCATTTCATCGAAATTCTGAAGGGCGATCATCAAAATGGTGATCGAGTAACCAAACCGCTGAGCCCGCGAAAGTTCTTTTTCAAGCAGCCTGTCAAAGAACTTCCGGTTGAATGTTTCAGTAAGCTGGTCGGTAATAATTTTGATCGAATATTCCAGCCGCTTTTTTTCGATATCCGTGACTGTCTTGCTGAAATCCGGTTTTCCGTTGGTCGCGCTAGGCAGCGATAACTTGAGGTCCCGGATGGTCGAGAGAGCGGCCCTGATTTCGTTGGCGTACTTCTCGATTTCGCCCAGGTATTCTCTGCCATCGGGCGTGGTGTCTTGTTCTTTCAGCAGCGAAATATTACCCAGAATTCCGGTAAGCGGATCGTAGATATCCCGGCTCAGCATGGTAAGCAGTTTGCGCAAAGCCTCTTCCCGCTCGCGGCTTACTGCGTCGTGTTCATTTTTCTTCGCGTCACACAACACGCCTTCGATACCAACCGGCCTTCCGTTGACGTCATAAACAAGGCGGGCGTCCAGCAGAACATCAATGACTTCCCCGCTTTTCGCCTTCAATTCTATCTTGTAGTCGCATACCACGCCCGTCTTCTTCAGATCGTCAATCAGGGCGGAGACAAGGTCAGGGTCGACATAGGTTTCTGCGGCCGGCCGGCCGATCAAATCTTCCGGTCCGTAACCATACTGCGCAATGGAGGGATCAATGGCCAGGATCTGGCCTTCCAAATCAGTTCGATAGTAAACAGGGTTCATAAGCGGTTAATTTCTACCATTCGCCCGCGTCCGGTTGATGTGTCAGATGCCACAAACTTCGCCTCTTCACAGCATAAAAGGCAAAAATGATACCATGGGCGATCCCCGCAGAGGCCTGCCGAGGGGTCAGGTCTTGAAATTTGAAATTTCTGGCCGCAAATTCAAATTTCAAGACCTGACCCCCCGGCTTTACCCTCCGGCTCCGGAACTTTGGACATCGGGCTTACGTAATGGTCCCTGGAGGAAGAAAATGCAGCCGACCGTATTCCGGGTAAGTATCAGCAGATGGATTGGGGATGGGTGGAACCTGCTGCTTAAAGACATCGGTACCTTCGCGCTTATCGGCCTTTTTTCCTTTGTCTTTCTGCACTTCCCGTTCCTGGCTGGTCCGATTTGGACGGCTATGGCCTATGCCGCAGTTCAGTTTTTGGAACGCGGACGTGTAACCCTGAATGACTACTTCCATGGCTACCGCTATTTCCTTCCGGCTTTCCTGGCCTCCGTCGTGATAGCGATATTCGCCACAATCGGACTGATATTTCTAATCATTCCAGGTCTGGTGATTCTGGCGATGTATCAGTTCACATTTATTTTTATCTGCCAGAACGAACAGGATTTCTGGGAAGCGATGCGATCCAGCCGCAGGGTGGTGAGCCAGGACTCTTTCGGCTTTACCATGTTTATGCTGGTTCTGGTATTGATAAACGTTCTGGGGGCGCTCTTCTTTTACGTAGGTTTGGTTTTTACCCTCCCTTTGACGGCCAACGCGCTGGTGATCGCACACCGCGAAATCCAGGGCTCATCTAACGCCGCCCTGACCCCAGCGCCGCTGCCGACCAGGCCGATCATCATCGAATAAAGCCGCTTCGGACGTCGAAGGTCTTGCAGGCCCGGATCGTTCAAAAACTTCACCGCGAAGAACGCCAAGAACGCCAAGATAGCGCAAAGGAACGGGGCTGAAGCTTGACGGATGAAACCCATCAAAGCCGCATCAGACACCGGCGTGGTGCTTCATCCGTCAAGCTTCAGCCCCGTTCCTTTGCGCTTTTCTTAGCGCTCTTTGCGGCCTTTGCGGTGAAGTTTTTGAACGATCGGGGCTTGCAGGACCTTCGACTTTCGACCTTATTTAAAGAAAACAAAGCTCTGCCAGCGTTCGAACACCAAAACCGCTTGGGCCTTTCAGCGCGGCAGGATCATCTTTGAACAGGTCCACTCCGGCGATGTCCAGATGAGCCCAGGGCGTATCGCCTACAAATTCCTGAAGAAATTTTGCCGCGTAGATGGCGCCTCCCGAGCGAGTCCCGCTGTTTTTCAGGTCCGCAATGTCACTTACCAGATCTTTTCCGTAGGCCTCGTGCAAAGGCAACTGCCACAGGTTTTCGCCCGCGCGCCGGCTGGCTTCCATCAATCGATCGCGCAGGGAGTCACTGGAAGTAAACAGACCGGCGCATATATGCCCCAGGGCCACCACGCAGGCGCCTGTAAGAGTGGCGATATCGACAATTTCTGCAGCCCCAAGATGGCGCGCGTAAGCCAGCGCATCAGCCAGTATCAGGCGTCCTTCCGCGTCGGTATTGATGATTTCGATGGTTTTTCCGCTGAACGATTTCACAACGTCTCCCGGGCGCTGCGCCGTTCCACTGGGCATATTTTCCACCGCAGGAATAATTCCCCAGATTTCGCGCGACGGCTTTAGCCGTGCCACCGCTTGCATCGCGCCAAGCACCGCGCAAGCTCCGGCCTTGTCGGCCTTCATTTCCTCCATGGACTGGGAAGGCTTGATGCTGATTCCGCCCGTATCGAACGTTACGCCCTTACCCACAAGCGCCAGGGGGCCCTTTTCCTTGTGCTTGCCTCGCTTTCCGGAGCGCGGAATATATCGAAGGACGATCATTCGCGGCGGCAGAGCGCTTCCGGAAGCCACGCCCAGCAGCGCGTTCATCCCCTTCTGCCGCAACTGTTTTTCGTCCAGGATCTCAATCTTGAGACCGTCCTTCCTGGCAACCTTCCTTGCCTTCTCGGCAAGCACCAGGGGATTGATGATGTTTCCCGGCTGGTTGGTCAGATGGCGCGCAAAATTCGTGCACTCCGCCAGTATCAGGCCCCGCTCCATTCTCTGTACGGTCGCCTTTCCGATCTTTGATTTTTTGGGGACGACAATCGAGAATTCCTGAAGTTTGAAAACACTTCGATCCGTACTCTTATATTCCTCCGGGTCGTAAACGGCCAGCGTGATTCCCTCCACAGCCGCCGAGGCAACACGGTCGGGATCTTTTTCCAGGCGCGGCCAGAGCGCAACGCGTGTAAATCTGAGGCGGCGCAGTCTGCCAAATGTAGATGCCATGCAGTGGCGAACCACGGCGGAGTCGTAGTTGGCCTGCTTTCCTGCGCCGTACAGCAGAATGCGCTTTGCGCGCAACCCGCCCGGCGCGGGGGCCAGATAAACATCTCCAGTTTTTCCGCGAAGCTCACCCGACTCGAGGACTTCCACCACAAGATCCTCAGTTTCCCGGCGCAGCAACTTAAAATCCGGAGAGGCCCGGTTTTCGTCTTCGAAGACGGGAATTGCAAGAATATCCGCATCCACTTCAGGCAAAGATTGCCTGACTACCTTCAATTTCATCTGAAACTTCCCGAATGCTTCAAGATTTTTGCCAGTTCACGCTTTGTTTCTTTCCTCTTTTCCGTCTCTCGCTTGTCAAAAAGCTTCTTTCCCTTCACCACGGCGATCTCCACCTTGGCCCTGCCCTCCTTAAAGTACACACTTAGCGGCACCATGCTCAACCCTTTCTCGACGGTCTTGCCGATCAGCCGCTGAATCTCCCTTTTGTGCAGCAGAAGCTTGCGCGTGCGCGTCGGCTCCGGGTTTTCACGATTTCCGTGCGAATAGGGGCTGATGTGGCAGTTGAGCAGAAAGATTTCTCCCTGTTTGACCAGCGCGTAGCTGTCCTTGAGATTGACTCGGCCGACGCGCAGCGATTTGACCTCGGTCCCGCTGAGCACAATGCCGGCCTCATACCGTTCCATAATGTGATAGTTATGAAATGCTTTTTTATTGGTCGCGACAATCTTCAAATCCTCGCTCACTGTGATTCCGTGAAAAACTCGTTCAACGCCTCCTGCCACGGCGGCAGCAGGGGCACTCCTTCAAGCTGGAGGACGAAATTCCGCAGCACGCTGTTCTTTGGGCGCGGAGCCGGCACCGGATAATCGGCCGTCTCGATGGGCACCAGGCGCGCCTGGCTTTGCTGGTGCCGGAGCACTGCATTTGCGAACTGATACCATGAACAGCTCTCTGAGTTGGTGATGTGGTAAATACCAAAGCGCTCGGTCGCGACCACTTCTTTTATTTTCTGAGCGAGATGGTAAGTATAAGTGGGAGAACCGAACTGGTCCGCTACTACACGAATGTCTTCACGCTCTTTGCCCAGGCGCATGATAGTTCGCACGAAATTCTTTCCGTTCTTTCCAAACAGCCAGGAAGTGCGCACAATGTAGTGCTTCCGGCAAAGCTCGCGCACGAAACGCTCCCCAGCCAACTTTGATTTCCCGTAAACATTCAGCGGGTGAGGCGCATCGAACTCGATGTATGGATCGTTCTGCAGGCCGTCAAAAACGTAGTCGGTGCTGATGTAAACAACCGTCGCTCCCACTTCTTCGCCTGCTCGCGCCACATTTCTGGAGCCCAGGCTGTTCACGTTGTAGGCAATTTCCGGGTGGAGCTCGCACGCGTCTACATCCGTTGCAGCGGCGGTATGAATTACCATCGCGGGCCTGATCTCTTTAAATGCGCCGCGCACCGCTTCAGTATCAGTGACATTCAACTCGCTGGAAGAGAGCGGGACCATGTCACCCGGCGGCAGAACGCGCTGCAAATCACGCCCCAGCATTCCGTTAGCTCCGGTAATTATCGTGCGCATCAAGAATCAGAAACTTGAGAAGGTGCTGTCCCGCTGTTCGTACATTTTCTGGTAATAATTCCGATACGCGCCGCTGCGGACGTTCTTCACCCAGGCGGCATTATCCTGATACCACCGCACAGTCTTCTGCAGACCTTCCGATAAGCTTACTTCCGGCTTCCATCCCAACTGCCGCGAAATCCTGCCGGCATCGATCGCGTAGCGGCGGTCATGCCCCGGGCGGTCCTTGACAAAGCGAATCAGTGACTCGGGTTTGTTCAGCAATTTTAAAATCTCCTTGACCAGCCAGATGTTTTCCCGCTCGCTGTCGCCTCCAATGTTGTAGACCTCCCCCGGCTGGCCTTTCTCCGCCACAGAAAGCAGTCCGGAGCAGTGGTCGCTCACATGCAGCCAGTCGCGCACGTTCCTGCCGTCTCCGTATACAGGCAGGGGCAGGTCCTCCATCGCGTTGCAGATCATCAGGGGAATCATTTTCTCGGGAAATTGATACGGCCCGTAATTGTTTGAGCAGCGAGTGATGACCGCAGGAATCCTGTAAGTGTGAAAATAAGAGCGTACCAGCAAATCGCTGGCCGCCTTGCTTGCTGAATACGGGCTGCTGGGCTGAATTGGACTTTCCTCGGTAAACCGGCCCTCGGTTCCCAATGACCCGTATACTTCGTCGGTGGATACATGCACGAACCGGGCAAGTTTGTGCCGGCGGCACATCTCCAGCAGATTGTGCGCGCCATTGACGTTGGTGCGTACAAACGCTCCGCTGTCGACAATACTGCGATCGACGTGGCTCTCGGCTGCAAGATGAAGCACCACGTCCGGCGCCGGCGAGAACGCTTTTTCCAGAGCCGCCGGATCGCACACATCTCCGTGAATGAAATGATACCGGGGGTTCTCTTCCAGACCGGCCAGGTTCTCCAGGTTGCCGGCATAGGTCAAAGCGTCCAGGTTGATGACGGAATGGTCCGTCTTTTCCAGCACGTGCCGGACCAAGTTTGAGCCGATGAAACCGGCGCCACCGGTGACGAGAAGTTTCATTTCAGTCATTCAGGACGGACTCCGGACACCGGTTTGCGGCCGCAACCAGGTTACCGGCTTTGAGGAGCGAATCAAAGGTCCCCGCATCTGTCCACCAGCCTTCCAGGATATCGTAGGTCATCTGACCGCGCTCGATATAGGCGTTGTTGACATCTGTGATTTCCAGTTCCCCTCGGGTAGAGGGTTTAAGAGTTTTCACGATGTCGAATACTTTTCCGTCATACATGTAAATGCCGGTAACCGCATAGCGGGATTTCGGGACGCTTGGCTTCTCCTCAATGCGCACCACCCGTCTTCCCTCCAGCTCCGGCACTCCGAAGCGCTGGGGATCGGGCACTTCCTTCAGCAAGATTTTCGCGCCCTGTCCGGTGCGGCTAAAATCTTCCACGTAAGGCCGGATGCTCTTTTCTACCAGGTTGTCCCCCAGCACCACACAGATCAGATCGCCGCCAGCAAAATATTCCGCATGCGACAGAGCTTCGGCAATTCCACCTTCCCCTTCCTGGTAGGCGTAGTTGATTTGCTGCAATCCGAATTGCTTGCCGTTGCCCAGGAGACGAAGAAAGTCCCCGGCATTGTTCCCGCCTGTTACGATCATAATGTCCGTGATGCCGGCGTCCACAAGGGTTTCCAAGGGGTAATGGATCATCGGCTTGTTGAACACCGGGAGCAGGTGCTTGTTGGTGACTTTCGTCAAGGGCCGCAGTCGTGTCCCGAGGCCACCGGCAAGAATGATCCCCTTCATGGTACACCCTGTTCAAAAACTGATGATGTTACCGGATTTTACCACTGAAAGCACGTATTACCCGTCCGTTGTCCGTTTCGGACCGCACGAGAGCGCACAGACAAATCCTTCCGGAGGAAGCGCCCGGGCTTGCGATAGGAAGGAGTAAACTTTGCCACTTGTGGTATCCTCTCCAGCCTATGGACAGAAAACGACTTCTCGAACTCGCAATCAGCGGCGTGAAGCAGGAATTATCTACTCTGGAAACCGAACTCACGGCTATCTCGAAAGGGATCGCGGCAGGGACACGAACCCTCGTCCGGGGGAGGCCGGCGCGAAAGGCAAGAAAGCAGATGAGCGCGGCCGCTAGAAAGGCTATTTCCGACGCGAAGAAGGCTTGGTGGAAAAAGCGAAAGTCTAAAAAATAGATTCGCAAATTTCAGATCGCCAATGCTACGGCTCGTTAGGTGAGTTTGACTTTTGGACGGCGTGGGTCGCCGAGCGCCAAGAATTTACCACTCACTTCAACCGCCTGCACCAGACAACCGGCACGCTGTGGCAGGGACCTTTCAAGCACTCTGGGAACCGACGGCAGCCAACCTGCTGAATCTGATCAGCTATGTTCATGCCAATCCGTTGCGGGCAGGTTTGAAGACTGAGATCGGTCAGTACCGCTGGTCGTCCTATGGCCATTATGCGCGCTCGAGCAGGCGCAAGGCCCTGGTCGTGTGCCTGTACCGGAACCCTCCGGGTAAGCCGCGCTCACACTTTCCTCTGAATTCACAACTAAGGATTACCCATATGCCAGCCATCTAACGATGACTGTTTTGCCGCAGTCACGTCGCTTGCAACTGATCTCTTCAGCGACCGGTACGAGGTCGCCGATCCTCCCACGATCTGCTTCACCATCTGCCCTGAGGACACTGAGCTGCCCAGGACATAGGCAGGGGCGGCAATGATCGCTTTTTTCT
Organism: Acidobacteriota bacterium; assembly: GCA_036507075.1. Lineage (GTDB taxonomy): Bacteria > Acidobacteriota > UBA6911 > JACQSX01 > JACQSX01 > DASXQR01. Next base: position 1,271 of record DASXQR010000001.1, on the reverse strand, counting down.
TACCGGAGCTCCCCACGTGTGGTCAATTCCGAAAAGGCTGCCAAAAAGACCACCCGAAAAAGGGCACGAGAGTTACACAAGCTGTCACTACCATTGGATTTCTCAACCTTGGTGGTGAGAAGCACTCAGTCTTCCTCTCTTCTGCGAACACTGTATCGGCAGAAGAGTCAAGTAAACCTAAACGGCGTCTGCTTCTCTCCGCTATGGTAATCGAATACGCCAAAGGAAGCCGTGCGAAACGTTACCTAATCGGATTTGGAGCAGGTTCTGCCAAGGTCACAGTTCGATTTGTTTTTCGCGATGAAATAAACAAGAGGGAGATATTCCGCACAGATTGTCGAGGAAAGTTTTATGGCATCATGAGTTTTGTCGGTGGAAACAAGGAGGAAGCTGTATCCGAAGCTGCCGGGGATGTAGTGGATAGTTTGTTCAAGAAGATCAAGAAGAATCGTTGATCCTAAGAGTGAATCTGTCGAGGCTTACTCTGTCGACTGGGGTTTTCACCTCCTATTCAAACGATGTAGGTGTGTTTCTCAGAAGCTCAACCGTAAGAGGAGTGGAACGTAAACGTCGAATCACATTATGGTCTGCGGCGGTGCCGAGGTCCGCGGAGTTCAGGACAGGGTCCCAGCGCGAGGCGAAACCCAATTCCACTGGCTGAGGAACTTACAAACCAAAACATTCGGGCGGTAGAGCGAGCTACTTGGGGGTTCCAGACAAACGATCCTCCGCGAATGACTCGACGATCGGACTGACCCGCGTCCACCCAAGGGGATCCGTCCGTTGGTGCACCTTGATAAGTTGCATGTTCCCAATCCAAGCACCACTCTGCCACGTTGCCATGCATGTCATGGAGACCGAATGCATTGGGGGCATTTTTCGCTCCCACCGGCGTTAAGTCGAGAGGGCGGTGCACGCCGTCGTTGTAGTTAGCGACATCTAAACCTATCCCATCGCCAAAATGATAGGCGGTTGATGTCCCCGCCCGGCATGCAAATTCCCACTCTGCCTCAGAGGGAAGACGGTAGGGGCGACCCGTGAATTTGGCAATGCGGGCACAAAACTCTTCCGCATTGTGAAAGAAAATAATGTCAACCGGTAGCGAGTTTTCCACTTCTTCGGGCATATTCAATCGATAGATAGGTAAGAGATCGTCACGTACCTTAGGCAGCGCAAGACCTCTCCGCCATTGTCCCCGAGTTACTTCAAAAGCGCCAATAAAAAAAGGCGGCACCGTGACTAAATGCACTGGCTGTTCCTCTGGCTTTCTT